>JAGAQJ010000074.1 GCA_017622845.1 Lachnospiraceae bacterium | reverse complement strand
TGATTTACAACTATAGGATAGCATATTTTGTTGAAGTTTTTCTATACCGACAATCAACTAGCACAACAGGTTAAATTATATTCCAAAAATCCTTTTGCTTCGGAAACGGACGATTAATAGAAACATGAGATGTATTTAAATGGAGAATGGTGGAATTATTAGTAAGGATTTAATGGAGATTAATAGAAACATGAGATGTATTTAAATAGATATGTCTTTGCTTTCTT
This sequence comes from Lachnospiraceae bacterium, assembly GCA_017622845.1. Classification (GTDB taxonomy): domain Bacteria; phylum Bacillota; class Clostridia; order Lachnospirales; family Lachnospiraceae; genus COE1. Next base: position 108,313 of record JAGAQJ010000074.1, on the reverse strand, counting down.
TGTAAGCTGCTCGGCTGGATTAATAGAAACATGAGATGTATTTAAATGATGAGCATGACAGGAGGGCTGCAAATGGCTAGGAAGATTAATAGAAACATGAGATGTATTTAAATGATATTGAGTACTATCTGTTGAAAAAGAAATCAGGCGATTAATAGAAACATGAGATGTATTTAAATATGTCATTTGACGGTTTGATCGGCGCACCGGTGCGGGATTAATAGAAACATGAGATGTATTTAAATTATTAAGCACCAACATAAATCAATAGCGAGCAAGATTAATAGAAACATGAGATGTATTTAAATTAGTAATACGGTGCTCCATTATTCCACATAGACTCGATTAATAGAAACATGAGATGTATTTAAATTCAGCAACCGGAGACAAAGGAGCATTGTCAGCAACCGATTAATAGAAACATGAGATGTATTTAAATTTACCTAAATCGAGATTTAGAATACAGCACAAGCTGAGGAGTGGATAATTGTATGGAACAGACATATTCAGATATGAAACAAAGACATTTAGTTTTATCCAGAGTCCAAGAGGTTTTTGAAAAGCCTCTTCAATTTGGAACATTTGATTCGGATGACGAACAAGCTTCTATTGAGATTATTAAATGCCCAGATAGTCCCTTTGAAGGAGTCACTGCTTACTCTACATTAGGTGTTTATAAATGTCAAAATCTGTTGACAGCAGATAATAAGGAATTAAATATTGAGTTCATGGGAATTTGCGATAGCAGGAATAATTGGTTTGACGGGCTTTTATCCACTTGTGCATTTGCTATGATAAAGGGAAAAGTACGAGCGCATCCATACGAAGTTTATAAGGATATCATTCCGATATACCAACCCAATATCGACATGAAACATATTCTTTTAATTCCGCCGTTTTCACTCAAGTCTGATTTGGGAACAATAGAAACAGATAAACGTGTTATCACATGGTTAATGCTCAATCCTATATCCGAAAACGAATATACTTTTATGCAGACAAATGGTTATCAAAAATTGATAGACGCATTTGTAGAGGCTAATATTGATATCTACGATTTATACCGAAAATCAATTTTCTAATTTGGAAGTTTGATTATGGCACTTCCGGTTTTTGAGCTGAAAAATCAGGATTGGAAAAATTCAGATGGACATCATATATACAAGTTATAATATTGATGGATGGTATATTCAGCTTCTGCAAGAATGGAAAATGACATTAGACCTAGTGTCTTGTCTTATTGATAATTAGCCAAACCTACTTGCCTATCCGTCCATCTGCGGCATTGGATTTTCTAGCCGTAACCACCGCTACGCCGTCGAAAATCCGCCTTGCAGATGAACAAATATTCTGTGTAGTTTTGCCAAATATCAACGAGGCAAGACACTAGTTATCATAAAGAAGAAGGACATGAAAAAGACGGGCGAAAAGTAATCGCTTCTCACTCGTCTTCTTTCGCACTCTGTATGGCAGCTACCCTATTTCAGTTTGTCAGCTAAAACTGTTTTATGAGCATCTCCCATTTGCCAGCACCCTTATTCCTTAATTTGTCAAATTTGTTTCAACCATTATTTAACAGTTGTGTACTCATTTTCTTTCGCAGGCTCCTGCTCCTCGTCTTCCTCATCATCAAAGAAGTCGTCCTCGAAATCATCATCAAACTCATCGTCGAAATCGTCAAGATAGTCTGGTGTCATATAACGGTATACTGCATACGCAATCGCTGCTACTGCTGCTACTGCACCTATGATAGCAAGCACCCAGAGTAATGTATTGCCTTTTTTTTCATTCTCCTTGTTAAGGTCACATTTGGTATAGTACTTACTTAAAATATCACTGCCTACTAAATTTTTATCCTGTAGATATTCTACTAAGTCATCCCACTTTTTCATTTCAAAAGCCCCTTTCATTATTGGTATCATCATGTTATGCGCTCATAACATGCTTTCTTTCAGCCATACCCTAGAGAATGTTTGAAAAATTATTCCTATCATCTGTACAACGACTTGTTGTTTTCGTCATATTGTGGTAATTTACCCCCTCATTCGGAATATATCTGCCACAATTTGTAACATACATGTGACAGAAATCATTTTTCAAACACGCTCTAGCCAACTAATTGTTGAAAAACTGCTGAACAGTCATGCTATATATATAATATCACTAAATCAATAATTTTACTACCTTTTTATTGCTAAAATTATTATAATTTTTATAACAGGGTTATATTTCAGATATCATTGTACAAATGAGCGTGAGAGCTTGCTCGCCAAGAGTAGTTTGCACTTATTTCTCAGGCGCTGCCAAATGACATGATTAAGTCAATGTCGTGACGGCAAGGTCACAAAATATAATGTATGTTTTGGTGAACAATAACCCGATTAAAAATATTCAGCTTTTTCTGTAAGATAATCCACAAATACAGAAAGTTCCTCGAAATTTTCAAATTTAACTGTCCCAAATACATAGCTGATTCAATTTTTTAGACTATTTAATCCTTTGTCAGATTTTATAGCATAATATCCTCCAATCTCTAAAATTTTCAACTTGGGCATAGACAATCAAAATTCCAAGCTGTCAACTTCCTCATCTTCCAAGTCTGTGGTTCTAAAAGCTTCCAATCCACTCAGAAACTTTAAATCATCATAATCCATTTCTAAAAATTGATAAATTTCTTTATAATAAGTGTTTACCTCTTCAGAAGACATATGCTCTAAAGAAAAATGAAGTATATCCGCATGATAACTTACAATGCCATTTTGAAATTCCTTCATCTCCGTTTCATTTTTCTCCAATCGTTCCTGTATGCCATCACTTTTTTCAGATAGAAACCATGTTTTCTTCTTTTATCCTTACTGCTTCATTTAAATTCAAATCCATATCCCATAAATCGTATCAATTAGTCGTTTCATTCCCCATTTCACCAAAATAAATATAATCCGGTACAGCAGCACTGCTTAATGCAATATATCCGCCTTGTCTCATAGTATGCAGATATTTATTTTTTAACCTCAATCTCTTATAAGTCTTTTTCGTCTTTATTCAAAAAGTTACAGATACACCCTTTTTAAAATCCGGATTTAAACTTAATATTCATTTTTATATCCTATTTCCTTCTCTCAATACTTTCTGATTCGTTTTGTGACCTGCAGAATTACAATTGAAGCGGAAAACTTCACCACATCCCTGACAAGTCATCGCACAGCAACATTGATTTGACAAAATATATTAAAGAAAGTCAAGGAAAACCGGCTGCATACAGTATTGCAAAAACGCTGTTTCAACATTTCATTCTATCTTTTTCAGCTTTGCAAATGCCGCATACATAATCTTATTGCCGTATTCATCAAAGTTTACAGTTACCTTAAAGTCCCTTGTATCCTGTACAATATTCAGTACCGTGCCTTCTCCGTATTTGATGTGCTGTACTCTGTCTCTGACCGCATAGTCAAGACCTCCTGACGGCATAGCAGGGATTCCTTTCGAAAGACCGTTCAGGGATTTTGCTATATATGGCTTATTGGCGTCAGGCGTTTCTTTTTTCTTAACAACGGCCTTGGGACGTGAAGCAAGAATCTCTGATAGGTCTTTTTTAGCCGCAGGCTTTGCACTACCTTGCGATGCTGCAGCTCTTGCAGGCTTCTGCAGCGGCGCAGCGGACGGCTGCACTGCTGCTTCCCAATTATTCCCTGGCTTGTCAAACACTGTGTCGCTTAACGTATCGGGGCTTGCAGAAAGCTTAGCATTTACCTTTTTATTATATGTCTCAAGATACGATGCGGCTTCTGTCCAACGGTTGTCTCCGCTTCTGCCTGCCCCTGTCTGAAATGGCTTTGTCCGAAAAAGATTCCTCTCATAGGAATCACTTTCATATTCCTCTTCATCCCAGCGTTTTGCAGACGGCAGTTTATTATCAAGAAGATTTGCAGGTATTTCCTTCACAAAACGGCTGACAGCATTATACTGTGTCTCGCCTCTGATCATTCTGGATTTTGCATAGGTTATGGTCAAATCCTCCTTCGCCCTTGTAATCCCTACATAGGCAAGACGTCTCTCCTCCTCAATTTCCTCCGGATCATCTGATGTAATTGTCATATAGCCGGGAAATACGCCGTCCTCAAGTCCGGCCAGATATACTTGGGAAAATTCAAGCCCTTTCGCGCTGTGAAGGGTCATCAGCAGCACTTTGTTGTCATCTTTATTGACACCGTCTATGTCTGCCACCAGAGCAACCTCCTCAAGAAATGCCGAAAGCGTAGCCTCCTCCCCAAGCTCCTCACGCTCCATCTCAAAGCTCACCAGCTTTGTGATTAACTCATCTATATTTTCAAGCCGGTCCCTTGCGTCATCCTCATCGGACTCCTCCAGCTCCTTTACATACCCCGTCGTTTCAATAACATCTGATATCAAATCCTCGAGAGAACCTGTCTGAAGCTTCGTCCGGAACATTCTGATCATCAGCACAAAATCTCTGAGCTTCTCCGCCGCCTTTCCCCTGGCAATCGACGGTATCTCATCTACCTGCTGCAAAGCCTCAAAAAAGCTCAGTCCCATGTGATCCGCATAATCCTGAACCTTTGCAATGCTTGCAGCGCCGATTCCGCGTCTCGGCACATTAATAATGCGCTTCACTGCTAAATCGTCTTTACCATTGTCTATCGTCTTCAAATACGCCAGAACATCTTTAATTTCTTTCCTTGCATAAAAATTGACTCCGCCTACCACATTATAAGGAATGTTCAATGCAATAAAACTCTCCTCAAGAAGACGCGACTGTGCATTTGTCCTGTACAGCACTGCGCATTGCTGATAATCGCTCACAAGCTCCCGTTTCTTACGTTTTATATCGCCTGCTATGTATTCTGCTTCCTCATAGGCATTGTCAAAAGCCCTGAAATGAATACGGTTTCCAGCTCCTTTATCTGTCCAAAGCGCCTTATCCTTTCGTCCGATATTATTTCGAATCACCGCATTGGCAGCATCAAGAATGTTCTGAGTAGAACGGTAATTCTGTTCCAGCTTGATCACCTCTGCATCAGGATATACCTTTTCAAAATCAAGAATATTTCTGATGTTTGCTCCCCGGAATTTATAGATTGACTGATCATCGTCTCCCACTACACAGAGGTTGCGGTTTCGCGATGCAAGCAGCCGGATCAGCTCAAACTGCGCAGTATTGGTGTCCTGATATTCATCAACCATGATGTACTCAAAACGTTTTTGATAATTTTCCAGCACATCCGGACAGCTTTTAAAAAGCTCCACTGTTTTTACAATTAAATCATCAAAATCAAGTGCATTATTTTTCTTCAGCGTTAGCTGATACTCTGCATATGCTGCTGATATGCGTTTTTTCATATAGTCGCCCACAGCCGACATTTCATACTCTGTTGTCGATATCAGATTATCCTTTGCTGAGGATATTGCACTCAGAATCGTCCGTTCTTTCAGCTGTTTTGTATCAATATCCAGCTTTTTGCACACTTCCTTCATCACACTTTTGGAATCATCTGTATCATATATTGTAAAATTGTTGTCAAAGCCGAGCCTGTCTATATATCTCCTGAGAATACGGACACAGGTTGAATGAAAGGTTGACACCCATATGCTTTCTGAACCATAGCCAACAATATTGTCAACTCTGTCACGCATCTCCCCTGCTGCCTTGTTGGTAAATGTGATTGCCATGATATTCCAGGGATTGACGCCTGCATTCTGTATCAGGTAGGCGATTCGTGTCGTAAGCACGCTTGTCTTGCCGGAGCCTGCACCTGCAAGGATTAATACTGGTCCATCAGTAGTAAACACGCCTTTTTTTTGCTGTTCGTTCAATGTATCATATAAGCCCATAGCTTTTATCCTTTCTATCCATCAATTGATTCGATATCACTATTTCTAATAAGCTCTATTAGCAGTTGCCATATCAGTTTGCTCCTGTTTCGTATTTCCACGAACCTGAAAAGCATATTTAGAAGGCCTGATTCTTATCAAAAGTCTGATTCTACACCGTTTTTCCATTCATTCACAAGAAAATTTCAATGCATCTCATGTTTTTCAAGTATATCAAAAAACATTTCATTTTAAAAGCTTTTTTCCAAAAAATCAGAACAAACTTTTGGCACTTTTTATTTTTTTTAACATATATTAGAAAAAAGTATATCGGGGATTATCATGAGACACATTAAAAAACATATGCATTTTAAAATTTTATCTACAGTTCTCATAGCAGCTTTGCTCCTTCCTTCCTTGCTCTGCGGATGCGGGCAAAAAAGCACGAATGATTCTGACCTGACTAAGGTTACCTTAAATGAGGTTGCGCACTCTATTTTCTATGCCCCTATGTACGTAGCAATAGAGGAAGGGTATTTTACTGATGAAGGAATCAATCTTGAGCTAGTGACTGGTTACGGCGCTGACAAAACGATGACTGCGCTGCTTACGGGCGAAGCAGATATTGGTTTTATGGGAAGTGAGGCATCTATCTATACCTATTTACAGGGCGCACAGGATTATGCCGTAAATTTTGCCCAACTGACTCAGCGTGCAGGCAACTTCCTTGTAAGCCGTACCCCAATTGACGACTTCCACTGGGATATGCTGAAAGGAACTTATGTTCTTGGAGGACGCAAAGGCGGAATGCCGCAGATGGTTTTTGAATACATATTGAAAATGAATAATATTGACCCTGATACCGACCTTACCATTGATACCAGCATTGACTTTGGTTCTACCGCAGCAGCATTTGCAGGCGCCCGCGAAGGCGACGCCGGATATGCAGACTTCACTGTAGAATTTGAACCGCACGCTACTTCCCTTGAAACGCAGCAGACAGGATATATCGTTGCTTCTCTTGGTGTGGATTCCGGATATGTTCCTTATACTGCATTCAGTGCACGGAAAAGCTATATTGACGAGCATCCGGAAGTTCTGCTTGCTTTCACAAAAGCTCTCCAAAAAGGTATGGACTACGTAGCAAGCCACTCTGCTGATGAAATAGCATCTGTTATCAAACCTCAATTTCCGGAAACAGAACTTGACACAATCACCACCATCGTAGCCCGTTATCAGGCACAGGATACTTGGAAAAAGGATCTTGTATTCACCGAAGACAGCTTTATGCTCCTGCAAAATATTCTTCTGGAAGCAGGGGAACTTGAAAACTATGTTCCATATGAAGACTTGGTAAATAACACGTTTTCTGAACAGGTTAACTAGCTGGTTAACAGAAACATGCCAGCCAGCGCACTTAAGTGCGCTGGCTACGCTGCAAACCAACGGGGAGGCATCTCATTCAAGAGACTGCCTGCTCCTCCACGCACAATGTCATATTCCTCTCCACTCTTACGCCAAGCTTGTCAACACCGCGCACAGATATCTCATAAATGCCTGCAGTATTCAAATCATATCTGCCGGATATACTGATGGTATATTCGCCCATCTGATAATCCAGTCCTTGCGCATCCTTCACGCCGACCACACTGTATATGTCATTCTGCGATGCACCGACTGGCAGCCTGAGCACTCCGTCGCCATAATCCCCTGTCAGATAAAGCGACGGCCTAACCTGGTTCCATGGGTTCTTGCTGGTGATATCGGTCGGATCCCACTTTCTCATGGGATTTTCCTCTGTGAGCTTCACCTCATCAGGCTTTCCAAGCGGTCCCGGATTCTCGGCATCATCATACACAACAACCTCCGTGCCGACAGCACAGTTATCATAAATCCACTTGGCGTCTGCACAGGTCAGCCTCACGCAGCCAAGTGATGCAGGCTCTCCAAGCAGATTGAACTGTTCCCACTCCATATTTCCGGCATTCTGCGTATAATACGGTACCGAATGAAACATGATTCCTTTATTAAACCGAACCGCATAACGACCATACGAATGATCTACCATCAGACGCCATTGGTAATAATTGCTTGTTTTAAAAGTTCCAAGCGGCGTCTCATGACCTTCTCTGCCGCATGAACATACAAATGCCTTAACTGGCACACTGAATGTTCCGTCTGTATCTTTTTCATATACCGTCACGCAATTTGCTGCGCGATTTACCATAATTTTATATTCCGTTTTTGTTTCATCCGCATATACATTGATGTGCGGAAAAAGGCAAAAGCACATGCAAAGCACAAGGCAGACTGCTGCAATACGCCTTGTACGAAAGCTTTGTAAATATCCTCTCACTGACAAATCCTCCCAAGAATCAACAATATGTTCTATGTTACACTATTTTTCATCGTTTTGCAACAACAACCATAACGAATCTCTGCATTTCCGGCATCAGTTCAGCCCTCTATGCATTAACGCCCTGCCGAAAAAATAAGATAGTATCCCTGCATCTGACGTTTCGACCGGACTCCAAATGCGGATTTTTGCACGCTTTTCCTTGAAATAAAAAGACACCTGTCAAGGTGTCCTTAAGCAAATGGTGCAAAACCTGCTCCATTTAGCTGATCTCTCAGACGGTTCTGAAATCCCATCATTCCTATGGTATCGTTTAAGTAAGACGCATAAGCGGACTGGCTTGCACTGCTTTCTTCCTCTTCCTGTGCGAACATGCTTTCCTGAATATTCAGCATCTCGGCAAAATCACCTGTCGCGGTACTTTTCGGTGCAGCAAGCTCACCATAGTCCTTTACATATAAATCCTTCGATGTCTCCTCAGAAGCAATGACAAGCGGTTTGCCCGACCTATCATTATCACGGCTGATTCTCTGTATCGCATTCATACTATACGGATTTCCATGTATGGATGAAACTCTGTAATTCTGAAGACCTGAAAAACCTGTAATTCCTGATATGCCCATGGAATACCTCCTTTCCATCCGTCCATACCATTATAAAACTATTGTCAGATAATTTCAATATATTATCATTATTTTAATACAATAGTTTCATTCTTTCCATCCCTATTTCGTTTCTTCTTTGCCCGCATTTTTTGCCGTTTTGTCCGCCTTAATCTCATCAATCAGCTTTTCAATCAACTGCTTTTTCATATATACATCAAAGCTTAAGAAGCATATAAAGGAAAACAATTGTAAAAATTCCTTATTCTCCTCCGGCGCATCGGCAAAGGTTTCCTCCGCACGGGCATATTCAGTCATAACATGCTGCTTGAGTGCATCAATCTGATCATATCCTACACGGAATACCTCATCATAGACGGACTGTATGTCAAACCCTTCATCTGTGTTGAAAAACTTCTCTGTGACGGGTTCCAGAAGCGTCTGTATATCACTGATTGACAGAATTCCCTTATAATAATAGATAAAAATCAATACCAGGATATGTTCTCTGGAATATTTCTTTTTGACAGGCGGCGGCAGAAGATTATTTTTCGCATAATTGTTAATCATGGTCTTTGTCATAACCTTGTCTTCTTCCGGATATCTGGAATGCTTGCGGAAATTTTTATCCATGAAAGTCGTTACCTGATCCATATATAAATCGATATTGGGTATATCCTGAGACTTAACATAACTAATTCTGTCAAAACTCTCCATGATACTGTTCAGCAAATCTTTTGTATCTATATGCATATGTATTACCATACCTTTCCCGGAGTGCTGTCATATCGTCAGCACTCGTATATTTATATCAGATAACTTTCATTATATAGTATTCAAAACTACTTATCAAGAGTTTTGCTTTTATTTTTAGTCTTTCTGCTCACAGCTACTCCGCTTCTTCCGTTGTTTCCTCCTCATCCGGTTCTATTATCAGGTCCTCAGTCTGCACCTCGAAAGCACTGACCGTATCATATTCCGCCGTGTAAACGGTACTTGTATCCTCCTCCAGGCAGATATAGTAGGTGTCTGTAATCTCATTAAAGTCTCCCACCAATATGGTGCTGTTTTTTTCACTGTTTGAAACCATAATCGTACGCACTGGCGAATCCAGTCCGTAAAGGCTTAAATCCTCTGCCTGTTCAATCCTGTCCGCCGAGCGAAGCGGCGCTACGGCGGCAAGCAGCCTTGTAACCTCTGTTTCGTCAACCTCAGCAGTTTTATCCTCTTCAAGAATCCATTTTTCCTCCTCCTTACGAAGGGAATAGGTTCCGGTGCTATTCGTAAAAATCAGCTTTGTTGCCTCGTCTGCTTCAATATCATTGACCACAAAGCCCTCCTCTGCCATCGCCTCCGCCTCCTCCTTTGATGAGAGGGAAACAAATCCCAGCACGCCGCATGCCGCAAATAATATCAGCAGCAAAACAGCCATTTGTTTTCTCTGTTTTACCATGCAAATCCTCCTTTATCAATACAGCGGTACCCTGTCCGGTCGTCTTTGGACCGGATAAGACAGGATACCGGCATCATCTGATTAACAGACCCGTTCATTTGTCCAAGCCTCTCCCGTAACGTCTGCAATATCCTTCACGTCCGGTTCTGCAGTCTACTGTTTTCTCCGCACAAGCCAAATGCCCAGACCTGCTATGAAAAGCACCGCCGGAATAACAATCATTCCGATTGATTTAAATATTCGCGAATCCTTCTCAGGCACTGTGAGCCAGTCAAGCGTATAGCTCTTTACAGGAATCGAGACGCTGACCTCATGGTTTGCAATGGTTCCCATAATATTAGAGAAGAGCTGTTTGTTATTTCCTGACACATAGCTGTCATACTGGTCTGTAAAAAGCTGTGCACTGGTGAACACATATAATACAGAAGTTATCTCTCCATCTGTTTTTTCGGCCTTGACCCCAATGCAGAACGGACCTTCAATGTCCCCTTCCTCCTTTTCAAATGTCGTTATTTCCTTATCTGCGCTTTTCAGCACAGAATCCTCTGAGGTTGTAAGCAGCTTTGTATAAGTCATCTGTTCGACTTCGTTTTCAGGAACCGTCACAGCCTGCGCAAACGGTGCCATGACATAACTGTAGCTGCCATGCAGTCCTTCTGTCTCATCGGCATACTCCACCGAAGAAAGCAGGAAAATCTGTGCCTGATAATAGTTTTCTGCGTTATTATCCACAACACAGCCTTCTTGAAGCGTCATTCCATACTCAGACAAAATGCGTTTAAAATTCGGCAGCTCAGCATTTACATACTCCGTTGTGATAATTGCTTTTCCGCCATTGTTGAGATATGCGATAACCTTATCTGCATCATCTGCAGAAAAGTCCTTTTCGGGTGCATGGATAATGATGCACCGGGCATCCTCCGGCACCGCGTCATAATCCATCAGGCTAATCGTCTCATACGCAATGTTCTCCTTCTCGATAGCCGTCGTAAAGCCTGTGTCAAGCGTATACTCGTTGTGACCTGCAATCACATAAATTTTAGGCATATCATCACTGGTGCAATATGCAATGGCACTGGTAAGCTGCCCTTCACCGTCATATCCGGTAACGCTCTGCTGATATGTAGAATAATCAAACTCTGTCTCATAAAAATCCGAATACGGAATCACCTTGTACCGTTTCTGCGTCTCCACGATTACTGTATTCTGCGAAATACTGTCAGAGGTATAAGAGCTTGCAAAGTTCGGATTCAGCAAAGGATCAATATAGCTTATTTTCACCTGAGAGGAAAGCTCAGCATATTTTGCAAGCGTCTGCCTGAGCACTTCGTCCGCATTTTCCTCCTTTGCCAATACATAAATCTGAACCTCCTCCTCAAGTCCCCTGACAACCTGTTGCGTCTGTTCCGTAATACTGTAAAGCTGGTTGGAGGAAACATCAATGCTGGTATACTTATCAGGCAGCTTTTGAACAATTAAATTTACTGCCGCAGTCAGGGCAATTACGATAACAATTGTTATTGAACTGTATGCACCCATTGTGATGTTCCGCATGGAATGATTCTTTACGGATACCGTATAGCGCCTTTTCTGGATAGACTGTGTCGTCAGGAACAACATCAAGACAATGACTGATATAAAATAAACAACAACTGTTACATCAAACACCGTCGTAATTCTGCTGTTTCCTGTTACATCTGTCACACTGCTGATCATACCGCTGTAATGCGAATAAAAATCAAAAATCCCCAGAAAATCCGTAATCAGATTTCCCGTACTTGATATCAATCCTTTGATTCCCTGCATCATATATGTTATAAACAGCACGACAAACGTGACGACTGCTGCTATCACGATATTTTCCGTAAGACTTGACAAAAACAATCCCACGGCAATTGCTGCCAGACCATACAAGGTAAATGCAAGGACCGCAACATAGGACTCAGCCATCGGCACCGTGCCGTATCTGCTCAAAAACAGCGGAAACAGGCAAAATAATGCCACAGGAATCAGAAAAACCGTAACCATGGCAAGATACTTTCCCAACACAATTTTTCCTACGGAAACAGGCGACGTAAGCAGTAATTGATCTGTTTTCTGCTTTCTTTCCTCTGCAAGAACCCGCATGGACAAAATCGGAACAGTTATAAAAAATAAAAACAGAATGGCGTCCAAAGAATATGCCACATACGGCGAACCATACGCCATATTGTAGACAGAAGCATATATGCTGAAAAGGCATATGATTACGAGCATAAACAGCCACCCGATCATAGTATGCATCAGGGAATGCAGCTCCTTTTTATAAATTGCCGTCATTTCCGCTCTCCCCCTTTCCTTCGTCCGTAAGCTCTAAGAACACGTCCTCCAATGATTTCTCAGACAGGCCAAGCGACATGATCGGCATATCCGATGCCGCCAGGCGGTAAAACAGTTCCTTTCGAATATCTTTTTCCGCTGCAAAACGCACAAGTCCATGCAATTCGCCTTCCTTCGCGCCTGTTTCGACGTGAAAGCTTTCTACCTCGTCCATTTCTTTCAAAATATTTTCAAAACGCTCCTGCTCTCCAAGAACTGTAATTTCAAGCTGCTTTCCTCCCTTAAGCAGTGTCATTAATTCCTCGGGCGTACCGCTTGCTGCCAGCTTTCCCTTCGAGATAATCAAAATATGGTCGCACACTGCACTGACCTCGGAAAGGATATGGGAGCTTAAAAGAATAGTATGTTTGTCAGAAAGCGTACGGATAAGCTCTCGTATCTCAATAATCTGCTTGGGGTCAAGTCCGACTGTCGGTTCATCTAATATGATAACCTCCGGCTCCCCCAGAATTGCCTGCGCAAGCCCGACTCGCTGCTTATATCCTTTCGACAGATTTTTAATCAGTCTGTTTTGAACATCCGCAATCTGTGTCTGTTCCATTACTGATTCAATCTGCCCGTTACGCTGTGCTTTTTTGATTTGTTTGATTTCCGCTGCGAATTTCAGATATTCATAAACCGTCATGTCCGGATACACAGGCGGCAGCTCCGGCAGATAGCCAATGCACTTTTTCGCCTTCTCCGGCTCCTTTAATATATCATAGCCGTTAATTCTAACCGTGCCGTCCGTTGCTGCGATATAACCGGTCATAATATTCATCGTTGTTGATTTTCCGGCGCCGTTCGGACCAAGAAACCCATAAATCATGCCCTTGTCTACCTGAAAGGACAGATTGTCAACTGCCAGATGACTGCCGTATTTTTTTGTAAGATTTTGTACCTCAATCAAATCCTTCTACCTCCCGTTTTTATATGTACGGAGCCGCACTGCAGAAGCTTTAGGCTCGCACCGGCAACCGGAAAAAGTTCCTCTCCGATTGTCCCATAAATATTGTATGCAGGAAGTTTGTATAAAATATGGTAAAAATGTGTTTTTTCTGTGACTGATTTCCACGGCAGCAGCCATGCAGCCAGTGCAATCCACGGCAATCAGCAGCCTGCTTCACGTGTTTGACAGCCAACCCTTGTTGTAACAGTTCAGCCTTATGCATTGTTTTAGCCGGAACGAAGGGCGGTAGTTCTATGCCGCCCTTCTGTGTACTGGCAACTGTTCTGTCAATTCCTTCCACACGTTTGCATTTACATTATCAGGAAAATATGCTACAATATTTAAAACTTTAAAATTTTACAGTATTAAAGCAAATATTTTTACCGCAGCAATGCCTGTACCGATAAATCTTATGGAGGTAAGCCAATGAATAAAAAGATAAAAACGGAGGCGGTAGACCATCTGATTGATGCGCTCTTATGTCTCAGAACGAGAGAAGAAAGCTATAATTTCCTTGAGGATTTATGCACCGTAAATGAATTGTTGTCCCTTTCCCAGCGTTTTGAAGTTGCCACGATGCTGCGCGACCGGAAAACGTATCTGGAAATAGCCGAAAAAACAGGCGCCTCAACTGCCACCATAAGCCGTGTCAACCGTTCCCTGAATTACGGAAGCGATGGTTACGAACTGATATTCGAGCGTCTTGCCGAATCCGGCAAAAATTAGTAAGGGTGGACCGAACCCGTATGCAATTCAGCGGAGGAAATCAGGTGTCAGCATGCACAAAAGGTCAGAAGCTTCAAAACTTCTGACCTTTTTATTTACCCATAGATTTCCATAAGCTCAAGCGGGTCTATATATGCCTCGTTTTCGATAATCTGATACCCCAGCTGCTCATATCCTGTTTGTATATCAAAAAGCTCCGTTGAACTGGTAACCTCATCGCCCTCCTTAACCTCAGGCTCCGCACCGTTTCGATACACGGAATAGTATCCGTTGCCGTGGTCAATCATCACGATATAGCCCGCCTCTGCGCTGCCTGCGATTGAGGACACTGTACCGTTTGCCGTTGCTATCACGCTTGTGCCCCGGGACGCGTGAAAGATTGCAATCGGATTTCCGTCAAGCTCCGTTTCTTCCTCGCTGTATGAAGCAGTTCCCTTCAGCGGAAATCCCGTCGGGATATAGGATTTCGCGATTTCCGCCTCCCGCTCCTCCTCCTGCTGTACCTTATCGTTTACCGTATCGCTCAGTATTGTAACCTTCTCCTGAAGGACATTATTTTCATCTGTCAGTTCTGTATTTTTCTGCGTAATCTCATCAACCTGTGTCTTGAGCGTAAGTACATTGTTGTTTGCGCGGTTCAGTTCGCCTGTAACGATAAAGCAGTATGCCAGCGCTGCTATAATAAGAAAAGCGATTGCTGCAAAGAAACCAATCAATACCTCCAGGCTGACTGAAAGGTGCTTAACTGCTTCTGTATCCTTATCCGGAACAAACAATACATTATAGTTTATCTTTTCTCTTTTTTTCTTCACTTCTTTGTCGTCCAACACGCACACCTCCATAAACATCACATCATGATTCGAAGCAAACCTCGAATTTCCTGACTCCGAACATTTCTATTTTACCATACTATCCCCCCGGTTTACAAGGGCACACAAAATGAACAACACATTTTTTATAACAGTTCAGCCTTTTATGCATTCCTATCCGGACGAAAACGGCAAATAATCCATACGGCTGAACTGTTACCCGAATGAGGAAAATGCAAACATAATATCTTTACTTTTGGAACATGCTATGCTATTCTATAAACGTTGCAGGAAGTATATGACAATTCAGCCCTGCAGCTTCCGGTTAACGGAATGCAGCGCCGAAGGGCGCCTGCAGTATTGAATATATTTTGGAGGTATCTATCATGAACAAAGGTACAGTAAAGTGGTTCAACAATCAGAAGGGTTATGGCTTTATCTCAGATGAAGCCGGCAATGACGTCTTCGTTCATTACTCAGGACTCTTAATGGAAGGCTTCAAGTCATTGGAAGAAGGCGCCAGCGTAGAGTTTGAGATAGTAAACGGTGAAAAGGGACCTCAGGCAGTTAATGTGACGAAATTATAAGATTTCGCTGCTATTTTATGCATTTACAGCTGCGAACATAAAGCCACGCAGAATTTTCTCCGGAAACGGCTTCATGCCTGTAAACGTTACATTATCTTACGGAATTTGCAGCAAGTGCAGATTCCTACCCTGAACAATCATAAATTTTTTAATAGAGGAATGTCTTCTCCACTCATTAAAAAGCTTCGTGAATTGATATCACGAAGCTTTTTACTATTGTATTCTTCTGATAACCTCATCAAACGCAAGCTCTCCGCCGAAAAGATTCAGCGCACTGCCTATTGTGACGTTGATTTTTCCACCGCCAAGCCGCTTAAGCAGCCCGATATCCTCATAACTATGTACGCCGCCTGCATACGTAACAGGAATTTTATCAGGCTGGCTGCTCCAGGCTCCAAGCTGTTCTACAAGGGCCTTCTCAATTCCCTGATTCTTTCCCTCCACATCAACAGCATGAATCAAAAATTCATCACAGTACTGCATCAGCATATCAAGCGTTCTGTCGTCAACCGTTTCGTCCGTAAATTTCTGCCAGCGGTCAGTCACAATATAGTATTTTCCTTCTCTCATACGGCAGCTTAGATCAAGCACCAGATGTTCTTTTCCCACAGCTCTGTTGATTTTCTCCAAATGCTCCATATTAATATATCCGTCCTGAAATACATAAGAAGTCACAATCACGTGGGAAGCGCCTGCTTCAAGATATTCAGAGGCATTGTCTGCATTAATGCCTCCGCCTGTCTGAAGTCCCTGCGGGTAGGCTGCAAGCGCTTTCATCGCCTGAGCCTTCGTAGCCTCGTAATACGCACTTGACACAGGATTGAGAAGAATAATGTGTCCCCCTTTTATCCCATTTTCTTTATAAAGCTCTGCATAATACTCTGCACCCCTGACTGCCACAAAATTTTCATCTGCATAATCATTTTCATCTGCAAGAGAGCTTCCGACAATCTGCTTCACCTGCCCGTTGTGTATATCAATGCATGGTCTGAATTCCATCTTAGCCTCCGTTACGGCGTCTTACAGCTTCAATCCTATACGACGTCTTTCATGTCATATCTGCCGGCTGGCTTTCCCTTAAGGAATTTTGCCGCCTGAACCGCACCTTTTCCAAAAAGCGCCTTTGAATAAGCTCTATGCGAAAAAGTAATAACCTCGTCCTCGCCTGCAAAGATTATGTCATGGTCGCCGACAATCGTGCCGCCCCGCACCGCGCTGATTCCGATTTCCTTGTCCGTGCGCTTTTGTCTCACCTGACTTCTGTCATATACATACTCGTACTCGTTATCAAACTCCTCGTTAATGCTGTCTGCAAGCGCAAGCGCCGTACCGCTTGGCGCATCTACCTTGAGATTGTGGTGCTTCTCTACGATTTCAATGTCAAAGCCTGCCGGCACAAGAACCTGCGCCGCATCCTTAAGTATCTTCAGCAGCATATTGATACCAAGCGACATATTGGCAGATTTCAGCACTGCAACCTTCTTTGACGCCTCCTCAACATGGGCAAGCTGTGTCTCTGAAAGCCCCGTCGTACAGAGTACGCAGGGAATCTGCTTCTCCACACAGTAATCAAGAAGTCCGTCAACAGCCTGGGCAGCACAGAAGTCAATTACCACGTCTGCTGCTGCATCACACTCTGCAATGCTCTGAAACACAGGATATGCATTTTTAATATGGTCTGATGCATCCACTCCTGCCACTATCTCTATATCAGGGTCAGCCGCAATGATGCCTGTTATCATCTGACCCATTTTTCCGTTACAACCGTGCATTATAACCTTTGTCATCTTTGAATGGTCCTTTCCGAAATGTCGTTCCTGCTGTATCGTATTATTTCCTGTAATCCTGCCTATAATACGCCGTAATCCTTCATTGCCTTCTCAAGTCTTGCTGCGTTTGCCTCCTCCATCTCCGACAATGGCCTTCTGAGCACGCCGCCCTCCATGCCAAGCAGATTGACTGCCTTTTTGACAGGAATCGGATTCACCTCGCAGAACAAAGCGTCTATCAAATCAAGCGCCCTTAACTGCTCCCTGCAGCTTTCGTCTGTCTTTCCGTCAAAGTAAAGCTGGCAGATATTGTGCGTCTGTTCCGGTGCGATATTGGAAAGCACTGAGATAACGCCCTTTCCGCCAAGAGAAAGAATCGGCACAATCTGGTCGTCATTTCCGGAATAAAGGTCTACACAGCCGTCAGCCAATGCCATAATCTTAGCTACCTGCGCTATATTACCGCTTGCTTCCTTCACACCGACGATATTCTCCACCTCCTTGCAGAGACGGACAATCGTTGCAGGAGTCATGTTGCAGCCTGTTCTGCTTGGAACATTATAAAGAACAGCCGGTACATGAACGGACTCTGCAATCATCTTAAAGTGTTCAAACAGGCCATTTTGTGTTGCCTTATTATAATACGGCGTCACCAAAAGCAAACCGTCTACGCCTGCCTTCTCTGCCTCCTGTGAGAGATAGATTGCAGTCTCGGTACAGTTAGAGCCTGTTCCTGCGATAACAGGAACTCTCTTGTCTACCTGCTTTACACAGAACCGGATACAGTCAAGATGCTCCTCATGAGTGAGTGTCGATGCCTCGCCTGTTGTGCCGCAGACAATAATAGCATCTGTTTTATTTGCAATCTGAAACTCAATCAGCTTTGCAAATGCTTCATAATTTACTTCTCCATTTGGTTTCATCGGTGTAACGATTGCAACACCTGCTCCTTTGAATATAGACATAATATACGTCCTCCTTTATAATAATTTCCTTTTGTCCTTTTCCACTACCCGCGTGCCGGGCACATGTCAGCTCTGCTGACATTTTCATCCGGGTGCTTGTGTGCAAAAAAAGACCGAACACCTAATTGCTAGATGGTCGGCACCTCAATACTTGCAAAACACCATATACCGGCGTCTGCCGGCTCTGACTTAATATTGATAGCTCTCCATCTGTTTGATGACAGTCATACGGCTGTTAACCGTATGCCCAAGCCAAAAAGCCCTCAGGCGGCTTCCGCTTTCGGCGTTCCTTCCTTTCCCTTCTCCTCAACGATGCCTGCCACCTCATAAAAGGTACTCATAAAAAACGCAACCTCTATCTTTTCTTTATGTCATTTCATTATATAACCTAATGTATGGACTGTCAACTGCATGTAACCAAAAATTTTACTCTGTATTAACAGTTCCTTACTGTTCCGTTTCACTCTGTAAAGCAGCAAACAAGGAGCCGCAAAAGCTCCTTGTCTGAAATCATTAATATATTTTATAGTTGACTGCCTCGATCTTAAAGACCTCATCGGCAAGCTGGCACACCGCATCATTCAGCCTGATTCCTGTCAGAATGATATCGACATCCTCACCCTTTGCCTCCAAAATGTGGCTTAAATCCTCAATCGTGATAATGCCGTTATCAATCAGTCCCAGCACTTCATCTAAAATCAACAGGCTGCATTCGCCGGTTGTGAGAACCTTTTTTGCAAAATTCAGACCGTTTTTGATATTGTGGATTTCCTCCTGCTTGCGTTCATCAGAAAGCTGTGCGAATTCCTCCTCGCTTTTTTCAAAACGGAAAATTTTGATTTCCGGCTCCATTCTCTTAAGGAATTCCTCACTCTGGTTACCCTTCAGGAAATTGATAATAACTACATCTCTGCCTGTACTTGCCATCTGAATGGCTCTTCCAAGCGCTGCAGCAGATTTACCGTGTCCTTCCCCACTGTACACCTGTATTAATCCTTTTTCCATTGATTCATACCTTATGTCCTTTCCTTGTAACTGCAAACATAATAGCATACCACATAAGATTTTGCAACTTCGATTTATTAATTTATGATATTTCCTGTAACAACCCGGCTTTGCGGCTTCCTGCTGCAGGACCTGTATTTCACCCTCCGGCTTACATCTCCTCCTCATCTTCCGGAAGCTCCAGCTTACTTACTGAAACCTCATAAGCAATCCGCTTTTCAAGCTCTTCCTCAGAAAGCTTCTTCATATATTCTCTTGACTGAATGCGCCCCCACACCAGACAGCGCTCTCCTACCTCAAAATTAGAGGCATAACGGGCATTTCTTCCCCAGCAGATGCATGGAATATAGTCTGACTTGCCATATGGACGGTTGACAGCAAGCAGAAGATCCGCGATTTCCCGTCCAAGAGGGGTCTTCCTGTACACAGGCTCCTTGCACACATAGCCGTCAAGGAATATCTGATTCGTCTTGATGTTCTCACTGATTTCCTCCACGAATTCAATCTCTCTTGCAAATACGGAAAGAACCAGCTTGTTTTTGTGCTCCTCATGCCTGTTATAGGAACGGAACTGACCGTTCACCACAACTGTCATCCCCCGATAGTCTCCATTTACATCAAGCAGCCTCTCGGAAATCATCACCGGTATGATGTCCATGGACTCAGATAATCTTGCTACCTGAATATCCACCATATAGAAGCCCTCGCCGAATATCTCATGGCTGAATGAGAACTCGCTTACGATTTCGCCCATAATTGTTACCTGATTGTTTTCAATCACCTGCTCATGATATCCGTTTTTTGTCTTTAATGTTTCTTGCATTTTTTTATTCTCCCTTCGTTCTTGTAGTTAAATCATATGCCAGTTTATACGGTAAATAAAGCTTGAAATATCGCAAAAAAGTCTATAATCCCCTGATATTTTACATAATAATCCTGATTTCGACAAGTATCTTTGCACAAATACCTGAGATTTTGTGAAATGCCGTAGAAATGTTTTTAGAGAGTTGCAAAAAATATGGACAAGTGATATACTATTACAGTTTTGAGGATTTGTATGTCAGGTGAAGCGCGGATTTCACCTTTTTATAATGGAGGATTTGTATGATTCAGAAAAGAGAAGATGTCAGAAACGTAGCTATCATCGCCCATGTAGACCATGGCAAGACAACTCTTGTCGACGAGCTGCTGAAGCAAAGCGGCGTTTTCCGTGAAAATCAGGAGGTTGCGGAGCGCGTCATGGACTCTAATGACATTGAACGCGAACGCGGCATCACAATTTTATCCAAAAATACAGCCGTTATGTATAAAAATACAAAGATTAACATTATCGACACTCCGGGACATGCGGACTTTGGCGGCGAGGTTGAGCGTGTCCTGAAAATGGTAAACGGCGTTATCCTTGTTGTTGATGCTTTTGAGGGCGCTATGCCGCAGACCAAATTTGTCTTGCGAAAGGCGCTTGAGTTAAAGCTTCCCGTTATTGTATGCATCAATAAAATAGACCGTCCCGAGGCACGCGCATCTGAGGTTGTGGACGAGGTTTTAGAGCTGTTTTTAGAGCTTGACGCTGACGATTCCCAGCTCGACTGCCCGTTTGTATTCGCTTCTGCCAAGGCAGGCATTGCTTCCCTTGAGGAGGATGAGCCGGGCGTTGACATGACACCGTTATTTGAAACAATTCTTGACTATATTCCTGCACCGGAGGGTGACCCGGAAGCAGGTACACAGGTGCTGATTAGTACGATTGACTACAACGAATACGTCGGAAGAATCGGTGTCGGCAAGGTTGACAACGGAACCATCAGGGTTAATCAGGAGGTTGTCATCTGCAACCATCATGAACCGGATAAGCAGAAAAAGGTTAAGGTCAGCAAATTGTATGAGTTTGACGGTCTGAATAAGGTTGAGGTAAAGGAAGCCGGCATCGGTTCCATCGTAGCGATTTCCGGCATTGCAGATATCCACATCGGCGATACGCTCTGCGCAGTTGACAATGTTGTCCCGATTCCTTTCCAGAAAATCAGCGAGCCGACTATTGCCATGCAGTTTATCGTAAACGATTCCCCTCTTGCCGGCCAGGAGGGCAAGTATGTGACAAGCCGCCATCTGCGCGACAGGCTGTTCCGTGAGCTGAACACCGATGTGTCACTTCGTGTCGAAGAAACAGAGAATGCAGATTCCTTTAAGGTTTCAGGGCGCGGTGAGCTGCATCTTTCCGTATTAATCGAAAATATGCGCCGTGAGGGATATGAGTTTGCCGTGAGCAAGGCTGAAGTGCTTTACAAGACCGATGAAAACGGAAAGCGGCTTGAGCCGATGGAGCTTGCGTATGTAGATGTCCCTGAAGAATTTTCCGGCACTGTCATCGAGAAGCTCAGCCAGAGAAAAGGCGAGCTGCAGAACATGGGAAAAGCAAGCGGCGGCTACGCACGTCTTGAGTTCTCTATCCCGTCACGCGGATTAATCGGCTACCGCGGCGAGTTTATGACCGATACCAAGGGCAACGGCATTCTGAACACAATTTTTGACGGCTATGGACCTTACAAAGGAGATATCCAATACCGCAAGCAGGGTTCTCTGATTGCATTTGAGGCAGGAGAGGCAATCACATACGGTCTGTATAATGCACAGGAGCGCGGTACATTATTTATCGGACCAGGCGAAAAGGTTTACTCCGGTATGGTTGTCGGCCAGAACGGAAAGGGCGAGGATATTGAGCTGAATGTCTGCAAGAAAAAGCAGCTTACAAACACGCGTTCTTCCAGTGCGGATGAGGCATTAAGGCTGACGCCTCCTAAGATTTTAAGTCTTGAACAGGCGCTTGACTTTATTGACACCGATGAACTTCTGGAGGTTACTCCCGAGAGCCTGCGCATCAGGAAGAAAATCCTTGACCCGACCCTGAGAAAACGGGCAGGCTTTAAAAAGTAAAAATTGCATTTTTCTTTGTTTTGTGTTAACATATAGGCAAAGAAACAGAATCGTTTTACCAAAGGAGTGATATTTATGGCTAACATTTCATGGACATCTTCTTCTCTTAGCAGTTTTTTTAATACTTCATTAAATACAGGCAGCTCACCTTTCAGCGGTTTATACAGCAGCCTCAATGATGCAGCTATGATTAAGTCAGGTTCTTACAAGAAGCTGATGCGGTCTTATGTCAACGAAGTGGAGTCAGGTTCTTCCAAGGATAAGAGTACCTCTTCTTCTGATTCTTCCAAGAAAAGAACCAAGGCAAATGCATATACGTATGACAAAGATGCACAGAAGTCAGGTTCTTCCATAAAGAACAAGGTATTAGACGATCTCTTAGATCATACCCCCTACCAATCCAGCATCAAAAACAGCGTACTGGATAAGCTGCTTTCCAAAAATAATAAAACTGACACTGTGACTACTGAAGACGGCACTGTTGTAAACAAAACCGAAGCTGCAGATACGAATGACACTTCTGCTGCCAATACAGCTTCTAATACCACGCAGGTTTCCGAAGCTGCTGTCGGCGCAGTGATTGACGAGTCCGTATAATTTTTATATCTGAAAAGTAACACAAAGAAATCCCCTGCATATATTATTAAAAACATATGCAGGGGATTTTTATGTCTAATATTATCAAAGCGGAGACCCCCGCCTACTCGGGAGAATTAACCATCAACGTTAACTCGTCGCTGGGCTTTATCCCCATAAATAATGCCACAATCACAATATCCTATTCCGGAGACCCTGATTCTGTGGTTCAGACACTCACGACCAATGATTCCGGTCAGACCTCTACCATCTCCCTTCCGGCTCCGAGCCTTTCCTACAGTACCGAGCCAAGCGAAGTAATGCCCTACGCAGAATACAATATCTCTGTCAGTGCGCCGGGCTATGAACCGGTATTTATTTCCGGTACGGAAATCCTTCCCGACGTCACTGCTGTGCAGCCGGTAACAATGACTCCGATAGAAATCGAATCTCCGGAGGCGCCTGCTGAGGAAACGGTCGTGATACCTGACCACACTTTATACGGCGAATATCCTCCCAAAATACCTGAGGATGAAATCAAGCCTATGGACGAATCCGGTGAAATTGTATTAAGCCGCGTCGTGATACCCGAATATATCATTGTTCATGACGGTGTGCCTCAGGACCCCACAGCGAAAAACTACTATGTTCGCTATACCGATTACATTAAAAATGTAGTCTCCTCGGAAATCTATGCCACATGGCCCGAAAACACCATCTATGCGAACACCTTAGTTATCATGTCGTTTACACTGAACCGCGTTTACACGGAGTGGTACCGCAACCACCACATTCAGGTAAAGATTTATACATATATTCCTCCAGACGAATCTTAAATTTTATGGTGATTTCTTCATCTTTTACGATAATCTTATCAACTAAGGTAGAAATCATCATCTGCTTAGTCTGAGTATCGGATTCTTGAAACAGTTCATTCCATTTTGGCATGAGGTCTATAAACTGCTTCATTTCCTCACTCTGTACTGAAATCTCTTCTAACTGCTTTTTCAGTCTTTTCTTTGTAATCTCTATCTCATTTTTCCTTGACTCTTTCTCTTTGATAATTGCAGATAACTTATCTACACTAAAGGAAAAATCTCCCCGAATTGCATCCGGCAGCTTTTCTTCCAGTATTGCTATATCTGACACCAGCTTTTTTATCTCTTTCTCAAGGTCTTTCATTTCCCGTGCTATACTTTTGCTTTGCTGTGACTGCATTTCCTCGATTTCACTTGATATATCAAACTTTTTGAGATTTTCCAGATAACTTTCTACTGTTGCAAACACAATGGATTCTAAATATTCCTGTGAGTAGGAGTTTCTTGGCTTGCAATGATTCGGACAGCCATAGCGCCCTGCATAAGAAACTTTTTCTTCTCCTGTTTTTTTGCAAGTCCAATGATTTGCATACCCTGTGTTTTTCAATCTCTTTCCACAATACCCGCAATAAACCAAGCCTGTGAGTGCCAGTTTTCCTCGTGTTGAAAATGGCACATTGTGCTGCTCCATGTACAAATCACTTGTAGACTGCCTGGATTCATTGATTCGCTTCTTTCTTGCTTCGCGTATCTCCTGTGCTCTTTCCCAAGTTTCCTGTGGCACAATCATAATCTCTGTATTTTGTTCTCTTGCATATGTCCATTCCTTCCGGTCAAGTCTCGTGTAATTTGCGTGTCCGTCTTTTCTTCTGTTATATGCGATATAGCCCATATAAATAGGGTTCATCAGAATACTTCTTACTGTCCCACTTTTCCACTTTTCTAAAATTGGAGCAGGAATATCATTTTCATTCAGCGTATTTGCAATCTTCTGAAATCCCATTCCTTGATTCACCGCATAGGAATATATCTGACGTACCACCTCTGCCTGCTTGGAAACAATTACAAGCTTGTGAAGTGCTCTTCCATGGTTGCTGATTTCTCCCGATAGGACTAATTTGTATCCATAGGGTGCTTTTCCACCTACAAACTTCCCATCCTTTACCATTTCTACCATGGTATCATGCACGCGCATCCCTGTTTTCTTGGATTCTCCCTCGTTCTGCCAGAAGCGGATATAGTTGAGAAGCTTATCAATATGCTCCTCTGTCTTTAGCTGACCGTCTTTAATCGTCCAGACCTCTATCCCCAGACGATTCAATTCTGCTACATAGAAGCTGTATTCTTCCTGTCTGCCGATTCGGTCTGACATGTATGCTAACAAAATGTCAAATTCTCCGTTCTTGGCATCCTGCATGATATCCTGGAGTACCTCTCTGTCCTCCACTACATTGTGATATGCAGAGATACCTTTTTCCAGATACTCTTTGTCAAATACCCAATCTGTATGTTTTTCTATGTACTGCTTGGCTTCTGCTCTCTGTATCGGAATGTCATCATCATGCAACTGCTGTCTGGATGATACCCGAAGTAAGGTTCTTACTTTTTTACTCATGGCTCATTCCTCCTTTCCCCTTTGGGGTTGGGAATGATACCGCTTGGGAATTGCTTTGTAAAGACCCTTTTTGAATTTTATTCAGATAAACTTCTTTCAGCATATGCTCAAATCTGTCTGCATCCTTAGGGTCAACTGTGTATGGAAATTCTAAAGTGATTCGCACTTTTTTCTTTCCAATTTCTACTTCTTCCGAATATGTTTCCATATTCTCCATATTGTCACACTTGCTCTTACAGCTTTTTATATCTTTATGTGACAGTGCCTTTTGATATTCTACCATGATAAATACTGTTCCTAGAGCGTGTTTAAAAAATGCACAAAAAATATGTTCATCTCTCTCTTTTATGGTAAAATAAAGAAAAGGGGGCCTCTGAACGAAATATACATATTAACGCTGAAAAAATGCTGTGTCTGTGGTGGGAATAGCCAATGATTTGCCTGTGAAATGTACGAAGTGCAAGAAAAAGACAGCACCATATTGATGCTGTCCCATAAATAAACTATCTATTAAAATGTCGAATCATTTTTGCGTTATTATGAACTTCATGAATCTGTATCTCATTTTCCAGAACTTCGTATATAAGCGTATAATTATGATAATAAAGTTCTCTAATAGAAGTATCTTTCGTCCATTTTGCCTGTGTTCCTCTTTCCCAATTAAACTCTAAAGATTCACCCAAATCAATTAATTCGCCAACAAAATCTGCCGCCCTGCCTACGTCGTCTAATGCAATATAGTTCTCTATATCATCAAGGTCTTTTAATGCAAATCGTGTCCACCTTACTCTCATGCAAGCACTCCATCCTCTTCATGCTTTCTTGCAAAATGTGCTCTGACCTCTTCTGTAGTCAGTGTTCCCTCTTCTCTGGCAGACTTTCGGCTCTGCTCTAACTTTACCATTTTATATAAACTTTCCAAAATCTCAAATTCGTCCTGTATGTCATCCGATATATTTAAAAGTTCATTCATTACTATTTGTTTTGCGGTACTCATAAATCTACGCTCCTTTCGCTGTCAAAAGTTCCCTCATGCTCTTTGACACTTCTCTGGCAGGTTTTGTTGCTCCCATATCACTTTTTAATGGATTCAGAGAATTGTTCCACTAGGGTATCTTCACTGACCATGTTGTAATCTTCCTCCGACAAACTCTCGATTTTTGCTGTCAATTCTGCTATACCCATGTCTTAACCAACTCCTTTCGCATCCTGCCTTTTCTTTATTATACTTCCTATGGTTCTCAAAATCCATAACAATTTATCCCTGTATTTTAACTATTTTGCAATGACCTCATAGGCTTGTCCACTTGTCTTATATTTTCTATCCTCCGGATAAACCACCAATTCCCTACAGAAATACCTCTTTTTCCTACCAAGGGCTTTACTTGAAACTATTCGTCTCGCTGTACCGCAACCAAGGCTATGACTTCACGATTACCTCCTCCACTGCCTATGACCAAAAGTGGATATACGGCAGAAATATTTATGAGAATATCAGCCGTATCGTAGACTCTGTCTTTTCGAACTTTCTCTCACGTCCGGGAGTCAGCCAGCCGATATTTACCTCTTACTGTGACGGAAACCGCACCACCTGTTACGGACTCTCTCAGTGGGGAAGCAAATACCTGGGCGACCAGGGGTACACGCCGATTGAAATTATACACTACTACTACGGAAGCGATATGTATATTAACTCTACCACATATATATCAGGCGTTCCCTCCTCCTGGCCCGGCTATGACCTGACAATCGGCTCCTCCGGCCAGAAAGTTCTGCAGCTCCAGCAGCAGTTAAACCGAATCGCACAGAACTATCCTGCCCTGCCGCGCATTACCGAAGACGGCATCTATGGAAGCGCAACTGCCGATGCAGTCCGCACTTTTCAGCGCATCTTTGGACTTCCTGCTTCGGGCATTGTTGACTATCCCACATGGTATAAGGTATCTGAAATCTTTGTCGGCGTGTCCAGAATTTCAGAGCCGGGATAACGCTTCCCTACCGCACATAATAAAGGCGTTCAACCTCCTCAAGTACCACACGGGCGCTTGTCGCCTCAATCAGCTCCTTGCACAGACGGTCATACTCCTCTATTGGCGCTATGACCGTCATTACAACATCAGCCGCATAACTGCTGTCCTCTATATTAATATTTTTGCCTGCCAATAAATACTGGATTTTCCCAACCGTATTATAATCTGTCCTGATTGTAATCCTGACGCCGAAATGCTGACGGGCTGTCTCGCATTTTTCAAGCGCCTCTTTGAGCACACCGGAATAGGCGCGGACCAGTCCGCCTGTTCCCAGCAGCGTTCCTCCAAAATACCGGGTGACCACTGCCGCCGCGTTCCTTATCCCACTTCCAAGCAGTACCTCGAGCATCGGTCTTCCTGCAGTGCCGCCTGGCTCGCCATCGTCACTGCTTCTCGTAATCTGTGCTTTGCTCCCTATTACAAATGCGGAACAGTTATGCCGCGCATCATAATACTTCTTTTTCATCTCATCAATAAAAGCTGCTGCCTCCTCCTCACTGGCAGCGGGCCGTACGGTCGCGATAAACCTTGACTTTTTCTCCACAAGCTCCGCCTCTGCGCCCTTTGTCAGCAGCAGAAAATCTTCATATTCCTGATTATTTATTTCCTTTGCCATCTCACTTCTCCTCATAATATATGATATTATCATATCATAACCCTGTATAAAATGTAAAACAGCTGTTAAAAATTATTAGAATAACAGTAACAGTTCCGCCGTATGGATTATTTTAATCAGGACGAAGGGCAGCAGTGAGGAAATTCCCATTCGGAACCATTAAAAGGCTGAACTGTTACCGGCATAACCATATAAATAGAAAAAATCCTTTATTTACGTAACATAATTTGGTATAATGAGTAGATAATTTGTAATTGTTCCATGCAGAACCCAGACCTGTCAGTTTTCCGCTGTCATCAGAAAGCTTGTGCAAAAACATATCAGGAACAATTATAATGTTTTTACATCATGTTAATCAACAACTTTTTATTACGGAGGTGACTCTATGAATTATGGGAAAAAAGGAATATCCAAGGTCCAAAAATCCCTGACTTCAAAGACCATAAAATTCAAAAAAATGTTCGGCGTGTCTGTGCTTAAGCTGATCCTGATTGCTGCCATGTCCATAGCCGTAATCGGTGTATGCCTTGGTATCGGCATGTTCAAGGGAATACTGAGTTCTGCTCCTGATGTGGACCCTGCTGCCGTTCTTCCCCAGGGCTATGCCACAATCGTTTATGATGCAAAGGGAAATCAGGTGGCAAAGCTGGTAGCTGCCAACTCAAACAGAATTTCCGAAGAGATGGATATGATTCCCCAATACCTTGCAGACGCATTTGTGGCAATTGAAGATGAGCGTTTCTACAGCCATAACGGTATTGACATCAAGGGTATCCTGCGTGCGGGCGTTGACGCCATCAAGAGCAAGGGACTTACACAGGGTGCATCGACCATCACGCAGCAGGTTATTAAAAATAACGTTTTTGATAACTGGACAAACGAAAGCACAATGCAAAAAATAAAGCGGAAAATTCAGGAGCAGTACCTGGCAATCGAGCTGGAAAAGAAAATGTCCAAGGAAAAAATACTTGAAATCTACATGAACACCATTAACCTTGGCCAGAATACGCTGGGCGTAAAGGCTGCGTCTGCGCGCTACTTCAATAAGCAGCCCTATCAGCTGACGCTTTCCGAGTGCGCTGTCATTGCTGCCATAACGCAGAATCCTTCCAGATACAATCCGATATCGCATCCTGAGGAAAATGTAAAACGGCGTGATACTGTCCTTGAAAAAATGAAAGAACAGGGCTACATCACGCAGGAGGAATACGATGAGGCAATGGCTGACGATGTCTACAGCCGGATTGCTGCCGTTAACGAGGAGACAGAAACCAATTCCGTCTATACATACTTTGTAGACGAGGTTACGGAACAGGTTTTAAGCGACCTTATGGAGATAAAAGGCTTCAACGAAACGCAGGCATACAGGCTCTTATACAGCGGCGGTCTGAGCATCTATACTACACAGGATCCTGATATTCAGGCAATCTGTGACGAGGTATATGAAAACGAGGAAAATTATCCCGAAAATACGAAATGGTATCTGAATTACGTTCTGACGATTGAAAAGGCAAACGGAGAAAAAGAAAACCATAGTACCGAAATGTTTAAATCCTTCTACAAGGAGCAAAACGCCTCCTTTAATCTGCTCTATTCCTCCAGGGAGGAAGCCTATGCAGCGATTGACCAATACAAAGATGCTGTCATGTCCGAGGGCGACAAGGTTGACGGAGAGCGCGTGACACTGACGCCCCAGCCCCAGGTATCCATCACGGTTGAAGACCAGTCGACAGGCTGCGTTGTTGCCATGGTAGGCGGACGAGGCGTCAAGGAAGCAAGCCGTACGCTAAACAGGGCTTCCAACACGACAAGGCAGCCCGGCTCTACCTTTAAGGTGTTATCCACCTACGCACCTGCCCTTGACAGTGCCGGACTTACACTTGCTGATGTACAAAACGATGCTCCTTACAATTATGCAAGCGGACGCCCGGTCAGCAACTGGTGGGGCAGTAATTACAGAGGTCTGCTGAGTCTGCGTTACGGTATTGCACAGTCTGCAAATATTGTAGCAGTTAAAACGCTGACCCAGATTTCACCCCAGCTTGGTTTTGATTATCTGCTGAATTTCGGTTTCACGACATTAGTAGATAAACGTGTCGAAAACGACGGCACCGTAGTATCGGATATCGGTCAGCCCCTTGCTCTTGGCGGTATCACAGACGGCGTAACCAATATGGAGCTGAATGCTGCATATGCCGCTGTCGCAAACCAGGGCACCTATATCAAACCCAAGCTCTATACAAAGATTGTAGACCACGACGGAAATGTACTGATTGACAATACTGCTCCTGAATCCAAGCAGGTTATCAAGGAATCAACGGCATGGCTCCTTACCAGCGCCATGGTCGATGTTGTCACTTCAGGTACAGGCGGCTCTGTAAACTTCGGCAACATGGCAATTGCCGGAAAGACAGGTACGACCTCCGATTACAAAGATGTATGGTTCTCAGGATATACGCCTTACTATACGGCAACTACCTGGACAGGATATGACAACAATGTCAGCATGACTTCATCCGCCGAAAAGAATCTTTCCAAGAAAATGTGGAAAGCTGTTATGTCAAAGATTCATGAAAACCTTGAATACAAGTCCTTCCCGATGGCAAACGGCATCGTTACGGCAAGCATCTGCTCAAAATCCGGCAAGCTTCCTATCGCCGGCGTATGTGACGGCTGTGTAAAGACTGAATACTTTGCCGAAGGAACGGTACCGACAGAATACTGTGATGTGCATTATTATTCCAATACATGTCTGTATTCAGGACTTACTGCTACTGAGGAGTGTCCATTT
The DNA here is from genome assembly GCA_017622845.1 of Lachnospiraceae bacterium. Lineage (GTDB taxonomy): Bacteria > Bacillota > Clostridia > Lachnospirales > Lachnospiraceae > COE1. The sequence continues at coordinate 77,525 of JAGAQJ010000074.1, read as the reverse complement.
AAACAGGCTTCCGTTGTAGAGCAGATTCCTGCAAGACTTCAGGACAGCAACCTTGCGACTGCACTTACCGGTCTTCCTGAAGACACTACGACAGAAAATACACAGATGTGTCCGCACAACAGTACCTTTATGTCAGCGCCGAATGCGCAGGAAGTTCTCCAGCAGCAGATGCTCGAGCTTCAGCAAAGAACTGCAGCGCAGGCAGCCCAGACTCCGGTTGAGCCGGTGGTTCCCGCATCTGATACAGATTGATTGTATCAAGGTTGAGCATGCTGTAATCTGATAGAAAAATTTCATTTTATTAAACCAGCAAAAGCGCCTCCGGCTTGGAAATTGCCGGAGGCGCTATACATTCGTAAATCCAGTATGAGGATACCTGTCATTCAATCATCGGATTATCATTTATTATCCCATATAGGTCTGTTCGGGATTCTCTCCGATATCGTGATACGATGCAACTGTATAAGGCGGCAGGAGAAGCCGCCTCACGCATCAGATTCCAAAAAATAAAAGCCTTCCGAAGTATCTTTCCTCGAAAAGCCTTTATTTCTGCCGTTCTTAAAAGCTGCTAACGGGAATCGGACCCGTGACCTCCGCACTACCAATGCGACGCACTACCGACTGTGCTATAGCAGCCAGTTACCAACGGTCAAACCGCTGTTACCGTAAAATATGATATCATAAACAGGGAAATCTGTCAATTATATTTTCAAATTTTATTAAATTTGTGACAACCGTTCAGCCTTTTATGCATTCCTATCCGGACGAAAACGGCAGACAGTATCCCCTTCAAAATTATTACGCAAATATTAATAAATTGTTAGGATAATATATCAAATCTTCGATTTCTTGCCATTCAGGATAACATAAGCTATACTGTAGATATCTTTACGCATTATGCTGTGCTGGCCGGCTCTGTTTTCACTTACTGCAGGCAGTGTGCAGAAATAAATACATCGAGGTGATTTCATGAAAAAAACAACTATTAATACTATTCTGATAACCATCATAGCCTTAATGTCCGTATCAATCTGCTTTTTAATATTCTGCATTGTTACAAGACCCCGCTATATCATCAACACCGAACCGGAAACCGCCGTCATTACGGAAGTATCCAATCTTCCTAACGAGCCACAGACTGCTGACGCTGCTGTTCCCGAAGCCAAGAGTCTTGCAGAGGACACGCCTTCCGGCAGTCTGCGCGGAAAAACCTCGACCAGAGTAAATATACGTGATGCTGCTTCCGAAGATGCAAAGGTCCTTGACACCGTGGAGGAAGGAACCACCTTTGATATTCTGGAAATTCAGAACAACGGCTGGACGAAAATCCAGTATGATGGTGCCGAAGCATATATTTCCTCCAGCTTTGTAATCGTCGTAAATGAATAAATAGTGCGCGCATAAGCACACACTATTTATTCATTGCTTCTTCTCGATTTTTCTCACGTTCTCTTCTGTCTGCTCTCCTTTTTGCCCTGAGCTTTATGACAATCTCGCTCTGCCTTGACAAATCACCATGATACTTGTCCTTATAGTATGCATACGCTCTGTTGTAATTATAACCGTATTCTGCAAACTTGCGGAGCACCACATTCATTTCAGCCCCGACAAATATAATATTCATGGTTCCATACAGCCACAGAATAAAGACGACAATGGTTGCAAGGCTTCCATATGTAACAGAATAATTAGCAAAATTACTGATATAAAAGGAAAATGCCCATGAAAATACCAGCCATGCAATCGTTGAGAAAAATGCGCCGGGAAACTCATAACGGAGCTTTGATTTTCTGTTTGGCACATTCATATAAATCAACAGGAAAAATACAATCAAAACTACCAGCATGCAGAGATATTTTCCATACCGGAAAATATTATCAAACACTGCAAGAGCAGGAATAAACCCAAGAATCCAGTCAAAAATGTGATTTCCCAGAACGATGAGTACCATCATAAGACCTATCGCAGCAAAGAAAAACACTACATAGCTTATAGCGAGCGCATATAACAGCACCATTCCCCTGGTCTCCCGGATGCCATATACTGCATTCATTCCGATGATAACTGCATACACTCCCTTGGACGCACAAAAAAGCATGACAACAATTGTAAAGGACTTTACCATCGCAGTGCTCTCTGCATATGCCTCCGCCAAAATCTGGTTCAGAAGCGGAGTAAAGCCCTCCGGAATCACGGAAAGCAGATATCCTGAAAAACGTGTTGTATCAAACGGCAGATAGCTGAACATGGATATGCAGAACATCGCCATCGGAAAAAGCGACATTAATAAAAACAAAGCCGCGTGCCCTGCAAATGAGGACACGTGGTCATATTTGATTTTTCTCACAAAGCTGTAAGATATTTCATATATTTTTCTGATTTTCTTACCGGTCACCCGTTTCTTTTTCTTATGCATCGGCTATTGCTGTCCCTTTTCCCTGGCTTTCTTGATTAGGAACAAATCACTGATTGCCTTACCGAGATCATGCGGATAGAGCTGCACCACAGGACTGCTGATAATGTCCCCTATCTGAATCTTAAAGCCAACCTTCACAAACTTGTCATCATCAGGAAATACACATGCCAGATACTCTCCATCCTCCATGAATTCCGCCTCCGGAGTAGAGATATCGGTTCTTCTCTCCAGCATGACACTCATGGCAGTCGCCGCTGCCCCCATCATCTGATTCATTGCTTCCGAAACCGCACTGATATGAAGATCGCCCAGCTCCATCCTGGCAAAGTCTCCCTGTCCGTCGCTTCCCATCATTAAGTCTGCTATCACCTTGGCATCCTGCTCCTCAAGCATCAGGATACTGCATCCCTTTACACCCTCTACATAATTGACCTTCACAAAAACCTTTTTTGACGAAACATTTTTGGTATATTCGCTCTTCTCTATAATTTCAACCCTTGGCGGTGTAATTTCCACTGTTTGCCGCACCAGCATGCTAAGCGTTGATGCCGAGCTTCCAAGACATATATTGGATATTTCTCCTATAGCGTCAATCTCCATCGGCGAAAATACGTAATTACTCATTCGCTAAACCTCCATTTCTTCCTACTGCATCAGTGTTTCCGGATCACATTCCAGTGCTTTCGCAAGCTTCCTGACTAAATTTTCCGGCTGCCTTGACAAATCACAAAAGGCTTCCTCACAATTTTTCACTGCTGATACGCTGTAACCCATTTTTTCAGCAATCTGCTGTCTGCTCTTCCCCAACTGAAAACGTCTCATTTTAACCGGTGATATCCTGGCAAATTGAAGGTACATATTTCTGCCGTCGTATTTTACGGTATTGACAAGCTGAACGACCTCGCCTGAATTTCCCATCGCATCTTTATCAATCTTGTATATGGAAACAATTGTTGTCATCATTTTCTTCATAATCTTTTCATCATCATAATGACCCAGCTTTTCCATCGGTATGTACAGATCAATGTAAAGGGCTTTCAGTTCCCGAACCTGCTCTTCGTCCAGTTTTAAAAGATAATGATTCTCTTTTGCTTCATCATACATGGACAATATTTTTGCCCAGAATGCATCTTTTTCAAATCCCGGCATTTTTCTCCTCCATTTTGCCCAATGCCCTGAATATTTTTTTATCAGCTAACGGCATGGATATTTATTATAATTATACGCTATATGCAAAATAGTGTCAATTAAATATCTATTTTGCATATCTCATTGGCTGAACTGTTACAAATAATCCATATGGCTGAACTGTTACCATTGACTCACAGGCAGTATATTGCTATAATTAATGTATTCGAGGCTTGAAAGGAGTATTTTCATGAGTATATTTAATGACGACCGTTCCACATTAAACCCGTCTGCTGCTGCTTTCGATGCAGAGCTTCTGCAATCAGGTCTGGACAGCGCACTGCAAAATGCATTTGAATCCGGATTAAATCTTGACGAAATCATGTATGTCATTTTCTCACATACAGAAAGAACCGTGAAAAGATATATCGTTCAGGATCAACTAAAAAAAGCTGCCAAGAGGGAAAAATAATTTTTTATTTTTTTAAATTTATGCTTGCAATTTTATATTGGTATGTGTTATACTATAGTTCGTCAGCGAGTGAGAAGTTTACACAGGCTGATTATAGGGGCATAGTTCAGCGGTAGAACAGCGGTCTCCAAAACCGTTAACGCGAGTTCGATTCTTGCTGCCCCTGTTTTTGTTTTGAGAACAGGCTGCCGCTTCACGTTTATAAAATTGTGAAACGGCAGTTTTATTTTTTAACCAATTTAAGAAAAAACGCCAGAGCGCGCTTGAAGCGTACAGATGGCAGAAAACGCTCTAAGCAGAAAACTGCCTGATTGCATACATGAATCCGGTAAAAGCGCTTACTTCCACATCTGCTCCTCCTTCTTCCAGTTTCAGAACTGTTTTCGCCGGATACTTCCCAGAGCCGCCATATATCTCATTATCGCTGGCAATCATTAATTCCAGACAATCAGCATCTTTTACTGCCAGCTTGTATATCTGGTCTTTATCCGAAAAATTAAAGATTACGAGGATTCTCTGTTTTTTACTTCTTCGTTCAAATACATAGATGCATTTATCTTCCTGATGGCAGTCTATCCATTCAAATCCTTCTTTTTCATAGTCCCATTCGTACAGTGCAGGATTGTTTTGATAAATCATACACAGGTCTTTCATATATCTTGAAAAGGAATGATGTATCGGATATTTGACAATATCCCAGTCCTGCTCCCTTTTTTCGTCCCATTCACGAAGCTGTCCGATTTCATTTCCCATAAAATTCAATTTCTTGCCCGGATGTGCGTACATATACATATATAAAGCCCTTGCCTGCGGAAACTTTTCTTCATATTGACCATGCATCTTCTGCAGTATGGTTGCTTTTCCGTGGACAACTTCATCATGTGAAAACGGCATCAAGAAATTTTCACTGCCAAAATACATCATGGAAAAGGTTAATTTGTGGTAATCTTTTTTTCTGTCATAGGGGTGAGTCTGAAAATATGACAGGGTATCATTCATCCAGCCCATATCCCATTTATAATCAAATCCAAGACCGCCCTTGTCTGCCGGCCTCGTAACCCCCTCATAAGCTGTTGAATCCTCTGCAATCAGCATAATTGAGGAATCCATAGCCTTCAAGGATGCATTCATATGCCTGATAAATCCGACAGCTCTCTCATTCATGCCGCGCTGCTTGTTTCCCTGCCAGTATATCATATTGCTGAGCGCATCAATCCGCAGACCGTCAAAATGAAATTCCTTAAGCCAGTAACAGGCGCATGACTGTAAGAAGCTCTGAACCTCGCCTCTGGAATGATTAAAATTTCTGCTTCCCCACTCATTTGACCCTACATCGCTATGCGGATATTCATATAATGCAGTTCCGTCATATTCCGTCAATGCATACCCATCTACGGCAAAATGGACCGGTACAAAATCTAAAATAACGCCTACGTTATTCTGGTGGGCATAATCAATGAAAAAGCGCAGTTCGTCCGGTGTACCGTAGCGTGCCGTTGGACTGTAAAAGCCTGTCTGCTGATATCCCCATGAATTATCGCATGGGTGTTCTGCTATCGGCATAAGTTCAATATAATTGTATCCGTTCTCTTTTACATAGGAAATCAGCGGTTCGGCTATTTCAGCGTAGGAATACCAGGCATTCTCTGCTTTCTTTTTCCATGACCCCAGATGAACTTCATAGATATTTAACGCTCCTTTCCGGCAGTCGCTTCTTTTCTTCATCCACTGGCAGTCATTCCATTGGTAATTGTTCATTCTCCAAGTTATGGAAGCCGAATCGGGCGGCAGCTCCATCCGGAAGCCGTAAGGGTCTGCATGGTCAATAAACATGCCGTCCCTTCTATAAATGCGGTACTTATACTTCATTCCCTGCTGCACATTTGGTATTGTGCACTCCCAGAAGTTCCCATCATATACCTTATGCATAGGCTCTTCCGACCAGTTATTAAATTCCCCAATCACGGAAATATGAACTGCTGCCGGGGCAAATGTCCGGAACACTGCGCCGTCCTCTGTAAAATGACATCCTAAATATTCATATGCATCTAATATTTTTCCGGTGTAAAATCCATAATAATCCATTCCATCCGCTCCTTTTTGCCGACTGCTTATGTTTTAATTGACAGCCGTTGCTTTTTTGGTAAAATTATTGTAACATGACACTGCAAAAACAACCACTGTCAATTTTGCAGTATCGTTATTTATACAACTGATTTGCAGAATTGTCAATTAAGGAGACATTATGGATTTAAGAATTGAACGCACAAGGCGAAGCATTATCAATGCATTTATTGAACTCCGTTCCAGGAAACCTTTAGAAAAGATAACCGTTAAGGAGCTGGCAGAGCTGGCATTTATTAACAAGGCAACCTTTTATTCTCATTACAAGGATATTTATGATTTGTCAGAGCAGCTTGAAAACGAAACGATTGATATGATTCTGGCCAATATTCCGCATCCGGAAGAACTTCTTACAAAACCAAAACCATTTGTTGAAATACTCAGCGCTGCATTTACTTCCCAAAACAGCCTGTTGGAGATTCTCTTTTCCGGCAGCCGGACTCATGTATTTATCAACAAAGTAGAAGAGCGAATGAAGCATCAGATTTTCAGCATTTATCCTGAATATAAAGACAGCCTTGAATGGGATATTTTATTAAGCTTTCTTATCCAGGGAGGCTTCCGTGCTTTTTTGTCTCATTCCAACGAGGTAGATAACGCGTATTTAATTGATATTGTGGGAACTATCAACGAACGCATTCTCAAATAAAGTATCTGTTTCCTGTTGACACGCTCAGACTATTGTGATAGTCTAAAAACAGGAATCAGACTATTGTAATAGTCTAGCGTACTGACACATTCATTTTGTCAGTACACTGAAAGGAGGTATAAGATATGAAACTGTTTGATTCTGAGTTGAAGGTCATGGAGGTTTTATGGGAAAAGGGGCAGACGTCTGCCCGTGATATTGTTGATATCCTCTCAAACCGCATCGGCTGGAACAAAAATACAACTTATACGGTCATTAAGAAGTGCATTGAAAAGGGAGCCGTTGAGCGCGGCGAGCCGGGATTTCTGTGTACTGCCCTTGTAACACGCGATGAGGTTGCCCAAAGTGAAACAGAACAGCTCATCGACAAAATGTTCGGAGGTTCGAGTGAGCTTTTCTTCTCCTCATTCTTAAAAAATCAGGGAATTTCAGAGGAAGAGGCTGCCCGTCTTGCCAAAATGATTCAGGAGGCGAAATAATATGCTGCATTTTACAATGAATATGCCCTTTTACTTGATGAGCTTTTATGGAAGCATCATGATTATAACCGTGCTCATTCTGCGTGCACTTTTGAAAAACCATCTGCCCAAATTTGTCTTTCCGGTGCTCTGGAGTGTCGTTCTGCTGCGCCTGTTAATTCCTTTCTCATTGAGCAGTCCGTTAAGCATGAAGGTTCCTGAATTTTCCATGCCGTATTTTGGAAACGAAACTGCTGTTTCGATTGTAGAAGATGTCGTGTATACATCTGTTCCGAATACTGCACAGGAGGCTGCGGCAGGCATTGACAGCAGTGTGGTTTCAAATAACACACCGGCTGCGGCAGAAAATATTGGAGGCAATGCAATTTCAAATAGTATACAGGAGGCTGCGGCAGGCATTGACAGCAATACTGTTACAGAAACTCCTGATACAGAAATTTCTGTTGTTGAAACTGCTGTTGACAGCTCTTATGCAATCATGGGTTCACAAAATCCTGGCAGAATTATTTTGTTTGTCTATTTTGCCGGTATTGTTATCATGGCAGGAATCCTTTCTGTTCAAAGGCACTGCTATTCAAAACGCCTGAAAAGCCGTCTCTTGGTCGAGCACAACGAGACGATTAACAAACTCCTGCGCGAGCGGAATATGGGACATATTCTGGTATTTACCAATGACGAGATTGCTTCTCCTCTTGTGTGCGGCCTGATAACTCCGAAAATCTATCTGCCTACGCGCATGGATTTTTCCAATACTGAGCTTCTGCGCCATGTGTTATGCCATGAAACCATGCATATCCGCCGAAAAGACAACTGGATAAAGGCAGCGATGCTGACTGCCCTATGTGTAAACTGGTTTAATCCGCTTGTATGGATTATGTCAAAATGTCTTTCTGCTGACTTGGAAACAGCATGCGATGCAGCTGTTCTTGACTTGTACAGTGACGAAGAATCCAAAAAGCAATATGCCATGAGCCTGCTTACCATGGCAATCACCGGAAACCGTCCGACACTGCTCTACAGTGCATTTTCGAAAACCGAGGTCGAGAAGCGGATTGAGCATGTTCTGCACTATAAAAAATCCCCGGCGGCGCTGCTTGTGCTCTCTGTCTGCCTTGTGTTAAGCAGCAGCGTTGTGTTTGCGACCGGAGGGCAGGCTCCGTTCTCACCTTATCTGACTGCCTTTTGTGCAAGCGATAACTGCCGATGGGGTGTTCAGGCCAGCCTGACAAGAGATATTGCACTGGGAGAAAATCCTGGAAAAAGAGCTGAGAATGTGATATTTCGTATCTTAAAAGAAGATACTGCAAATGACCCTGAGATTTTGGAAGCAGAAGTAAAAAGTGCGCTATCTGATGAATTTCAGGTAGAAAAAAGTGCTTTTTCCATTCATATTTCACTCTGCTTAGACCGTGAGGAGATGTATCAGGAATATGCCGCATGGGGACTTGTCCGCGAAAATGAAAGCAGCGACTTCATGCTGTACCAAGGCGAAACCATCCGCACTTATTCTGATGAAATGCTTGGCAGGTATCAGTCCAGTGCCACCGGAACTGTCGATATAACTATCGTGCGGAATCGTCAGGGAATCATCACTGATGTTACGGCATTGCATGAGGGCGATGCGGAATTTGACCGCCGCACGGAGGATATCAGAAGGCAGCAAGGGCAGTACCGTTCTTCGGCAGTTTTTTCAACCGCCGAAGAAACTGCTGTTGCAGAAGAACTTCCATAACAGGCTTGCTGCTTTAATTCGCACTGAATGCCAAAAAAGCACTGCTGCGAGTCATTTCTAAGCGTTAAAAAACGCTGCTGCAAAGCAGAGCAGGTATTCCATATCCTTTGTTCCCGCTGTCTCATAGGCAGAATGCATGGCAAGCTGCGGCAGTCCGATATCCGCTGCTGCCATGGATACCTGCGCCATCGCAAGATTGCCAAGCGTGGAACCTCCCGGAATATCAGAGCGGTTGGTGTAGGTCTGACAGGGAATGTTCTGTTTTTTGCAGATACGCTTGACAAAGGCTGCTGAGCAGGCATCTGTTGCATATTTCTGACTGCCATGATATTTGAGCACAATTCCCTTGTTGAGATAGGGCCGGTTCACAGGGTCGGCTTTCCCCCCCTGATTCGGATGGCAGGCATGGGCATTATCGGCGCTGACCAGAAAGCTCTCTGCCTTCCATGTTCTGAATACGGCGGCGGATACGCCGAGTGTATCTGCGATATTTTCCAGCGTATCCTTTAAAAAGGTGGAATCCGCCCCCTGCCTTGTAAGGCTTCCCACTTCTTCATTATCAAATATGGCAAGCACATTGATATATCTATCAGATTTTGCTTCCAGCATTGCCTTCATTCCGGCAAAAGCACATGCCAAATCATCATATCTTGCCGACATGATAAATTCATCATCGGCACCTGCAAGCACTGCCTTCTGGCTGTTCTCCACAAATAAATCCGAAGCAAGGATATCCTCCTCACAGTACTGCTCCCCTGTCTGTCTTGTAAGTTCCCGGGCAAGCATTGCATTGACAGTCTGCATATCCCCTTCCGGTTTCATCATCAGGAGCGGTATCATATCTGTCTGCGGATTCAGCGCTACTCCATTGTTCATTTCCCGATTCATGTGTATTGCAAGGTTTGGTATCATACAGATATTATCCTTAAGCTGGATTGGATAGGACACAAGCTCACTGTTTTTCTCTACGCATACCCGCCCTGCAATCGTAAGCGGTCTGTCCATCCACGCAGACAGTATCATACCCCCGTACTTTTCCACATTGATGCCCACATAGCTGCCTTCTTTGACCATCTCCGGAGAATCCTTGAGCTTAAATGCCGGGGAATCTGAATGCGCCGCATAGATGTGAAAACCTTTGATATCTTTGATATCACATGATGGAATACGAAAAGCCATAAGAGAAGAATCATTTCTTACAGCATAATACGATTTTCCCTGTTCCAGCTCCCACAGCTTCTTCTCGCTAAGCTTCTCAAAGCCATTTTCCGTAAACCGCTCCTCAAGCTCTTTCACGGCTTGATAGCAGGTCAGTCCCTTATCTAAAAAATCCATTAAATCCTTTAAAGTATTATTCATAAACGCATGCTATCCTTTCGTTTAAATTCAGACACTACAGCAAAATCTGTTTGTTATCGTCCACAGTCCTACGCTTCTAACGAACAGAAAACGGTTGTCAAATCAGGTCAATCGCCTCGCCAATGCCGCCTACGCCGATAACCTTGATACCATTTATCTTGTCCATGCCTTCCAGATTTACTCTCGGCATAATCACCGTCTCATAGCCAAGCTTTCTTGCCTCCTGTACTCTCTGCTGCGCCATATTGACTGCACGCACCTCGCCGCTTAAGCCTACCTCGCCGAACACGAGTGTCTTTTCATCTATGGCGCGGTTTTTAAAGCTTGAAACAATCGCCATAATCAAACCTAAGTCGATGGCAGGCTCATTGATTTTCATGCCGCCTGCTATATTGACATACGCATCACAGTTCCCAATCTGCAAGCCTAACCGCTTTTCCAGCACTGCCATCAGCAGATTGACCCTGTTAAAATCCGTACCGGTGGTCTGCCGTCTTGGTATTCCAAAATTAGTACGGCAGACAAGCGCCTGTATTTCAATTAAAATCGGTCTTGTCCCCTCCACAGAGCACACCACAACCGAACCGCTTGCGCCAACCGGCTTACCGCTCAGCATATACTCGGAAGGATTCTCAACCTCTACAAGTCCTTCCTTTCTCATCTCGAATACACCGATTTCATTGGTAGAACCAAAGCGGTTTTTGACGCCTCTGAGGATTCTGTAGGAGGCATAGCGGTCTCCCTCAAAATACAGTACTGTATCAACCATATGTTCGAGAACTCTCGGTCCTGCTACTGTTCCTTCCTTCGTCACATGCCCCACAATAAAAATAGAAACTCCGATTCCTTTTGCAAGCTGCAGAAATACATTCGTTGCTTCCCTTACCTGCGAAACACTTCCCGGTGCTGCTGAGACCGCTTCCTGATACATCGTCTGTATCGAATCAATAATGACGACCTCCGGCTCCGTATGGCGGATTGCCTCCTCCACAAGTCCAAGATTCGTCTCACACAAAAGAAGCATGTTTGCCTGAAACTCACCGATTCTCATCGCCCGAAGCTTAATCTGCTTCAGCGACTCCTCCCCTGAAATATACAGTACCTTTCTTCCGGCATTGGCAAGAAGTCTGCACATCTGCAAAAGCAGCGTCGATTTTCCGATTCCGGGGTCACCTCCCACCAGGGTCAGCGAACCTCGCATAATGCCGCCGCCAAGAACACGGTCAAGCTCGGCAATTCCGGTGTGCATCCGCTCCTCCTCATGCATGGAGATACTGCCAATCTCTACAGGCTTTGGAGCGTCTTTGAAAGCGGCTGTTTTCGCACTGCCTCCCATGCCGCTTCCAGTCACATTGACCCGTTCCTCCACAAAGGTATTCCACTTTTTGCAGGCAGGGCACTGTCCCATCCATTTTGATGACTCATGTCCGCACTCCTGACAAAAAAAAGCCGTAGTAATCTTTTTCGCCATTTTTCCTCCCATCTAATAGAGCAGGAGAATATCCTTATCCCCTGCCCTTGTACATAAAATACCTCCTCAGATGAGAAGGTATTTTCTTATTCTTATTATTTTTTTATAATTTTAACTTCAACTGCACCTGTTCCCTCCAGCTCAACGCTGATATTGAGCTTTCCGGAAAGGTTTGTCTTCATGATTCCCGCACTCTCGCCTGCTACTATAATTTCGTATTCAGAATCGTCCTCCGCACCGAGCGTAATCTGTGCATCCTGACTGCCTTCTACAGTAAAAGATATGCCGCTTTCATTCTCGCAAAAGTCATGAACGGAGGTTCCCGGAACAGATTCGTATAAAAACAATCCATTCTTCTCCAACTTTGTCATAGCCTGATAGGTCTTTACCTTATACATATCTCCGGCATGCTCATAATCCTCAAGCTTTGCCTTTGCCGCAAGCTCATGATTGCCAAAGCTGATGCTGCCGTCACTCTCGGAACGTAGTAATTCTTCAACTACTGCCATTTCTTTTGTCCTCCTAAATTAACAAGTTTTAAAGTGTTTTAATAATCTTCAACCGGTATCGCTACCTATATATAATAATATACTATCTCTTTCTCTTTTTCCACATAATATTTATGAAATGATTATGACGAATTTATTCTGTATCCTTTACCGTAAACGTAACCTTGTCGTTACGCACTCCGGCTGTCACCGTATCGCCTCTTTTTATCCTGCCCTCCAATATGGCGGTGGCAAGTTCATTTTCCACGACATTTTGAATCGCACGTTTGAGCGGTCTTGCACCCATCTTGAGGTCAGAATGTTTTTTTACCAAAAACTCCTTCAACGTGTTGGTAAAGGTCAGGTCAATGTCCATCTGTGTCTTGCAGCGCTCACAGAGATTTTTGGACAGAAGCGTCACAATCTGCTTCATATCCTGTTCGGTCAGCGGATGGAATACCATAATCTCATCAATTCGATTGATAAACTCCGGCTTAAACAGACGTTTTACTTCTTCCATCACGTTGGATTTCATTTTATTATAATCTGCGTCTGCATCTCTTGTCGTAGCAAAACCAAGATTCTTGGGGTCTATAATCCTCTGTGCGCCTGCATTGGAGGTCATAATCAGAATCGTATTCTTAAAGCTTACCTTTCTGCCCTTTGAATCTGTGATGTGTCCGTCATCGAGCACCTGCAGGAGAATATTGAACACATCCGGATACGCCTTCTCAATCTCGTCAAACAGCACTACGGAATAAGGATTTCTGCGAACCTTCTCGCTGAGCTGTCCGCCCTCCTCAAAGCCGACATAGCCCGGCGGCGAGCCGACCATTTTTGACACAGAGTGAGACTCCATGTACTCTGACATATCGACTCGTATCAGTGCATTTTCAGAGCCAAACATGGCTTCCGCAAGCGCTTTGGAAAGCTCCGTCTTTCCCACACCGGTAGGTCCCAGAAACAGGAAGGAACCGATTGGCCTGTTGGGGTCCTGCAGTCCTACACGTCCGCGTTTCATCGTCTGTGCAACAGCCGTAACAGCCTCCTCCTGACCTATCACGCGCTTGTGAAGAATGGATTCGAGTTTTAACAGCCTCTCACTTTCTTTCTGCGTAAGCTTCTTTACAGGAATTTTTGTCCAGTTTGCCACAACCTCCGCAATATCGTTCTCCGTCACAACAAGATTCTTCTCAGCCTGATTTTTCTCGTATTTGCTCACTGCCTTATCATACTTTTTCAGCAGCTCCTCCTGGGCTGTCCGAAGCTCGGCTGCCTGCGTATAAGCCTCCATTCTGATAGAGCGTTCTATCTGAACATCATATTTTTTAATCTGCTCTGTCATTTCCTTGAATGTATCCGGAACATTCATATTTTTCAGTTTGACTGCTGCTGATGCCTCATCAATCAGGTCAATTGCCTTATCCGGCAGGTTTCGGTCATTAATGTAACGGTCTGACAGCTTCACGGCTGCTTCTATCGCTTCCTGTGTAATGGTCACATTGTGATGCTCTTCATATTTATGAGCCACTCCGTTTAGTATCTCCACTGCTTCGCTTTCGTTTGGTTCCTCAACCATTACCGGCTGGAAACGGCGCTCAAGCGCTGCGTCCTTTTCAATATACTTTCTGTATTCGGCTATAGTCGTAGCGCCGATGAGCTGTATCTCGCCTCTTGACAATGACGGCTTAAGGATATTGGAAGCATCGATTGCCCCCTCTGCACCGCCTGCTCCGATCAGCGTATGGATTTCATCGAGGAAAAGGTAGATGTTTCCTGCCTCGATAACCTCTTTAATCACTTTCTTGATGCGCTCCTCAAACTCTCCGCGATATTTTGAGCCTGCTACCATTCCGGCAAGGTCAAGCGTAACAACACGCTTGTTCTTGACCGTATCCGGAACCTCTCCGCTCACGATTCTGAGCGCAAGCCCTTCTGCAATAGCGGTTTTTCCAACACCCGGCTCGCCTATCAGGCAGGGATTATTTTTCGTGCGCCTTGACAGAATCTGTACGACACGCATAATTTCTGTTTCCCTGCCGATTACCGGGTCAAGCTTTCCCTCTTTTGCCAGGTATGTGAGGTCCCTGCTGTATTGGTTCAATGTCTGCGTCGTGCCGTCTTTTTTCCTTTTATTTCTGTTTTTATTAAGGTCATCTTTATGCTGGTTGATGTCCTCCCCCATAGCAATCAGTGTGTCCATATACAATTTCTGAACATTGACGCCTACGGTATTTAACAGCCTGAGTCCTACATTCTCGCCTTCTCTTATCAGGGCAAGCAGAATATGTTCTGTGCCTGTCAGCTGGCTTTTGTATTTCTGCGCCAGCTTATGACTGTCTTCGAGTACTTTGGCTGCTCTTGGCGAATATCCGTCACGCTCAAGCATGGCGATATTTCCTTCCGGAGCGATTAACTCCTTAATCATACTGATAAGCTGCACTTCGTCTACACCATTTTCCACAAGAACCCTGGCGGCAACGCCTGTTTTTTCTTTCACAAGCCCTACCAATATGTGTTCGCTTCCGATATAGCTCTGATGCAAATCCCTGGCAGCCTTGGCAGCCTTCTGCAAGGCTGTCTTTGCTTTATCCGTAAACTGCTGCATTTCCCTTATGCCTCCATGTTATACTTTATAATATCAGTTGAAAAGGATGCATGCCTCACCCTTCATTCTCATAGCTCTCGTATATCTCATCAATCAGTGCATGAACCTCTTCACGCGATATCTGCTTACAGCTGCTTTTTGCCAGCAATACCTGCATATCACGCTTCAAATCCTCGATCGCCTGCATCTTGTCTATATCAATGGCAATCACTGCACCCTTTCTTCTGTCCACCTTCACAAAGCCCTCCTGCTTTAAGACAGAATATGCCTTATTGACTGTATGCATGTTGATACCAATCGTATCTGCAAGCTGTCTCACCGAAGGAAGCGCGTCCCCTTCCTGAAACTGAGACGTGGCTATCCCGATTATTATTTGGTTGCGCAGTTGTAGATAAAGGGCTTCATCACTGTTAAAATCAATCTCTATATACATATGTGCCCACGCTCCTTCATTTTAACCGGCTGTTATATAAATTGTAGCACACTGCTTCTCTGTATACAAGAGAAGTTATAAAATTTTTAGAAAGTGTCGTACCAGTTCAGCCATGCAGAAATGATTGTGCAAAGTGACCGTGGGAGCTTGCTCACTAAGGGCAGTTTGTACAATCATTTCTATAGGGCGGACGCAATCCAAACGAAGGTCGGCAGTCCTATGCCGGTACAGGCAATTGGACTCCAAATGCGAATTTTCTAATGGGTGATGCCAAAGTTTTTGAATGCGTCCGCGACCGGACTCTGCGCGCCGTCCATGGACGCGTTTCGTCCTAAATCCGCATCCATGCGGATTTTCGCTGATGTATCAAATCACCCATAAGAAAATGTCAGCATTCTCCGCCAGCCTGTTCCAGCATAGGACTGCTGCCCTTCTGTGTACTGACAATTGTTCCAAATCAGCATAATATAGCATGACGAAACTGTAATGCTTGAATTAATGCTAATGTGTTCAGTCCGATACCTGACGTTTGTTCGAATATTCGATTTGCTCCCTTCTGCCAATTGCTCAAGCATCATTTAGCTATCAAAAAAATACTTTATTCACTTATCAGATACTTTTGCTGAATCGAAAAAGGCCACTATTAAAGTGACCTTTTGTCATGCTTATGTTACAAATTCCTATTGTGTGTCTCGTAAAATGCTTAAAGTTCCATGTTTTCAAGGCTTCTTGTCTATACTTATTGTATTTCTGTTAAATGTCCATAAAATCGATATCCTCATCATCTTCCATCAGGTTCTTTGCTTTATACCCTTTTTGAAGCTGAGGTCTGTCAGCCTGCGGTGCCGGACGTCTTACCGCCTGCTGGCTCTGCGGCATATTGGCTCCCTGCGGTGCCGGGCGCCTTACCGGTGCTGTTCCCTGTCCGGTTACTGGTCTTTGCTGCGGTCTTGTTCCCTGGGGCATAGGCGTTCCCTGTGGTGCCGGACGCCTTACCGTCTGTGCTGCCGCCTGCTGGCCCTGCGGCATATTGGCTCCCTGCGGTGCCGGGCGCCTTACCGGTGCTGTTCCCTGTCCGGTTACCGGTCTTTGCTGCGGTCTTGTTCCCTGGGGCATGGGCGTTCCCTGCGGTGCCGGACGCCTTGCCGCCTGTGCTGCCGCCTGCCCCTGCGGTACCGGACGTCTTGCCGGATGCGCTGCTGCCTGCGCCCTGACCTGTGGACTTCCCTGCGGTGCCGGACGTCTTATCGGTTCAGCTTCCTCCTCTTCCTCAAGCTCTTCAATATCTTCCAAATCATCTTCCGGATATTCGCTGTCTTCTTCGCCTTCATAGTCGTCTTCATAAGCTGAAGATTCTCTTAATTTCAGGACTAAAATTACCACAACAACAGCCAGTATCACGATAATCACTACAAGAATAATCAGAGGAATGATACCGACGGAGCCGCTGTCGCTTGGTGTCGTCACTCCCGAAGCTGTATAAACATACCTCTGATACGTCCCCTGCTCCTGATCCAGGAGATACCAGCCTTGCTCGCCATTTGACTTCTGCGCATAAAAAATATAAAAACTTCCGTTCTGATATCCCGTGCACTCTACATCACCGCTCTTAATTGTAACCGGAACAAAACCGGGCATGATATAGGGTACTTCGTCCACCTGCATAGGGGTCACTTCGCTGCTGTTGTTTCCTGACTGATTTGTCTGCTCCGGTTCCTCCTGCTGCTGTGTCTCCTCCGGTACCTCTTCCGTCGCCGGCTGTTCTTCCGGAGTCTCCTCTCCCGTAATCTCTGATGTTGCCGTATCTGCCGGAACATTATCAAAAGTTACAAGATCAGAGCGGATAAAACCGGTTATCTCCTTATTGTTGTATGTAAAGGAAATCTGATACCATTTATTTCCATCAGCGCCGTTGGCTTCTCCGGTAACTGTCACGACCATTCCGCGGTTTGCTGTCGCTACCACATCATGACTTGTAGAGGCACCCTTTCTGATACGCACATTGTTTGTGACGACCGTACCTTTTTTCGCCTCAATTGATGAAGCAGTTGTCTCTGCCTGGTTTGCAGAGGTTGTGTTGGAGGTTGTAGAACCGCCGTTTTTATTGACAAGGTCTGCTCTGATATAGCCCTTTGTATTGGCATCTACATAGACCTCATACCATGTTTTGCCGTCTGTTCCTGTTGTCTCGCCAACAATATCCACAGTGCCTCCCTGTGCCACGCTTCCAAGCTGTTCGCTTGATGTGTCTGCTGAGGCTCTTATCTTGGCGCTTGCCACGGTCACAGTTCCCTTCTCGTCCGCAAAGCATATTATCCCGATACTCATAACCATGCAGAAAAGGGCTGCTGCCAGTGCATGCTTCATACCGTTTCTTCCGTTTTTTTTCATCTTTTTACTCCTCTGCTACGCCTCATCTATCGCTTTACCGATATCGTGGCGCATATACTTGTTGTCAAAATCAATCCACTCTGTTGCCGCATAAGCGTTTGCTCTTGCTTCCTTAAGATTTGCTCCCTTCGCTGTCACGCCCAACACGCGGCCGCCATTGGTGACAAATCTGCCGTTGTCATCCAGTTTGGTACCTGCATGGAAGCAGTAATATCCCTCCCGACCGTCAAAATTTTCAAGCCCTCTGATCTCAAGTCCCTTGTCGTATTTAACAGGATATCCGTCACTTGCAAGCACGACGCAGACTGCAGCATTCTCTTCAAACTGAAGGTCTGTCTCATCGAGCCTTCCGTCAATGCATGCCTCCATCACTTCAATAATATCATTTTTCATACGCGGAAGTACAACCTGTGCCTCCGGGTCTCCAAATCTTGCATTATATTCCAGCACTCTTGGTCCTTTTTGCGTCAGCATCAGTCCAAAGAAGATGATTCCTTTAAATTCGCGTCCTTCTGCTGCCATCGCGTCAACGGTAGCCTGATAGATATGCTCTTTGCAGAATGCATCTACCTCATCTGTGTAGAAGGGGCTTGGCGAGAAGGTTCCCATGCCTCCGGTATTGAGTCCCTGATCACCATCCTTGGCACGCTTGTGATCCTGTGCAGAAGTCATCGTCTTGATGGTCTTTCCGTCTACATAAGAAAGCACCGACACTTCACGTCCGGTCATAAATTCCTCAATAACCATACGGTTTCCGGCTGCGCCGAACTGTTTGTCAAGCATAATGGATTTGACGCCGTCCTTTGCCTCCTCAAGCGTATTGCAGATTAACACACCCTTTCCAAGCGCCAGACCATCCGCCTTTAACACGATAGGAAAATCTGCTGTCTCCAGATAAGCCAGCGCCTTATCCGCATCATCAAAGTTCTCATATGCTGCTGTAGGAATGTTATACTTTTTCATCAAATCCTTGGAAAATGCCTTGGAGCCTTCCAGAATCGCTGCATTCTTTCTTGGCCCGAAGACTCTTAAGCCCTCTGCCTCAAATGCATCAACCACACCGCCTACCAGAGGGTCGTCCATACCGATAATAGTAAGATCAATCTCTTTTTCCTTTGCAAATGCCACGAGTTTGTCAAATTCCATCGCACCGATTGCCACGCATTCTGCAATCTGACCAATTCCGGCATTTCCGGGTGCGCAATATATCTTATCAACCTTCGGACTTTTTGCCACGCTTACAGCAATTGCATGCTCTCTTCCGCCGCTTCCTACGATTAAAACCTTCATAATCTATTGTCCTTTCCTTTTTCTCTAACCGAATTTCCATCGAGCCTTCGGCTTCCTGTTACTTTATCTGACCGTTTGCAATCATATGAATCGCCTGCGGCAGTATCTGCCATTCCGCCTGCTCCATCACCCTCTGCTGGAGTGTCTTTGGCGTATCATCAGGCAGTACCTCCACAGCCTTCTGCAAGATAATCGGACCGGTATCTGTTCCCTCATCTACGAAATGCACTGTCGCACCGGTAACCTTTACTCCGCGCTCCAGGGCTGCCTCATGCACTCTCAGCCCATAGAAGCCTTTTCCGCAGAAAGACGGAATCAATGACGGGTGAATATTGATGATACGTCCCTCGTATTTTTTGATTATCATCATGGGAAGCACCACCAAAAATCCTGCAAGCACGATTAAATCAGGCCCGGCTTCATCCACACAACGTGTCAATGCCTCATTAAAAAGCTCCCTGTCCTCATAATCCTTCGGTGATACGGCGACCGCGTCAATTCCCTTACTCCGCGCCCTCTCAAGCGCAAAAGCTCCCTTATTGTTGCTGATTACTCTCACAATCTGTGTGTTGGTAATCCTGCCGGAATCTATCGCATCCATAATTGCCTGCAGATTCGTGCCGCCTCCGGATACGCATACGCATACTCTTAGCATAGTGTTACTCCCTTTTCTCCGTCCTTGATTTCACCGATTACATAGCAGGTCTCGCCTGCTGCCCTGATTGCTTCCATCGTCTTGTCCGCATCAGAAGGGTCTGCTGCAACAATCATACCGATACCCATATTGTACGTATTGTACATCATATGCTCGTCGATATTTCCCTTTTTCTGCAGCAGCTTAAAGATTGCAGGCACCTCATAGCTGTCCTTCCGAATCACTGCATGCACACCGTCATGAAGCATTCTCGGCACATTCTCATAGAAACCGCCGCCTGTAATATGACTGCATGCTTTGATTCTGACTCCGGAATCCTTAACACTCTTAAGCGCCTTTACATAAATGATTGTCGGCTCGATAAGCGCCTCGCCGAGTGTTTTTCCAAGCTCGTCATAATATGTATCCAGGCTCTCCTTCGTCATGTCAAATACCTTTCTGACAAGGGAGAAGCCATTGCTGTGCACACCGCTTGAAGCAATGCCGATCAGCACATCTCCTGCCTTGAGGTCCGCACCGGTAATCAAATCCTTCTCATCAACCACACCAACTGCAAAGCCTGCAAGGTCATACTCGTCCTCAGGCATCAGTCCCGGGTGCTCCGCAGTTTCTCCGCCAATCAGCGCTGCGCCGCACTGCTTGCAGCCCTCAGCAACACCCTTTACGATTGTCGCGATTTTTTCCGGCTCATTCTTGCCGCATGCAATATAATCAAGGAAAAACAGCGGCTCTCCGCCCGCACATGCTATATCATTGACACACATTGCGACACAGTCGATACCTACCGTATCGTGCTTGTCCATCAAAAATGCCAGCTTAATCTTTGTTCCCACTCCGTCTGTGCCGGAAACAAGTGTCGGTTTTTCCATATCCTTAAACTTTTCCATGGAAAAAGCTCCTGAAAAGCCTCCGATTCCTCCGAGTACCTCGGGTCTCATCGTCTCCTTTACATGCTTTTTCATAAGCTCCACTGACTTATATCCGGCTTCAATATCAACACCTGCGTTCTTGTAATCCATAATTTCCTCCAAATTTTAATATATTATTGTGAAAGCGTGACTATTTCTTAAGGTATTCCTGATAACCAATCTCCTGAAGTCTGGCATCTTTTGCCATTACCTGCTCTTTGAGCTTTGCTGAGTACTCCTTAAGTTTTGCAAGAAGCTCCGCGTCAGAGGTTGCAAGAATCTTTGCCGCAAGAAGTCCGGCATTTGCACCTCCGTTAATTGCTACTGTCGCTACCGGAATCCCGGACGGCATCTGTACAATCGAGTAAAGGGAATCACGGCCGCCAAGCGAGGTTGTATGCATCGGTATGCCAATCACAGGCATCGGGAAAATAGCTGCACACATTCCCGGCAGATGAGCTGCCATACCTGCTCCTGCGATGATTACCTTAAATCCCTTTTCTTCTGCTGTCTTCGCATACTCGAAAAATACTTCCGGTTCTCTGTGAGCCGAGATAATCTTCATCTCATAGGAAACGCCAAGCTCCTCCAATATATCTGCTGCCTTTGCCATAACAGGCATATCTGAATCAGATCCCATAACAATACCAACCTGTGCCATAATAAACCTCCTGAAAATCTTTATTGGCAGCAATTCAGCCTTACGGCTTCCTGCTACCTTTACTGTGCATCAGCCAAAGCAGTGCACATTCACTTATAGTTTACAAATAATACTTTCATACGTCAACTTAAAACGACAAAAAATTACCGCGAATTTTGGTCCGCGATAATTTTTTATTTTCCATTTAATCAAAAGGAGCATTCAGTTCCTCTGTTCCTTCCAGCACAAATCTCCCCTTTTCGATAATTGTATATACATTGCCGGCTTGATCATATGCTATGATAGACCCCAGCTCATCATAGGGAATGGTAATATCCGTATGGCATGCAAAGTATGCCTTAGACGGGTCTGTTTTTCTCAAGGCAGATACGGAATTATCCTTTGCCACAATCTCCCTGCCGTCTTCATTATATACCCTGACATCTTCGCTTCTTGAGTAGCAGGTATCGCCCACTGCAAAATGAGGTCCTGTCTTCTCAGCTATTAAAATAGGAAACAGATTTGCTATATTATACTTTTTAGCCGTCATATAGGCTGTCGTGTTCGTGCCGATGGCAAACTCTCCCATCGGAAGCGTGTCATGATTGTACAGCACATTCTCCTTGACATACGCCTTGTTTTCCTCCTCGCTGTCAAAGTTGGTGCAGGTATAGTCTGCAATCATGCCATCCTGGAAGTCAATCTCCAAATTATGGTACTCCAGCTCATTCAGAAATACGCGGCTGACATGAAGCTTGCCGTTTGTTCCTTCCAGAACAGGTGATGTAAAGACCTCTCCCACCGGAATATTCACATCTGCCACACAGTTTTCAAATATTGCTTCCTTTTCAGGGTCCGATATCGGATAAAGCGCTACGCGCAAATCGGTCCGGTTGCCGTTCATGCCCTTGACTTCCACGTATTTCGTCTTATTGAGGGTATCGATTATCGCCGCCTGTATCCGCTCGTAAGTGGTATAATCCAATGTATTTAATTTCACCGTTTCATCAAAAATCTCCGCGAAATGTTCTCCGATATCAGGAACCGGAAACGCGATAATCGTAAAGCTTCTCTCCTCACCAATAATATACCGGTTGACAATATCGGCAGAAGCGCCGGTATACTCGGCAGAAAGCTTCTGCTGCTCTGCGCTCAGGCTGCATGCTTCTTTTTTGGAAACAGGCGCAAACGGTGTCTCGCCAAATACCTCAATTACCGCAGGACCCGCATATTTTGCAGCCTTGTCTTTTACTTCCTCATAAGCAAGCTTCAATACCTCAAGCCTTCTGTTTACAAGCTTCTTGTCAAGGAAAAGCGCAATATCATCTTTATGGTCATACAAAAACTGCTTATTGGCATCTGCCCCGAAATATCCGATTTTATTGACTCCCTTTTTATGGAAAACACTGTTGCTCGCCCTGTAAATTGCAGGTCTTAATCCCATCTTGGCAAAATTTTGAATCGCAGCCCTGACAATGCGTTCAAATCCCAGCATATAGCGGATATCCACCGTTTCCTTCTTGCTCAGGTCCTTATTTCCCTTGACAAAGCCGATGCGGTACCCCTCCGTATAGGTATCTGCTATCATCTGTATCCGCTCCTCGGGAAGTGAATTTAAATACTGCGCCATCTGTTCAATCTCAGGGGATACAAACTCGCCATACTGATACAGGTAACGGATATCGTTCAAATCGCTTTCCATAATAATCTTTGCAGCAAAATCACAGTCTGCATCCACCTGGGTGCGCACTCTCCACTGCGAAGCAGTCTCAGAATAATCACTGACAAACCAGTAAAGCGTCTCTCTGATCTCCTCCTTCTCCGGAATTGCTGCTTTTTCCGGCAGAGCATGAAGCGCTGCCTCGGAATACGCATAAGCAAAGGCATTGTAAACCTCCACAAAAAGCTCCATACGGATTGCCATATCCTCAAGCCTTGCTTCATACGCATATGGTATCATAGCCCTGATCTCCGTATACAGGAAAGACAAAAGCTGCCCAAAATCCCTTCCGAGCCTGCTGCATGCATAGGATGGATTCGCATAGCTTGTCTCATACTGATCCCCTAAAATATCTTCGTACAAAGCTCTGTTTTGAGCCCTCAGACTCTCAAGCTCCCCTGTTTTTCCCGGATTCTGACAAATGTCTGCCACCTGCAGGATAAAATCTGCTGTTTTCTTAAAATATTCTCTGAAATCTCCGGCAGTCTCCTGTACCGCCGCAATCTCCTTTATTCTGTCACAGGAAAGCTCATATCTCTCTGTTATCATATCCATGCTAAACCACTCCTAAATACAAAATAATGCCGCCTGCTGCCACTGCCAGCAGGCTCAACACGATTCCTAAGACCGGAAATACTTTGAAAATATCCTTTTCTGACAATGAGCGAATGCCAAGTATCAAACCTGCAGCCGCATAAATCATGGCAAGAAGCACTGCCGCGCCATACTGCATCCTCGCAGCTCCCTGGTTCAGATATGTCAAATGAACCGCCAGACAAATAGACACAATTGCAATCAATCCCAGAATGGATGCCATAATTCCCCACTTAGGATTCTTCTTGTCTGTAAAAATGTACCCTGTCCTACCAAAAATCCGAAGCATATCCTCAATCCTTTTCATTTCAACCGGGCAGGAAATGCCACCCGTGTGCATACGAAATGGGCATTCCGTATGAAATGCCCACCATATCAAGCCAATGCTAAAACAGTATTTTGGATTTACCGGACAAAAGCCTGCCCCCGCTGATTAGAAGCATCACTCCGCTTGCCAGCCCCACTGCGATGGAAATCACTCCTATCACAATGGAAAGCGCCCCTGAACGGCTCATTGTTTTATATACTCTCTCGTCCATACAATACCTCCATTTTATTTCGCGCCATACTGAGCATAATATGCATCAATGGCTTCCTTCATCTTATCATCAATCAGCACTCTGCCATTATAGGTTTTGTTATACAGATGCTCAACAACTTCCTCCATCGTTACGATGGCGCCTGTCTCAATCCCGTATACTTCACGGATTTCTGCCAGCGCATTCTTCTGTGTCTTTCCGCGCTCCTGACGGTTTAAGCTTACCATCAGCCCTACAACATCTACATTTGCCTGCTCCTTAAGAATCGGGAAGGTTTCCTCAATCGACTTGCCGGAGGTTGTAACGTCTTCTATAATCACGACCCTGTCTCCGTCATTCAAATCGCTTCCGAGCAGGATTCCCACATCACCATGATCCTTTATCTCTTTTCTGTTTGAGCAGTATTTAATGTCTCTGCCGTACAGCTCACTAAACGCCATGGCAGTTGCCACTGCAAGAGGAATTCCCTTGTATGCCGGTCCGAACAGAACATCAAAGTCTGTACCATAATTGTCGTGAATCGCTTTCGCATAATACTCCCCGAGCCTTCTAAGCTGTGAACCCGTGACATATGCCCCTGCATTCATAAAAAACGGTGATTTTCTGCCGCTTTTCAACGTGAACTCGCCAAATTTCAGCACATTGCTGTCAACCATAAACTCGATAAATTCTTTTTTATAGGACTCCATTTTGTTAAACCCTCCTTATTTTAAGCCGTTTTCAGGCATTTATCTCTTTGATTTCAGTGCTGCTGTACTAAAACAATAAGCGCAAATATACTTTTTATAGTATACCACCAAATCCTTGATTTTTCAACTGACAAATAGGGCTATCTGTAAATCGCAGGCAACTGTTTTCGTCCGGATACGAATACATAAAAGGCTGAACTGTTACAAATCCCAAACGGCAAACCAATTTTCCTGTATTTCGATTCCAGACCATAAAAAGCGCCAACGGAAAGACTATCCTTTCCGTTGGCGCTTATGACTTGGCACATTCTATTTTGCCTGTTTTGCTTCATTGCTCCCGTTTAATATTTCCGCCAGACAATCCATGCCGCTTTTTACTGTTTCCATGTTTGTCACAATATTCTCGACTTCTGCTGCCTGTCCTTCGATTGCAAGACTAATCTCATTTGATGCATTTGCTGATTTCTGGGAAATATCTTCTACCCGCTGCATTGCACTCAGGAGCTGATCCTTGATAACCACAATATCTTCCAGCTCGCTCTTTAGCAAATCCGTCATCTCAATCACTTCCTCGGATGATTCCAGCATTGCCTTAAATATCTTTACGGTATCTTCCAGCTTCTCATTAGACTCAATAACCGCTTTGCTGTTGCGGTCGATAACCTTATGTGTGTCATCGACATTCTCAATGATGTCTTTTAAAATCGCATCAATCTTTCCGGTTGCATTCGATGATTCTGCTGACAGGGAATTAATCTCGTCTGCTACTACTGCAAAGCCTTTGCCTGCCTCGCCTGCTCTTGCGGCTTCAATCGCTGCATTCAGGGCAAGCAGGTTCGTCTGCTGCGCAATGCTCCGGATGCTCTCAATAATGCCTCCGATGGAGCTTGATTTCTGTGACAGTGCTGCCACTCCGTCCGAAGCAACCTGTGTCGTCTCAATATTCTCGTCAAATTTCTTCGCCAGCACCTCAATCGCTACAATGCCTTCATCGTTTTTATTCTTTAAATCCTTCATGATTTCCACGGTCCGGCTGATGCGTTCCTCAGAATTGGCTATCTTATCATTCAGGTCGCCGAAGATGGACAGGCTTCCCTTTACCTCCTGTATCTGGGTATCGGCGCTTCCGGTAATTTCCTGAGTAGATGCCGCGATTTCCTCAGTCTTTGTCTCAAATTCCTCAAGGGAGCTGAAAATCATGGCAGAAGCGCTTTCCAGATGCTCAAAGGTGCTCTGGACATTATTCAGCACCTTTTCGGATTCTTTTCCCTTTTCCTCTACCACGCCAAACAATACATTTGCACGGTAGCTGATAAATGTACATGCTGCGAACAGCACTACATAGACAATTCCGGTAAATATCCAGCCAATCACGCCGTGAAGCTTTAAGAAGCCTGCCGGAAATGCAATCATCATTCCGGCATTTACCACAATGGTGACAATGGTGCTTACCCGAATCAGCTTCAAGTCATAATATGGTACGAGCAGCAGAGTTGCCACGAAATAATAATGCGTCAGGCAGACATAGCTGTCGCTGTCAGGCGTGCTGCAGACAGCTGCCGTAACCGCGCCCAATACGGGCGGTATGCAGGCATATACATACTTCGCCGCACTCCCCAGTTGTTTTTCGAAAAGCTTTGTTAAGATTGCGCATACTCCGGTTGACAGAAAGATACATTCCCGTATTCCGCCGTGGAGAAACAGCATAACAAAAGCCCAGCCTGAAATTGCCACTCCCAGTATGTATGCAAACATTATGTTATTTACTAATTTTTCCTCACTCTTTATTGACTGCAGCTGCATAAATGATTCCTCCTGGTTTTGTAATAGTTAATGCAGATAAATAATAATTTGATTAATATTTGTATAAAACAGTCGGACATGTAGTTCCTGCTCCCACAGTCCAAAATACGACATAATCGCCTATATCAAGCTCCTCTGCCTCAAGCGCCTTGGCGTAAGCCAGCATAGGGCTTGTTGTTCCGGTATAGCCGAATTCATCTCCTACAAATTTGAACTTTGAGATATCCTCATCCATATCTTCGGAAACTTTTTCCAGATACTTCCAGGAAAATTGTGAGAAGAAATACTTCTTGATATCTTTCTTCCTGATGTTATTTCTGAAAAGAAGCTCCTCGATGGAAACCTTCGCGCTGTGAAAAGCGCCGCCAAAGTCAAACTGTCCGTATGTAACCAGCTTATCCTTTGTCGGCAGGTTTTTGTCCATTGCCACATGCGACATTCCCTTTGCCGGCATCAGTATCTTGTTGTGGTTGCTTGAATTGGTATAAAAATCAGAATCAATAAAGCCTCTGTATGTATCAAATATGTTTTCAACAAGAATTGCACATGCGGAATCTGCAAAATTTGCATAAGCAATCTCCTCGTCGTATCTTGCATAACGGCTTAACTGATCGGAGCCTACAATCAGAGCATATTTTATATTTTTATTGCTCCTCATAATCCTGGATACCTGCTCCAGCGCGACTACCATGCCCGCGCAGTTCGCATTCAGATCATACACGGCGCACTTCTGCCCTGCATGCAGCATGTCATGCAGCTTCATGGCGTTGGTCGGCGCAATATACTCCGGCGTTCCCGATGAAAATACAATCAGATTAATCTGAGAAGGCTTTACATATGTTTTCTGCAGGACCTCCACACTCGCCTGATACCCCATTGTAAGCACATTCTCTTCCTCACTCTCTGAAACATATCTGTTCTTTCTTCCGGTTGCCTTTAACAGTCCTTCGATATCCTTTCCCTGCTTTTTATAATATTCAATATAATACTCATTGCCGACTGCCTTGGCCGGATGGTAGTAGGCAGCTCCTTTAATCATTGCATTATTTTCCACGCACAGTCCCTCCGTCTTCTAAAGCTTCTCCACAAAGGACTGTACCTTGTCCCGGACAAGTTCTTTATCTTCAAAAATTGCCGCATGTCCTTTATATGGTATCATCAGCAGTTCGCTGCCCGGAATCGCCTTCCATGTTTCCACTGCCGCTGCCGGAAGCACGACTCTGTCATCATTCCCCTGTACCATAAGCACGGGAATATCAATTGCTCCGCAGTCCGCCAGCCTGTTGTACCGGTTTGATGCCATCAGGTCGCCATAACCGGTTTCCTCCTCAGCGGTTTTCGTCGAAGCAAACAATTCCGTAATCGCTCTCTGATCTTCCTCTGGCGTATCTGTTCCAAAAAGGCATGAATAGAGGGCAGCGGTTTTAAATTCTGATGCCGGGAGCCCCTTTAAACCGTCTACCAGCGGCGTATGGCTGCTTAAATCCGCTCCGCTGCCCATAAGCACTATTCCTGCTAATTTCAGCTTCTTTCGCAGTGCTGCTTCACAGGTAATGGCGCCGCCCATTGAGTAGCCAAGCAGCACAACCTTTTCTCCTGCAACCCCCGCCTGCTGCAATTGTTCCACAGAATATTCGAGATCCTCCAAAAATCCTGCAACCTCATATGGCTCTTCTCCTTCCGACTCACCGTGCGCTGTCAGATCAAACACAATGCAGTTGTACTGCGGAAAGCCTTCCGCAACAGGCAGCATGCTTTCTTTTGTCATGGTGGAACCATGAAGAAAAATCAATGTAGTTTCACTGCTGCTGTTTCCTGTCTGCTTATATTTAAGCATAATTCTTCCATTTGACATATTTGTCCCTCCTATGTTTACTTTTGGGAATAAGCATTTTACTTTTCGCTCCCTCTTTAGTTCCTATTTTTTTAATTTATTTATACATATTGTACATAAATTGCAAAAAATAGCTTTATTTTGTAGTAAAATTATACTATATTTTTCTTATCTGTACACCCGATTTGCGAAAATGACCATATTTTTAGCGAAAATAGCATTGACAGGATTTTTCCCTGCCCGGGTCTATGCAATAAAGGTAATGATTCAGCCATTTATGCATGAACATCCGGAAGAAAATGTAAGGATGGACCGTTCAAAGCCTCAAACAGACAACTGCAAAGCTGATTTGCTGCAAAAAAAGAACATATATGTTTTTCCATATATGTTCTCTGAAATGCCGCCCTCTGTACCATTCGAAAGGTTTTCTATGATTTCCGCTCCCGAACGGCATTTCGGTAGGTACGGCTGATTGTGAGCTTCTGATTATTCTGCAGGATAACCTTATCACAATAAAAGCAGCTTATAAAATGTTCATTCACCAGATACGATTTGTGGATTCTCACAAAATGCTCCGGCACGCTTCCTTCCACATCTGCCAGTTTGCCGTAAAATTCCTTCGGTCCCTCTGTGGTATGAATTACCACTTTATGATTCATGCTCTGAAAATAATAGATGGAATCATAGGGAATCAGAACATTTCCCTGTTCTCCTTTATAAACAAATACCTTTCCGTCTGCCTCATTGTATCTTAAAAAACGCTGCAGCAGTTTGGTTATCTGTTCCTTACTGACAGGCTTTATCAGAAAATCCGTCGGCTGTGTCTCAAACAGCTGCATGGCATATCCCTGGTCCTGAGAAAGATATACCAGCTGCATGTTAAAATTCTGCAGTTTTTCCCTGATAAATTTCCCTATGCTGATGCCGCTGTCTTCTTCCAGCTCTATTTCCAAAAACAGTAAATCCACTCTGCTTCCGCTCATCAGCTGTTCCCTGATACTGCTGCCCTGATGCCACACTGATAAATGATATTCTGTATTCCATTTCGGAAGCACCGTTTCCAGACAGTTCTTCAAATATTCACAAAACGCCGGGTCTTTGTCACAGACTGCTATCTGAAACATATTTTATTTACCTGCATTTGCAAATGCCTGATCGATATCGGTAATCATATCAATGACTGCCTGTCTTGACGCATCAGCAAAGTGGAACGCGCCGTATTGGCTGTATTTCTCATTCTGATATGCTGCTATGATTCCTCTTGACGAGTTCACAATCGCACCAAGCCTGTTGTCATCAAAGAAATGTATCAAATCCTTGCCGGAGGCTCCCTGTGCACCATAACCGGGGACCAGAATAAAGGACTTCGGCATCACTTTGCGAAGCACCTTGCCCTGCTCAGGATAGGTAGCGCCTACAACTGCACCAATATAGCTGTAGCCCTTATCTCCCATAAGCTGTTCTCCCCAAGCGGCAACCTTCTCGCCGACATGCTCATACAACGGCTTACCGTCAATCAATCTGTCCTGAAATTCTCCGCTGCTTGGATTAGAGGTCTTGACCAGGATAAATAATCCCTTCTTTTCCTCCTTGCATACATCGATAAACGGCTGTACGCCGTCTGTGCCAAGATAAGGATTCACTGTTGCGAAATCTTCATCAAAGCCTGCACATAAGTTACTTCCGACCTGCACCTTTCCAAGATGTGCTGCGGCATATGCTGCCGATGTGGAACCGATATCGCCGCGCTTAATGTCTCCGATAACGACCAGCCCCTTCTGCTTACAGTAATCAACTGTCTTTTGAAAGGCAGCCAGACCCGGTATGCCGAACTGCTCATACATGGCAATCTGCGGTTTCACTGCCGGAATCAGGTCATAGGTCTTGTCTATGATTTCCTTATTAAAAAGCCAGATTGCTTCTGCAGCTCCGTCTAAGGTCTCGCCCTTTTCTTCGAAGGCTGCTTTTTTAATGTGATCCGGTACAAACTTCATCATGGGGTCAAGTCCTACCACGATAGGCGCCCCGGTCTTCTGAATCTTATCAATGAGCTTATTAATCATGATACATTCTCCTGTATATTTTATTAGGTCCTTACGCTTCCTGCATCTTTGTGTTGAGAAATTCCGCGTACTTCCTTATATTAGATACATTAACATACTTCTGCCGGGATTGTCCAGCAACAATTACAAGCGTCGGCGCCTGCATGACCCCATACTTTGCTGCAAGGTCCATATTTTCCTCGGCGTCAATGATGGTATAATCGACATCCTTGAGATATTCCTTTGCAAGCCTGCAGTTCGGACAGGTCTTTGTCGTAAACAGATAAGTGCTTTTATCGCTGTTTTTCTCATTCGCACGCTCTGCTGCTACAATCTCACGCACTGCCGCCTTGCCTGCTGCCGTCCGCTCCTGCTGCTTCTTATCCTTCTTGTCAGCGTTCTTCTGATGCGCCGCATATACCATATTTCCCATCTTGTACTCGGTACGGTTTTCGTACTCCTGAAGCTTACCGTCATTCCAGTTCTGCACCGGTCTGTAATAACCTGTAATACGGCTGTACACCTCCGTGACGCTTCCGCACTTCGGGCAGGTTTTCTGCTCGCCTGCCAGATAGCCATGCTCCTTACAAATCGAATAAGTCGGTGACATCGTATAATACGGAAGCTTATAATTCTCGGCAATCGTGCGCACCAGGTTTGCCGCCGCCTTCCAGTCGGGAAGCTTCTCTCCCAGGAAGGCATGGAATACGGTTCCCGATGTATAGAGCGTCTGCAGTTCATCTTGTATATCAAGCGCATCAAAAATATCTGTCGTGTAATCAACCGGCAAATGCGATGAATTGGTATAGTACGGCTTATCGCCCTCATGACCTGCCGTGATAATATCGCTCCATTTTGCCTTGTCATGCTTTGCAAGCCTGTAAGTCGTACTCTCTGCCGGAGTCGCCTCAAGATTGTAAAGGTCGCCGTACTGCTCCTGATAATCAGACAGCCGCTCTCTCATATGGTTGAGCACATCGATTGTAAACTTCTGTGTCTTTTCATGAGACAAATCTGCCCTGAGCCATTTGGCATTTAACCCTGCCTCATTCATACCAATCAATCCAATGGTTGAAAAATGGCTGTCAAAGTTTCCAAGATAGCGCTTTGTATACGGATACAGTCCTTCCTCCAGAAGCTTTGAAATTACATTTCGCTTAATTTTAAGAGAACGTGCGCTGATATCCATCATGCGGTCAAGACGCTTGTAAAAGTCTGCCTCATCAGCCGCCAGATAAGCGATACGCGGCATATTGATGGTAACAACGCCGACACTTCCCGTACTCTCACCGGAACCGAAGAATCCTCCTGTTTTTTTGCGCAGCTCCCTTAAATCAAGACGCAGCCTGCAGCACATGCTCCGGACATCAGAAGGCTCCATGTCAGAGTTGATATAGTTTGAAAAATACGGCGTTCCGTACTTTGCTGTCATCTCAAACAGCAGCCGGTTGTTTTCTGTATCTGACCAGTCAAAATCACGCGTGATGGAATAGGTCGGTATCGGATATTGGAAGCCTCTGCCGTTAGCATCACCCTCTATCATAATCTCAATGAATGCCTTATTGACCATATCCATCTCCGCCTTGCAGTCCTTGTAGCAGAAATCCATCTCTTTGCCGCCGACAATCGCAGGAAGCTCAGCAAGGTCATTGGGAACGGTCCAGTCAAGCGTAATATTGCTGAACGGCGCCTGTGTTCCCCACCGGCTCGGCGTATTGACGCCATAGATAAATGCCTCAATGCACTTTTTCACCTCCGGATAGGAGAGGTTGTCTGCCTTGACGAATGGGGCAAGATAGGTGTCAAAGGAAGAAAATGCCTGTGCGCCTGCCCACTCATTCTGCATGATACCAAGAAAATTCACCATCTGATTGCAAAGCACCGACAAATGCTTTGCAGGCGCCGAAGTAATCTTGCCCGTGATGCCTCCCAGACCTTCCTGAATCAGCTGCTTTAAAGACCAGCCTGCACAGTATCCGGTCAGCATGGAAAGGTCATGAATATGAATGTCTGCATTTCTGTGCGCATTGGCAATCTCCTCATCATAGATTTCGGAAAGCCAGTAATTTGCAGTAACCGCTCCCGAGTTTGAGAGAATCAGTCCGCCCACGGAATAGGTGACGGTAGAGTTCTCCTTCACTCTCCAGTCCTCTACCTTTACATAGCTGTCTACCACTTCTTTATAGTCAAGAATCGTGGATTTCATATTGCGCATTTTTTCCCTCTGTTTTCTATAGAGAATAAACGCCTTCGCTGTCTCGGCATAGCCTGCCTGCTCCAGCGCCTTTTCCACGCTGTCCTGAATGTCCTCTACATGAACCTTCCCCTCTTTTACCTTTCCCTGTATATCGGCTGTCACTCTCAGAGAAAGCAAATCTACAATATCCTGGTTAAATTGTATCTCTGTTGCGTCAAATGCCTTGATGATTGCCCCGCTTATCTTCCCCAGACCAAATTCAGCTATGCTGCCATCCCTCTTAATAACCTGAAACATTTAACATACTCCTTCCGCGGTAACCATTTTGTCTCCGCATAAAATATTATTCCTTTTTCCAAACAGGCAACTGTTATGGGAAAAGCGTCATTGAGTCAATGATAGCAGATAGCAGGATTGAAGTCAATCGAACACTCCTCAATATTATGTGTTCATTTCACGCAAAATACAATATCTAGTGTTTTTATGACTGTCGTGTCATATTTGAAAAAGCCCGTCAGCAAGCAAAAATCCGAAGCTTTTTTGTCATCTGCTTCGGATTTTTATCTGTAATCCTGTCTCTTATCTGGTTGATAAAAATTCACTTTCTTTTTTTGCCCTGGCATCATCGGGATATGTCTGCAGGTACTCCTGTATCATAGACTTTGCCCCGGAGAAATTCCCGAGATATTCATTGGCGACAATCCGGTTAAAGCTCAGCTCCTGCAGGTAGTCCGAATTTCCCATCGCAATGCCGCTTTCAAAGGCCTCCAGCGCCTCAGAATACTTCTGCTGGTTCATCAGGCAGACACCAAGGCTGTTGTACAGCGCTGCGTTCGGAGAATTGGCATCCAGATAAGTCTGGTATACCACCACTGCATAATTCATATCACCGAGCTTTTCATAAGTCTGTCCGAGAATCAGTGACAATTCCGGGTCATTCCCATTTACAAACGAATCCAGATAAATGCGTGCATTCTCATAATCTTCCAGATAATAATAGATAATCCCCTTTTCCCCGTCCTTAAGGCTCTTATCCTTTTCCTGCATAAACTCCTGGATATATGCCTTTCCCTCTTGAGAAAAGCCTGCCTCCTGCATCTCCACATATGCATCGGTTACAATATCAAGATTATCCGAATCAAGGGCAAATGCCTTCTCAAAATCCTGCACCGCTTCATCATAGCGGTTCTGTCTGAGGCGCGCACAGGCTCTCAGGTAGAAGGCATCCGTTTCTTTCTTCTTAAGCGACAGAATTGCCGAATAAATCTCCTCCGCTTCCGCATACTTGCCCTGCTTCATATAAGCCGACGCAAGATAATAGTTTGTATCGTATTCCAGCTCTGTAAGCTTGTTTTCCGCATTTTCTATCGACTTTAAAAATGCACTCTCTGCCTCCGCATAATTTCCAAGCCCCATATAGGCAAGTCCCTGCCCCCTGTAGGAAAGCTCCAAATCTTCATTGTTCAGAAGCGCCAGATCAAAGCTTTCCATTGCTCCTTCAAAATCGTACTGCTCCACAAGCTCCATGCCTGCAAGAAGATTTGTGTTATCTGTCTTTTTCCCGCATCCGGCAAGCAGCATCGCCATCGCAAAGAAGACTGCACCTGATTTCCATTTTGCCTTCCATGAATAATGCCTGTATATCTTTTTCACATTGCCGCTTTTCAATATCCGATACTCACGCCTTTTTCTTTTTGTATGAATACTGTTCTCATCTGCAGCATTTAAAATATTTTTTACGGTCTCATCCCGAAGCACACGCTCACAGAGTATTTCTAACGGCTCTTTTCTGCGCCTGCCTTCTCTGGCATACTCAGAGAAGAGATTGACGACCACTTCCGGATAATACGCCTGCACAGCCTTTTTCAGCTCCATGTCACTGCGGCGCTCTGCAGCATCTATACAAACCCCGTACAATATTTTTAAGCTCTGCAGCCTGTCCTCCATGCTGCATCCCTGCGCAGCAAGACTGTCTCCCTGCGGCATATAAAAAATCATCGCTTTTGTCAGCATACAGCTTTCGCAGTGTTCGAAATATTCCGCCGCAAACAAAAAATCCGTCCCTGCCTTCAAGTCCGTGCGAAAGGTGATATGGTTCTCCTTTACAATATCACTTCTGAAAATTTTCCCCCGGCAGATATAAAACGCGGAATCAGCATACAGAAGCCCTGCTGCCTCCCGTTCATCTGCAGAGATTCTATCCGGTATCGGAAGCATACATGCCTTGAGTCTTCCGCTCCTGCTTACAATAATATGGCTGAACACGACAAAATCGGCGTATTCCTCTTCTACCGCCGCCTCTATATGCTCCCAGGCATCCTCACACAGTCTGTCATCCGCATCAAGGAACATGATATATCTTCCCTTCGCTTCCTCAATTCCTTTATTCCGCGCACCAGCCATACTGCCGTTTTCGTCTGTAACAATCCTTATCCGCCCGTCCCTTTCCATATATCTTTTCACAATGGCGGCTGTCTCATCTTCACTGCTGTCATTCACGACAATGCATTCCATATCGATATTCTCTTTCGGGCATCTGGTGACGCTTCTGAGACATGCCGCTATCCTGTCCTGCCTGCCGCAGGCAGGTATAATCATACTGAAATCCATATCCGCTCTCCATCTCTTGTTTTACCCTTATGTATCAGTCAACTCTTTTATCCATAATCATTATACAAACCAAATCAAAATATGTCTATCAAATTTTTGCGGTCCGCACACCCACTCGCAACAGTTCAGTCTTACGATTCAATAGGACGAAGGTCGGCAGTCCTATGCCGGAACAGGCGGTTGGACTCCAAATGCGAATTTTCTAATGGGCGATGCCAAAGTCTTTGAATGCGTCCGCGACCGGACTCTACGCGCCGTCCATGGACGCGTTTCGTCCTAAATCCGCGTCCGTGCGGATTTTCGCTGATGTATCGAATCACCCATAAGAAAATGTCAGCATTCTCCGCCAGCCTGTTCCGGCATAGGACTGCCGACCTTCTGTGTACTGAAAACTGTTCCGTTTTACAGCTTCAATGAACAGAAAACGGCAGATAGTATCCTGCAGGCTGCCCGGTGGAGAATGGTGATATTTCCTTATACGATGATAAATCATCAGGAGTAAATTTGCATGGAAGCAAATTTAGGCGAGACGGAGGCATGGATGCCGACTCGAGCCGGCTCCGTCCTCATTAGATAGCCTTAATTCATCGTATTAGGAAATTCCCATTCGGAACCAATGGCAGCCAGAAGGACACTATCTGCTGTTTTCGTCCGGATGTTAATGCATAAAAGGCAGAACTGTTACACTCACTCAAACTGCGCCCGGTACATCTGGTAGTAGAATCCCTTCTGCGCCATCAGCTCTGCATGCGTCCCCCTCTCTGCAATCTCGCCATGATTTACCACCAATATCTCATCTGCATTCTGTATCGTCGAGAGACGGTGGGCAATGACAAAGCAGGTCTTGTGTTCCATGAGCTTTCGCATTGCCTGCTGAATCTGCTGTTCTGTTCTGGTATCCACATTGGATGTCGCTTCATCTAAAATCAGCATATGGGAATCCAGAAGCATCGCTCTTGCAATCGTAAGAAGCTGTTTCTGTCCTTTGGAAATATTTGTGCCGTCATCTGTAAGCACCGTATCATACCCCATTGGAAGATGTTTAATATAGGAATGAATCCTTGCTGCCTTCGCTGCTTCTGTCACCTCCTCAAGGGTTGCATTTTCTTTTCCGTAGGCAATATTTTCAAAAATAGTCCCCTGAAACAGCCATGTGTCCTGCAAAACCATCGCATAAGCTTTCCGCAGGCTGGCACGTGTGATATCGTGAATCTCTCTGTCATCTACACAGATGCTCCCTTCATTCGCATCATAAAAACGCATCAGAAGATTAATCAGGGTCGTCTTTCCGGCGCCTGTCGGTCCTACAACTGCCACCAGCCTTCCGGGCTTCGCATGAAGATTCAGCCCCTTAATAATCAGCGCATCTTTTTCATATCCAAAGCTCACATTCTGCAGTTTCACATCTCCCTCTGCCCTTGTAAGCGTCAGTGCATTCTCTCTGTCCGCTTCCTCCGGAAGCTCATCTAGCATGGAAAATACACGCTCTGCTGCCGCAAGCGCTGACTGCAGCTCACTCATGATATTTGCCGCTTCATTAATCGGTCCCGAAAACTTGCGCGAATACAAAATAAAGGACGAAATACTGCCGACACCCATCTTGCCTGCTAAAAACAGCAGTGCGCCAAACACACTGACAAGAGAAAGCGACAGATTATTGATAAAATTCACCGTCGGACCTACCACGCTCGCGTAATACTCGGCTCTGTAATATGTTTCTACCGCCTCCTCGTTTCTCGCGTCAAACCGTTCAACCGTATTTGCTTCCTGGCAATATGCTTTCAGCGTCTTCTGACCGGATATCATTTCCTCGACAAAGCCGTTCAGTTCACCAAGCTTCTGAGAACGAAGCCGGAACATCGGACGTGTTTTTCGTGTAATCATTCTGGTCAATACCATGGAAAGCGGCACCGTAAAAGCAAATATCAGCACCAGTCCCGGCGAGATAACCACCATCATTGCAAGCGCACCCAGTACAGTAATCACCGTCGTCAATATCTGTATCAGATCATTCGAAAGTGATGTGTTCACTGTATCAATATCATATGATATCCTGCTGATGATATCACCTGTCTGGTGTGTGTCAAAGTAGCCGACAGGCAAATCCATCAGACGGTCAAAGACATCTTTTCTCATCTGATACACCACCTTCCGGCTGATAAAAATCATAAGCACCGACAGCAGATAAGACAAGACGGAGGACACGGCATACAGCAGCACCATCAGCGCTGCATAGTAAAACACGCGGCCAAACGCCACGCTCCCCTTCCCCGGCTCAATCGCATCAATTGCATACCCGGACAGCATCGGTCCCACAAGCGCCAGCAGGTTGCTCCCTATCGTAAGGAAAAATGCCAGCAGCAGCCAATACCGGTACTGCATCAGATATCCCATCAGACGCCGTATCGTTCCCCGGCGGTTTTTTGGTTTTTCATATTTTTTCTGCTTCTCTGCCATACGCATCTCCCTGTATTCCCATCTGGGATTCACCAATTTCCCTGTATATTTCGCAGCTTTGCAGCAGTTCTTCATGCGTTCCGTAACCAATCATCCTGCCCTCGTCCAGCACAATAATATGGTCTGCATGCATGATCGAGCTGATTCTCTGTGCAACAATAATTGTAGTTGTTTCAGCAAAATGCTCCCGAAGCTCTTTTCGCAGCATGGCATCTGTCTTATAATCCAATGCGCTGGAGGAATCGTCGAGAATCAAAATATCAGGATGCGCCGCCAGTGCCCTTGCTATCAAAATACGCTGCTTCTGTCCGCCGCTTAAATTCGCTCCTCTGATATTGACATGATTTGCATAACCTTTTTCCTCTGCAAATTCCTTTGCCCTTGCATAGGCAATTGCCGCTCTCACTTCCTCGTCAGACAGATTTCTTCCCATCCGCACATTTCCCATAATCGAATCTTCAAAAATCGCATCGTTCTGAAATACCACGCCAAATCTTTTTCTCAGCTTCTCATACGGGAGAGTACGAATATCCTCGCCTTCCACATAAATTGCCCCTTCTTCCGGGTCATAGAAACGCATCAGAAGCTGTACAAGCGTACTTTTTCCTGAACCGGTTGCGCCGATAATTCCAAGCGTTTCTCCTTTTTTCAGGGAAAAGCTGATATCGGCAAGGTCCGGTTCCTTTCCTTTATAGGAAAACGTCACATGGTCAAAGGTAATGCAGGCAGAACCGCGTTCCTGTCTCTCACAGATTTGAACCAGCATATCCTGTGGTGCATCGATTACTTCCATGATGCGGCCGGCGGAGGCAGCAGCCTTAGAAATGATGACAAACATCTTGGAAATATTCATCATCGCAGTGAGAATAATCGTAAAGTATGTCAGAAAGGCAAGTATCTTCCCCACCTCACAGGAACCACTGTTCACCCTGTATGCACCGGCAATCACCACGAACACCAGCCCCAGATTCATAAACAGGTTGATGCCTGGTTCCACCGCTGCCATTGTCATTCCTGCTTTTTTTTCCTTCTGTACAACATCTACGTTAATGGCATCATACCGCTTCTTCTCCTGCTCTGTTTTTGA
Source organism: Lachnospiraceae bacterium (assembly GCA_017622845.1). Taxonomy (GTDB): domain Bacteria; phylum Bacillota; class Clostridia; order Lachnospirales; family Lachnospiraceae; genus COE1. Next base: position 38,710 of record JAGAQJ010000074.1, on the reverse strand, counting down.
AAGCGCCTTAATCACACGAATCCCTGCCACGTCCTCTCTTAAAAGTCTGACAAAACGGTCAACAGCTTCCTGGAGGGAAGCATACATCGGGATGCTTTTCTTAGAAAAATAATACGTAATTCCTGCAATAACAGGCATAACTGATACCAGCACGAGCGTCAGCACCGGGTCTAACGTCAGCGTCACCAAAATGCCTCCTATTACAAGAATCGGCGCCCTGACTCCAAGGCGCTGAATCCTTCCAATCATCTGATGGATATTATAGGTGTCTGTGGTCAGTCTGGATATCAGCGACGGCTTCGTAAACATATCCGTCTGTGCATTGGATTGATACATAATTTTTGCAAACAGATCATGACGTATCCGCTCTGTCGTATCTCTTGCCACCTTAGATGCCATACGGTTTGCGATAACATTAAAGGAAAGCGCTAATATGGAGCAGACTATCATTGCCGCTCCCCACACAAATATATATGACCTTTCCTTCCGCGGAATCACTGTATCAATCATATACGCCAGTATCCACGGCAGACATAAATCCATAATGGTACCTATAAATTTAATGACAAAGCCGATTATCATTTTCCCATAATAAGGCTTTAGATAATACATAAGCACCTTTTTCATACTGTTTCCTCCTGTAAGCAGGCTGCTTGTTTTTTTGCACTCATTTCGCAGTGCCACTCGAAAATGCTCATTGCTTTCGTTTACAGTATAGCATAAAAAAGACGCAATGTAACCCTTTCCTGTGTTGGAGTGAACTGTTACCTGTTACTATCCCGCTGCAGCAGCTCATCAAAAAATTCCGGCAGACAAAACTGCCGTCAAGACAGTTTCATCTGCCGGAAACCCGATTTTCCACATTTATGAACTTCTATTTCGAATTGATAGCAGTTTAAACAAATCCGAACTGTTATCAATCGCCGTCAATGCCGCACTCTCTGCACACATCTGTTGATTCTTTGATTAAAAGCTCTGCCTGATATGTAATATGCTGGTGCTCTTTTTTTCCTGCGATGATATCAAAGAGAAGCTTTGTGGTGTCCTTTGCCATATCCTCAACCGGCTGGCGCATCGTGGTGAGACTCGGCACGATATAATTTGCCATCTCAATGCCGTCGTAGCCTGCAAGGGAAATATCCTGCGGCACGCGGAGTCCGGCTTCATGCAGCGCTCTTGAGGCGCCTATGGCAAGTGCATCGGCAACTGCATACAATGCGGTAAATTTTTCTCCGCTCTCCAAAAGCTTTTTCGTTGTGAGGTATCCATTTTCCATTGAAAAATGGCTGAGCCTATCGTCTGTCTGGCAGATCAGCTTCTCATCAATTGCAATCCCATGCGCTCTCAGGGAATCACGGTAGCCCTCAAGCCGAAGCTGTCCGATGCTTTCCTCCTGTGCCTCTGCTACGAGAATTGCAATTCTTTTGTGCTTCAGACTAATCAGATAATCTACCATTCTGGCGCTTTCCCTGCGGTCATCGACACCGATATTCGAGTACAGATTCTTGCTGATATTCTCCGGTATGGAGCCTGCCGTACTGAACACGAACGGCACATTCAGCTTTTTGAGCTTCGCCTCAGAGTGGGAAAACAAACCCCCCAGAAATATAATTCCGCGCAGTCTCTTCTCCTTGACGACCTTCTGGGCAACATCTACCTCGTCTTCACCCGCCTCAATATGTGTCAGCTCCATCGAGTAATGCTTTCTCTTGCACTCCTGCTCAATCACTTTAATCATTCCTGTAAAAAACGGATTCGTAATACCTTTTACCAGCACTGCAATCGCCTTCGCATCAGATCTTTTGAGATTTCTGGCACTGTTGTTCGGAATATATCCGTATTCCTTGATTGTGTTTAGAATCTTCTCTTTTGTTTCCGGATTGATGTCCGGATGATTGTTGATTGCTCTTGACACCGTACTGACGCCCACGCCGCATATCCGGGCAATATCCTTAATTGTCGGCTCAAACACGTTTATCACCTTCTGCTGACTTTACTGTTTCCGTTTTACCGAAGCATTGATCCGGAATTACCTTTTCTTCTTTTTCGGAATCCTTCCATAAAGCTTAGCCAGCTCCAGCATATGCGCGGAAAGCTCCTTTGTACATGCATCCTTCTCCATGCGCCATTCCCAGTTTCCGCCGAGCGTAGACGGCGTGTTAATCCTTGCCTCGCTTCCCAATCCCAGATAGTCCTGCATAGGAATCACGGCGGTATCCGCTACACAGCTCAGAGCTGTACGAATCAGGGTCTCGCAGATATCAGAAGCTCTCCTGACATTGAGGTACTTCTTGGCAAATGCCAAATCCTTTCTGCTCATGGCAGGTATCCAGCCGTTCACGGTATCATTATCGTGTGTTCCTGTGTAAACCACGCAGTTGTTCGGATAGTTATGCGGCAGATAGTCATTTTCATCTCTGGAATCAAAAGCAAACTGCAGGATTTTCATCCCCGGATATCCCGTCTTCTTAACAAGCTTCAGTACGCTTGGCGTCAGGAAGCCTAAATCCTCTGCAATCACCGCACGGTTTCCAAGCGCCTTCTTCATTGCCTCAAAGAGCTTGTAGCCCGGTCCTTTTTTCCACTCGCCAAACTCAGCAGTCTCATCACCATATGGAATTGCCCAGTACTCGTCAAAGCCTCTGAAATGATCAATGCGGACAATATCATAAATGTTAAAGCAATGGGCAAGCCTTCTAAGCCACCATGCAAAACCGGTTTCCTCATGATAATCCCACCGGTACAGCGGATTTCCCCAGAGCTGGCCTGTGGCAGAAAATGCATCGGGCGGGCAGCCTGCAACCGCAACAGGCACATTCTCCTCATCAAGCTGGAACAGCTCGGGATTCGCCCATGTGTCCGCACTGTCAAACGCCACATAAATCGGAATATCGCCTATAATGCTGATTCCCTTTTTGTTTGCGTATTCCTTCAATGCCTTCCACTGTGTCGCAAAAAGGTACTGCTGATAGCTGTAAAATGCGATGTCTTCGGCAAACCTGTTCTCATAATCTGCCATCGCCTGCGGCTTCCTGAGCCTGATATCCTCTTCCCATTCAATCCATGAGATTCCGCTTAAGGAATCCTTGATTGCCATATACATGGCATAATCCTTCAGCCACTGCTTATTGGCCTCAACAAATTCCTGATATTCTGCGTTCCCGCTTACATTTGCTCTCTCAAAGGCTTTCCTGAGCAGCTTGAATCTTGTATTGTAGATTTTCTCATACTCTACCTTTTTGGTATCGTTACCAAAATCGACCGACGAACACTCCTCCTCTGTGAGCAAGCCCTGCTCTATCAGCGCATCCAGGCTGATATAATAAGGGCTTCCTGCAAAAGTGGAAAATGACTGGTATGGTGAATCGCCATAACCGGTAGGTCCCAACGGTAAAATCTGCCATAATGACTGTCCTGACGCTGCCAAAAAGTCCACAAACTCATAGGCTTCCTTAGAAAATCCACCTATTCCAAATCTTGACGGTAAGCTGGATACCGGCATCAATACGCCACATCTTCTCATAACTGTCTCCTTTTCTTCACAAAAATATTATCCCTTTACGGCACCTGCAACAACACCCTCAATAATGTATTTCTGGCAGGCAATATAGAACACGATAATCGGAATGATTGCCAAGATAATCATTGCCATCATTGCACCCATGTCAATTGCGCCATATCCACCCTTGAGATACTGAATTGCAATAGGAATGGTCTTATATTTCTTAATATCCAATACCAGATAAGGCAGCAGATAATCGTTCCATACCCACATCGCTTCCAGAATTGCAACAGAGATTGCCGTAGGCTTCATAACCGGAAATACTATCTTAAAATATGTCTGAACCGGTGTGCAGCCGTCAATCATGGCAGCTTCTTCTATCTCGAGTGGTATGGATTTCACAAATCCGCAGAACATAAAGACCGCAAGCCCTGCCCCAAATCCAAGATATACGATAACGATGCCTACAGGGTTTCCTAAATGTAGTATATCAGCAATTTTGGATAATGTAAACATTACCATTTGAAAAGGTACAATCATTGAAAATGCAAACAGCATATACATGCCTGAAGTGAGTGCGTTCTTCACTCTGGTAATGTACCATGCGCACATTGATGTACATAAAACAATCACAAATACGGCTGCCACTGTAATGAATAGCGAATATCCAAAGGCTTTCGGAAGTTCAATCTTCTCAATGCCGCTGATGTAATTTTCAAAGCCTGCAAAGGATTTGGCATCCGGCAGTGCAAACGGCCTGTTGCTGATAAAAATTTTCTTCTTAAATGAATTGTATAATACGATAATAACCGGCATGACATAAATAATGGATATGATAGAAAATATTACTGTTAAAAGTCCGCCGTGCTTTGCTTTTCTCACATTTGACATTATGCCTGTACCTCCTTATCTCTGGTCGCCCTAAGCTGTATCACTGCTATGACTGCCACTAATATAAAGAATATGACTGCCTTTGCCTGACCTACGCCCTCCCAGCCGTTTCTGCCATAGAAGGTATTGTAAATATTCAGTGCAAGCATCTCGGATTTGTTTGACGGCTCACCTGCGGTGAGTGCAAGGTTCTGGTCAAAAAGCTTAAAGGAATTGGTAAGTGTCAGGAAAGAACATATCGTGATGGACGGCATAACCATCGGAAGGGTTACATGTCTTAACAATTGTCTGTTATTTGCGCCGTCAATCTTAGCCGCCTCAATCAAATCACCGGGAATGTTCTGGATACCTGCTATGTAAATAATCATCATGTAGCCGACCTGCTGCCAGCACATCAGGATCACAAGCCCCCAGAAACCATATGCGGAATTGTATGTAAGCGTACGCTCCCAGTAAGCTAAAACTCCGTTTAAAATTAACTGCCAGATATAGCCAAGAATAATTCCGCCGATAAGGTTCGGCATAAAAAATACGGTTCTGAAAAGATTGGTACCCTTTATTCCCTTTGTCAAAAGCATTGCCACTGCAAATGCAAGAATATTGATTGCTAATACAGAAACGATTGTAAATAATGCAGTATACCACAGCGAATGGATAAATGTGCTGTCGCCCCATATTCTGATATAATTTTTTAGTCCCACAAACCTGGCATCCGTAACCGTAGTAAACTCACAGAAAGACAAATATACGCCAAGAATAAACGGAAGAATAAAGCCAATGGTAAACGCCAGAAGCGTTGGTAGTGCAAAAATCGGGAAATATCTTTTAATTGCCTTTTCCATAATCAAAAACCTTTCTCAAAAAATATAATTACAGTGTATACAATCGGGCAGGATAGTGTCTTCCTTCCCGCCTGCCTGCACTCCGGACACCCGGCAGCTTCCATCGGGTGTCCATGTGCATAAATAAGAATGGTGCAGCCATATGCTGCCGGCTGCACCTTAAAATCCCTAACTGGGTTCTGCTCTCTGATTAGTTATTCGCTGCTGCATACTCAGATGCCCATCCGTCAACAAATGCTGTCTCCACTGCTGCCCAGTCGCCTGTTCCCTGTGCATACTCTAAGAGTGCGCTGCCAAGAACGTTCTTCCAGTTCTCGGAAGGCATTGTTGTGAAGGTCCATGCCACAGAGGTCTTGCCTGATGATACATAATCATTTGCAATGTTTACAAGAGGGTTTGCTGCAGGATAGTTGTCAAACTCTTTGAACGGGCATACAAATCCCATTGTGTAAGCGAGTGTATCGCATCCGTCATAAGAAGTTACACACCAGTTCAGGAAGTCCAGTGTTGCCTGAATATCCTCAGCAGAAGCATTCTTGTTTACACACCAGTAGTTCTCACTGCCTGTGCAGAGTCCCTGATTCTCCTCACCTTCTGCTCCGATATAGATAGGAAGCATGCCAAGGGACTCGTCAGCCATGCCATTGTCGCTTAAATCCGTGTACGCCCATGTGCCGTTCTGATAGAATACTGCCTCGCCAAGTGCGAACTCTGCTGTAGCATCCTCACCTGTCTTGCTTGATAAAAGAGATGGTGCACAAACGGAATCTGTGATATATAAATCCCAAATGTTCTTATAATTCTCTAAGTATGTACCCTTAATAGCCTCCGTAGAACCAATGCCGTCTGCCTGATACTCATAGTAGATTGGAAGGTTTGCCAGATGCGTCTTAAATCTCCAGTCAGAGCTTGAATCCATACCTGCTGATGTGAATGCGCCTTTTACGCCAAGGTCATCGGCATTCTCCTGAATACTGTCTGCAACTGCCTTTAAGCTGTCAAAGGAGTTAATCTCATCAACGCTCTTTACAACTGCATAATCCTTTGTAAAGTAATCATTTAAAATATCTGCATTGTAGATAATGCCGTATGTCTCTACAACATATGCAATGCCCTTAACCTCGTCGCCGTCTTTTAATGCGAAGTCATCGCTCTTTAACTGGGCATATACCTCTGAGCCGGAAAGGTCATAGCAGTAATCCTTCCATGTAGCAAGTCCTACCGGTCCGTTTACCTGAAACAGTGTCGGCGCTTCTGACTTAGCCATCTCTGACTTTAATGTAGACTCATATGTACCGGAAGCTGCTGTCTGCACAGAAACCTCTACGCCTGTCTCCTCTGTATACTTTGCTGCAAGGTCCTCCCACTGCTGTGCTGCTTCAGGCTTGAAGTTTAAGTAATAAACCTTACCTGTTCCTGTCGATGCAGTCTCACCTGCTGTCTCCGTTTCTGCTCCCTCTGTCTTTGCTGCTGTATCGGCTGCCGCTGTTTCCTCTGTCTTTGTGTCTGCTGCCGGAGCTTCTGTCTGGCTTGATTCACTTCCGCCGCATCCTGTAAGCAAAGACGCTGCCATTGCTGCACCAAGAACTGCACTTAATAACTTTTTCTTCATCATAAATACCTCTTTCCTTTTTGTTTGGTTAATCGCAACACATTTCTGGAAACGTTTTCGGTAACGATATCGGTAACGTTTCCAACTGATGACCATATCATACCATTCTAACTAAAAATTAGCAAGCAAAAATGAAAAACAAAATGCAACTTTGGCGAAAATATCCGAAATTATCTTTTAATTTTATGCAAAACAGACAAAAGAGTTTGCGGCAGATTGTAGACTGTCACAAACTCTTTTATCCTATTCGCTATTATTCATTCTGTTCGAAACAGGAGCCGTTAATCCCTTCCATAGATATCTCTGGTGTATACCTTCTCCGATACGTCCTCAAGCTCCTCAGTCATGCGGTTCACAATAATCACATCTGACATTTTTTTGAAATCTTCCAAGTCGCGTATCACCCTGGAACGGAAGAAATTGTCCTCCTTAAGTGTCGGTTCATACACAACCACTTCGATACCCTTTGCCTTGATGCGCTTCATAATTCCCTGTATGGAGGACTGGCGGAAGTTGTCGGAATTGGTCTTCATGGTAAGCCTGTACACGCCGACTATTTTCGGATTTCTGGCAAGGATCATATCCGCGATATGATCCTTTCTGGTTCTGTTGGAATCTACAATCGCCGAGATAATGTTGTTCGGCACATCTGCATAATTAGCCCGTAACTGCTTGGTATCCTTCGGCAGGCAGTATCCGCCGTAGCCAAAGGACGGGTTATTGTAATGGCTGCCGATTCTCGGGTCCAGCCCCACTCCTTCTATAATCTGCTTCGTATTCAGGCCTCTGACCTCAGCATAGGTGTCCAGCTCATTAAAATATGCCACCCGAAGCGCCAGATAAGTATTGGCAAACAGCTTGATTGCCTCGGCCTCTGTCGCATCCGTGAACAAGGTCGGGATATCTTCCTTAATTGCACCCTCTTTGAGCAAATCCGCAAAGACTTTTGCACGCTCCGACTGCTCTCCGACAATAATACGCGACGGGTAAAGGTTGTCATACAATGCCTTTCCCTCACGCAGAAACTCCGGCGAAAAGATAACATTGTCAATTCCGTACTTTTCCCTGATGGACCTTGTATAGCCTACCGGAACGGTTGACTTGATAATCATCACTGCTTTGGGATTTACCTTAAGAACCAGCTCAATCACTGTCTCTATGGAACTGGTATCAAAGTAATTTTTATCCGGATCATAATTGGTCGGCGTTGCAATGATGATATATTCGGCATCACGATAAGCCTCTGCTGCGTCTGTTGTCGCCCGAAGCTTCAATTCCTTCGATGTCAGATATTCTTCAATTTCCTTGTCGATAATCGGTGATTTTTTATTGTTGATCATGTCTGCCTTTTCCTGAAACACGTCCACAGCCGTCACATCATTGTGCTGAGCCAGCAGTATTGCATTGGAAAGGCCTACATATCCGATACCTGCTACTGCAATTTTCATAATCTGCCTCCTATAAGAAAATATATTTGCATACAAACAGTACTGCCAGCACATACATTAACGGCGTTATCTTCTTTACCTTTCCGGTACATACATGAATCACAACATAAGAAATAACGCCGATGGCAATGCCCTCTGAAATGCTGTAGGCAAGCGGCATGGCAAGCATACACAGATATGCCGGAACCGCCTCTGATGCATCATCGAAATTAACCTTAAGAATTGCCGATACCATCAAAAATCCGACAAAAATCAGCGCCGGAGCTGTCGCAAAGCCCGGAATTGCTGTAAATATCGGAGCAAAGAAGATGGCTGCCAAAAACAAAATGCCTGTCGTCATGGACGCAAGACCTGTCCTGGCGCCTGCACCCACACCAGCTGAGCTTTCTACAAAAGTTGTCGTCGTCGAAGTACCAAGCACCGCACCTGCCGATGTCGCAATGGCATCTGCCAGAAGCGCCTGCCTGATGCGCGGAAGCTTCTCATTCTTATCAAGCATGTCCGCTTTTGTCGCAACGCCTACGAGTGTTCCGATCGTGTCAAACATATCGACAAACAAAAAGGACAGCAGCACGACAATAAAGTTTGGAATGCTTACCCCGGTAAAATCTGCCTTAAAGCACTGTCCAAAAGTTTGTCCCAGGGCTGAGAAATCAGTCAGTGCAAATGTCGGATAAAGCGAATAGAATCCATAACCCTCATCAACAGTATAGATGCCTGCTGCCTGACAGAGCATCCCGAGAATCCATGTTGCGACAATGCCGATGAGTATGGAGCCCTTCACGTTCCTGATATAGAGAACCGCTGTAATCATAAGCCCAATCAGCGCAAGCAGTGCGCAGATTCCCTCTGTATGGAAATTTTCCGTAAAGCTCACATAAGTGAGCAGAGTGGAATCACTGTTCACAATAATATGCGCTCCCTGCAGCCCTACAAATGCAATAAACAGACCGATTCCGGCGCTTACGCCCTTTTTCAGCGCGCTTGGAATTGCATTAAATACTGCCTCGCGCACGTTGGTAAGCGACAGGATAATAAAGATAATGCCCTCCGCAAACACTGCAAGCAGCGCTACACGCCAGTCATATCCCATTGCTCCGCACACAGTATAAGCAAAGTATGCGTTCAGTCCCATACCTGGAGCAAGCGCAAACGGATAATTTGCCATCAGCGCCATTGCTGCTGTTCCGATAAAGGATGCAAGGCAGGTAGCCATCAGAACTGCCGTTGCATCCATTCCTGATGCGGAAAGCATGGTCGGATTGACCGCAAGGATATACGCCATCGTCATAAAGGTGGTGACGCCTGCAAGAACTTCTGTCTTTACATCTGTCTTGTTTTGTTTGAGCTTAAATAATTTTTCAATCATTTCTTCCCCTCTTTTCTTTATTTTATCATTTTGTGCATATACACTTTCCATATCATATCACAATTTCAGACAAAGTTCCACAGTTTCATTCACTGCTCTGCTTCTATATCGCAGCAGTTCTGCCATATCATAAACACAACCGACAATGGAGGCACCGTATACGAAAAAGCATTGCCCTCCACCGCAAGCTCTGTCTCCGCAGGAGATACATAACAGGGGTTATTCAGATTATTTCTTGCGTCCCTGGCGGCTGTCATGCTGAGCACTTTTAAGGTTTGCGGCCTATCCGGCATCCCCTCCAGCACAATATCTGTTTTTACCTTGTCCTCCCGGAGGTTGACAAGCTTCAGGATTCCGGTCCCCTGCTTCTCATCGGCAGACGCCTCATAATAAAGCGGCTCCGCCTTTGCCTGCCTTTCTACTGTGTAGAGCATTTCCCTGCCGTCGATGTACACTGTAATTTTATTTTTCATCATCTGCAGCCTGATATCATAGCTTTGGTTGAGTCTGAGAGAAAAGAACCTCTGTGACAATACGCTTTCTTTTCCATGGATATGCCTGCTTATGATGCAGTCCATATTCTGCCATCCGCCAATATCTAAGGAATAAAAATCCTCCTCACTCTTCTGACCGAAAATCATGTGCAGACCGTTATTTCCCGATACCATCGCTGCCCTGCACTGTATTGTAAAATTTTCAAGTTCAGACTGTCTTGCCAGTACAAACTCCTCACTGTCTTCCAGTATGCAGTCGTCATAATGCATCACCTGATGGGTATCATCATTAATCATCTGCACCTTTTCAAACACTATCCGGCTTTTCTCTGCCTTGAGCTTTACCGCTCCGTCAAACCGCTCCGGCTCTGCAGCAGGAAGCTCCATGCCCTCCATATGCGTCTCAAGCCTGACCGTTCCCTGATAGTTCATAAAAAGCTTCTGCACATAATAATTCGGCGTTCCGTACGCCTGATGCTGGTTAAACCAGATCAGGTCAGGCTCCCAGTTCACATAGTCCGCATTGCACAGAAGAGGGGCATAGCAGGCAAGTCCGACTGATTTCGCATTCCGCTCAAGTCCTATCATATAGGAAGCCTCCACAAGCGCATGATACCACTCATTTCCCTTTGCAGCATACTCGCCGAGAAATACCTTTGTTCCCTTGCCGCAGAAGCTGTCATATCTGTGATGATTTGCAATAAACCATTCAGGAGCCATATAGTAGTGCTCATCTATCAGGTCGCTCCCCCATTTCGCAGCGCTCTCCCAGCCCTTGTCATACTCATGGCCTGCCGCAAAAGGACCTGCACTGTTTATGATTTTCATGTCAGGATATTTTTCTTTAATCGCCTTATGGAAATACGGATATCTCTCATAAAATGCTTCGCCTACCTCCTCATTTCCAATCGCTATGTATTCCAGCCCGAACGGAGCAGGGTGGCCAAGCTGCGCACGCACTGCGCCCCATTTGGTTGCAGTGTCTCCATTGGCAAATTCAATCAGGTCAAGCGCTTCCTGCACCCATTCCTGTATCTCTTCCAGTGGCACGGCGCACTGGCGGTGCGGATTCCAGCCTGCCGGAAGCACTGGCAGCGGCTTTGCCCCGATATCCTCCGCAAGCAGAAAATACTCATAATACCCAAGCCCGAGCGTCTGATGATAGCCCCAGTTATTTCGTTTTGCAGGTCTGTATGCTACAGGTCCGATGGTATTTTTCCATCGGTATAAGGAGTCTCTGTCCTCTGCATTCATGGAGCCGTCATGCACAAGACAGCCTCCCGGAAAGCGCATGAACTTTGGCTTCAAATTCGCAAGAAGCCGGCCAAGGTCCTCACGTACCCCGTTTTCTCTGCCTCGAAAGGTCTTTTGGGGAAAAAGCGAGATATAGCCGAGTGCAATTTTTCCGCTTTCCTTCATGGTCAGGGAAAGCCTTCCGTTTACTGTCGTTGCGTCTGCCTTAATGCCAAGCTTTACCTCCTCCCAATCCGGCGAGGATACCGAAATATCTGCTGTGCCAAAGCATTGCTGCGCTGTCTCATCTTCCAATGCGATATAGAGCGTATGCGGCCTGCTGTCCAGTGATTTCACAAAAACTGTCAGCAGATAGCTGTCGCCAGCCTGAAAATACATACCGCTGTTATATCCTTTGTTTCGGATTCCGGCACGCTCATTGGTACTCTTGACATCCAGCACGAGGTAATGCTTATTGCATGCACATATCGGTTTCTTGTCGTCAATCAGTGCATGGATATCACTGTTCCCGTCACTGATAATCTCCCATGCATACATTGGATAATAGTCCGGATTATCAATCGTGTCGAACTCAAAGGAGCGGTTTTGAACCATCTCCGCATACAAGCCTCCATCCGCTGCATGATTGATATCCTCAAAAAAGATGCCGAATAAATCTCCCAGGGCTTCTTTTTTCTGTTGTGTATTTACTGTCAGTTTCATAAGCTGTTCAACCTCCCTTATCACCGTGTTACAGCCATTCATTCCAGAATCTTTCGATTTTTGCAGATATCTCCGATACGCTTACTACCTCATACCGGCTCCACTCTCTCGGAAACATCCTTCTGTACCGGCCTTCCAGAAAACGTTCGTCCAGCAGCACAACCACTCCGATATCCTCCGCCGTCCGGATCACCCTCCCTGCCGACTGCAGTACCTTGTTCATGCCCGGATACCGGTAAGCATAATCGAAGCCGTTTTCTCCCCGTTCGTCAAAATATGTTTTCAGAAGCTCCCTCTCACAGCCTGCCTGCGGAATCCCTGTTCCCACTATGATTGCACCAATCAGACTGTCATGCTTTAAGTCTATGCCCTCGGAAAAAATGCCTCCCATCACACAGAAGCCAATCAGTATGGTGTCATCTGCCTCCTCAATCTCAAAGTCAATGCGGTCTGTCAGGTCACATTCCTCATTTCCCCGGAAACGAAGCAGAAACTCTTCCCTTTTTGCCTCGCTCATATAATCTTCCTGCACGATGCATTCCATCATACGCTCATCATAATACTCCTCCATAAAGCAGTCATATACCTGTTCCAGAAAAAGGTGCGACGGCAGAAAGACCATATAATTTCCATGCCGCTGTCTGATCACCTCATAGATATAGCGCGCAATCCGCCGGAACTCATCCTCACTTCTTCTAGTGTACCTGCTCGTGACGTCATTTGCAATCAAAAGCGCTTTTTTCGCCTCATCAAATGTGGATTCTGCATAAACCTCATAGTCTTGCGGCTCCCCTCCAAGCAGCTTTTTGTAATACTGTATCGGAAGCAGCGTCGCCGAAAAAAGAATCGTGCTTCTTCCCTTCTGCATGCACTGGCGCAGATTCCCGGACGGATTGACGCAGAAAAGCCGGAGCATAAAATCTCCGTCATCCATAAGCTGGCTGTAGACCACGTAGTTGTCGTCCATGATTTCATACATATTGAGAAAATGCCCTATGTCAAAATAAAAATCAAGTATCTCTTTCTTATCGGGAAAGGTGTCATGCTCGTCAAGGAAATCATCGAGCACCCCATACAGGCGGTTTAATGCCATCACAAATCCATCGATGCTCTCCTCCCTGCAGTAACCCTCGCAATGCCTTTTCAGGGCAAGCAGCTCCTTGTTGCACTTGTCAAGGTGCCTTGCCGCGTTGGGAGAAGCCTCTTTCAGCAGACGCTTCGTACTTAAAAACGAGTTCTTAAAAAGCGCCGCACTGTACATCTCCCTGCCTCTGTCCAAAAGGTTGTGCGCCTCATCAATCAGAAAGACATAATCCCGCTTTCCAAGCCCGTCCGAAAAAAAGCGCTTGAGATATACCCGCGGGTCAAACACATAATTATAATCACACACCACCGCGTCTGAGAAAAGGCTCATATCAAGGCTGAATTCAAACGGGCATACCTGATGCTTTACTGCATATTCCATCAGCTTTTCTCTTGTAAAATGATCCTCCTGCATCAGAAGGTCATACATGGCATCATTAATGCGGTCAAAGTGCCCTGCCGCGTAGGGACAGACTTCCGGATTGCACTCTGCCTCGCCCTGCCCATCCTGTTTCAAAAAGCAGATTTTATCCTTTGCCGTGAGAATGAGCGTCTTCATACGAAGCCCCTTATCCGCCAGCAGTCCAAAGCACTCCTGAGCCACTGTGCGTGTGATTGTCTTGGCTGTGAGATAAAAAATCTTCTCTGTCATGCCTTCTCCCATGGACTTTACTGTCGGAAATACCGTCGATACCGTCTTTCCAACACCGGTCGGCGCTTCCAGAAACAGCTTCCTCCTGTGATAAATTGTCTGATACACATAAGTGACAAGCTCCTTTTGTCCCTTGCGGTACGGAAACGGAAATGTTAACTGTTTGATAGAGTCCGTGCGCGTTCCATTCCACTCAAATTGAAAATCCGCCCATTTTTTGTATTCATGCAGAAGATTGTCAAACCACCGTTTTAACTCATCAAAGGTATAATCCTCATGAAAATATTTCAATTCTTCTGTCTCCATCCGGCAGTAGGTCATGCGCACGCCAATATCATTCAAATGGTTTTCCTCAGCGTACATATATGCATAACACTTTGCCTGGGCAAGATGCACGCCCACCGGCTCTCCTATGCGTTTCAACTCTCTGTACGTGCCCTTAATCTCATCAATCACCGCTTTATCCTTTTGGGTCGGCACCGGCAGCGCAGCATCACTCTCTGCCGCGGGCGTGTCATGTTCCCTCCAATGAACATCAATAATGCCGTCGGCTCTTCCTTCTACAATGATGTCATAATCCGGTGTATGCCATGTATGCTTTAACCCCACTTCCGCATGGTACTCACTGCCCATGCGCCGCTGCAGCATTTTGTGTATCCGGCTCCCCTCCTGCATTGCGGTATCCGAGCCGCCTGATTTTCTGTTGTCTATGCTCCCCTCACGCAGTATGAATTCCACAAGCTGCCTGACCGATACACGTATCTCCATTTTGTATTTCCTTTTCCCTAACTGAAATCGTGAGAGCTTTAACATAAAAACTCTCTCCAAATGACAGTTTAACCTATCATCTAAAGAGAGTCAAATACTCTTATCATAACGATAACCCATGTAACTGTTCAGCCTTTTATGCATTCCTATCCGGACAAAAACGGAACAGTTGAATTGATTTTGTCTGCAGGAGGTGTAAACAGCAGCCGAAACCTCATGTGGATTATGCCGACGCAAGTCTGCTTACATAGTTTTCAAACTCGGCATTGTCTCCGGAATACTTCACGGTAAGTATTGCGTTAAAGTCCAGTCCCATCACGCCGATGACAGACTTTGCATCCACAATATAGTGGTTATAAGAAATGTCAATGTCAAAATCACACTTTGATGCCTCATTGACAAATTCATTTACCTGTGCCGGAGTCATTTTGATTTTGCGTTCCTTCATCATAACAGCTTCCTTTCTAAGATGTATCTTAATTATGTATCAGACACCCTTCTTCTGCCTGATATCATTTATTCTTTCCGCTTTTTAAGCTTTTATACAATTTTTTCCATATCAGCTTTTTCTTTGTGGGATTGCTGTACGCTGAAGCTGTCATTTAAAGAGAAAACAACAATTATTGCATCAGAATATAACATTTTTTGACTTTCTTTTTTTTGACTTTTAGACTATACTTGCTATGATATTTGCAAGCGGTTACGGAAAGATTCTGAATGGTCTGAGTCTTTCGGACACTGCGCTTTCTTACGAGGTCTGCAGCAGGTGCAGACCTCCGGTCGGAACGTATATCCGCTTGCTGAAACAAAAGGGAAAAGTGAGGTACTTATCTATGACTGCCATGAAATGGTTCTATTCCTTTCTCAAAAAGCACAATCGGAGTATGGCATTCGGACTTGTGATGGTAACCGTGATTTCCGTGCTTGCAATCGTAAAACCGATTGTCTCGGGCGCCATCGTCGATGATGTCATCACAGACGGACAATACGGGCTGCTGCCGGGTCTAATCGCACTTTTGCTTGTCATCACGGTGCTGCGCGGTTTGCTGCGATACTGGTCTCAGGTGATTTTTGAGACCTGCTCGCAGGATGTCCTGTACTCCATGCGCGATACTGTCTACCGCAAGCTTCTTCAGGAGGACTTTAACTTTTATAACAAAAAGCGCACCGGCGACCTTCTGAGCCGCCAGACCGGAGATATGGATGCAATCAGGCATTTTATCGCTTTTGTCATTTATCAGGTATATGAAAATGTCTTTCTGTTCTTTTTTGCCCTGATTATGATATTCACGGTAAGCTGGAAGCTTGCACTCTGCATGTGCATCGTACTGCCCTTTGCGCTGCTTGTTACCTTAAGCCAGACAAAAGCAGGACGTCCGCGCTTTCAGAAAATCCGGGAACAGTTTTCGTCACTCAATACCTTTGTACAGGAAAACGTCAGCGGCAACCGCGTTGTCAAGGCATTTTCCAAGGAGGATTACGAAATCAGCAAGTTCAATAAGGAAAACGACGGCTACAGAGACGCCGAGCTTGCTGCTGCCGAAATCTGGACAAAATATGTGCCGCTGTTTGAATTTCTCTCAAACATGCTGACCGTAATCCTTATGCTGGTCGGCAGCATCATGGTCATACAAGGCTCCATGACGCTTGGAAACTATGTTACCATCAACGGCTACCTGTGGATGCTCACCAATCCGCTTCGTCAGATTGGCTGGCGGATCAACGATATCCAGCGTTTTACAACCTCTGTTGAAAAAATCTACGCCACCTACAGTGAGGAACCGCAGGTCAAGCACCCGTCACAGGGCATTCCCTGCACAAAGCTCCAGGGGAATGTTGAATTCAGGAATGTTTCTTACAGCGCCGATGATGAGGACATTATCCACAATATCAGCTTCAAGGTAAAAAGCGGACAGACTGTCGGAATCCTTGGCTCCACCGGCTCCGGCAAATCAACCATTATGAACCTGCTCTGCCGCTTCTATGATGTCACTGACGGCGAGGTGCTGGTAGACGGCAAAAACGTTAAGGATTTGGACCTCTACAATCTCCGCCAGAATATCGGCATGGCGATGCAGGATGTTTTTCTTTTCTCCGATACGGTCGAGGGAAATATCGCCTACAGCAGACCGGACTGTCCCTTTGAGGAAGTTCAGAAGGCTGCTGTCATGGCTGATGCGGACGGCTTTATACGGGAAATGCCGGATGGCTATGACACGATTGTCGGCGAACGCGGCGTCGGTCTCTCGGGCGGTCAAAAGCAGCGAATCTCTCTTGCGCGAGCGCTCCTAAAGGAACCCTCGATTCTGATTCTTGACGATACGACCTCTGCGGTCGATATGGAGACAGAAAGCTATATTCAGCAGCAGTTAAACAACATTGACCGCAAATGTACCATCTTTGTCGTTGCCTACCGTATCTCTTCTATCAAGGATTCGGATTTGATACTGGTACTCAATAACGGTGAAATCGTTGAACAGGGAACGCATGACGAGCTGCTCAGAAAGAACGGTTATTATGCTACCGTATTCCGCCATCAGTACGGAGAATTTGAAAAATATGTCGATGAATTAAACCGCAAATCAGGTAAAGGAGGTGAGAAGCATGGCACGAAATAAATATGACGTTGACGAGGTTATGGAGGATAAATTCGATATCAACCAGCTCAAACGGCTTTTCAAATATGTAAAACCCTACAGGGGACAGCTTGCGTTTGCTCTTTTCCTGATGCTGTCCTCATCAGCGCTCACCATGCTTTTTCCGATGTTTATCAGTGAGATTATGGACACCTATATCCCTGATGGAAACATTCGGGCAGTTGTTATTATCAGTATCCTGTCACTTATTATCGTGCTGTATACCTGTGTATGCATCCGCCTGAAAATACGCATAACCAGCCGTATCGGTCAGGCGATTGTCCATCAGCTCCGCTCCGATATCTTCTGCCATCTTCAGGAGCTGCCGTTTTCCTATTATGATGAGCGCCCGCACGGCAAGATACAGGTTCGTGTCGTAAATTATGT
Source organism: Lachnospiraceae bacterium (assembly GCA_017622845.1). Lineage (GTDB taxonomy): Bacteria > Bacillota > Clostridia > Lachnospirales > Lachnospiraceae > COE1. The sequence continues at coordinate 21,070 of JAGAQJ010000074.1, read as the reverse complement.
AAACAGCCTGAGCGACCTGCTTTCCAACGGCATTATCAACACCATTACGGATATGTGCAACCTGATCTTTATTATGGTCTTTATGTTTATGCTGCATGTAAGGCTGACGCTGATCTGCCTGTGCGGTCTTCCCGTGCTGGTTGGCGTCATCATCTTTGTGAAAAAGCGCCAGAGAAGCGCATGGCAGATTCAGAGCAATAAGCAGTCAAACCTGACCGCATATATTGCAGAAAGCATCAACGGTATCCGCGTGACCCAGTCTTTTGTCCGGGAGCATGAGAATACTTCCATCTTTAACCGCTTGAGCGACAGCTATCGAAGCGCATGGATGCGCGCCGTAAAGTACAACTTTATTATGTGGCCGTGTATTGACTCGATTTCAACAGTCACTACCGCATTCATCTATGTGATTGGCATCGGCTGGATTTCCGGTGAATTGTACGGCGTAACCGTTGGTATTTTAATTGCTTTTACCTCCTATATCTCAAGATTCTGGGAGCCAATCAACACACTCGCTTCCTTTTACAATTCGCTGCTTACTGCAATTGCTTATCTGGAGCGAATCTTTGAGACGATTGATGAACCTGTCAACGTAAAGGATGCGGAAGACGCCATAGAAATGCCCCCAATTAAAGGAGAGGTAGCATTTCAAAATGTATGCTTCAGCTATGAGGACGGCGTTCCGATTTTGAACAATGTAAGCTTTACTGCCCATCCCGGCGACACGTATGCCATTGTAGGTCCAACCGGCGCCGGCAAATCGACCATTGTCAACCTCATCAGCCGCTTTTACAATGTGGACTCAGGCAGGATACTGATAGACGGCACCGACATCTCCGGCGTAACACTCAAGTCCCTGCGAAAGCAGATGGGCATCATGATGCAGGACAGCTTTATCTTCTCCGGCACGATTATGGATAACATACGTTATGGTAATCTGGAAGCCAGTGACGAAGAAGTGATTGCCGCTGCAAAAACCGTATGCGCCCACGACTTTATCATGGAAATGGAAAACGGCTATCAGACACAGGTTAATGAACGCGGCAGCAGGCTTTCAGCAGGCCAGCGGCAGCTAATCAGCTTTGCAAGGGCGCTGCTTGAAAATCCTGCAATACTGATTCTTGATGAGGCAACCTCAAGTATTGATACGGAAACGGAAATATTGCTGCAAAAGGGGTTGAATAAGCTTCTCGAGGGACGTACCTCCTTTATCATTGCCCACCGCCTGTCCACCATAAAAAATGCAAGCTGTATTATGTATGTCGACAAGGGAAACATCCTTGAAGCCGGAACGCACGATGAGCTGCTCGCACAAAAGGGAGAATATTACAAGCTGTTCATGTCGCAGTATAACTTTCTGCTTGAGAAGGAAAGCCCTCTCTCATTCAGTTGATTCTCCAGTCCGCATGGCTTCCGGTTTCATTCCTGGTAATGACAAGCTGGTTCTCAATCTCCTGCTTCAGCTCTGTCACATGTGAGATAATACCAATCATTCTGTCTCCGCCTGCCATTTCCTTTAAAACGCGCACTGCCTGTCCTCTGGAGTGCTCATCGAGGGAGCCGAAGCCTTCATCAATGAACATCATATCAAGATGAATGGCTCCGCTTCCCTCCTGAATCTGGTCTGCCATGCCAAGCGCAAGCGACAAGGCTGCCATAAAGGACTCTCCGCCGGAAAGGGTTCTGACCTCTCTTTTCTTGCCGGTCACAAGCGAATACACCATCAAATCAAGCCCTTCATTCCTGCCCCTGCCTGCTTCCTCCATATCCTTCAAAAGCAGCCGGAACTGCCCTGCTGTCATCTTCTCAAAACGTCTGTTGGCAGCCGCCAGAATTTTTCTAAGATAATATCTCTGCACAAAGGTTTCAAGGTCCATCTTGTTCTGTTTATTGACTGAGCCTGATATGATTCTGTAGAGGTTGTCTATTTTCGTGTGTTCATGAATCGTCCGCTCCCGCTGCTCCGCCTGCTGTTTGAGTGCAGTTAACACCTTCTCATTATTATCCGCTATCGGCATCAGCCTGCTGCGCTCGTGTGCAATGCTGTCAAAACGCTCACTGTACTGCCTGACAGCTTCTGTAAGTCGTTCCATATCCGGTCTTGGTCTGTCCTGAATCACACTGCCTGCTGTCTCCTTCTTTATGATTGCTTCCTGTGACTTTTTCCGATACTGCGCCAGTTTCTCCTGCCATGCAAGAAGTGTTTCTTTGGAGAATTGTTCTGTCATGCTCTGCCATTCTTCGCTGTCCGCAAAGCTCTTCTGCGTCAAAAGCTGTTCGTACTGGCTCTTTCGGCTTTGAGCGTGCTCCTGCTTCTGCGGCAGGCTCCGCTTATAATCCTCAATCAGCGACAGGGCTTTCTCCAAGTCTCTGTCTGCCCGTATCTTTTGCTCCTCCTTTTGATGATAAGCGTCACAAACCAGCCTGAAATCAGCCTCCGCCTGTTCTTTTGCAAGCCGGGCAGCCTCCCTGTCCGCAAAACCCGTGTGATTTTCAAGCTCCTTCAGTGCAGCGTCCAGTCCTGCAAGCTCCTCCTTTAAAGCCGAAAGCTCCTGACGATATGTCTCTGTCTTTTCACTCTGCTTCCCGATTTTATCAGAAAGCGCATCCGCCCTTTTCCTCTCCTCCTCTAAGAATACAACCTTTTCCTGACATCGCCTGTCCTCCTCCAAAACATTTCTTTGATATGCTTCAAAGGCTTCAAAAAGGTTGTCTCCCTCCTGAATCCCAAGCTGCGCACATAACTGTGCCTGTTCAGCCGTGTACTGCTCCTGCTCTTTCTCCACTATCGTTTTGAGTCCGCCTGCTTCCAGCGCCTTTTTCTGACGCAGCTCATTCCACGCATCGCTGTCCTGCTTTGCCAGGGTAACCTCCTGCTGTGTCGGAACCTCAAGCGATGCAGAAAACGGATACGGCGCAGGATGGATTTTGGAACCGCATACCTTGCAAGGCTCCCCATCCACCAGTTCCCGTGCAAGAATCCCTGCCTGCCCGCTTAAAAACAGCGTATTGAGCTGTTCATAGCGTGCCGTTTTTTGCTGATATTCTGCGTTTGCCTCAACTAACTCCTGCTGTTTCCGGGAAAGCCTTTTATTTTGCGATTTCAGGTTCTTTTCAAGCATCCTGAAATTTTCCATCCGCTCCCCCAGCGCTTTTACCTTGTCTGACTCCGCCTCTGCCTTTGCCTTATCCACATACGCATCACGGTTCGCTTCTATCCGTTCTGCACTTTGCTTCTGCTTTTCCCTGAGTATATCAAGCTCTTGTTCCAACTCTGTCTTCTTATTATTGAGAGCCGTGTATTGGTCCTGCTTTGTCTGCTTTTCCTGTTCGGCGTTCTCTTTTCTGTCAAAAAGCTGTATCGCATCCGTAACCTTCTGCAGCAGCTCATGAAGCTTGCGCTTGTCCTCTTCATACTGCCCGGAAATCTCCTGAAAGCGCTCCTGCGCTGCCTTTTGGCATTCACTCCGATAAGGCAGGCTTTCCTCCTGTGCCATAAGTCTTTGTTCCAGAGCAGCCAGCTCCTGCGCTGCATCCTGATATAGCTGCCAGACCGGCTTTATCTCATACGCTTCCTTTAATGCCTCCGCAAGCTCTGCCTTTTCCTCCATTTCAGGACGGATTCGCTCACACGCTGCAAGCAGCGCTTCTGCCTCCTCATATTTTGCAAATGCTTCCGTCAGCGATTCCGCTTTTGTGTACTCGCCCTTTGCCCTGTCAAGCGCCTTAGCTGCATCATTCCATTTCTCTGTCAGCTCATCAAGCCTCTGCCTTGTATATGCACAAAATTCATCCAGGCACAAGAGATAATCCGCAAGGCATGCCAGGCTTCCGTTTTTCAGCTCCCCGCTATACCCGGATAACTCCTCCTTTTTTTCAAAATCCTCTGTGACGACCACATGCGCAAGCTCCGTCCGGCACTGGGTTTTTATGACTGCAAGCTCGCGTTCCTTTTCCTTTTTCCGTTCCTCCAAAATACTTCGTATTTTCTCATATAATTCCGTATGAAAAAGCTTCCTGAAAATCTCCTTCTTGTCATCTGTCTTTGCGCGCAGAAGCTCCATAAACTCTCCCTGGGCAATCATCGCCACCTGCATGAACTGCTCCCGGGTCAGACCAATAATTTCCTCAATTTTCTCATCTGTATTTTTCTCCGGATAAACGCTTGCATCGGGAAGTGTCAGCTCTACAAAACCCTTTTCCTCCGTAAAATCCTTTCCCGTCCTGCCGCGCCTTTTCACAGGACGCAGATGCCTGGGCACCCGGCGGATTTTATAGACAGGTGCGTCCGCAGCGGCAGATTCCGCAAATGTAAACTCCACCTCCGGTGTCTCGTCAAACGATGCAAAATGACTTTGCAGGAGGATTCCGTCTTTTTTATTGCTGGAAGAGCTTGCCTGTCCGTACAATGCGAATACAATCGCGTCAAAAATAGTCGTCTTTCCTGCTCCTGTGTCGCCTGTTATCAAAAACAAATTTTGCGCGGACTGATTAAAGTCAATCACAGTTTCCTTTCCATAAGAGCCGAATGCCTTCATTTTCAAAACACATGGTTTCATCTACTCCCTTACCTCCAACGCCTCGTTTATGACCGACCGGATAAGCGCTCTCTCCTCATTGTCCATATCCGGTATAAACTCACAGATTAATTCGTATGGGTCGGCCGCCTTTAACTCCGTGATTTCCCCTGACAGGTCAAGTCCCCGTACATACTTTCTGCGAATTTCCAGCAGGTTCGGAAACGCCCGTGACAGCCGTTCCTGCAAATCCACCGCTTCCAAATCCTCTGTATCCGTCAGCGTTATCTGAACATAGTCCCCGCCTGCCTGCCCTAATACCTTTTCCAGCGTATCCTCGAGCACTTTTACCTGATGCCTGGGCACAAGCGGAAGCTTTGTAATCTGCACCGGTTCTCCCTTCTCTCCAAGCTCCGCCATCAACAGTCCTTTTTCCTGACCGGCTTCGCTGACGGAATACGCCATTGGGGTTCCGCTGTAACGGAAACGGTTATCCCCGGCAGTCATCGGTTTATGGATATGTCCCAACGCCGCATATTCAAACGGTTCCAGAACATCAGTTCCTACCACATCAATATTTCCTACGGTGGTAATTTCCGATTCCATACGCTCAATCTCCTCTGCACTTTTTCCTAACGGCAGATAAAACTGATGGCTTACCAGCACATTGCGCTCGCTTTCATCAATATGCTCGCGCGCAAACAGCTTGTGGAGCGCTTCATTATAGCTGTATGCTGCTTCCTCCTCCCCGAAAACGCCTCGTATCACAGAAGGCTTTGAAAAGGGCAGCAGATAAAAATTGACATTGCCATATGCGTCTGTAAGCGTAACTTTCTCAATAAATTCCTCTGCCCGGCGCGGCGGAATTCCTGCCATGTGCACTCTTTGACGCGACAGCAGCCAGCTAAAGCACTCAATCCGCTGCGCACTGTCATGATTTCCGCTGATTATCATGATTTCTGTCTGCTTAGATGCCTGATACAGCCCTTCTATAAAATGGTCAAAAAGCTGCACCGATTCCGCTGACGGCGCTGCCTTATCATAAATATCTCCGGCAATCAGTATGGCGTCCGGCTGATATGTTTTTACATATTCTATCACCTGCTCAAACACATATTCCTGATCCTCACGCAAATCACGGTTGTACAGCCTGATTCCGATATGCAGGTCGGAGAGATGGAATAATCTCATGCGTTTCCTCCTTTATTTCCCTACTTAACTACAATTTATATCAGTATAGCACACCGCTGCTGATATAGCAAGGAATTTTAGAACATATATTCTGTTTTCGGTAACAGTGCAGGGAAACCAAATAAATAACAATACAGGGTTGAACAAATTCTTTTCTGAACTTGTTCAACCCTTTTTCTCTGCTTAACCTTTTTTAATTTGCGAGTGGCAAATAGACGGCAAAAATAAGCTTCTTATTTCAGCTTCCAGATATCCCTGTTGTACTCGGCAATCGTTCTGTCTGATGAGAAGAAGCCTGCCTTTGCAATGTTTACAAGCATCATTCTCTTCCACTTTGCCTCATCCTTATAATCCTCGAACATTCTGTCCTTTGTAGCAATATAGTCTTCCAGATCAAGCAGCGTCATAAACCAGTCCTTGTTAATCAATTCCTTCTGAAGTCTTACAAGGCGCTCCTCATTGCCCACTGTTAATACTTCCCTGCTTGTGATAAAGTCAATTGCTTCCCTGATCACATTGCTCTTCTCATAGAAATTCCTTGCTACATAGTCTGACTTCTCATAGTGGCTGATAACCTGCTCTGACTTCTCACCGAAGATATAAATGTTGTCATCGCCTACAAGCTCATGAATTTCCACGTTAGCGCCATCGCTTGTACCAAGCGTTACAGCGCCGTTTAACATAAACTTCATGTTTCCTGTACCGCTTGCCTCCTTTGATGCAAGAGATATCTGCTCAGAAATATCACATGCAGGAATCAGCTTCTCAGCGTAGCTTACATTGTAGTTCTCTACCATTACTACCTTCATGTAATCCTTTACATCAGGATCATTGTTTACGATTTCCTGTAAGCAAAGCAATAAATGAATGATATCCTGTGCAATGGTATATGCCGGAGCTGCCTTTGCGCCGAAGATAAAGGTAATCGGTGTGGAAGGCTTCTTTCCTGCCTTAATCTCAAGATACTTATGGATAATATACAATGCGTTCATCTGCTGGCGCTTGTACTCATGAAGTCTCTTAATCTGAATATCATAGATAGACTCAGGATTGATTTCCTGTCCCTCATTCTCCTTAATATATGCTGCAAGAGCTGCCTTCTTATCCTTCTTAATTGCCTTGATTTCTGTCAAGAGCGCTTCATCATCGATGTGCTCCAACAGCTTCTCAAGCTCATCTGCATTCTTCTTCCAGCCGTCACCGATTGTCTTTGTGATGCATGCTGCAAGCTCTTTGTTGCAGGACATCAGCCATCTTCTGAACGTAATGCCGTTTGTCTTGTTGTTGAACTTCTCAGGATAAATCTTGTAGAAGTGGTTCAGCTCGGTATCCTTTAAGATTTCTGTATGAATAGCTGCAACACCATTTACAGAGAATCCATAGTGGATATCAATATGTGCCATGTGCACTCTCATCTCTTTGTCAATAATCTGCACCTTCGGGTCATCGTACTTGATCGAAGCGCGCTTGTCCAACTCCCAGATAATCGGCATTAACTGCGGCACAACCTTCTGCAGGTACTTAACAGGCCACTTCTCAAGAGCCTCGGCAAGGATTGTATGGTTTGTATATGCACAAGTCCTGCTTACTACGTCAATCGCCTCATCCATGTCAAAGCCTTCATCTTCCGTAAGGATACGGATTAACTCAGGAATGACCATGGTAGGGTGGGTATCATTAATCTGGATGACTGCATGCTCATACATCTTGTGGAGATCATATCCGTTGTCCTTCATCTCCTTTAAGATTAACTGCGCACCGTTGCATACCATGAAATACTGCTGATAGATACGAAGCTGCCTGCCTGCCTCATCAGAGTCATCCGGATAGAGGAACAATGTCAGATTTTTATCGATATCTGTCTTATCAAAATCAATGCCTTCCTTTACAATGCTCTCGTCAATTGTCTCAATGTCAAACAAATGAAGCTTGTTCATGCCCTGGTCATAGCCGATTACATCAATATCATAAAGCCTTGACATAACCTTCTTCTTTCCAAAGTATACAGGGAAAGAAATGTCAGTCTTTGTAAGCCATGACTGCTCCTCAATCCAGTCATTCTTCTCTGCTGTCTGCTGTCTGTCCTTAAATACCTGCTTGAACAGTCCGAAATGATAGTTCAGACCAATACCGTCTCCGGGAAGTCCGAGGCTTGCAATGGAATCAAGGAAGCATGCTGCAAGTCTTCCAAGACCGCCGTTTCCAAGCGATGGTTCCGGCTCAACCTCCTCGATACGGCTAAGCTCCTTGCCTTCCTCTTTGAGTGCAGCATCAAGCTCCTCATAAATGCCAAGGTTAATCAGATTGTTTGACAAAAGTTTGCCAATCAGGAACTCTGCGGAAATATAATAAATCTTCTTGCTGCCCTTGATGACGTCCTTGCCGTTCATCATATCCTTTGTCATGTTCAGGACTGCAAAGTAAAGCTGGCTGTCATCAAGCTCTCTGATTGCCTTACCGTACATTTTCTGTGCTACTGCTTCCAAATTTGTCTTTACGCTCATTTTACTACTCCTTTTTGCGCTGCTATGCAGACTTTTGAATCATGGTTAATAGTTTCTTAGTTATATTTATGTGTAACTTTAGAGTTCTTATATAATAACAGTGTATTTCATATCAAATGTTTCTTTAATCATGTTTACGTTTTCCAAGACCATACTTTTTTATACCTGCATAAAAGGCAGTTTTTTAGGGAAAACGGCATCATGATATCACATCAAGATATTTGATTCGTATTAGTTTATGCGGCAGTACGATATCCTGTCCGCTTCCTCCTTCCATCAGGCGTGAAAGCTCCTCCACCGCATTGGCTGCAATTCCCTGAAAATCCTGTCTTACCGTATGCATCTGCTTTCCTGCATATCCCATAAGGCTTACTCCGTCAAAGCCGCATACCGGTCTGTAGATATCCATGTCAATAAGCGCTTTCATTGCGCCGATTGCCATCAGGTCCGATGCGCATATAATTGCCTCTTTGCTTTTGGCATACTGCATGGTCAGCTTCCTCGCCTCAAGCTCGCTGAAATTTCCCGTCCTGATTAAAACCTTAAGCCCCAGCTCCTCCGCAAGCTGCTTCATGCCGGTCAGCCGTTCCTCTGATACATAACCGTTTTTCTTGCCGGATATATACAGCACTTTTCTGCAGTTGTTCTCATTTAAAAATTTCTTTGCAACCTCATACTGGGCTTTCGTGTTGTCAATGTGAATGCTTGATGTACTCTCACTGACACCGGGGGCGTCAATCAAAACAACCTTGAATTTACTGCTTTTTACCAGCTTCCTCAGTACGACATCTTCCTTGGAAAGACCGCATATAATCAGCCCCTCTATGCTCTGTGACTGGAAATATCGAATCATCTCCTCCACATTCATCTCGGCAATCATGGTAAAAAATACCGTAGTGATATCCATTCCCTTCTCTTTTGCCTTGTTGATGGCGCCTATAATATACTGCATCGGTATCTCATCTACTGTCTGGGCATGCCGGTTCACATCAAGCACCAGAGCTACCCGTCCTGTTTTCTTAGAGGATAAGGCTGATGCAATGGTATTGGGTACAAAACCCAGCCCGGCAATTGCTGCATTAACTTTCTGCTTAGTCTCTTCACTCACATTCGGATAATTGTTCAGTACCTTTGAAACCGTAGAAATCGCTACGCCGGCCTCTTTTGCCACGTCCCTTATCGAAACCACGCATCTCTCACCTTTTCTGCCTTAGCTTTTTAGAAAACGTTTTCTGGAAAACGTTTTCTAAATCATACAATAAAAATAACGATTTGTCTACCGTTATTTTTAAATTTTTATTTTTTTATTCATTTCCTTTTCCCGTGTTACTGGGGCCTGCTCATAATCTTGTCAACAGAAGCAATCAATCTGTCCTCCTCAAAAGGCTTTACGATAAAGTCCTTTGCGCCATACTGAATTGCCTGCGCTACCATAGCCTGCTGTCCCATGGCAGAACAGATAATTACCCTTGCGCTTGGATCAGCCTCCTTGATTCGTTTCAATGCCTCAACTCCGTTCATCTCAGGCATTGTAATATCCAGCAATACCACATCAGGCTTCAGTTCCATAAACTTCTTTACAGCCTCCACGCCGTTGGCTGCTTCTCCTGCAGCAGTATGACCATGCGCTTCCAGCATTTTTTTGATTGTCATCCGCATAAATGCCGCATCATCTACAATTAGTACCTTTGCCATCGTACTTTACCACCTTTCAAGCGTTCGCTTCTAACAATATGTTACAGCTCCGACAAATGTCCACTCAGGACAAACGATATATCGAGTTTATTATACTATATTTTTTCACACAATGGAATATGTTAAATTAATTTTTCTGTCTGCTACAGTTCAGCCTTTTATGCATTTCTATCCGGACGAAAACGGCAGACAGTATCCCTCCGGCTGCCATTGGTTCCGAACGGGAATTTCCTAATACGATGAGGAAAGCTTTCAAATGAGCACGGAGCCGGCTCGAGTCGGCATCCATGCCTCCGTCTCGCCTAAATTTGCTTCCGTGCAAATTTACTCCTGCTGCATGTATCATCGTATAAGGAAATATCACCATTCTCCACCGGGCAGCCTGCAGGATACGATCTGCCGTTTTCTGTTCATTGAAACCGTAACAAGGAGCAGTTGTCAATACACAGAAGGACGGCTAAAATAATCCATACGGCTGAACTGTTACTCTGTCTTGTAACGCAGTAGGACGGCTGACAGAAAAATACAATCAGCCGTTTTCGTGTATCAGTATTTCTCTACGATTGCAATCACAACGGATCTCGGACACATGACAATTGTATCATTTCCCGCCCACTTGGTAAGCTTATGATAATTTGTATCTTTTGTATGCTCAAATTCCGTGTTCATAATCACACGCCATTTTCTTCCCAGAGGAAGCTTTGGAAGCTGAATTTTTTCTTTTTCCCAGAAGGTGTTGATGCCGATATAGATGATATCATCTTCTATATTGCCCTCCGTACGCCCTGCAAACATGATGCCGATCGTACGCGAATCCGGTCCGCAGCTGCTGTTCCATGCAGTCTTGTTGTGGATCGATACTTCAGGGAAGCCGCATCCGCTCGGGCCTGAACGCCCCCTGAGTATCGGGTGCTGCTTGCGCAGATGAATCATAAACTTGCTGAACTCAAACATTTCGCTGTACTCTTCCTTGCGGTTCCAGTCAAGCCATGAAATAATGTTATCCTGGCAGTATGCATTATTATTGCCGAACTGCGTATTGCAGAACTCGTCTCCTGCCAGAAACATTGCAGAGCCGCGGCTGCACATCAGAATTGCAAACGCATTTTTGCGCAACCGGTTTCTCAGCTTCAATATCTCAGGATCATCCGTCTCTCCCTCCACGCCGCAGTTCCAGCTGTTGTTGTCATTTGCCCCGTCCGTATTGCCCCAGCCGTTTTTCTCGTTATGCTTATTGTTATAGGCATACATATCATACAAAGTAAATCCATCATGACAGTTCAGGAAATTGACTGTGGCATTTTCTCCGCGGTTTTCCTTTCCATATAAATCAAGAGAGCCTGTAATGCGGTTGATCGCTGCCTGCGCCATGCCATAATCTCCCTTTAAGAAGCAGCGCATATCGTCGCGGTATCTTCCGTTCCACTCCGCCCAGCGGTTCCATGAGGGGAAGCTTCCTACCTGATAAAGTCCGCCGGCATCCCATGCCTCGGCAATCAGCTTTACCTTTCCGAGCACAGGGTCAAACGCAAGACTCTGCAGAAGCGGCGGCTTGCTCATCGGCGAGCCGTCCTCATTCCGTCCCATAATTGATGCAAGGTCAAACCGGAAGCCGTCCACTCTGTAGGACACTACCCAGTAACGCAGGCATTCCAGAATAAACTGCTGCACGATTGGATGGTTGCAGTTCATAACATTGCCGCAGCCGCTGAAATTATAATATTTTCCGTCCGGCGTCAGCATATAATAAATATTGTTGTCGATTCCCTTAAATGAAAAGCAGGGTCCCAGTTCGTTGCCCTCCGCCGTATGGTTAAACACAACGTCGAGAATCACCTCGATGCCGTTGCTGTTCAGCTCGTGAATCAGACTTCTCAGCTCATTTCCAACCTTGTTAAACGCCTTGTCGGAGGCATAGGCGGCATTGGGCGCAAAAAAGCATACCGGGCTGTAGCCCCAGTAGTTGAGCAGCCTCTCGCCGTCTACAACTCTCACGTCCTCCATCTCGTCAAACTCAAATATCGGCATAAGCTCTACCGCATTCACGCCAAGCTCTAAAAGATACGGTATTTTTTCCCGGATTCCCTCATAGGTTCCCCGATGCTTTACACCCGATGATTCGTCCATTGTAAAGCCCCGTACATGCATCTCATAAATAATCATATCCTTGGGCTCTAAGCTTGTGTTCTTAAAATTGCCCCAGTCATAACCGCTGTCTGCAACCCTTCCTTTGTACACACGCACGGAAGGATTTTTCTTCTCGCCCCATATTCCCTGGCTCGCCACGGATTTGGCATACGGATCAAGGATATATTTCGTTTTGTCAAACAGCAGCCCCTTCCGGACATCATATTCTCCGTCAAATTGATATGCATACTCAAACTCTGCAGGATTTAAGCCAAAAACTACCATTGAATACGTATTTCCAAGGCAATAGGACTCCGGAAACGGTATGATGGCATATGGTTCATCCTCGCCGATATGAAACAGGCAGAGATTACACGCTGTTGCTCCGTTTGAATGTATCGTAAAATTGACTCCGCCTTCTACACATGTTGCCCCATTTCTCAAAAATTTCCCCGGCCGTATTTTATACCCTGCCACCTCATCGGTAGGCGCATAATACCTTTTTTCTACAGCCGGACTCCCATGCAGCATATAATCACTCCTTCACACAATTTTATGGCATTTACCATATATTTCATACAATATCCTGTTTTTTGGATAAAGCTCATAATCCATTGTTACTATTTTACATGATTTTACTTTTTCGTTCAATATATCAAAAAAAAATGTACTATTTTCCGACAAATTATTGATATCTTTGCGTCCAATTTATGCACCTTTTTCTTATAACGAAATTTATCGAATTATTTTTCTGTCACTTTATATATATTTTTTAAAATTTTTATACTTTTTATACATACACTCAGTTTTCAAAAGCACACACGGTCAGGACAGAGTAACGAAGCAAACAAAATAAAAGCCCTTTGCCAGTTTCTATCCCGGCAAAGAGCTTCTAAATATCGTTTTACATTAAGTCCTGCATGCGGACACCGTCCATATCATCAAAATCCTGATTCTCGCCGACCATGCCCCAGATAAATGTGTAGGCACGGCTGCCGCTTCCGGAATGAATGGACCAGCTTGGAGAAATCACTGCCTGCTCGTTTCTCATGACGATGTGCCTTGTCTCCTGCGGCTCACCCATGTAATGCATTACAAAGGCATCCTCCGGCATGTCAAAATATAAATATACCTCCATACGTCTGTCATGCGTGTGGCAGGGCATCGTATTCCATACGCTTCCGGGCTTTAAAGCAGTCATGCCCATAACAAGCTGGCAGCTCTCGACCTGTCCGGGAAGGATATATTTGTTAATCACTCTGTGGTTTGCATCCTCAAGACAGCCCAGCTCCACCTTATTCTCATCTTTAATAATCACAACATCTTCGGAGGCCTCGCCCTGAGGCTTAATCAGCTTCGTCGGATATGCCTTGTGTGCAGGCGCGCTGTTAAGGTAGAATTTTGCAGGATTTGCCGGGTCAGCCGACTCAAAAAGAATATCCCTGGAACCCATTCCTATGTACATACCTTCCTTATGGCCTACTTCATACTTCCTGCCGTCAACCGTAATGCTTCCTGCCGGCCCGATATTAATCACGCCAAGCTCACGCCTCTGGCAGAAATACTCTGCGCGAAGCTCCTCTCCCGCGGTAAGCCTTATCGGAGCTGTCGGCACCGCCGAACCTGTAATAATACGGTCAATATGACTGTAAACAAGTTTCATCTCTCCTGTGTGAAACAAATCATCAATTAAAAACTCCTCTCTGAGTCTCTGTGTGGTGTAATTCCTGACGTCCTTTGGTGAAGCTGCTGTTCTTAATTCCATGATTCTACCTTCCCTTTCTGAATTCCAAATGTCAATCGTTGTGCATAACTGCCTGTCCATGAAAAAACTCTGTCATTGAAAGCACTTACATTTTAACGCAAACTCCTTATTCCGTCAACAGGATTATCAAAAAATCCGCTGCTGCCAATCCCATAATTTTCACTTGATTTTCCTGTCTTTTCATAGTACAATTTAATTAATTTATGATAGTGCTTACATCAATTGTTACATGATTTTCTCCGATTTCTGTAATCTTATCATAATTTCTCTGTCTTTTCAAGATATTATGGTAAGTTACGTTTCACAATAGTTCAGACTTACGGCTTCCTGTTACTGTTCGCTCTGTTCCGGCAGCAAGTAACAATCCATGCGATAACAATTACGAACAAATTCGTTCTGCAAATGGATTTTTACCTGAACAGTAACGAAAAAGCGGCGGCTGTCTCCTGCCTGGAAACGGAAGGCAGCATGCGCATCAATGCTGCAGCAGAGGATAATGGTTCCGGTCTTTTGAACCAGCTGCACAGAAAGGAGTTTCTTATGACAATATACGATGTTTCCGAGAAAGCCGGTGTGTCCATTGCAACGGTATCGCGTGTTTTAAACGGCTCTGATAATGTGAGCGCCCAGACACGCCAGAAGGTTTTAGCAGTCATAGAGGCATGCGACTATACTCCGAATGCATTCGCAAGAGGACTTGGCTTAAATTCGATGAACACAATCGGCATTTTATGTGCTGATTCTTCTGATTTGTATCTTGCCAATGCGGTGTACCACATTGAGCAGGAGCTAAGAGAAAATAATTACAACTGCATACTTTGCTGTACCGGCTACAAGCTTGAAGACAAGCAGAAATACCTGAATCTTCTTGTCAATAAAAAGGTGGACAGCGTCATTCTGGTGGGTTCGAATTTCATTGCTGACAAAGATGAGGACAATGATTACATCCGCGGGGCCGCAAAGGAAATTCCGGTTCTTCTGCTGAATGCGGACTTTGACTGCGAGAATGTATACTGCAGTCTTTGCGATGATTTCAAGTCAACAATGCAGGCAACCTCCTATATTATTGAAACGGGAATCAAAGATATTCTTTATCTGTACAATTCCAAGTCTTACTCAGCGCTCCGCAAGCTTTCGGGTTATCAGAGCGCCCTGACGCAGAAAGGAATTCCCCTGCGCATGGAATACATACAGTATTTCCCCGGAAACCATGCGAACCTGCCTGCTATTGCAGACTTTTTGTCAGAGCTTGACAGCAGTATCAAATATCAGGCGATTGTGGCTGCCGACGATAATCTGGCGATTGGCGCTGTTAAATTTGCCCACAAAAAAGGGTTATCCATGCCTGATGATTTATCCGTCATCGGCTACAACAACTCAATCCTAAGCACCTGCTGCGAGCCGGAGCTTACCACTGTGGATAACCGTCTGGAAACCTTATGCCATCACATTGTCAAGACCCTGATTGGTCTTCTCAACAACAAGGAGATGCCGCAGAAGGTAATCTTTTCCGGCGAACTGATTAAAAGAGGTACTACTCTTTAAATATATCAAAACCACACAGCATCAACTATTTTTAATTTCAGGAGGGAAAATCATGAAAACTTTTATGGACAAGGACTTTATGCTCCAGACACAGACAGCAAGCGACCTTTTTCACAACTATGCGGAGAAGACGCCAATCCTTGATTACCACTGCCACATCAATCCTGCCGAAATCGCCAATAACCGCAAATTTGACAACATTACCCAGGTATGGCTTGGCGGCGACCACTACAAATGGCGTTTTATGCGCTCCTGCGGCGTCGATGAGAAGTTCATCACAGGCGATGCATCAGACAAAGAAAAATTCTTCAAATGGGCTGAATGCGTTGGAAAAGCAATCGGCAATCCGCTCTACCACTGGACACACCTTGAGCTTCAGCGCTACTTTGGCTACACAGGCGTGCTCAGCAAAAAAACGGCTGAGGAGGTTTGGAATCTCTGCAATGAAAAGCTCAAGGAAGACAGCATGAGTGTGCGCGGCTTAATCAAGAGTTCTAATGTAACCTTAATCTGTACAACAGACGACCCTGTTGACTCTCTTGAATACCACAAGCAGATTGCTGCTGATGAGACCTTTGACGTACAGGTGCTTCCTGCATGGAGACCTGACAAGGCGATGAATATTGAAAAGCCCGACTATTTTGATTATCTTGCAAGGCTTTCTGAAGTAAGCGGAATCACTATCAATACTTTTGCAGACTTAAAGGCAGCTTTGAGCAACAGACTTGATTTCTTTGCATCAATGGGCTGCTCTGTATCCGACCATGCGCTTGAGTATGTTATGTATCAGCCTGCTTCTGACGAGGAAATCGAGGCTATCTTTGCCAAGAGAAAAAGCGGCGCTGCCGTGACACGTCAGGAGGAGCTTCAGTTTAAGACTGCATTTATGTTATTTGTCGGCAGACAGTATCACAGACTCAACTGGGTAATGCAGCTTCACTACGGCTGCAAGCGTGACAACAACACACTGCGCTATGACCAGTTAGGACCGGATACCGGCTATGACTGCATCAACAACTATGCTCCGTCTGCTGAGCTTGCCGATTTCTTAAATGCACTTATCAAGACAGACGAGCTTCCAAAGACAATTATCTACAGCCTGAATCCGAATGATAATCAGGCAATCGGTACGATTCTCGGCTGCTTCCAGGACTCCAGTGCATGTGCGAAGATTCAGCAGGGCAGTGCATGGTGGTTCAATGACCACAAGACAGGTATGCAGGATCAGATGATTTCCCTTGCAAACCTCGGAAATCTCTCAGGCTTTGTCGGAATGCTTACGGATTCAAGAAGCTTCCTCTCCTACACAAGACATGAGTACTTTAGAAGAATCATGTGCAACTTAATCGGTAACTGGGTAGAGGACGGTGAATTCCCTGCTGATATGGAAACACTTGAGGAGATTGTAAAGGGCATTTCTTACAACAACGCTGTGAACTACTTTGGATTTGACCTTAAGACAGTATAAATAAAACGATACCGGCTCGTATCCATCAAGAGCTTTCGGTTCATTCTGCATTTCAGAAAGAAAATCCCGTGGAATTCAATGCCTTCGGGCACGACTCTCCACGGGATTTTTTTATCTTCCCTTCATTTTACCAAGTACTGAGCCTATCCGGTTATCTTGATAACCTTGCGGTCATATGTCATGATACCGTTCACTTCTTCTTCAATATCTGTAAGCTGCGTATAGACCGATGCGCACAGGCCTTCTTTCTGCAGTTCGCTGATTTTTGTATCCATCTTGCCATATGCACGCTGCAGCGCTTCCATATCCGCATGACTGCCGTACCCAAAATATTTATCTGAGTACGTATGACCTTCCACAGCCAGTGAAAGACCGCCAAACTCTGATATTACATAAGGTTTGCTGCCCTTCTTTGCCGTAAGCTCAAAGAAATAAATGTGCTCGCTCTTCACATCTCCTGCGTTTTGGTCAAACCAGCCGCTATGGGCGTCTATGATGCGCGTGCTGTCCATTTCACGAACCATTTCTGCATTTTCTTTTGCATCAAACTGCCCCCAGCCCTCATTAAAGAGCACCCAGGTACAAATGCAGGTACAGTTGTAAAGCTGTCTGATTGTCTCCATGCACTCCTTCTTCCATTCGTCTCTGCCTCTTTTATCTGCTCTTGAAGTATAGCTGTAATCATTATCGCGCTTGTTCCTGAGTGAAGATACGATAGTCGGAATATAACAGGTTTTTAACAGATTGTAAGTCTCTCCGCCGTTAATCATGTCCTGCCACACTAACATTCCAAGTCTGTCACAATGGTAATACCAGCGCATCGGCTCAATCTTGCAGTGTTTTCTTATCATATTAAATCCCTTTGCCTTGGCGGTTTGAATATCAAAAATCATCGCCTCATCACTTACGGGTGTCAGCAGGCTTTCGGGATAATATCCCTGGTCAAGCACTCCTTTCTGAAACAGCGGCTTGTGGTTCAGGCACAGGCGCGGTATTCCGGCACTGTCCGGCTCCGCTGAAAAATGGCGCATACCAAAATATCCTTCCACCATATCATAGCCATACACTACCCGAATGTCATATAAAAAGGGGGTATCCGGCGTCCAGCTTTTTTTGTCCGGTATGCGGATTATGATGGCAGCCCTTTTGTCTGATTCGACCTCAATTTTTCCTTCGCCGGCAATTCTGTTTCCGTCAAAGACGATTACCTTATATGGAACAGTCTCCGTCGTGTCTGTTTTATTGGCTGTCACTTCAACGCATACGCTGTCTTTGTCATAATCCGGTGTAATTTGCAGTTCTTCAATGTATATCTCAGGTACCCATTCATACCACACAGTCTGCCAGATACCGCTTTGCGCGGTGTAGAACATGCCTCCGTTTTTAAGCATCTGCTTTCCTCTCCCATGATACGAGGTGTCGCTTTTATCCTGCACACATACCTGCAGTACATTTTTTCCTGTCTGTATATACTCTGTGATATCGATTGTGAATGACTGATAGCCGCCAGAGTGCGTTCCCGCAAGTGATTCATTTACGTACACACGGCATCTCTCGTCACAGGCTCCAAAATGAAGCAGCAGCTTTTTTCGCTTCGGAATCCTGTCTATCTCAATCTTTCTCTCATACCATAGATATTCCTCCGGCTTCAGCTGACGCTGCACACCGGAAAGATACGTTTCCGGCGAGAAGGGGACACGGATACTGCCGTCCCATATGACCGGCTTCTCATCATCCTTTGTAAATGCATATTTCCACATTCCATTCAAGATGGTATAATTGCGCCTTACCATCTGCGGCCTCGGATACTCTGTCAGCACAGCTTCAGGCTGTTCCTCTGCAATATGTTCTCCCCAGACAGTCATCAGCTGATTATGGCTGATACTGCCTTTGTCCAGCAGTTTATCGAGCTGAAGCGCTCCCAGCATTTCCTTAATTTTCATATGCATCATCTCCTATTCTGATTTCATGGCATTCTGTCTCAATTACTGCAAATACAGTTTAACACATTTTGCTGTCTCCGCATATAGTATGCGGATTATTCTGTCATTCATTGCATCAGTGTATGAATATGTACGCTGCTCCCGATAGAATGGGGCATGGAAGCTCTTTCGAGACAGGCTGCTGATTACCAGATGGTCAGTATACTGGATTTCCTTACTATGATAAGACCATTTCCAACAGCAATGATAATAAAACATTTTGGACTTTCATCACTCCGCTTGCCTTGTTCGCATAATGAATTTTCAGCCCGTCTGTAATAAGCGCTTCATCTGTTACTGCAAAGCTTGGCATAATAATATCCTGATCCAGCAGATATATCCTGTTTGTCATGTATATCATAGACTGAGACTGTAAGATGCCGACCACATCAAACTGATATGTATCATAGAGATATTCTGCTTCAAAGCTATCCCCTGTTTTCAGCGTGCCGGACCAGTCTGCACCGATGATAACAGGGATTCTTTTATGCTTTGCCAGCCACATCAATTCCTTTTATGCAGCCATTCTTCAATCACTTCCCATAACCCTAAAGGCATCATCTTTGTTATCTCCACGATAAATGGGAAGTTTTATCTACAACCATTTTCCATCAAAAATTTTTTCACTTTCTTAAAATATGCCATCCCATAATCGCTATAAAACACAGCAGCTTCAACTCCGGACGAAAGATTGAACCGGACATAACCACCCATACCGCTTAAAAACACTTCACAAATATACTCATTTTCAATCAGGTAATCACCCTGAAATATTGTCTTAAACTGCCCGGCAAGATCATGTATATTTCTATCGGCAGTACGGAAAAACTCATGATTATTTCCAACCGGTTCAAAGTAATTTTCCAAATCCTCCTCATCATAAAGAAATTTTCCGATTTTATTGATCGTACCAATAAAATTTTCATTCTCATACGGAAATAGCTCTATCATGTCAGAATCCCTTGGCAACAGAATATAGCCTTTCACCTTTGCGTGAATTGCAATATAATCCCCGTCAATACTGTTCCCGATTACCACACATTCACAGAGCTGTTCTTTCGTAATCGGAGCATCTTTGTACTCCCAGAAATCATACTCTGCGAAATCCTTTAGGATATTAAAATCAGGAAAGTTAATGCAGATTGCACCGCCGTATGTTCCGCTGCCGTAAGTTTTCATAAAATCAATGTATGGCTGCGGAAATTTTAGCATCCCTTTCTGTTCCAAAGAAATCAGTTCACTATCACTTAATCGTTTCTTCTGTTCAGAAGTACAATACATGATGAATATCCTCCTTATCATTCCGGCGTAAATATTCTGCCAAAATTCCGATTGTACAAGTACATAATTCAAGGGTCACATTACCTGTTACAATTTGTGATTAAATTCTCATCAAAACCTTATAAATACTAACTTTTCTGCAGGTGAGCCTGTGGCAAAAATAAGGGAAGCAAAATCACATAACAAAGTATAACACAACATGAATGGACTGTGTGAACTGATTCAAATGCTTTTTAGATTTTACCGAAGAGAGAATTGATATATGCACTTATGGATATATTCTGCGGATTGACTGTGCAAAGGCAGAGGAAGGGCTAAAGACCGCACCTAATTCAGAGTGTGTGCTAAATGCCCTTGCAGCAGACACCCCTGTGGGGTATGCCCGACTTTATCTTGACGGGACTATGCAGATGTGGATAGATGCGGAGGATTCGTTGGAACTATGGTAAATAATTCTTAAGTCAAAACAAGCACCAAATGATTTATAGTGTCATTTGGTGCTTGTTTCATAGATTTCGTCCTTGATACTGTATTGTTACTACATAAACTGTTTTGGATGGTTCATCAATGCGAAAAATGGCGATATAATTATCAATCAGTAACTGCCGGTAGCCTTTGCCGGCATATCTGCCCTCATTACGCTCTTGATGGGACTGTGGAAATGTGTCCAGGCTTAAAATAGACTTCTTAATTCTGCCAACTTGTCCTTTGGCACTTTCAGGACCCAATTTCTCATTTGCGATATATTCGTAAATGTGTTCTAATTCACGGATTGCTTTGGGGTTGACTTTTACCTTGTATTTATCCAAAATGTTTTTTCTCCAATTCTGCAAAAACTACTTCTGCGTCAACTGCTTCTGCTCCGTTAGCAATTTCCTGCTCGGATTCGAAGATTGCTTGGTCGATGTGATTCATTCTTGCAAATTTATCGTATAATTCACTACTCATCACAACCAAATCGCTATATCCGTTTTTGGTAATAAAAATAGGCTCCT
>JAGAQJ010000008.1 GCA_017622845.1 Lachnospiraceae bacterium | reverse complement strand
CGAATGGGAATTTCCTAATACGATGAGGAAGGCTTTCAAATGAGGACGGAGCCGGCTCGAGTCGGCATCCATGCCTCCATCTCGCCTAAATTTGCTTCCATGCAAATTTACTCCTGGGTATCAATCATCGTATAAGGAAATATCACCATTCTCCACCGGGCAGCCTGCAGGATACTATCTGCCGTTTTCTGTTCAGTGAAACCATAAAATGGAACAGTTATCAGTAGACAGAAGGGCGGCTGCTTGTTATCTATCCTTAAAGCTTGCCATTATTTATTGTTTTAGATTTCTAAATACAGTAAAGTTTATTCGTTATTAACACAGTTTTTTGCTTTCGATGAACAGAAAACTTCAGATAGTATCCCGTAGAACTCGAATCGGCTTAAGTCCTCATTAGAAACCCTTAATTCATCGTATTAGGAAATTCCCATTTGTTACATTGTATAAAATTTATATTATTTTACATGTTTACAAAAATATGGAAAGCGCGTACTATTATATATAGAAGAAATGTAATTGTCCAGTACAGCACTACGCACTTGCTGCGGAGCGCGTGAGAATGCGTAAACTGCGTCAGGTATCAAGTCACCACAAAGTGGTTTTGCATGACTTGATGACGTAACTATGATGGTACTGTATCGTTACGAAGAAATCTGTTGTACACAAAGAGGTTGTTGATGCGTTATGAAACTGTTGTACATTCTTTTAATGATTTTTTTGATACTTTTATTTCTGTTCGGCCTATATCTGATTTCCATTAAGCCCCGTCTGCACGGGCGCCCTGATTACAAGCCGTTTTACGGGCATATGTATGCTCACCGGGGACTTCACAACATGAATCCGGCGCTTCAAAGATTAAAAACGCTTAGTCAAAGTCTCGGGCAGGGTATGGAGCCAAATCTGAAGCTGCTGCAGAATCCGGAGGGAAATTTTCCGGAAAACTCTTATGCAGCCATTAAGCGTGCTGCAGATTTAGGCTATGGGATTGAGTTTGATGTTCATCTTACCAAAGATAACATTCCTGTTGTCTTCCATGATGATACACTGAACCGCATCTGCGGCGTCAGGGGAAATCTTAAGGATTACACCTTTGAGGAGCTTCAGCAGTTTCGTCTCCTTGGAACGGACGAGCGGATTCCTGCTTTTGCTGATATTCTGAAAATGATTGACGGCAGAGTGCCGCTGATTATCGAATACAAGGTTGAAAAAAATGCAGACAGGCTTTGCAGCATATGCGACCGGATTTTGTCTGATTACAAGGGACTGTACTGTATTGAGTCTTTTCACCCGATGGCTGTGCGCTGGTACAAGATACACCGCCCCAATATTGTAAGGGGGCAGCTCTCTGAGGACTTTACAAGGCAGAAACTAAACCTGCCGTATTTCCTGCTGTCTCATCTCATTGGAAACTGCTATGCTTCGCCTGACTTCATCGCCTATAACTGCAAGCATAAAAATGAGCTTTCGAGAAATATATGCCGCAAGCTGTATAAGAGCTTAAGCGTTGCATGGACCGTACGCTCTCAGGAGGAACTTGAAACAGTCTCAAGAAGCTTTGATTTATTTATCTTTGAAGATTTTGTTCCGGCGCGGAGACAGATTCACACCTCTGCCAGCTGTTAAGAGTTTCCCGACAGGAAAAGAGGTGCATTTCTATGTTTACAATATCGTTCCCATCCAAGCAATATAGAAAAACGATTCCTCGATTGACTATTAAAAGCGGCAATAGAATATATTCTAAGAAAATATATTCTATTGATAAAGATGGACGCCCTTATTTAGACATAGAAATTTCCTCTGAACCTTGGAATCCTTTTAATGCTGAATGTTTCTTCCAAGAACATTTTTGTATTGGCAGCGGAAATGAAGTCTATTTCATAAATTTGCAAACCAAAAAAGTAAAAATAGTCTTATGTGACCTATATTTTGGTTATTTTTATATCAACTTTCCATTCACGATGGAAAAGTGAAGTGGTAACCTAATTGGGGACACAGAGAGGAGTGTAGATGAAATATTCAACCTTATCCAAAATATATCGCGAAAAATCATCTTCCGGAATGTCTGAAAAACTTGCTTCTAAATCATTTTTTACATCATCAAATGCCTGTCGGACTTCTTCCTGTTCTTCGGGAGTCATGTTATTCCAACTTTTATTGTTTGCATAAGCGCACCCGCTCATAGTCATTGCAATCATGCCCAGTGCTAAAGTAACAGGAAGCAATTTCCTGATTCTCTTTATTAGTCCCATATTTTTCTCCTTTTATAAACCGAACTTTGCTAAAAGTCCCAATGCAGTAATAAATAGCACTGTAATAATTGCCGTTGCTGCTACTATGGCGATTATGGCGAATGCTTTTTTGTATTCGCGGCTTAATTCTTTCTTTTCCGGAACCGAAACAGTTGTTTGCTTTTCAGTGCCTAACAGAATATAATCCGCACTTACATGATAGATTTCTGTCAATTTCACTATGTTGTCAATTTCCGGTTTTCCCTGTCCACTTTCCCACTTCGAGACAGCTTGTCTTGAAAGCCCCAGCATCCCGGCAACCTGTTCTTGTGAATAGCCTGATTTTTTACGCAATTCTTGAAGCCTTTCTGCTATGTCCATATTCATCACCTCCGATAAAAAAATACCATAATTCACTGGTTGCATACAACCAATAACTATTTAATTGATGCCAACTTTCCGTTGCAGGCAAGAAAATTTAAGTTGCTTCATGGCTTATGGAGCTAATATTACCAATTGTAACACAGCTTGATACGGATTTGTACGGATGCCAATATGGATTTTCGAAATAGTGGTCGGTCTGCCTATCAAATTCTTGTGTGTTACTTTATCGCATATGAGCATGATTACGAAATTTGCAGCAAATGCAACCCTCCAGGCTGAACTGTTATGATTATTTTCTAAAATATTTGATTTTAACTTGAAATTGTGGTTAAAATTATGTATATTACTATCAAAGTGAAGTATATTCCCTAAATGGAATTAGGAGGATTTTCATATGAATAATGGAATAAAAGAAATTAATTTTACATCTTTGAAAAATGATTTTGATAAAGTATGCGGCGAGGTAAACGACAGCAGGGAAGCTGTGGCTCTTACGTTGAAGAGCGGCCGTAAGGTATTTATCATGCCGGAGGAGAACTATGACAATATTTCCCGTTTTGTCATGGTAAATGCCTCTCCCAATACTTTGACATCGAAATAAAATACCATGCGAAAAACCGGTCAGGTGGGTTCTTCTCACCTGCCCGGTTTTTATATGCACGAATCCCCTCAGTTCACAAGGTCCACAAAGGAGTCAAATAAACCGCGGTTTATTTGACCCTAAGCTCTGAAAGGTCCTCTCTTTTCTCTCTGACTGCAGCTCTCTTGTAGCAGACAGAGTACATAACAGCAGACAGCAGCAGTGCCAGCAGCACATCAAGCATTGAATGCTGTTTAATCAGCACTGTCGAGCAGATAATGCTTACGCCCAGGGCAAGCATCGCCGTTTTAATAACCCTGTGATTTGCAAAGCATCTGCTTCTCCGCACTGCAATCATAATTGCAACGGAATTGTATACATGAATGCTTGGTAGGATATTGGTAGGGGTATCTGCCATATATAATTTTTTTATCATATCAATAAAAATATTGTCCCTTGGGAATACCTTCGGTCTTAAATTATGTCCGTTTGGAAATACTGCCGATATCACAATAAAAATTGTCATGCCTGCCATCAAAAACGCTACAAGCTTCTCACTCTCTTCTTTATCCCGTATGCACAGGAAGACAACCGTGAATGCCACATATCCAAACCAAAGCAGATATGGAATGACAAAAATTTCACAGAATGGAATATATTCGTCTATCCCAAAATTAATCTCATGTATTGCTGTATCTCTTCTCTCCAGATAAAAAAATGCGATTAAATAAAATAATGCAAATACAGCCATAATAACTAATGACTTGTACTGCCCCAACAGCTCCGCTGTCCGTTTGCAACCGCCGCTCATTTTCTTTTTCACAATATTCCTCCAAAATAAAAAACAGTTGTTTTTCGTTAAATTGTAATTATTATAGAATATGCGGTATGCAATGTCAACTTCGGTAAAACACTAAACTTTTCACTTTTTTTCAATTTTTATCGTCACTTTTTCACAAGAGTGCGCAAAATAGCATTAATTACCAATTTACAGCAAAATTTTTGGTAATTATTTTCCGTGCTTTCCACAAATTGATATTTGATTATTCTGCATTTATACAGTAAACTATGAGTGTTGGGAATAAAACGTTTTTCTTAATTATTGGGAGGGTTTGCCTGTTATGAAATTTGATATGCACTGCCACACGAAGGAAGGCTCTTTGGACGGAAAGATTCCCATTTCCGAATATATTCAGGTATTAAAATCCAAGGGCTTTGATGGTATGCTTGTAACCGACCATGATTCCTACAACGGGTTCCGCAGATACCGCGACCGCCTGAAAGGCAGGGTTGGTGATTTTGTGGTTCTCAAGGGAATTGAATACGATACCATTGATGCCGGTCATATCCTTGTCATACTTCCTGAAAATGTCAAGCTTCTGATAATGGAATGCCGCGGACTTCCTGTGAGGGTTCTTCAGGAGGTTGTGCACAGGCATGGCGGAATTCTCGGTCCTGCTCATCCCTGCGGCGAACGCCATCTGAGCATTACACGCACACGCGCTTATCGGAAAAATCCCAACATTATGAAGCATTTTGACTTTCTGGAAGCATTTAATTCCTGTGAATCGCAGGAATCCAATATGGAAGCCCGCCGTCTTGCATTCCGGTACCATCTCCCGATGTTCGGCGGAAGCGACTCTCATCATGCCGACTGCGTGGGAACAGCATATACCGAGTTCCATGCCGACATTACAAAGGAGTCCGATTTGATTCAATATATACGGGAAAAAAGAGAGACAAACTATGGCGGAGTATATTATCAGGGCACGGTAAAGGGCAGGATTGGAATCCTGAATCATGTGCTGATAGAAGGCTTCTGGTTTTATAACCATCTCGCAAGCATCTGCCGCAGCCACAAAAGAAAACTCGCTATGTCGCTTTTAAACCTCTAAAGTAATCGGGCAGGAGAATGGCTTTCCTGCCTGTTCACGCCCCCTTTATATTGTTTTCTCCGCCTTGCCCGGCGCAATAATTCTAAGTGCACCGCTTTCCGGCTCAAACACAACCGTTCTCGGATAATAATCGCCGACATCGCTGGCGAGCACCGGTATCTTCAATTCTGCAAGCTTTTTCCTCACTGCCGCAAGATTTCTGGAAGAGATATCTCTGCTCTCCGGCACCTGCTCAACCTTTACCATATGGGCAGCGCCGGCAAGCTTTGCCACCAGACGTTCCCGCACAGCCCCCTGCTGCACCAGCGCCTTCGCAAGCTCATCAAGCCCTGTATCCGCATACTTTGCTGCAGTAAACGATGTCTCCCATCCATTTGGCATATACTGCGGCAGCATAATGTGAAGCAGTCCGCCGATACCTGTCTCAGGGTCCCGCATGGCGATGCCGACGCACGAGCCTAAATCCTTGGTAATCAGCTTTCTGCTGCCTTTTGCGGTCTTATAATCCCCCATATTCACGATTATCATGCTTTGCAGTTCCTCTGTTGTAAATGCTGCCACCTTAATCCCTCCAGGCTTACCTGATTAAATCATAGTAGTTTTTTTCATGAAACTCTTGGAATATTTCCGAATATATTTTATCATATAAGTATCATTGTTTCCAGTACTTTTGGCAGTCTGACCAATCCCTGGGCTTACCTTGGTTAATGAAATTTTACAACAGGATGTGAACAGCATGAATCATAAAACAAAAAAAATATTAGATATGGCAGTGGATATCATGGTAGGGCTTCCGCAGATACTCGTACTGATTGTCGCCTTATCAGGAGTCTTTTTATGCATCCTATCCCCTGAACCGTACAATGTCGTCAGCTTAAACGACGGCTGGACTGACGCCGGAGGACATCCGGTTGCATTGGACAGCTTTTATTATGATGAGGAAAGCCAAATGCTCCCCCAGCGGATTTACCGCAGCATCCAGGTATCAGACTCCGATACTGCCGTGATATTCCGCTGCCGCAACTGTTACGCCAATGTATACATAAACGGTGAGCCTGTCTATCGGGACAAGGTGGTGACACGTAAAATATATGGCTCTTCCCCCGGCAGCCGGTGGCATGTCATCGCTCTTGGCTCCTCGAAGAAGCCGATTGAATTATGCCTCGAAGTAACTGCCTGCTACAGCGATTCCAACGGGTTAATCGACAATATCTATCTGGGACCGACGCAGCATGTTTACCGCAAAGTCACTGCTTCACGCATTACCGGTTTTGTTATCGGCACCTTTCTGCATCTGGTGAGCATTATCATATTAGTGATGTATGCTTATTTAAAAAAGCACTACAATGTCAACCGCGACTTATTGTACCTTGGCATGGCATCCTTTTTCTCGGCGCAGTGGTCCAGTACCGAATCACTGCTGTGGCAGCTTTTTGTGGGGTACTCCGAGGTATTCCACCTGATAGGATACCTGTCTCTGGTAACCATACCGTTGGGCTTCGGACTCCTTTCAGCTTACCGCCTGAAGGGGAAGCTGCATTATCTGTCCCTGGCATATAGTCTGGTCAGCGCTGCAAATTTAGTTGTGACAACGATACTGCATGTCACAGGCACGATAGAATTCCATTATCTGCTTTCCTTCACGCACGTACTGACTGTTTTGCTGATACCCATTATGATTATGGTCGTTCTCAGTTATACGAAGGGTAAGGAATACAGCGCCAACAGCCTGCTGATTATTACCTTATTAATCATACTGATTGTCTGCCTTGCGACTGCGCTGATAAAATACCGCACCGGAAGCTACGGCGATTACTCCGGCTATATACGGATTGCCATTCTGTGCTTCCTGTTCTGCCTGATTATGTATCAGGTAAACCAGCTTGGCTCAACCTTTTCAAAGGGGCTTAAGGCTGATATGCTTCATGATATGGCGCTTACCGACCATATGACAGGTCTGTATAACCGAACCGCCTTTAATGAGCATAAAGCGGAATATAACCATATGATAGACAGCTTCTCGCCTCTTGGCATTATACAGTTTGATGTGAACAATCTTAAGACAATCAATGATACGCTGGGACATGAAAAAGGAGATCAGATGATAAAGGCTGTCGCTGACGGGCTGAAGCTTGCTTTTGGCGAGAACTGCAGAACCTACCGGACAGGCGGCGACGAATTTCTGACAATTATCAGCAGCATGAACCCTGATGCCATTTATCAGGAGGGCATCAAGACACTCAAGGACTACTGCCGCAGACAAAATAAGCAGCCTGATTCGGAATTCAGGCTGCACATTGCACACGGCTATGTTGTAATCAAAGGAAATATGGCATTATCCGAAGCGATAGACGAAGCTGATGCCCTTATGTACGAGAATAAACGTGCATTAAAGCAGCAGCCCGACGAAAACGAGTAGGGATTTTCCCTACTCGTTTTCATGCTCCAGCTTTTTAAAAAACTGATTGAGGTTGAGCAGGCACTTTATCATGACCTTCATCTCATCCTCATTTAAATCTTTTACAATCGCTTTAATCATATTTTTATGGAAATCCCTGTGATGGTAAAAAGCCTTTTTACCCTTGGGTGTCAGCACTACCAGAACGACGCGCTTATCTGCTGTACTCCGCTCCCTGATAATATAGCCCTTATCCTCAAGGCTGTTCATGTTGGTGGTCAGCGTTCCCATGGTTACATCAAGGCGCTTGGCAATGTCAGACATTCTCCGCGGTTCCTCTATGCCGATTGCTTCTATGATATGCATGTCATTGTTCGTGATATCCTTATATTCCTCTGTAATAATCGCCTTTTCTTCTGTATCCATCACATTG
The DNA here is from genome assembly GCA_017622845.1 of Lachnospiraceae bacterium. Lineage (GTDB taxonomy): Bacteria > Bacillota > Clostridia > Lachnospirales > Lachnospiraceae > COE1. The sequence continues at coordinate 54,162 of JAGAQJ010000008.1, read as the reverse complement.
TTAAAAAGCTTCACTAATAATTCATTTAATGTCCTGCTAGTCGTTTTTTCCATGCTGCCCACCATTTCCATCATTTTATTGTAACCTGTCTTTTAGGTCTTGTCTGTCATTTTACTACGCCTGTCAGTACAATTCGGGCATCGACTCATCGAAGCCCTCATAAGGCAACTTAGTCTCTACCACACAAGCACGCTTGCTCCGTACGTAAGTCCTGCTCCAAAGCCTGACAGTACAATTCTGTCTCCTTTTTTTATTTTACCACTGCGGTTCAATTCGTCAAGCAGTACCGGGATTGTGGCAGAAGACATGTTTCCGACCTTGTCAAGATTCATGGGAAACTTTGCGATATCCGCCTTAAGACGCTTGGCAACCGACTCGATAATCCGTACATTTGCCTGATGCAGAATAAACAAATCAACATCATCCACGCAAAGTCCTGCCTTGTCAAGCGCTTTGTTGATGCATGCCGGCACTTGTCTTGTCGCAAACTTATAGACCTCCTGCCCATTCATTTGGATATACGGATTCACCGTCTGCTTCTCTGACACAAAGGCATTGTTGACAGGCCGTTCCGCACAGGAAAGCACCATGCCCTTTGCTCCGTCTGAGCCTTGTACCATGCATTCCAGCCCTGCCTTGCGTCCATTGTCGTATACAGCGTCATCTGCTGATGCCTCCACGAAGGCTGCACCCGCTCCGTCGCCAAACAGAACACATGTTCCTCTATCTGTCCAGTCAACAAGCTTTGACAATACCTCACTGCCTGCTATCAGGGCATTTTTGTAAATTCCTGCCTGTAAATATGCATTAACCGTATTCAGTGCAAATAAAAAGCCTGAGCACGCCGCATTCATATCAAATGCTGCGGCATTGGAGGCTCCTATCATGTCCTGCACCTGACATGCGCAGCAGGGAAGCAGCAGCTCAGGGGAACAGGTCGCTACTATTATCAGCTCTACCTCGCTGGCAGCTTTTCCTGCCATTTCCAAAGCCTTCTGGCATGCCTTTGCTGACAGGGAGGAAACGGTTTCTCCTGTGGAAATTCTGCGTTCTGCGATTCCTGTCCGCTCGCGAATCCACTCGTCGGAGGTCTCCACAAGCTCCTGCATATCGAAATTCGTCACTATTTTCTCCGGCAGCTCACTTCCTGTTCCGGTAATTTTGATTGTCATTATGAAAATTCCTCCATTATATCGGCTACTGTCTCAATCTTATCCGCCCTGTAAGCATTGCTTCCGCAGAATATCAGTCCCTCATCAAGCTTACCTGTCACGGCATTGATAAGCGCCTCCGTAATGCAGTACGGCGCCGTATCGGGCTTACATGTAATGATGCACTGCCTGCATCCCTTCATAAAGCGCTCTCCTGCCTTTACCTTATCCAGAAAGGCATTGTGTATGGCACGTCCCGGCATCCCGACCGGGCTGTCGACTATCACAATATCCTCTTTTTTCGCATCTATATACGCCTGCTTGTAAGCATCGGAAGCATCACATTCCTTTGTAGTGACAAAACGTGTCGCAAGCTGGACTCCCTTTGCTCCCATGGCAAGATAGTGATCCATATCCTTGCGCTCATAGACTCCGCCTGCCACCGCCACGGGAACCTGCATCTCATCAGCAAGCTCTATAATTGACTTGACCTCATCATCATAGCGTTTGCTTCCGGTAACCGTATATGCATCGATTTCCTCTCTTGTAAAGCCAAGATGTCCTCCTGCCGAAGGTCCTTCTATGATGACAAGGTCCGGCTTTCTGTTATATTTTTTCTTCCAGTATTTTGATATGACGCTCAAAGACTTTCTGCTGGAAACAATCGGCGCAATCTTTGACTTCCCTGATATGTCAGGTAATGTCATCGGAAGACCTGCGCCGGAAATGATTAAATCCACGCCTGCTGCAACTGCCGCCTTTACATAGTCCTCATACCGTTTGGTTGCTACCATGATATTGACGCCGATAATGCCGCCCTTTGCCTTGTCTCTTGCTTTCCTGATTTCTTCCTGAACCGCTTTGAGATTGCACTCAATCGGATGTCTTGCAAAATCCGGATCGCGGTAGCCAATCTGGGCTGTCGAAATCACACCCACTCCACCTGCCGCTGCAACAGCGCCTGCAAGACCGGAAAGACTTACTCCGACACCCATTCCTCCCTGTATCACGGGAATCCGTGCACACAGGTCTCCAATCCTTAACTCGCTTTTACTCATTTTTCAATCCTCAATGATAACGGTCCGGTGCTAAAAGTTTCTGAAACGATCATATCGTTCTTCTGCAATCTGGTCGCCTGATTTACCGTCGTATTTTGCCAGAAATTCCTTGATATACTCCTTCATATAACCTGCAATCGCCTCTGTTGTCTTCTTGTCGGCGCCGCCAAATTCCGGGATAATGCGTTCAATCACACCCAGTCTCTTTAAATCCTGCGCTGTGATATTCATCACCTCGCTCGCCTCCTGTGCTCTGTTGGAATCCTTCCAAAGGATTGATGCAAAGCCCTCCGGAGAGAGAATCGAATAAGTCGCATTTTCCATCATCCAGACTTCATTGCCGACAGCCGTAGCAAGTGCGCCGCCGCTTCCGCCTTCTCCGATAAGAATACACAGCACCGGAACTTTAAGTCCTGACATTTCCAACAGGTTTCTTGCAATTGCTTCTCCCTGACCACGCTCCTCTGCCTCAATCCCACAGAATGCACCGGAGGTATTGACGAAGCTGATAATCGGACGGTTGAACTTCTCCGCCTGCTTCATGAGACGCAGCGCCTTTCTGTAGCCCTCCGGAAGCGGCATGCCGAAGTTCCTCTCCTGACATTCCTTGAAATCCTTACCCTTTAAGTCTGCAATAACCGTTACCGGCTGACCCTCGATAAATCCGATACCGCCAATCAATGCCTTGTCGTCGCGAAAGCCTCTGTCGCCATGCGCTTCCACAAACACGTCGAAAATGTGCTGCATATAATCCGTAGCCGCCGGACGTTCTACCTGACGCACTGCCTTTACCTTTTCCCATGCGCTGCGCGGCTTGGAATACCATGTCTGCTCTTTTAATTCCTCACTTAATTCAAACCCGGCTCCTGCAGCCCCGGAGAAATCGGCATATGTCTTTTTATTGGTGCCCTGATGCGACTTAATCAGAAAATGAATGGTCTTCTTAAGATTCTCTCTCAGCACAATGCCGTCCACAAATCCATGCTCTACCAAAAATTCTGCCGTCTGGAAGCCTTCCGGAAGCTCTTGCCCGATTGTCTGCTTGATCACTCTGGGACCTGCAAATCCAATCAGCGCTCCCGGCTCCGCCATAATCACATCACCAAGCATGGCAAAGCTTGCTGTCACGCCTCCGGTTGTCGGGTCCGTCAGAATCGAACAATACAGCAGTCCTGCATCACCGTGTTTTTTGATTGCCGCCGAGGTCTTTGCCATCTGCATCAGCGACACAATTCCTTCCTGCATTCTGGCGCCGCCGGAGCAGCAGAACATAAACACAGGGAGCTTCAGCTCTGTCGCACGCTCAATCGCTCTTGTTATCTTTTCACCGACCACATGTCCCATACTTGCCATCATAAAACGGGAATCGCAGACACCCAGTACGATGTCATCTCCATAAACCTTACAGCGTCCAACAGTGACAGCCTCGTTGAGTCCTGTCTTCTCTCTTGCTGCAGCAAGCTTATCCTCATAGCCGTCGTAATTCAGCGGATTGCTTACCTCCATATCCTCAAACCAGGGTTCAAAGGTTCTGGGGTCTGCAACCATACGAATGCGGTTCGTCGTTTTTACCCTGAAATATCCGCCGCATTCATAGCATACGTATTTCCTCTTCACAACACGGGCGCGGTCTACCATTCTGCCGCATTTCGGGCATTTGATAAGGTTGGCTTCTTCTGTCTTTTCAGCCTTTGCTTCCTCCGCAGCCTCCTGTATTTCCTCGGGTTTGTTTTTCAGCTTTTCCTCAAGCTTATTGTATAAGTTCACAGGAAATCTTCTTCCGGTCTTTAGATGCTGTGATTTATCCATGATCTTCCTCATTTCTGCGCTGCTCTTTGCACATCATCAAGTTTGGGGCAGCAGCGCGGACACAAACTTGCCAAGTGAAAAATTTATTCTTCACTTTTCCTAGCTTATTGCAAAGGTCAGCTCTGCCCTGCAGACTACCTTTCCGTCAACGGTCGCTGAAGCCTCACCTACGCCGATAGGTCCTTTAATCTTGATAATCTTTGTCTCAAGCATCAGCACATCTCCCGGATGTACCTTCTGCTTAAAGCGCGCCTTGTCAATACCCACAAAATACGCAGTCTTTCCCTTCCATTCCGGAAGCCCGAGTATCGCCACGGCACCGACCTGTGCGAGCGCTTCAATAATCAGGACACCCGGCATGACGGGATTTCCCGGAAAATGACCTGCAAAGTACGGCTCATTAAAGCTCACGCACTTTTTGCCCAGCGCCCTTACGCCTTCCTCAAGCTCCTCGATGGTATCTATCAGCATAAACGGCTGTCGATGCGGTATGATATCCATTATTTCCTTCGCTGTATAAACTGACATATGTGTCACCTTTTCCTTTATATTCAATCCAATTTAGTCACAATTTCAAACGCACCTGAAGTATTGCTGCCTCCATAATATTTTCGTAACTATTCAGTACCCTCATCGTTACTTCATTTATTTTTAATCTGCATACTTCTTGACTAAGATACTTGCGTTGTGTCCACCAAAGCCCAGTGAATTGCTGAGTGCATAGGTAAAGTCCTCGCTGCTGCTCTCCTTGCAGTAGTTTAAATCCATCTCCTCCTCACTCTCCACAAGACCGACTGTACGATGGATATAGCCTTCCTGAAGCTCCTTTACGCAGGTAACGAACTCTATAGCGCCTGCTGCTCCTAACAGATGACCGACCATTGATTTTGTCGAGTTAATCTTAATATCCTTTGCATGGTCGCCAAATGCAAGCTTGATTGCTCTTGTCTCAAACAAGTCATTGTGGTGTGTGCTCGTGCCATGTGCATTGATATAAGTGATATCTTCGGGTGAAATTCCTGCATCTTTTACTGCATTGAGCATGGCTGTTGCTGCTCCTGCACCGTCCTCTGCCGGTGATGTGATGTGATATGCGTCTGATGAACAGCCATATCCTACTACTTCTGCATAGATTTTCGCGCCGCGTGCTTTAGCATGCTCAAGCTCCTCAAGCACTACGATACCTGCACCTTCACCCATGACAAAGCCGCTTCTGTCCTTATCAAACGGAATGGAGCAGCGTGCCGGGTCCTCACAGTTTGAAAGCGCTGTGAGCGAAGAAAAGCCTGCAATGCCAATCGGTGTAATAGAGCTTTCCGTACCGCCTGCTACCATGATATCTGCGTCACCGTACTGAATGGTTCTATATGCCTCACCGATAGAATTCGTACCTGTCGCACAGGCTGTCACCACATTGATGCTCTTGCCCTTGAGATGATATGCAATGCTTACATTTCCTGCTGCCATGTTGGATATCATGAGCGGAACCAAAAGAGGCGCTACCTTGGAAGGTCCCTTCTCCTCAAGTCTTGTGTGTTCTCTCTCCATTGCCTGAAGGCTTCCGATACCGCTTCCCACTGCACAGCCTGCTCTATATGGGTCTTCCTTTGTCATGTCAATGCCGGAATCCTCGATTGCTTCCTTTGCGGCTGCAACTGCGAACTGGCAAAACGGCTCCATTCTGCGCGCTGCCTTCTTATCCATAAAATCTGCTGCGTTAAAATCCTTGACCTCTGCTACCAGCTTGCACTTATAGTCTGTAGTATCAAAATATGAAATCGGCCCAAATCCGGTTTTTCCCTGCTTCACGCTCTCCCAAAATGCCTCAACACTGTTGCCGATAGGGGTTATGGCACCCATGCCAGTCACTACTACTCTTCTTTTCATGTTTTTTCCCTTTCTATCTATCTCTTTGCTCCCGCGGTCATCTGTGCATTCATACTTCTACTCCGCCATGCTCATTCATAAGTTGTCGGTTTCTACGTCTTTGTCTATTATTTTCGTTTTTTCCGACAACTTATTTCATGTCGGGCTTTCGCCCTATATCAATGATTGTACAAAATGACCTTTGTGAGCAAGCTCCCGCGGTCATTTTGTACAATCATTGCTGCATGGCTCATTAAATACACATCCCACCGTCTACGCAGATAACCTGTCCGGTGATGTAGTCTGAGTTTTCACCTGCCAGAAACAGCACCAGGTCCGCAATGTTTTTTGTGCTTCCCATCTTTCCCATCGGTATCATGCTGTTAAGCTCTTTCCTGGCGTCCTCTGTCATATTCCTTGTCATGTCTGTATCGATAAAGCCCGGCGCCACTGCATTGACATTGATGCCGCGGCTTGCAAACTCTCTTGCCACACTCTTAGTAAGTCCGATCAGTCCTGCCTTGGAAGCCGAGTAGTTTGCCTGTCCTGCATTTCCAAGCACTCCGCTTACAGAGGAGATATTGATAATTTTACCGCTTCTTTGCTTGATAAAGCTGCGTGAAAAATGACGAATCATATTGAAGGCGCCTTTTAAATTTGTGTCAAGGACTGCATCATAGTCCTCCTCCGACATGCGCATAATCAGATTATCTCTAGTCACGCCTGCATTGTTTACAAGGATATCGACCTTTTTATATTTTGCAAGCACCTGCTTTACAAACTCCTCGCTTGCCGCAAAATCAGATACATTGCACTGTATTGCCTCAGCACTGCCGCCGTTTGCTTCAATTTCTGCGACGACCTCATCCGCGCTTGCCTTGGAACCGTTATAGTTGACAATGACTGCAGCGCCGTTTTTTGCCAATGTGAGCGCAATCTCCCTGCCGATGCCTCTGCCTGCTCCTGTCACCAGAGCTACTTTTCCTGTTAACATCCTAATTCCTCCAAAACCTTATCCAAATCAGCCAGCTTGTCAATATTCATGCACCTTACATCTTTATTAATCTTTCTCATAAATCCGCTTAAGGTCTTGCCTGGTCCGATTTCAATAAAGGTATCAACACCATCTGCAATCATTTTCTCAATGGTCTGCTGCCAGCATACGGAATGAGACACCTGATCTCTTAAAAGGGTCTTAATCGGTGCTGCTTCTGTCACAATCATCGCATCTACATTGCTGATATACGGTATAGCAGGATTTCTAAGCTGAATGCCGAGCAGCTCCTTCTCCAGCAGCTCTCCTGCTCCCTTTAACAGCTCGGAATGGAAGGGTCCGCTTACCTTAAGGGGAACGCAGCGCTTTGCGCCCGCATCTGAGAGTGCCCCGGCTGCCGCTGTAACTGCCTTTTCTTCACCTGTAATCACAATCTGTCCGGGGCAGTTATAGTTTGCTATGGTGACGATGCCTTCTGTCTGTCTGCATATTTCCTCAATCCTGCCGCTGTCAAGTCCAAGCACTGCTGTCATGGCTCCCCCTTCAGGATATGCCTCCTGCATGAAAATTCCGCGCTTTCTGATAATGTGAAATAAATCCTTTAAGTCCATAACATCTGCAGCTGCCAGCGCACCGTACTCCCCAAGGCTTAAGCCTGCTGTGATATCAGCTTTTACGCCCTTTGACTCAAGCACCTTAAGAATGGCTACTTCCGTTGCAAGCATCGCAATCTGTGTGTACTCTGTAATGTTAAGCTTATCATTTTCCGTGAAGCAAAGCGCTTCCATGTCAAGCCCTGACACTTCGCCTGCCAGCTTATATACTTCCTTTGCTTCCTCATATGTATCGTAAAAGTCCTTTCCCATGCCCACATACTGTGAACCCTGTCCCGGGAAAATAAATGCTGTTTTGCTCATTGTTGTCCTCTCTCTTATAATGGAATGCAGCTGCCATAGCGCAAGCATCTTCAATGCTTACCGGACATGCTGCATGGTTAACATAAAATGTGTAACTGTTCCGTATAGCACTACGCACTTGCTGCGGAATGCGTAAAATAACGTAATGGTTGAGATGCATCAAACCACCACGAAGTGGTTTTGCATGGCTTGACACCCATGACAATAACGGTACTGAATAATTATGAAAATGTTTTATTAAGAAGCGCTTCTCCCTGCTCCATGATTTCTAAAATAATTTCCCTGCATGGCTGTTCTTTCTTGACAAGCCCCGCAATCTGACCTGCCATGACAGTGCCGTTTACCACATCACCCTCTGTTACAGCCTTTCTAAGCGAACCAAGCGTAAGCTTCTCAAGTTCCATGAAATCTGCGCCCTCTTTTTCAAGCTTCAGATATTCCTTGGTCATTTTATTTCTGATACTTCTGACAGGATGTCCTGTTGACATGCCTGTAACTGTCGAGTCAATATCCTTTGCCTTAATCAGCATATTTTTATAGTTTTCATGTACGATGGATTCCTTGGCTGCCACAAAGCGCGTACCAATCTGTACGCCTTCCGCGCCGAGCATAAATGCCGCTGCAAATCCTCTGCCGTCTGCGATACCGCCTGCTGCAATAACAGGTATGCTGACTGCATCTGCTACCTGCGGTACCAGCGCCATCGTTGTTGTGGAACCGATATGTCCGCCGCTTTCCATTCCTTCTGCGACAACTGCATCTGCTCCGCCGCGCTCCATCAGCTTTGCCATTGCCACGCTTGCCACAACGGGAATCACCTTGATACCGGCTGCTTTCCACATTTCCATATACTTAGAAGGATTTCCTGCTCCAGTCGTCACTACCTTGACTCCTTCGTCAACAACGACCTGTGCAATCGCATCTGCTTCCGGGTTCATCAGCATAATGTTGACACCAAAGGGTTTCTCTGTTACTTCTTTTACTTTCTGAATCTGTTCTCTGACAAACTCAGCCGGTGCACCGCCTGCACCGATGATTCCCAAGCCTCCGGCTTCTGACACGGCCGCTGCAAGATTATGCTCAGCGACCCATGCCATACCGCCTTGTATGATTGGGTATTCGATTCCTAAGATTTCTGTAATTCTTGTCTTCATACAAGCTCCTATATCGTAACGATCTGTGTTCCCTATCCCTTATGCCAATCAATTATTAAGCGTTAACGCCCTTATCCTGCATGTACTTGATAACAGAACCAACGGTTGTAATCTTCTCTAAATCCTCAGAAGGAATCTCTACACCATACTCTTCCTCGAATGCCATAACAAGCTCAAACAAGTCAAGGGAATCTGCCTCTAAGTCCTCTTTAAAGCGTGTCTCCTCTGTAATCTCTACGCCCTCAACATTTAACTGCTCCTCGATGATTTCCTTTACTCTTTCTAACATGATTTTTCCATCCTTTCATTTTTGAATAAATTTTTTCTTTCTTTTGATTTCACTGATACGGTAACGGTTCAGTATCTTATTTCACGATACTGCGCCAGTACGCTGTCCTGAACAGTTCCCTTATGCTTCAATACCTGAAACTGCCATTCGATTATTTTGATTCTCAAAAGTTTTGAATCTCAAATATTTTGACTTTCAAAGTATTTACTTGCTACAGAATAACCCTAAGTCGCAAAGATGTCAACAGCTTTTGGGATTTTATTTTTGATTTTATTTTCTGTTTATAATTAGTTAGAAGAAGCTGACTTATTGTCTTACGGCTGTCCGAATTAAAAAAGCAGCCCTCTGCTTTTTCAAGCATTTGGACAGCCTTCATAATCTTAGCACGTTATCCGCTAAATCATTTTTTACTTGCGGTATCTCTGTTATCCATTCCCCTTCTATTTTAATTTTTAACCGCTGCTGATTATCAGGATTAAAAATGTCATTATCCTTTGCATATTGATATGCCTGCATCAAATCATTACTCCCCTGTGGTATCCGGCTGCCTGTGTCAGGATAGCAGCCGATGATGTAAGAGAAAAAATGGTAGATAAACTCATCATATAAACAGCTCCGATTTGTCTTTGTCATATGTGCATAGGATAATGCCCCCTGTTCATTTGCGGTAAATACACATGCATTGGAAATTTCATATTCCAAAATGTTACCAGCAAAACACTGTCCTAAAATTATAATCTTTTTTGCCTTTATATGATTCAGCCATTCCGCAAGCAAACAAAGTTCAATCCTTTCAGAACCCCATAAGCAAATTGTTCCGTTCTCTTCATCCCCTCCATGGTTACTAACTATCAGCGCCAGTTCATCTTCCTCACTCAGTTCATGTATCATCCTTTTAAGACAATCCTGAATTTTGTTCTTTTTTGCAGCACAAACAGTCAATTGGGTATTTTCAAACTGTTTGTGCCCATCTGCAAAAAAAAGATAAATATTTTCATCACTAAAGTTTCCTGCATCTTTTAGTGCCTTATAGGCGAGTTCCAAATCATTCTTATATCGTATATAATTATGCCCATAGCTCACTCCGCCTGAGAGCAGAATTGCATACTTTCCCATTTGCATCTCCTTTTAAACGCTTTCCATTTTAATGCTGTCACTCAATCCGCGCCTGCTCCTGACTTTATAATAACACGTTTCATTTACCACAAAATAATAGCAACAGTCATGATACCAGTTTGCAAAAGGGAGCGCATCGTATTGAAAAAGCCATCCGCAAATTCTCTCATTAGCTGTAATAAACACCTTTTCATCTGTGAAATCCTCTACACATGTGATATCCAATGGCTCCACAGAAACATTTAGCTCTGAAAATTCTGTCTGTTCAATCTCATCCATCGTTTCTATAAAAGCAACTGCTTCTTTTTTTGACATAATCTCATTGACATGAATTTCATCCTCCACATCAAACTTGTCAGAATATTTTTTAATTGGTTCATCATTAACAGAAAAATATTGCCAACAAACCTCTATTTTTCTAACAGTTGCTCCACTTATCATATAATCTGTTTCTCACCTATCTTTTTTATTGAATAATCCGGTATTCCATCTAATATATATGGAGAATGTGTAGTTACGATAAATTGACAATTCGGAAACAGTTTTCGCAGGGAAGGCAGCAGCTTTTTCTGCCATTTGGGATGAATATGGCAGTCAATCTCATCAATTAGTATCACTGCCTCTTTCATATAAAAGGCCTCGTCTTCAAAAGCTTCCGCTAATGACAATCGTCTGATGATATCAATCACAATAAAAAAAACACTTTTAAAACCATCGCTAAGCATATCTAACGCAATATCCTTAGACTCTTTTTCATCTCTGAATATAATTGCGCCTTCTTCGTCAATGCACTGAAACTTCAACGGATGCATCAAGATATCAAACGCTTTTATCATCTGCTCGAAAATTATTTCATTTTTGGAAGATGTTTTTTTTAGCCTTTGGTAATCCATATTGATTATCCACTGCTTCAGTTCCATGTCACGAAATGCATTATTTCCCTCTGACAAAATGTTGGACTGCAGAGCATTGCTTTTAGCATCTTTCTCCAGCTGAAGTTTAGGTCCCACCGGTTTTCTTCCTGAGATAAACCGAAACGGATCATAATACATTACAATTCCCAAGCGCATATCCTTTTCGATTGTTTGAAGCATTTTTTTATAATTATCCTGATTCACTCCCTGCGGGCATTGAAGTATGGCTTGCTCTGCTCCTCTCTCATAAATATATATCGCTTCCATCACATTGTTATCTTGCTGCAGTACATTTTTTTCGTTCTCGTTAAGCATAACTGTCAGTTTTATTTCCAAGCCTGGAGCATCAAAATAGATATCGGTATCTTTTAACATATCCCCTGCATATCTTTGGTCTATCCCTGTCATTACTGCAACAATTGCTTTTAAAATAGAAGATTTTCCGGAACCATTTGTTCCAACCAATATGCAGGTTGACTGTACATCATTTGTTTCCGGGATACTTAAATCCAGTATCTTGTCTTTAAAACATTTAAAATTCTTCAATTCGATACTTTTTATTTTCATATCTCGCTCCTTTGCTGAAACATCTCCTGCTCCTAATTCCTGCAGTAAACTGCATAAATTTTTCATGCTGATCACTCCAGGAACGGCTATATATTCAGTATACGTTAACGAAAACAAAATTACAATCATTTCTTTCCTCTACAGTTACAGCTCGCTGCTGTCTTCAATCCTGCTGTCATACGCCTGCTGGTAGAATAATTCCTGCGAATTCAGCTTTTCTGCGTCCTCTTTTCCGCGGTCATTGTAATTTCCCTGTGCGTCTAAGAGCTTACCCTTCTCGGTATCTTTCATCATAATATCAAACATTTCCCTCACGCGCTTTTTGATTTTCTCGTCCCAAAGCGGAACGGCAACCTCTACACGTTTGGTCGTATTTCTGGTCATAAAGTCAGCGGATGCAATGTATATTTTTTCTTCTTCACCGGTTCCGAAACGGTAAATTCTGGAATGCTCCAGGAAGCGTCCGACAATGCTGATAATCGTAATGTTCTCTGTCAGTCCTTTGATACCGGGCTTTAGACAGCAGATGCCGCGCACAATCAGCTCGATTCTGACGCCTGCCTTAGAAGCCTCAATCAGCTTGTCGATCAGAACCTTATCCGTAAGAGAATTGACTTTGATTCCGATATAACCCTCACCGCCGTTCTGAACCTTTGCAATCTCGTCATCCATCAGGGCAGCCACCTTATTCTGCAGGCATTTGGGAGCCACAAGCAAATGCGCGGTTTCCTCCATCACCTCTCCCTGCTGCAAAACGGTAAATACCTTTGCCGCCTCTGCTCCGATTTCCGGATTTGCCGTAATGAAGGACAGGTCTGTATACAATCTTGACGTCTTTTCATTGTAGTTTCCGGTTCCAATCTGTGTGATATACGAATATCCGTCCTGATTCGCCCTTGTGATCAGGCACAGCTTGGAGTGCACCTTATATTCCCCAAGTCCGTACAAAATACGGCATCCGGCGTCCTCTAACCGGTGAGACATCTCAATATTGTTTGCCTCATCAAAGCGCGCGCGAAGCTCCACCAGCACCACAACCTCTTTGCCGTTTTCTGCTGCTTCCACAAGTGCATCAATCACCTTGCTCCGCTCTGCAACCCGATAAAGCGTCATTTTTATGGAAACAACGGATTCGTCCTCCGCTGCCTCCTGAAGCATCTTAAGAAATGGTTTCATGCTTTCATACGGATAGGACAGCAGTACATCCTTTTTCTCAACCTGCGCAAGAATCTTTTCTTTATTATTAAGGCTGGGGCTAAGCTGCGGACTGCGTTTGGGGTAAAATAATTCCGTTTTTTCCCTCAGATGATTTTGCAAGGCATAGACAAAGGAAAGGTCAAGCGGCGTCTCTACATTAATAATGTGGTTTAAGCCAATCTCCAGAAATTGCGACAGTTCTTTCTTTGCCTTACTGTTGATGGTGCGGCTCAGCTCTACTCTGACAGGATTGAGGCGGTTTCTCTGCTTAATCATAAGCTCCATGATGCTGCGGTAATCCATATCCTCATCATACATTTCTGACGCATCAATGTCTGCGTTTCTGGTGACACGCATAATTGCCTTTTCCCTGATGCTGTATTTGGGATATAATTTGGGCGCAAAATGCAATATCAGCTCCTCAGAAAGCATAAAACAGCCGGGTCTTGTCGGAATTTCAATCAGCCTTTTAAAAACGCTGTTTGAGCAGGGGACAATTCCCGTCTTTTTCTTCCCTTTCTGACTTGTCAGCAGGATAATGGCAAAGAGCTGCCGGTTTTCCAAAAACGGAAACGGCTGCTGCTTTCCGATAATCATCGGCGACAGAAATGGAGCAATATGTGCATCAAAGTACTGCTCCAGCAGTTTTCCCTCCTCATTGGATAATTTATTGAAATTGATGATTCGAATACCATGCGGCTCCAGCTCTCCCATCAGCTGTTCGTATATCTTTGCCTTCTTTTTCTCCAATACCACGACCTGCTTCAAAATCGCCGACACCTGCTCCTCGCTCGTCATGCCTGTTTTATTTTCCCGAATATCATTCTTCGAATTCATCTGCATCATCAGGGTGCCTACGCGGACCATAAAAAATTCATCAAGATTGCTCTGGAAAATCGCTGCAAAGGTAAGGCGCTCTGCCAGCGGAACGCCTGCATTGCCTGCCTCATTTAAAACTCTTTCATTAAACTGCAGCCATGACAATTCTCTGTTTGTATAACATGTCACTTCTTTTTTTGCACTTTTCATATTCTTTTGTTTTTGCTCCTTATATGTTTATTATTTTTGTTACAGCTTTGACATGCTCATTTATAAGTTCTCAAATTATACCGTTCTGACATGATTCTTTTCCGAAAACTTATCTCATGCCGTGCGCCCCAACACCTAAAGTCAAACTACAGCTATATGGAACTCAAGTATCTACAGCACCTTGCTGCCGTTTGCCGTCAGCTTGAACTTTGCTCCGAGAAGCTCTGCCGCTCCTCTGCACATCATCATTCTTCCGAGGAAAATATCAAAGTATTCATACATGGTGCAAATGCTCTCATCAATCTGCAGATTGAGCGAAATCACCCTTTTATCCATATTGATTTTGAGCTTTGCCTCTGTTACAGCATAATTCACCCTGTCGTGAATGTCAAATGCAGATTTCTCCTTTACCCGCACCCGGTTTCGCCGCACATCGGTTTTGTCCGCTATAATCAGAGCCGCCGAAATCACATCCTTTGCTCCGCCCGTTGACTCATCATGGTTCCCGATTGCCGAGATAATCTGGACTCTGTCCTTTATCGGCAAATCCGTGTTCTTTAAAATTTCATTTGCCAGAAGCGCCCCGTACTCGGCATGATTTTTACGGTTCACTGCATTTCCGATATCATGCATGAATCCTGCAATTTTTGCAAGCTCCTGCTCCTTTTCGGAATATCCGAACTTTTTTAAAATATAAGCGGCTCTTTCCGCCACCAGCGCGCAGTGCGCCTCCGAGTGGTCGGTAAATCCCAGCACTCCCAGTGCCTCATTTCCTTTCCGGAGCAGCTCCTTTACTTCTTCGTTATTTTTAATCTCTTTATAAGTCAATATCGTATTCTCCATTATATTTAGAATCGCAGCAGTTCCGTCTTTTATGCATTCCTATCCGGACGAAAATTGCAGATAGTATCACTCCGGCTGCCATTGGTTTCGAATGGGAATTTCCTTATTAGGTGATTCGATATATCAGCGAAAATACACACGGACGCGGATTTAGGACGAAACGCGTCCATGGACGGCGCGTAGAGTCCGGTCGCGGACGTGCACTGTTACAGAAATACTGCTTAAGTATTATTATCTCACGAATCCGAAAATGTACTATCATACTTTTGTATGTATCCTGTAAATTTTGTGTAAATTCCATGCCGTCTGCTTTACATCGGCAGCACCACGACAAATGCCATCCCGCCGCTTTCCCGCTCTGCAAAGATTTCACCGCCCAGCTTATGCATAATTTCCCGACAGATATAAAGCCCCAACCCATTGCCCTGCTGCCCTCTCGTATTTTCTCCCCGGAAAAAACTGTCAAACAGATGGACAAGCTCTTTTTCCGAAACAGGCTCTCCCGTGTTAAATACCCTGATAAGCTGACAGTACTCCTCCTCATAGAACGAAAGCTCTATCCTTCGCCCGTCTCCATACTTAAAGGCATTTTCAAAAAGATTCTCAAAGACCTCAAACAACCTGTTGAAATCTCCCTGAAAAATCCGGTTCTGATACGCTCCTATCATGAAATCACACTTTTGCAGCGCGCATTTTTCAACGTAAACAGATTCTATTCTCTGTATCAGTTCCTCAAAGTAAAATTCTCCTTTTTCTACTTCAATGGCAAGAATGTCCTCTCTGGAAGCTTTTACGATTTCTCCGACAAAGCTTTCTATCTGTGCCGCCTTTTCTGCAATCTGCCGATATGCTTTTGTGCGGTCTGCTTCTTCAGGATAGATGCCATCCTCCAATGCCCTGCCATACAGCTTTATCATATTAAGAGGAGTCTTGATATCATGTGACAAGGTAAGCAGCAGCAGCTTTTTCTCCTTCTGCAGTTCCAATTCCCGCTTGCGGCTGACCACAAGCTCGTCCTTTAGACCGCTTAGCCCCCACAAAAATTTCCCAAAATACTGATTTTTATCCGCCTTTACATCGCTTTGCAGATTTCCTTTCGACAGTTCATAAGTCATATCCTGCATTCTGTGAAAAGGCAG
Organism: Lachnospiraceae bacterium; assembly: GCA_017622845.1. Taxonomy (GTDB): domain Bacteria; phylum Bacillota; class Clostridia; order Lachnospirales; family Lachnospiraceae; genus COE1. The sequence goes on along the minus strand of JAGAQJ010000008.1, from coordinate 38,119 downwards.
TATCAGATGCGCTCTCAGATATAATAAAACGGCAATCACAAAAACTTCCAACACAGACAATGCCCCCTCTGCCACGAGAAGTGTCTGTACGTTGGAAGTGTGTTCCTGATAGTCAAACCGTAAATATCCTGCTGCTTTTTCTCCGTCATAAAGAGGATAAATCACGCTCTTTGTGCCGTTTGCACCATTGTAAAACGAGACAACACGTTCCTTGTCTGATTCACAGGCAGGAAGCCATGCAATCCCTTTTACTTGCTGATAAGCGCTGAAATCGACATTTTTTATATCCTCCTCAGACCCGATATCCGCCATGATACGGTTGATTTCTACTTTATAAAATTGTTCTTTGTCTTCCCCCTGCCGCCATAACGCCAAGCCCGTCCACAGAGCAATCACAAGATAAAACAAGAGCGAGCCGCCAATCAGCTTATTATAATTCTTCATAGCAATAACCTACTCCCCATACCGTTTTGATGTGTGTCGGTTTCCTGGGGTCATCTTCGATTTTATCCCGAAGCATTTTGATATGGACAGTCAGTGTCTGATTCTCGCTGAAGCTGTCAGCTCCCCAAATACTGTTGAACAAGAAATTTTTATCTAATGTTTTTCCTGAATTTTCTGCCAGCAGAAGCAGAAGCCCGTACTCCTTTACGTTCAGCTCCACAAGCGCCGTGTTTTTGTACACTTTGCGCGCGGTTTTATCAATGGTAATGTCACCGCAAGTCAAGATATCATTCTGCGCACGCACACCATAGGAACGTGTAAAAAGCGAGCGGATTTTTGCTGTCAGCAGGTCCGGGTCAACAGGCTTTTCAATGTAATCATCCGCCCCCAGCCGAAAGCCGTTTAACTGATCTTCCTTCCCCACGCGGGCACTGATCATCAGAATCGGCACGCTGCCTGTTTTGCGCACTTCCCTGCAAACCGCAAATCCGTCAATACCCGGGAGCGTAATATCCAGCAGAAGCATTTTTGCCTTGTCTTGCTGTAGGAAAGCAAGGGCTTCTTCTCCCGAAGCCGCCCTCTGTATCGTATATCCCGCCTTTTCTATATAGATGCTTATGAGCTGTGCAAGCTCCTGCTCATCCTCCACCATAAGAATGTCATACATATCCTACCACCCTAATTTCATCAGCCAGTTATTCAGTTCCTTTTCACGCTCTCTTGCGCGGTCTGCCGTATATTTTCCCAAGTGGATTTCCTCGCGGATATTGCCGTCTTCAATATAGCATACTCTCTCACACCTTGATGCCACTTTCACATCATGAGTCACCATCATAATGGTTGTTCCCTCCTCATTGAGCTTATTTAATTCCTTCATGACTTCCTTTGAGCTTTGCTTGTTCAGAGCGCCTGTCGGCTCATCCGCAAAAATAATCTTCGGATTGTTCATCATACTTCTTGCGATACAGGCTCTCTGAAGCTGTCCGCCGGAAACCTCGCTGATATCGTTGTCTGCCACCTCACTGATGCCAAGTTTTGCCATCAGTACCTTTGCACGCTCATTGACCGCTTTCCGCCCGGATTTTTTCGTAACCGACTGATATGCCGGTAAGACAATATTATCATAAACGGATAGATTTTTCAGCATATACATCTGCTGAAATACAAAGCCCATCCTTGTTAGCCGTATGTCACTAATCTGATTGGGTGAAAGCCCTGTCAGCTCCTCTCCGAAAAATTGTATATTTCCTGCAGTAGCCGTATCCATTCCGCTGACAGTGTAAAGCAGTGTCGTTTTGCCGGAACCGGAAGGTCCCATAATTCCAACCATCTCACCCTCTTCAATCTCTAAATTTACATTCCTCAGGACGTTGTTCTGTCTCCTGTTTACGATATAAGTCTTACACAAATCCGTTGCTTTTAATGCCTTCATGTTTTTCTCCTTTTCTTACTCCGCAATCTTCATATCACTCGTTGTTATTTTCTTCACACTTCCGGTCGCAAAAACTGTTGCCATAATGATACCCACAAGCAGTACAGCCGGGTAAAGCAGATACGCTTTCAAGGGTTCGACCTGTATCTGAAGCTCTGCACCCATAATTGCAAAAATCGTTCTCAGGACAAACCGATTGCACAGCATGGACAATGGAACCGCAAATATCATGGATAATATGACAACCCATACCATCCGCATCACCAGCCAGCTCCGAATGGAACTGTTGCGCCAGCCTATGCTTTTGAGCATGGCAAGCTGCCCTTTTTCCCTTACAATAAACAGCTTCATCATCAGCAGCGAAATCAACATAATGAGGATGCAAAGCATCATTGTCATCGGAAGCTGCATGGCGCGCATCGTATCCTTAACTGAGCCGACGTTTGCATCCACGACCTCCTGTGCCGTCACCCAGTCATATTGCGGAAATTCCTTTTCCAGTTGTTTGGACAACTCCTGCTGTGTCAAGTCTGTCTCCATCTCCACTATCGGCTTCCAATAACCGTTTGCAATCTCATCACTCATATCAATGGCAGGATTGAGTCTGGCGCTTTCTCCAAGCTGCATGTAATCACTGTAATACCCTGATATCATAAGGAGCTGTTCTTTTCCGCCCAGCCTTGCCAGCACCGTATCACCGATATGCAGATGATTTGCTTCCATCACCTTTTTCGAAAAGGCCACTTCATTTTCTAACTTTGGCGCCTCTCCTTCTTCGTATTCACAGTAGCTCCCGTCCGTTCCAATAGGATAGTTTGTCAAATATTTCACAGTTTTTCCATCATCATTTACGATAAATTCCATAAAAAACAGTGCACCCACACTCAGCTTTGCCTCATATCCTTTTTCTGCCATTTCCCGTTCCACACGCCGCAGTGCGCGCTCCAAATCCTTTGTATTGTGGTATGGGGAATCTCCCTTTGCTTCGATTGTTTCCATATAAACTGCTGCCTTGGGGTCTAAGTTAAACTTCGCAGCCATTTCATCGCTCTCCATCGTTGTCAGGGTATTGAGCGGTACGGTGATTAAGACAAAACTGATGCAAAAGGTCAGGAACAGTACGAGATACCGCTTTTTGTTGCAGAGAATATCGTTCAGCCCGAGGAAAGAAACTGTTCCCATCCATTTTTTATTGTAGAGCTTCAACCCTTTTCTTTTGTGATAACGCTCTCCGTTCCCGCCGTTTCGTATCGCTTCAATTGCTGAAACTTTTTTCAGCTTTCCGGTAAACAAAATGCACATTCCTGTCACAAACACCACAATTGCAGCGCTGCAGATTAGATTGATACCCAAGGTATCTGTAGTGTCTCCCAATACCATATTTTTGCTGACGCTTTCCATCATCATGTTTCCTGCCGGAATACTTGCAAAAAATCCAATCAGTGCGCCTGCTGCTACCAGTGCAAGGTATTTGATGACATAGATTTTCCGTATGGAAAAATTGCGCATTCCTATCGCTTTCATAACGCCGATTTCCCGATAATTCTCTTCCATCGTAAAGATGAGTGAAAAACGCAGTATCATCAGAGAAATCAGTATCAGGCAGATGCCAATCACAATCAGAAGCGCCGCGACAATCATATCAAACACGTACAGCAGGGGATAAATATCCCTGTCAAATGTAGACATGATGTACTCAAAGCCCTGACGATTCATCGCATCAAGTGTCATTTCCCGGTTCGTGGTATTAAAGCCATAAATTCCGATCTTAATGTTCTCACTGCCTGTCGTCATTTTATCATAATCGCTTTTGTCAAAAACAAAGCGGCTCATTCCCGACATTTCATTTCCATACATAATATCCTTGCTCTGTGCCGCAATGGTATAGGAATATATCTCATTGTCTATATGAAATTGAAGCTTATCTCCTATCTGAAGTCCGTTTTTCTCAAGCAGTCCCGGAGGCAATGCCACCTCACCCTCTTTGAGCATCAATTCTTTTCCCTCATAATCCAGCGGTTTTGCGTACTGACCGCCTGTGTATCCCAGATAGAGCGTAACTCCCTCTGCCTTGATACTCTCATTGTCTCTGCCTGCGGTCACATGATCTGCCTTAACCTCACATAGCTGTTCATAGGCGTATTCCGTGACCTCCCCACGGCTTTTCAGCCAGTCCTCAAACTGCTCCTTTTCCTCCTCGCTTCCAAGGACTACCATTACATCACTGACATTGGCACGTTCCATATAATTGCCAACGCCGTTTGCCACCAAACGGATATTGCTGACACTGCTTGCCAGAAATACGGTGGACAGGGTGATAAACAAAAATAAAATGATATTGACACCTTTTTGCTTCACCAAATCTTTTTTCAAAATCTCAAACCACATAACTTTTTCCTTCCTTGTTTTCCTGCATTGGTAAATACACAATCACCTTGCATGATGTTTCGTTTCTGTGGTTATTATAAAGGGGAAATTATTAAAAAGTCCTTAAATAAACTAAAAAAAGAAGCTTTTCCTAAAAATCACATGCAAAAAGGCCAAAACCTTATCAACGGGTTTTGACCTTTTTGTATGTGACTTACCTGTCATCCAAGCGCTACATCAAGCACCATCATAACCACAAATCCGACTGCAACTCCGATGGTTCCGATATTGGTATGTTCTCCTGCCTGCGATTCCGGTATCAGCTCCTCGACCACTACATAAATCATAGCGCCTGCCGCAAAGGATAAAAAGTATGGAAGCAGCGGTACGATAAGCTGCGCCAGCCAAATCGTCAGCAGCGCTCCTATCGGCTCTACAAGTCCGGAAAGCGCGCCGTACACAAATGCTTTTCTCTTAGAGGCTCCTGCGCTCCGAAGCGGCATGGAGATAATTGCCCCCTCGGGAAAATTCTGTATCGCAATGCCGAGCGCCAGCGTGAAGGCTCCAGCCATCGTAATCTGTGCATTTCCCAAGAGCGCGCCCGCAAATGTAACTCCTACCGCCATTCCTTCCGGTATATTATGAAGCGTCACTGCAAACACCATCATCGTTGTTTTCTTGGCCCTTGTCTTTAATCCCTCCGGCTTATCCGTGTCCAGATGCAGATGCGGTATGACACTGTCCAGCAGCAGCAAAAATGCCATTCCCAGGATAAATCCCACAGCCGCCGGCACCCACGCAATCTTATCCTGTTCCGATGCCATCTCAATCGACGGCATCAAAAGCGACCATACTGACGCCGCGACCATAACTCCTGCTGCAAATCCCAGCAGTAATTTCTCAAGCTGCCTGTTAATCTGGTTTCTCATAAAAAATACCATAGCTGAGCCAAGCATAGTTCCCGTAAAGGGAATCATTACCCCCGCTACAAGGCTGATATCCATGCTGTATCCCTCCTTTTACATCCTTATATATTATGCTTTTGAGTCTCGTGTTAACCATATATCCATGGAATCTCACGTCTGCAATATTTGTTAGTTCTAACTAACTAATTGTATCATACCACGCCTGACAATCCATTGCAACTATATCTAAACCATTATCGGAGTTAATACCAGTTGAAAACATCATCACTGACTAACGCCAAAAAGTACCCACTCCCTTCAAAACGGAGCGGGTACTTTTTCATGTACACTCAAAAGTCCACTTATGCTATCGTTCTATTTTTCTATATCACGCAGCTTGAATTTTCCCACCAGTGTATCGAGGGAATCCGCCTCTGCAGATAATTCTTCGCTTGTCGCAGATGCCTGCTGTGATGCAGCGGAATTGCTCTGAATAACATCACTAATCTGCTTCACTCCAGCCTCAATCTGTTTGACAGAAACAGCCTGATGGTCAGATGCCGTCCGGATATTGGCAACCTCGCCGATAATATGATCCAGCTCCGCCAAAACCTTATTCAGAGAGTCTACTGTTTCTTTTGTTACTTCATCACCATGTGTAACTTCCACACGGTTTGCCTCCAGCAAATGCTTAGAGGTTTCCGCAGATTCCGCACTGCTTTCCGCAAGCACTCTGATCTGCTCCGCAACAACGGCAAAGCCTTTTCCTGCTTCTCCGGCTCTTGCAGCCTCGATTGATGCATTCAGCGACAGGAGATTTGTCTGTGATGCAATGCTCTCAATCTCTACAATTACCTTCTCTAACTCCTGTGAAGTCTCAGAGATACGCTCCATTGCCTCCATCAGCTCTCCCATCTTATGCTGGCTGATGTTTGCCTCTGCGCCTACCTCCTTTGCCTTGTCATGTACGATGTCCGTAGAAGCGCTGTTTGCAATAACCTGTTCTGCAACCTGTGTCACGCTTGCTGCCAGACTTTCCACTGCTGAAGACTGTTCCTCCGCACCCTTTGCCAAATCCTGCGAGCTGACGGCAAGCTGTCCTGCCCCTGCTGCCACCTCATCAGAAGCCTGGCGGATCATATGAAGCGTAGTGCTGACATTGGTAACTGTAGCCATCAGCTTCTCCATCACATTCTGAAATTCACCTACATAAGCTTCCTTGCAGCCGGAATGAACCGTATAATTTCCTTTTGCAAACTCCTCCAGGATATTGCTCAAGTCAGTAATAATCTTGTTCAATGTAGACCCTGTTTTCCGGAAGTCCTTCGCCAGCATGCCGATCTCATCCTCTGACTGATAGGTAATCTCATCATCAAACTTACCATTTGAAATATGGTCTGCAACCTTACTCAGCTCCGCAACCGGTTCTGCTATGTATTTGATCAGCATCTTTCCTCTTTTTAACGTAACCCGCACGCAGAAAACAGCAACGAGCAGCAGAAGCACGATCGATGTAATTTCCACATACAGCTCGTATTCCGCCGGAATAAAACGCATTATCATCAGCATGATACTCGCAAATATCACGCTTCCCAGATACATGCCGATAATCAGCGCAAATGTCTCATATACCTTGCTCCTAATCTTCTTATTTTTAAATATCTCTTCATTTGACATAATCATTTCCCCTTTACATTAGATTCCTTTAACACATACTATGCCTTTTTAGTTTCTCCTATCATCTATATGCACAAAAGGGCTTTTGTAATTCTTCTGCCCTTACATTTTACAGAATACTACGTGATTCGTCAAAAATCAAGAAAATATAAGAAAATTTACTTAAATTTAGAAACAATTCAGAATCATCACGCTGCTTCCAATTATATATATTGCTCAATATCCTCCACGAGAAGCTCCCGATAGATGCCTCCCAGCTCGCCAAGCCCTCTGGCAATCAGCCCTGCATACAGAACGGCCCCTTCATACCTCAGATGCGTATTGTCCTTTTTCCCTTCAGGATAATTCTTGTAGAGATTCCCGTCAAAGTACATGTACCACCTGCGGCTTTCCGGCTCACCTGCTTTCTTCAATTCAGCACGGCTCATGCTGTACAGGTCAACCAGAGGCACCTTATTCTTCTCCGCGGTCTGCTTCATCGCCGCCACATAATCAGAATGCGCCCCCATGCCCAGATGCTTGTCATCAACAAAGCACCGGCGCTCCAGAGGCGTAATCAGCACCGGATTTGCCTTGTGGTTTCTTGCCACTGCGATAAAAGCCTCCAGATTCTCCATATAAGTTGAAAACGGCTCCGTATAGCGTGTCGGGTCCTCGCTCTTTTCATCATTGTGTCCGAACTGGATAAACAAAAAGTCTCCCTCTCCAATTCGTTCGTCAATCGCAGCAAGCCTTCCCTCATCCATAAAGCTTTTTGTGCTTCTGCCATTTTTGGCATGATTGAAAATCCGCACATGTTCTTTTGTATACAGCGAAAACACCTGTCCAATGCCTGTCTGAGGATAGGTTGTGATATCATTTGTCTGTACTGTTGAGTCCGCAGCCCAAAAAATTCCGGTAGTTTCCACTCCCATGCTTCCTCCTCCTCTTCCTTATGAAATCTTGTAATTGTTCTGTTCACATTACTGTCCACTCTCCTTCCAAGCAGAGTGAACGAAAAATGGGAAACCCACGTTTCCCATTTTTCAATATTTTTATTCCTTAACAGCTCCGATATTAACACCCTTAACAAAGTACTTCTGCAGGAACGGATACAGAATCATGAACGGAAGGATTGCCGAAATAATACCTGCATTAAACAATGTATTCTGCGACACCTCATACGCTGTCGTCGGCGTATCGCCGTCCATAATCATGTTTCTCAGCTTGTACTGGAAGTTTGTCTGGTTAGGATCTGTAATATAAATCTTAACTGTTGAGTAATCATTCCATACTGTTACGGCAAACATCAAGCCGATAGAAGCAAGCGCTGCCTTGGACAGCGGAAGCACAATCTTAAAGAAGATTCCCATCGGGGAACAGCCGTCGATTCTTGCCGCCTCATATAAGGAGCCGGGAATGCCTTCGAAGAAGTTTCTCATCAATACTAAGTTATACACATTCATACCATGCTTGACAACAAGTATCCACATGCTGTTTACCAAATGCAGCTGCTTCATTACGAGGTACTCAGGAATCATACCGCCTGAGAAAATCATGGTAAACAGTAAAAAGTATCCGAATAAATTACGTCCGGGCATCTCAAACTGAACAAGCACATAACCGCCGAGGGTAGAAAGCACAAGTCCAAGCAGCGTACCAAGCAGCGTCGTAATAACAGAGTTCACAAACGGTCTGTACAATGCCTGTGTCTCAATGATGGTCTTGTAACCGTCAAGGGTAAACATACCTGATGCCGGCCATAATCTGAACTGGTAAATACCTACTTTTGTAAATGAATCTACAACAACTTTCCAGATTGGAACTAAAATAAGTAATCCTAACAGAATGAACACAATATAGTTGACAACATCAAATACGTGCATTCTCTCACTGGGCTTTTTGCTAACCTTTTCCTTTGCCATGTTCGCACCTCCTATACAATACCGCGGCCACGGGTCTTCTTACTTGCCCAGTTGCATACAAGCACAAGTACGCATCCAACCAAAGACTTAAAAAGACCAACTGCTGTTGAGTAACCATAGTTCGGCAATGCAACTGCGAATGTCTGACGATAGATATATGTAGAAATAACGTCTGATACATCGTAAACTGCATTGTTGTAAAGTACGAATACGGACTCAAACATGTTCATAACCTTAGCAAGATTCAGAATTAATACAGTGATAATTGTATTTGCAAGTGCCGGTAAGGTTACGAAGCGAATCTTCTGCATACGGGTTGCTCCGTCAATATCGGCTGCCTCATAAAGCTCAGGGTTAATGCCTGACAAGGTTGCCAGGAAGATAATGGTTCCCCAGCCTGTTTCCTTCCATATATTAATTACATAGAAGATTGGCCTCCACCATGTCTTGCTTGCAAGGAAGTAGATGTACTTCGATGTATCACCATTAAAGATAATTCCGTTAATCATACCGGTAGAGGATGGTGACAGGAACAAGCTGAAGATGGAAGCAACTACCGCCCATGACATAAAGTGCGGCAGATATATAATAGTCTGCAAGGTCTTCTTTGCAAACAAATTTTTCATTTCATTTAAAAAGATTGAAACTACAACCGCAGAAACGTTTGTAATAATCAATTTGATAATACTCAGCTCAAGCGTATTCTTGAATGCCGTCCAGAAAGCCTGTGTCTCGAACATTTTCTGGAAATGCTTTAATCCTACAAATGTAGGCTGTCCTACAGGCTTATAGTCATAGAATGCATAGCGCACGCCAAGCATCGGCCAGTAATAAATCAGAATCAAAAATATTGCAACCGGGAGAAACATCAGATAATATCCTCTGTTGTTCCAGATACGAAGCTTCAGCGGTTTTTCGCGGACTTCCACGCCGCCGGAGGTCATTACTGCTTTTTTCTTGCTCATACCGTTCTCTTCCTTTCCTTTTCCTTAATCCACTGCCATAGGTGCCGGATAGAACGGCCCCTTTGTGTAAAAAATAACAATGTCTACAGACTAAGCGTCCTGCCCTCAAAGGGCAGGACAGCCTATTCTTTATTTAAATATGATTCAATTACTGATTTAACTCAGATAAGCACTGGTCAATGATAGAACCAACTGTATCTACGTATGTCTGCATTGCTGCGTCAATGTCACCGCCCTCAACAACAACTGCTGTGATTACTGCAAGCTTTGCATCATAGATTGTACCGGACTCGTTTGTAAAGGTCTCAGATACCGGTGAAACAGGAGCGTCTACACAGTTCTCTGTAAAGAACTTGTTTCCTTCTGCTGCCAAATCTGTCTGGGCTACATAGCCGTTTGTCAACTCGCATACTGAAAGAGCAGGATCAATATGGTTCTTCTTCCAGATAGAGTTCGGGTCGTTCGGTGAAGGAAGTAAATGGAACTCGCCCTCAGCATACTCATAAGTCTTCTCGTTGTCTGTTCCTGCGTTTGTTGTGAAGGACTCTGCTGCTGTAGACCAGTGTACGCCCTCAGCGCCGTATGTCCAGAGTGTCTGAACCGTACCGCCGTCCATCATTGTCTCGATGAATGCATCAAAGATAGCCTGCTCACGTGTGTTATCGCCGTCGCCGTCATCGATGATACACCATACAGGAGCCTCTCTGTTAAGGTAAGCGCCAACCTCAGCGATCGGAGCTAACTGAACCAGCTCAGGATCAACTTCGTTCTTAATCAGGTTGTCTGTCAATGTCTGATACCATGAACCTGCCCAATATGTGAATACACCTGAAGAACCTGTCTGGTCATTTGAGAACCACTTCTCACGCGCAATCTTTGTAGATGCTGTCAATGTCTCAGGGTCGATGCAGCCGTCAGCATATGCCTGCTGTAATCTTAAGATTGCCTGCTTTGTAGCATCCTCCTGGAAGCCGTCAACCCACTCGCCTGAATCCTTCTGATAAATTGACGGGTAAGCATCCTGCCAGAACTCCGGCAGATAGTTGATATACGGAGCCTCGTTTCCGATAAAGCCTGCTGCTACAACACCATATGTATCGCCGTTTACGCCGTTTCCATCCGGATCGCCGTCATGGAATGCCTTTAACATATTATAGTAATCATCATAGGTCTTAACATCGTCAGCATTGATTCCTACTGCGTCTAACCATGCCTTCTTCACATAAGTAACGCATCCATTACCATATGTAGGAGCAAATCCGTATAAGTGACCTTCGCTGTCCTTCAATGCCTCATTGATTCCGGGGAGTGTCATTCTTGACTGGAATTCTGCATTGTCATATGCAGAAGCCATATCCCACAGAAGACCTGTCGGAGCATACTGCTTAAACATATCAGCGCTCATAACGATAACATCAGGATAATCGCCGCCGGCAAAGAGACGTCCAACTGCGTCTACATAACCGGAATGGTCGAGCTGCTGTATCTGAAGGTCAATGCCAACCGCATCTTCCCACTGCTTCTCGAAATCAGCCTGACCGTTGTCTACCGTAGCAGTCAGTGTACCGTTAACTACCATATTCAGACTGGTAAGTACATCATGATAATCTGCCTTCTCTGCAGATGCTGTGTCTCCTGATGCCTCAGTGCTGCTTGCCTGTGTGTCTGTTGATGTTGATGATGAAGCGGATGTATCTGCAGGTGTTGATGAGCTTGCAGAATCATCTGAGCTTCCGCATGCAGCCAATGAAACAACCATTGCTGATGCCAAAAGTAAAGATAATGCTTTCTTTTTCATTTCTTACTTTCCTCCCTAATATTATTCAATTGATTAACAAAAGTTTCAACCGGAGTGGTCCCCGTCTGAACTTTACTCTAACATTGTAAGCCTTTACATACAAGTGACAATTTTTGAGCGAGCATACATAATTTGACAATTGCTTTTGAAACTTCCCGAAAACAAGGCATTTCAAAAACACTTGCATATTGTAATTTTTTTGAATAACTGATAAAATAAGGTTAAATATTTTTTTAATTAATGTGAAATAAATCTCAATAAAATGAATATGGGAGTAAATTTTGTGAATATCAAATTAAGAAATGTACAAAATGACATGAAATCGGATAAAAAACACGTGAAATCTATTAATGATAGACAATCATTTCTGTTAAAAATGGTAACCTCTTACAGCATTTTCCTTTTTATTATCCTGATATTGTTTCTCTATCTGTACAACTCCGCTGCCCGTCATGCACGCAGCCAGTATGAGTGGCAGATGGAATCCGCCTTTATGAGCAATGCCCAGCTGTTTGAGAAGGACCTTGACATTATAGAGGTCTACTGCCGCCAGCTCATCCAAAATGATTCTTTCCGGAAAATTGTAAACATTAATGAGACTGACAGCCGTTTTTCCGAGCTGGGCTACTCAATCTCTGCAATGTTGTCGACGGACATGTATCCCGAATCCCTCCTTCCGATATCCGAGGTGTATTGTTATCTGCCAAACTCCGGATATATTCTGGCTCCGAACTACTTCCTCACCCAGGACAGATACTACAGCTGGATTAAAAGGTACCCTGATGATGTTTATGAAAGCTGGCTGAAAGCTCTTACATCTCCTTCCAACTATTACCGCTTCCTTCCGATGGACGATTTGACCCCGACCAGCAGCAAAAGCTATTATATGTACCTGATTAATATGAATGACCTTTACTATATTAATATCAACGCGGTTGTCTGCTTTATCTTTGAGAAGGACAAGCTTTCTTCTTTATTTGAATGTATGGATTCGGATATGGAATACCACTACCTGTCAGTGCGCACGGACGGTCAGTCTGACAGTATCCTTTCTCTTACCACACCGGAAAGCGCTCAGCTGGATATCATGATATCTGAGGGCGGCATTGATGATGCCAATGCATTTCTGCAGTCCGCCGGAGCCTCTGTCGGCACCTATTACTCAGCGGATACCGGCTTTACCTACTACTTCAGCTACCCTTCCTATGAGTCCGCCTCAAATTTTGCACGTCCTCAAATTTTGTACCCTGCAATTTTTGCAGCGGCGGTTTTGGGCGGTTTAGGACTGATTTATATGTTTTCCAAGCAGAATATGAAACCAATCCTCGAACTGGATCAGCAGCTTCAGGCAACAGAGCAGGAGCGAAGCAGTCTTTTAGAGGAGAAAAGCCATCTGCAGGAGGTTATGGACAGCCAAAGACCTATGATCTGCAACTCCTATGTCCGTCTGCTCTTAAAAGGAATGATTGTCTCAGAGCAGGAGGCATCCTATGCCAAAGACTTTCTGGGACTTACTGACGAAAATTTAATCTTCAACAGTCTGTATGTGGTCGCCTACAACAATGTAGATGCAACTCTTTCTCCGGCAAGCATCCCACGTACCTCTCAGGAATGCAATGACATTGTGCTGGAAACGCTCCGTCAATATATGGGAGAGAATATCTACTACTTTAGTCCCTCCGACCGCGCATATGCGCTGATTCTTGCCGGCAGGCCTGATGACGAAAAGGACCTTATCATGAAGGCAAATAAAATCATTGTAAACATGCACGATTATCTGCTGGATTCCTACGGTATCTGGCTTTTTGCGGGCATCGGCAAAAATACTGACGATATCGTCAATGTATGGGAATCCTACCAGCAGGCTGTGGAAGCCGTCAGCTACACAAGCAAAAACTATATCTTCTTTCCGTATGAATTTATCAAGAAGGACTCGAGCACCTTCTATTATCCTATGGAGCTTTCCACTAAGCTCATACACTTTATTACGACCGGAAATACCCCACAGGTATTGGAGCTTTTCAATCTGCTGCATCAGGAAAATATTGAAGAGCGCTCCCTTCCTATTAATATGCTGCAGTTCCTGCTGTCTGATATCAGAAATACTCTGCTCAAGGCAAGATTTGCACTCCCACAGAATACGCCCAGGGATGTCATTCAGACCCTCGATGAATGCTTTAACGAGCATGCTTCCTTTAAGCTGTGTGAGGACATCGCACTCCGCCTCTGCAGGCTGTTTACCGTGGAATCCGACGGCTCCAGCATCATTTCCACCATCGAAAAATATATCCGGGAAAACTATGCCGACCCGTCAATGGGCCTGAACAAGATTTCCGATGAATTTCAGATATCTGAGAGTTACTTTTCCCATATGTTTAAGGAAAAGACAGGGGTCAATTTCTCAACCTACCTTGAGAATATCCGCATGAATGAAGCGCTCAGGCTTATCCGCGAGACAGACATCAGCCTCAATGAGCTTTATCTGTCCGTCGGTTATAATAATTCCAATACCTTCCGGCGCGCCTTCAAGAAGGTATACGGCATCACGCCCAGCACGGTACGCGATGCAAAGCAGTAAATAACATACGTTATTTATATTTCTGCCGTAACACTTCAACCTTCGGGTTGATTTGCTGCGGCAGCTTCCATATCTTTTTTGTACGCGACAGCTCCGTCCACAATCGTGTACTTTACGACCCCTTTCAGACGCTCGCCCGTAAACGGCGAATTGGAGGACTTTGAAGCATACTCTCCAACGATCTGTGATGCCTCAGCATCAAAGATTACGATGTCTGCCGCCGCTCCCTCTGTCAATGTGCCTGCTTCCAGCCCATACAGCTTTGCCGGATTGAGGGACATCCGCTCAAGAAGCTGTTCCATGGAAAGTTCACCTTTATCAACAAGGTTGGTAATGCCCAGCGCAAGCGCTGTCTCAAGTCCGATAATACCGCTTGGCGCTTCCGTGATGGGCTTCTCCTTTTCCTCCCTGCTGTGCGGTGCATGGTCCGTGGCAATGATATCAATCGTGCCGTCCCTTAAACCTTCGATGATTGCCTGCCTGTCTGCTTCTTCTCTTAGCGGCGGATTCATCTTGGCAAGTGTCCCATGCGCAATCACTGCCTCCTCTGTCAGGCTGAAATGATGGGGCGTTGCCTCCGCATGAATATTGCATTCATGAATGCTGCCTGAATCAGCGGATTTTTTCTTCGCCTGTCTGACAAGCTCCACGCCCTCTTTGGTACTGATATGCTGTATATTCAAAACAGCGCCCGTTTTCAATGCGATTTCCAAATCGCGCGCAATCAGCGAAATTTCCGCTTCCCGCGGAGAACCTCCGATTCCGAAGTATTCTGATGCTTTCCCCCTGTTCACGCCATTATTGGCAATCAAGGCAGGATTCTCCTCATGAAGGCTTATGGGGACTTTTAACTGCGCTGCCTTTACCATCGCCTGCTCCATCAGCTTCTCGTCCATAATAGGGATTCCATCATCCGTAAAGCCGACTGCTCCCTTTGCAAACAATGCGTCCATGTCCGTAAGCTCTTTTCCTGCCATGCCCTTTGTCACGGTAGCGCAGGTATACACTTTCAGCTTTGTCTTTTTTCCTTTTTCAATAACATATGTCAGCGTATCTTCATTATCTACCGGCGGCTTGGTATTTGCCATCAGTACGACACTTGTAAATCCGCCCTTCAGCGCAGCCTGTGCTCCTGTCCCGATATCCTCCTTGTGCGTGAAGCCCGGGTCACGAAAATGCACATGCACATCGACAAGTCCAGGTCCTACCGTACAGCCTGACGCGTCAATTAAATAACACTCACTATTTTTTTCTTGCAGGATATCATCTGTTATTCCTTTCATATCACTGATTTTATCCGCAATTTTTGCAATTTTCCCGTCATAAATCAGAATATCTGCCTTTTTTTTCATTTTATTTGCCGGATCAACCACCAAACCGTTTTTAATTAATATCATATGTTATTTTCCCTCCTGTTTTACACTCACTTTGCATAACCAATGCCCTGAATAGGTATTTAGTAAAATATATCGGTTATCCTGTCAGATGTCAAGAGGAAGGGTTATCCTACTCTTTTACGGCTCCCACATTTACGCCCTTTACAAAATATTTCTGCAGGAACGGATAGAGCAGCATAAAGGGCAGAATTGCCATAATAATTCCGGAGTTAAACAAGGTCGTCTGCGAGACATTGTATCCGGTCGGCGGCGTATCGCCGTCCATAATCATGTTGCGCAGCTTGTACTGGAAGTTTACCTGGTCGGGGTCTGTTATGTAGATTTTTACGTTCGCATAGTCGTTCCATACTGTAACGGCAAACATCAGACCGATGGAAGCAAGCGCTGCCTTGGAAAGCGGAAGCACGATTCTGAAGAAAATCCCCATCGGCGTGCAGCCGTCAATCTTAGCCGCCTCATAAAGGCTTCCCGGAATCCCTTCAAAGAAATTTTTCATCAGTACAAAGTTATACACATTGACGCCATGCTTGAACACCAGAATCCACATGCTGTTTACCAGATGCAGCTTTTTCATGACCAAATACTCTGGAATCATGCCGCCTGAAAAAATCATGGTGAACAGCAGAACATATGCGAAAAAATTGCGTCCCGGCAGAGAGTCCTGCGCGAGTGTATATCCGGCAAGCGTAGAGAGCATCAAACCAAACAGCGTACCGGCAAGCGTCGTGATTACCGAGTTTATGAACGGCTTATACAGCAGCTTTGTATGGAGTATGGTCTTGTAGCCGTCAAGCGTAAACTTATCCGGCCATAACCGGAACTGGTATACGCCTACCGCATTAAAGGAGTCCACCAGTACCTTCCAGATAGGAACCAAAACCATCAGTCCAATCAGTATAAATACGATATAATTGACGACATCAAATGTCTTAATCTTCTTTGACTTCATCCTGGCACCTCCTATATAATGCCGCGTCCGCGCGTCTTTTTGCTAATCTGGTTGCAGATGAGTACCAACGCTCCGCCTACCAGCGAGCGGAACAAACCGGTTGCAGTGGAATAACCGTAGTTCGGAAGCGCAATTGCAAAGGTCTGGCGATAGATATAGGTAGCGATAACGTCTGACACACTATATACTGCATTGTTGTACAGTACGAAAATCGGCTCAAACATATTCATAACCTTTGCCAGATTCAGAATTAACACCGTAATAATCGTATTGTTCAGGGCAGGAAGCGTAACATAGCGAATCTTCTGCATCCGGGAAGCTCCGTCAATATCTGCCGCCTCATACAGCTCCGGATTGATGCCTGACAGCGTTGCGAGGAATATAATGGTTCCCCAGCCGGTTTCCTTCCATGTATTGATAATATAGAAAATCGGTCTCCACAGCTTGGTGTCTGCCAGGAAATAAATTCCTGCCTGGTCTCTTGCTAAAATTCCTAAATCCTTCAGCCAGCCGTTCACCATACCTGTACTGGATGGGGATAGCAGCAGGCTGAATATGGACGCCACGACTGCCCATGACATAAAGTGCGGCAGATAGATAATTGTCTGCAGTACTTTCTTTGCCATCAGATTTCCCATCTCATTTAAGAACACCGATACCACCACTGAGGCAAAGGTAGAAATCAGCAGACGCATAATGCTTAATTCCAGCGTGTTGCGGAATGCTACCCAGAAAGCTGTCGTAGAAAACATCTTGGTAAAATGAGCCAGTCCCACCCATGACGGCTCACCGACAGGCTTATAATCATAAAATGCGTACCGGACACCCAGCATGGGCCAGTAGTTCATAATGATTACAAATATGAAGACCGGCAGAAACATTAAATAATATCCACGGTTATTCCAAATGCGCAGCTTTAATGGTTTTTGATGCACTGTCACACCTGTAGACGTTATGATGTCTTTCCTTTTTCTCATTCCCATTTTCTCCTTTTCTAATGCCGGTACAGCAGCCTTTTTCTCTTTTACTGTCCGTTCAGTTCACTCAGGCACTGGTCTATAGTGCCTCCTACCGTTGATACATAAGTCTGCATCGCTGCATCGACATCGCCGCCCTTAATCACAACCTCTGTAATGACTGCAAGCTTCGCATCGTAGAGCGTACCTGACTCATTTGTATAAGTCTCTGAAACCGGCGACATCGGAGCATCTTTGCTGTTTTCAGCAAAAAATTTATTTCCGGCAGCCATCAGCTCGCTCGGATCGCCGTAGCCGTTTGTCAGCTCACAAACTACCAGATTCGGATCAAAAAGATTCTTTGTCCACATGGAATTGGGGTCATTGATAGAAGGCCTTAAGTGGAATACGCCTTCTTCATAGCTGTAATCCTTTCGCTTGTCCGGATCGTCTGCATTGGTAGAAAACTCTTCTGCATGAATAGACCAGTGAACATCCTCAGCGCCATAGGTCCAGAGCGTCTGAACCACATCGCCATCCATCATTGTCTCAAAAAATGCATCAAAAATTGCCTGCTCGCGGGAATTATCGCCGTCCCCGTCATCAATAATCACCCATACAGGCGCTTCTCTGTTGATATATGCCCCGACCTCCTGAATCGGCGGAAGCTGTACCAGCTCCGCGTCCACATCATTCTTAACAAAGCTGTCTGTCAGTGTCTGATACCAGCGCCCTGCCCAATAGGTAAACACTCCCGATGAACCTGTCTGGTCATTAGAGAACCATTTCTCACGTGCAATTTTTGTCGATGCAGTAAGCGTCTCAGGGTCAATTGCTCCCTCAGCATACGCCTGCTGTAACCGAAGCAGCGCTGCTCTTGTCTCCTCTGTCTGGAACCCGTCATACCATACGCCGTCCTCACCCTGAAGGATTCCCGGATATGCATCCTGCCAGAATTCAGGAAGATAATTAATATAAGGCGCTTCATTTCCAACAAATCCTGCTGCCACCACACCATAGGTGTCGCCGTTCACTCCATTTCCATCAGGGTCTTCATTATGGAACCGAAGCAGCATATTGTAATAATCATCATATGTTTTAATATCGTCAGCATTGATATCCAGGGCATCAAGCCATGCCTTTTTCACGTATGTAACACAGCCGTTTCCATAAGTAGGAGCAAAACCATACAGCCTGCCGCCGCCCTTTACTTTTAATGCCTCATTGATTTCGGGCAAGAGCATTCTTTTCTGAAAATCAGCGTTGTCGTATGCTTCTGTCATATCCCAAAGCAGACCCGTCGGCAAATACTGGGCAAACATATCCGCCGGCATGATCATGACATCCGGATAATCCCCGCTTGCAAAGAGACGTCCTACTGCATCAATATAGCCTGAGTGGTCCAACTGCTGAATCTCAAGATCGACACCGACTGCCTCTTCCCACTGCTTCTCCAGCTCCGCCTGGCCATTGTCCACTGATGCCGTCAGCGTACCGTCAACAACCATTACGATTTTGTCAAGCTTGTATCCGCCCTCTGACGAATCCTCTGCTGATGCATCTGCTGCACCATTCGACGAAGTTTGTTCTGCTGCTGCATTGCTGCTGTCTGATGCGGAAGGCGAATCATTTGAGCCGTCTCCCCCGCACGCTGTCAGTGACGCTGCCGCAGCAGCCGTCAGAAGCATGCATATTAATTTCTTTTTCATATGAGACCTCCTGTTTGCTTTTGCTCTGTTTGGTTGCATTTTGTTAAACTTTTGTTAATCTTTTGTATTACTTTTGTTATGCAATTTGAATAACATTTCATCAGAAAAGCTATTATCTTTGTGCATTTATTTTAGCACGATTACTGTTGAGATTCTTCTTATTAGAAATCCACTTCTTTGCTTTTTTTAGATTTCAGGCATTTACCCTGTATTCTGATTGTGATATATTAAAAGCACAAAAATAAGCCGGCTGCTGCATATTGCTTTGCCGGCTGCAAATGAAGGAGGAAAAATATGCCGCTTCCACTGAAACCCGGATATAACTTTAACTATGACCGCACCCTCCGGCCGCCTTATTTTGAAATGTCTGCGGCAGAGGCATATACGGATTTCTACGGCATTTCCTATATGTTAAGCGGCGACCGGATGATTTACTCTCCAAGCTTCTCGACCATCGTGCAGGCAGGAGAAATGGTCTTTATTCCCAGAAATGTCTACCGACGTACTACTTATATATCCAATGCGTCCTACGAGCGTGTTATTTTAAAGTTTACGGACTCTATGGCTGCAGAGCTGTTCAGTATTATCGGTATTGAAAAATATAATGAGCTTTGCAGGGAACATGTCATTCGCTTTGAAAAGAGCACACAAACAAAAATCCACTCTATCCTGAATGAAATGGAACAAGAGTGGAATTCCTATAATGAATATTCTGAATTGATTTTAAAGGGACTGCTGTATAAGCTGATTATTCTTGTCTTAAGGGAGCGTCTTGCCGGCGGTGCCAATATCCTGAATCTGCAGAAGAAGCATGACTGTCTTGCCGATGCCATAACCTATGTCAAGGCTCATCTGCGCGAGGACCCTTCACTCAGTGAGACGGCTCAGGGCATCAATATCTCTGCTTCTTACCTTACTAAAATATTTGCTGCCTATCTGCACACACCATTTTCCTCATTTGTGCTGAATGAGAAAATCATGTATGCGCAGCGGCTTCTTATCGGTTCCCGTCTCAATATGACCGAAATCGCGACGGAAGCCGGATTTTCCAGCAGCTCTTATTTCAGTGACTGCTTTAAGCGCATGACCGGACTGTCACCGATGCAGTTCAGGAAGAAGAATCAAGTGCGGTAGGAATCCGGCTCTACTGAAACTGTATCGTTTTTCCGTCAATATTTTCCGTCTTTATGACAATATATGGTTTGGTAGGCGTATTGGTCACATTCTCTGCCTTTCCCGGTCCTATCAGCGTCGTATCAATTATCAGGGCATCGTCCGTCTCATAAAATTCATTGACACTGATGCTGTACCCGCCGCTTGGCTGTTCCCCGTAGCCAATCGCGATATACAAATCCTCCCCGATGGCATAGCTAATCTGGAACGGCTCTGCCGACCGCTCCGCGATAATATCCTTGAGCGCCTCCGGCTGCTGCTCCTCCCCCACCACGGTAAAGTCAATGTCCTTAAGCTTACCCCCTGCATCCTCCTCTTCCATTGAGCATCCTGATATGCCAAGCACCAGCATGACGCCTATTACTGCGGATAATACATTCTTTTTTATTTTTCCTGTCAATCCTGTCATGATTCCCTCCTGAATTCTGCAGAATGTCTTTCTGCCGGCTGTCCGGCTGCTTTTCAATCAACGCTGCGCCAGACAGCTGTTACAATCCTGTTATCTATAACTATGTTTTCATTGGAAAATATATGCATGATAGTGTACTGTACACTTGTAATTTATGGCAATCAGCTTCAGTACCCAGAAGGGCGGCAGTCCTATGCCGGGACAGACAACTGTTACATAAGTTGTCGGATTGTACATTTTTTATGTTGATTTTGATATGGAAAATAGATAAGATATTAATATAGTATTTTGGAAGGGTATGGTATTTGTATGATTCGATTGATTCTTGTTGGCGGCTTTGTAATTCTCTTTTTAATCTTAAGCATTCCCCTTATGATTGCGGAATGGATTATCGGTAAATTCAATCCTGATATCAAGAGCCGTTCCAGTCTTGCAATCGTAAACTGGGCATTTCGATGCGTGCGCTTTTTGGCAGGCACAAAGGTAGATTATATCGGAGAGGAAAATGTTCCCAGGGACACGCCGGTACTTTACATAGGAAACCACCGGAGCTTTTTTGACATTGTGCTGACCTATGTGAGAGTTCCGCGTCCCACAGGTTATATCGCAAAGAAAAGCATTGAAAAGGTTCCTCTTTTAAATGTATGGATGCGCAATCTTCACTGCCTGTTCCTAGACCGCGAAAATATCAAGGCAGGCATGCAGACAATCCTTGCTGCCATTGACTTGATGAAAAACGGCAAATCTATCTGCATCTTTCCGGAAGGAAGCAGAAGTAAAGAAGAAGGAAAATTTCTTCCGTTTCATGAAGGAAGCTTTAAGATTGCTGCAAAAGCAGACTGCCCGATTATCCCTATGACCATTGTCAACAGCGCTGCTGTCTTTGAAAATCAGTTTCCGAAGATTAGAAAAGCGCACGTTGTCATCGAGTACGGCAAGCCCATCTATGTAAAGGAGCTTCCAAAGGAACAGCAAAAACAGCTGGCTCCTTATGTGCAGAATATTATTGCGGAAACCTACAATCGGAACAAGGAATTGATTCACTAAGATAACAGCTCAGCCTTACGGCTGAGCTGTTACTCGTTCAGTTTGCTGACCAATTCCTCAAAATGCATGCCGTGCGAAGCCTTCACAAGGACGATATCCCTATCTTTTATCAGGCTGCCGATATCTGTAAGCAGCGATTCCTTATCAGGATAATAATAAACCTCTGCAGCAGAGTTATCCACAGTCTTTGCCCCATCATACATGTTTTTACACAATTGTCCTGCACAGATAACCACATCAATCTTTTTATCTGCTGCATAAGCGCCTACCTCATAGTGCAATGCTGCCTCGTCTGTGCCAAGCTCAAACATATCGCCCAGTACCGCAACTCTGCGTCCGCTTTCATCGATACCTGTCATCGCCAGAAGGTCAAGCGCTGCTTTCATGGAGACAGGATTTGCATTGTAACAGTCATCAATCAAAGTGATCCTTCCTGTTCGGATAACATGGCTTCTGCCGCCTACCGCTTCCACGTCTCTGATACCTTCCTGTATCTGCTCTGTCGACAATCCAAACAAGACGCCTGCTGCCGTCGCCGCAAGCGCATTGTAAAGCATATGCTCTCCGGGGAGCGGTATATCCGCCTCAAAGTCAGCTCTTCTATCTTTCCTGTTGATATGTATGACTGCCCTGCTTCCTGCAAGGCCTCTGTTCTCATAATCGGAAGCATAGATATCATTGCTGTCTTTTCCTCCAAAAAAGATCGGCACATGTCCCTTTACTTCCTTTATCGTGACAAGCTTGTCATCATCACCATTCAGACAAACCGCACCATCTTCCTGCATATAGTCAAATATTTCCGTTTTTGCTTTCAAAATACCATCTCTGGTTCCGAGATTTTCAAGGTGGCACTGTCCTATGTTGGTAATCAGACACACATCCGGTCTTGCAATCTTACTCAGCCTGTGCATCTCGCCAAAATCGCTGATTCCCATTTCCAGTACAGCCACCTGACAATCCTCACGTATCCGAAGCACCGTAAGCGGAAGACCTATTTCATTATTAAAGTTTCCCTCCGTCTTTTGTACGCGAAATCCCTTTGAGAGCACGCTTGCCACAAATTCTTTTGTGCTGGTCTTGCCCACACTTCCTGTAATACCCACTACCTTGATATCAAGCTGCTTTCGATAGTACGCCGCGATATCCTTCAGCGCCTGAAAGCTGTCCTCCACAAGGATGTATGCTCCCTTGGGATTTTGCGGGGCTTTCTCACAGATAACGCCCATTGCGCCTGCTGCAAACACACTGTCAATAAAACTGTGACCGTCGACACGCTCTCCCCGTGCTGCAATAAAGACATAACCTTTCCCGACTTTTCGTGAATCCAGCACGACGCCTGCCGCCTCTGTCTCATCAATATGGATGTCTGACGGCATTGCCTCTGTGTGAAGCACACCATTTACTGCATCCGCCATCTTTTTCAGTGTCATATTTTTCATTGTCATATATTTCATGGCTGCCACCGCTTCCTCATTCCTATGCCATTGATGCGTACTTTTTCATGGATATCTCGATAATCTGCTGACACAGCTCCTCAAATCCTACTCCCACGGCTTCTGCCTCCTGCGGAAGCAGCGAGGTCGGAGTCATGCCCGGCAGGGTATTTGCCTCCAGACAGTAAAAGTTCAATTCCTTGTCCATGCGAAAATCCATTCTTGCGTAGGTCTTTAAGCGAAGCGCCCGGTACACGGCCTCCGCACAGTTCTGCATTGCCTTGGTCACATTGGCATCCAACGCAGCAGG
This sequence comes from Lachnospiraceae bacterium, assembly GCA_017622845.1. Taxonomy (GTDB): domain Bacteria; phylum Bacillota; class Clostridia; order Lachnospirales; family Lachnospiraceae; genus COE1. The sequence continues at coordinate 14,666 of JAGAQJ010000008.1, read as the reverse complement.
ACAAGTCTCCACCGTCGAACCTGCCTGATATTTATTCTTGTAATCATAAAATCCAACCTTGGGCGCAATCTCAATAATCGGCAGCGCTTTGCCGTCCATCACGCCGACAGAAAACTCTCTTCCGTCTATGTACTGCTCAATAATGACTCTGTTTTCAAAGGTAAATGCCTTCTCAAGCGCCTCCTCAAGCTGTTCCTTGTTGTCTGCCATATACACGCCGACACTGGAGCCTCCGCAGTTTACCTTTGCAATACATGGAAAAATACTCCATGCATCGACTGCCTGCCTTTCATTTCTGCAGATTGTAATTCCCTTCGGCGTAGGAATTTTGTATTTGTTAAATAATTCCTTCGAAATCGCTTTGTCCATAGCAAGTGCACTGGACAAATAATCCGTACCTGTGTACTTAATGTTAAGCAAATCAAACATTGCCTGAATCTTTCCATCCTCGCCGTTTTGTCCGTGAAGCGCCAGAAATACAATATCTGCCTGAGAACAAATCTCGATAACATTCGGTCCGATCACGCGCTCCGGATTGTCTTTGCGCATTGCCTTTACTGCACTGATATCCGGATTTATTTCCGAAATCGCACCGAAATTCTCACTCCAGTCCTTATCAAGAGCAAAGATATCCCTGACATCGCCCTCATATCCAAGGTATACATCGAGAAGAACAAGCTCGTGCCCTTTTTTCCTCAGCGCCTTGTAAATCATGGAGCCTGTAACAAGAGACACATCGCGCTCCGTACTGATTCCGCCTGCTAAAACTACGATTTTCATAACGATAAACCTGCCTTTCCAAACTCTTATATGCGAAAAGTTTACTTCCTTTTTGTTTTCATTAAGCCCACCTGTATATTGTATGGTATTCTCAATTAAACTTATATATTCTTCACTAATACAACGTTTCGTAAACAACCAGACCAATAACGCAGAATATTTTTTCGAGTGTGCATGACAAAAAACGTGGGCGTAGCGTGCTACGTCGAGGCTTTTTGCCATGTGCAATCGGGAAAATAAGCTAGTTACATGGTTGAGTTATTTAGAAATCGTTGTAATAGTGTAATCCGTCCAACCAAATTATGCATGATTTCCACAGAAAACGCAATAAAATTTGTTAAAAAACAGAAGCATATATTACAGTGCCGCCCTTCGGTGTATTGACAACAATTCAGATTTATGGTTTTATTGAACAGAAAACGGCAGATAGTATCCTGTAGGCTGCCCGGTGGAGAATGGTGATATGTCCTTATATGATGATACATGCAACAGGAGCAATTTTGCACGGAAGCAAATTTAGACGAGACGGAGGCATGGATGCCGACTCGAGCTGGCTCCGTACTCATTAGAAAACCTTCTTCATCGTATTAGGAAATTCCCATTCGAAACCAATGGCAGCCAGAGGGATACTATCTGCCGTTTTCGTCCGGGTATAAATGCATAATTGTTACAGTTATGAGGCAGAGAGAGACATTATGAATATCCAGACGAAAACGGCAGTCTCACCCTTCCTTTGCCGTCCTCCGTCACAGAATCATGCCTGTATACAAGCTTTCCGTCAATGATGGTCATCAGCGTATGCGTAAAGACTTCCATCGGATTGCCGTCAAATATCGCTATATCCGCATCCTTTCCTGCCTCAAGGCTGCCCACCCTGTCCTCTGTACCGCACATTTTTGCAGCGTTAATGGTCATTGCCTTATAGCCGTCTTTCATGGAAAGTCCATGCTTTACGCTCAGTCCCACGCATAAAGGAAGCGACTGTATCAGCGATACCGGATGGTCTGTCGTGACAGCCACCAGGACACCGGCATCTGCCAGAATTCCTGCTGTCTTGAATGCCGCATTCTGCACTTCAATTTTATTTCGTGTGGTCAAATCAGGTCCAACTATTGCAGGATAACCTTCCCTGGCAAGCTCTTTTGCAATCAAATGCCCTTCGCTGCAATGGTCAAGCGTCATTTTCAAATCAAATTCCTTTGCAATGCGAATGGCTGTAAAGATGTCGTCCACACGATGTACATGTGCCTTAAGCGGTATTTTCTTTTCAAAGACGGGACGCCACGACTCATAGTGCAGGTCGAAGTCCGCACCGGTTCCGGAGCATTTCTCCAGATACGTTCTGGCATTTGTCAGTTCCTTTCTGAGCATTCCTGCGATTGCCATGCGCGTTACCGGCGAAGTATTCAGCCCTGCATAATTAACCTTTGGGTTTTCTCCGAAGGCTACCTTCATGGCTGACGGAAACTTAAGAATCAAGTCATCAATTCTTCTTCCGCTTGTCTTCACAACAGCAAATTGACCTCCGACAACATTTGAGCTGCCGGGGCCGATATTTGCAGAGGTGATGCCGGCTCTTACTGCGTCAGCAAAGGCTGCATCCATTGTATTGATGGCATCGATTGCCCGAAGCATGGGTGTGATGGGACGAACTGTCTCGTTGCAGTCATCACCCTCCTGCCCCTTTTTTTCTTCCGTAATACCCATATGACAATGCGCTTCTATCAACCCCGGCATTACCAAATGATGATTGACATCTATCTTCATGCAGTCCGCAGATTCAGGGAGTTCGATTTTAGGAGACACCTCAAGGATTTTTCCATCCTTTATAAGTATACTGCCCTCAAGGATATCTGTCTTGTATTTCTCGCATACAGCGTCACTCATACTGCGAATTGCCGCATTTTCCAATAAAAGCATCTTGCAAACCATGCCCTTTCAATCTGTTTTCGGTTTTTTATCGTTTTAACGGGTCTACAGGCACTCCATCCTTTGTAAGCTTATAATAAATATTGGTTCCCTCTTCCGAATAATAAATTGTCGGTTTTGCTACCTTTCCTACCACATCTCCTGCCGCTACTCTGTCTCCGACTGAGAGGTTGATGTCACTAAGCTGTCCGTAGGTAAGCTCATAACCGTTTCCAAGATCAAAGCTGATGGTATTTCCTGTCTGTGCATCCTGATAAACCGCTGTCACGATTCCGTCGGCTGCCGCCGTAATTGTCTGTCCTTCCTGAGCCGCTATAACAAGTGCCGGATTATAGTGGTACTGCTGCATAGTCGCATGATACACTGCCTTGTCCATGCTGTAATCCAGAAGCACATCTCCTACCACCGGAAGCGCAAGCGTGTCTGTATCGGTAAAAGAAAGCGGTGTCTCTGCAGCAATCTTTTCTTCCTCCATAAAAACGGCTGCCTTGTCCGTGCCTGCTAAGGCATTCTCCTGTCTGGTGTTCTCAACCTGCCCCGAATTTACCTCAGTAAATGCCGGGTCTACGTCCATGTCATTGACGTCGCTTAAGTCGTACATATCTTCATTGACAAACCGGGCATCTCCCTGTTTTGTATCCTTTGCTGCCAGCTCTGCCTGTGCTTTTCCCGACACGAATCTGGTATCTGCCAGACCTGTGCTGTCTTCCTCCGCCGTAATGTTTTCCTGTTCCAGCTTTGCAAAATCTATACGATTTTCTTCCTTCTCCACGTCACCCTGCGCCGACATGTACACGCCTGCAAGAGTAAGTGCTGACAGCACAAATACGGATGCTGCTATCACACTAATCTTCTCCTTCTGCAGGGCAGGGCGTCTGTTATTTCGTCTGTTCATCCTTTCCCTCCATTTCCGGCAAGCCACAATTCTGTTACTGTTCACTCCTTCCATGAACAGGCAAATGCATTTTGCCTGCGGCATGCTTTGCGGACTTAACAGGAAATGCTAAGCCCTGCCGAACAAGTAACGCAAACCTCTACTGCCTGTTTATAGCATTGACTCGTTTGAGGGATTTTATTCGTAGATATTTACCCGAATATCGCCAAAAAAATATTTTAATATTTCATAAAAATCCATGCCCTGCGCCGCAAGCTCATAGGCATAATTTAATGAAAATCCCACGCCGTCTCCCGGCTCTCCCACAAGCATATCAGCGGAAGACGTAGTAAAAAAGGGAGCGGCGATTACCTTTTCTTCCTTTGTAATCACTGCCCCCATTGTCGCATTGACTGCCCTTTTTATTTCCTTTAATTTGGTGCTTCCCTCACCGGATGAAACCGCCAACCGATAGATGCCGGAAAAATTCCCTTTTTTTAACTGCGTTTTGTCATAGTCCAGTATGTCGGGACATTGTTCTGACTCCCATATATAGACAAGATTGCTGCGGCATACCACTGCCAATGCCTTAAGGTACTCCTGCTCCGGGTCCTGTGCCGCATCCGCATCTGCGATATAATCCTCAGAAACGCTGAATACAATATCTTCAGGAATCATTCTGTACATCAAAAGCCTGGTCATTTTCTCAGGACGATACAGAAAGCTCCCGATATCTTCCTTTACGCAGATTTCAAAGCGCTGATTTATGACACTTATGTCACTTTCTTCTTTTCTCCAGCCGCTCCTGTCCGGCTTGATAAACATTGTGCCTATCAGCGGCAGGCATAAAATAAACATCAAAACTCCGGATATCCTTCTCATACTGCACCATTATTCTTTGAACTTTTATATAATATTTTACGCAGATTTGCAGATACTATGAACTCTTACATAAGGATTTTCAATATGGGCAAAAAAACAAGCTTCCATTCTGCTTTTTATCAACATCTTTCGTCACACTTATGCTTCTTTCCATAACCTTCATCCCGTGTACATACAAGCCTTCCCGTCACCTTCTCAAAAAGCACATTGCACACAATCACTACTGTATTGTCAAACACAACCGCCATCGCAAGGCATGCGGCAAAAGTAACAACAACGCTTGCAATGATGCCGCCGATGCAGCCGAAGCGCAGCGCCGTGATGTGAAGCTTACCCTGCACGACCACAAAAAGCGCATACCAGTGTATCAGTATGACAGAATAGCTGTACTTCGAGCATAACCGCACGAGCGCATTGGATTTTCCTTTAAAATAATTTTTATGCTGTAAAAACAAGGCAAATATTCCGCAGGAGGCAGCGACCAGGGTCGGCGCGCTGTTGTATACATAATTCATCTGCGCGGAATCCAAATATACCGCCGCAACGGCAATCACATAACCCACCACTCCCGCAAGCATGATAATTTTATTGCGCCGGGAAGCGCCGGAACGCTCATTCTGCCTTGTCATGATATAGCCCAGCAGAAAGACCCCCTCCCAGCCTGCCAGAAACGTTGCTGCGCCGAAGGTCATGCCAAACAGCGGCAGATAAGTGGTCAGAAGATTCAGTACCAGTATCACTGCTGCCATAGAAGCCGCAAGCCTGTCGCTCATATGCTGTACCATCACCTTAAAAAACGGCGTCACAAGATACAATGCCACTATTGTGTAAATCAGCCACAAATGCGGTCCCACGTCAGGCGCTCCCGTCACTATGCGCTTAAATGCAGCGCCAATGTTTCTCGGCGGCAGAAAGCTTACTTCGTCGTTGAGATACAAAAGCAGCAGATAATATGCAATCAATGGTATGATAACCTTTGATGCCCTTCTGATATAAAAAGAAAGAACACTCTCCTCCTTTTTGGAGCTTAAAAGCAAGGTTCCTGAAAGCATGACATACAGCAGATTGCAGCAAAGTCCAAGGCTCAGACCGCAGACAAGAACCATACGCTTCCAGCTTGTATCCGCCAGCTCCACCATAGGAGAACAGGCATGTGCCAATATGACCAAAACAGCGGCAAGGACACGCAGATAGTCAAGATATACCGCTCTGTCCCTGGACGGCTCTGCACCCAGAAAAACATTTTTCACATACGCTTTCGCAGTAAAATTCCCCTCTTTCAAGCGCACGCCGTGTGCCCAGAAAATCAGACAGCATCCGATAATAATTGCCGGGAAATACCACATACAGGTATGAATAGTCTCCTGCGATACATAGGCTGTCGCCTTCATTTGTTCGCTGCATCCCTGTATTTTTTCAAGCTGAAAATCTCCGTCAATATCAAACCGCAGACTTTGGTATTCCCCCTTCGGTATCGGAAGCAATACGGCGTCCTCTCCTGCTTTCAGCTCTCCCTTCACGGAGTGCTTCTCTGCATAGCTCTCTCCTTCTTTTGCATAAAATACCTGCACCGGAAGCGTTGCATCTCCTTCCCATGCACTATCCAAGAAGATGGCTATACCTCCTATACTGCCAAATGTTCCCTGCGGACAGGACAAAATAAACTGTGGGTCGTCACCTGTAACAGTAAAACTTCCGCTCGCTCCTTCCTGAGTATTTGCCACATCATATCCATAAGCTTCTGTATAGAAGGCTGACAAATCTGTCACAGCTCCCGAAAGCTCATATTCATAGGATAAGCTCCGGTAAAATGTCCATCCCAGCGCTGCTGCAATGACCAAGAGCAACAGCAGACAGCTTCGTCTGTATTTTGCATTTTGTTTCATATATTTATTTGTTTCCCTTTCAGTAAATCATTATTCCGTATTTATGAATCATCATTTCTCTACGACGAAACTGTTACAGATTCTGCCTTTTCTTTACAATTATTTTTTCACCATAATCTCTACGGCTTCCTGTTCATTCTTGAGCACAACCTTTTTATGCTTTCCGCCGAACTCTCCGTCAAGTGTCCATGCCATTTCTTTTTCAGACTCAATACTTAAGCTCCCTGACTTAAAGCTGTACATGTACTCCGTATCAATATTTCTGATGGCAAGCGCCGCAAGAATGGAATTTAATTCCATCGGATTTCTTGGCACCTTAATCAATGTAACTTCAAATAGTCCGTCATTTAAGGCAATCCTCCCCTTGAATACATTGCCTGCAATACTCTTAAAACCGCCCACGGAGTATGAATTTGTAATCATGCCATAGATAAAATCATCTTCAATGTATCTTTCTTCGCCATTTTCTGACACATATGTCACTTTCAGGTGGTAAGACTTGATATTGGAAAGGCTTTTGACACCCTCAAGGATATATGCCATATGACCGAGTACGTTTTTCATCTCCTGCGATGTGCCATAAGAAACCTCTGTAAACAATCCGAATGCTGCAATATATACAAAAACATCATCATTAAATCGTCCGATGTCACAGGGAAACGCCTTGCCGCCTGCAACAATATCCGCTGCCTTTTTCATAGCTGACGGTATCTGCAGACTGTTTGCAAAATCATTGGTGCTTCCTGCCGGGATATAACCGATTGTTGTCTGAAAGCCGGACTCCATCATGCCGGTGACAATCTCATCAAGTGTTCCATCGCCGCCGCTGCACACGACAAGCTCATAGCTTTTTGGACGCTCCCTCATCATGCGGCAGGCATCCCCTCTGCTTTGGGTCGTGTAGACGGTCACCTCATAATCTGCCTTTACCAGTACATCGACAATATCCAGCAAATGATTTTTAATCAAGCCCTTACCGGAGTAAGGATTTACGATAAATAATGCCTTTTTACCCATCAGTCACCTCTAAGCTTTTCCGCAAGCTCACTTAGCTTTCTTAATCTGTGATTCACTCCTGACTTTCCTACATTGGGAGTCAGATATTGTCCCAGCTCTTTTAATGTAGCGTCCGGATATTCAAGACGAAGCTCTGCCATCTGCCGCAGGTTTTCTGCCAGATTGTCAAAGCCGTAATGCTCCTTAATATATTGTATGTCTTCAATCTGTTTTGTTGCTGCATTGACCGTCTTGGTGATATTGGCAGCCTCACAGTTCACTCTTCTGTTAATGGAATTTCTCATATCCTTCAATATCCGCAGATTTTCAAGATTCATGAGTGATATATGTGCGCCGATGACATTCAAAAGCTCAACAATTTCCTCGCTCTCCTTGATATACACAACCTGATACTTTTTCCGCGCCACAATCTTTGCACGAATATTATAAATTAATAGTGTATCCACAAGCTGATTCGCCTGCTCTATTGCATTGCACACAAATTCCAGATGATATCCCTTCTCCGGATTGCTCATGGAGCCAATGCTGATAAACGTACCTCTTAAAAAAGCGCGTTTACAGCACAGACTTTTGAGAACCAGCGGATTGACAAGGATATCACCTTCTGTATACTTTATGGTCTGCAGAAGCTTTTCTGCAGATATGCTGCTGCCAGCATCTATGGAAAGACCCTGTACATTGTCTCCCTGCATTTCCTGCAGCAAATCTGTCTTAAAAATTTTCTCAAGAAGCATAAGACATCTCGCACGCATGTAAGGCGCGTCTGAAGTAAGCTCGATTCGCTTTCTTCCCAGCTCGTCCACGCCAACTGCTCCTGTATAGACAAGGATTGCCGAAAGCTCCGCAATCTGGCAATGCCTCGCATCGCTGTCAAGTCTTACAAGCTCCTCCTTTACCTCTCCTGAAAAAGACATATTCCACCTACTTTGTGTCTCTGTGACGCAGCGTGAGCCCGTAGTCTCCCTTATTTTTAAGCCGCTGATACAATTCGCCTGCAAGCGTCACGCTCCTGTGCTGTCCGCCCGTACAGCCGATTGCAATTACAAGCTGGTATTTCCCTTCATTGATATAGTTCGGAATCAGGAAATTAATCATATCCGTAAGCTTGTCCAGAAATTCATGCGCCTCAGGAAAACTCATCACATAATCCTGCACCTCCCGGTCAAGCCCTGTCTTCTGCTTCAAATCGTCGATATAAAATGGATTCGGCAGAAAACGTACATCAAAAACAAGGTCTGCGTCCTGCGGAATGCCATGCTTAAAACCAAAGGACATCACATTGACCATCAGACTATTGTATGCCTGATTGCTGACAAAAATTCTGTCAAGCTCTGCCTTCAGCTCGCGCGTCAGCAGATTCGTTGTATCAATCACATAATCTGCCGCCTGCTTGATGCTTGCAAGCAGGGCGCGTTCTCTTGTGATGCCGCTCATCAGGTCTCCGTCAACAGACAATGGATGCACACGTCTCGATTCCTTATAGCGCTTGAGCAATACATTGTCTGCTGCCTCAAGAAACAGGATTTCAAAAGTGTAAGACTCCCTTAAGCGCGCCACAAGCAGATTGACATCTTCAAAAGACTGGTCAGCCCTGACATCAAGTCCGAGGGCAACCTTCTGTATGCCGTTATCCGGCATGGCAAGAAGTTCCATAAACTTCTCAATCAAAGGCACAGGCATATTATCTGCACAATAATATCCTGCATCCTCAAGCATCTTCATGGCAGTGGACTTTCCGCCGCCGCTCATACCGGTAACGATTACAAATCTCATCTTTATCAGACCTTTCTATCATAAATAACTCATTTTATTCAAACTTCCCCAGCAGAATAACCTCAGGCTCAATCATGACTCCTGATGCTTCCTTTACCCGTTCCTGAACTGCCCGAATCAGTTGATACACATCAGCCGCAGCCGCATTTCCTTTATTTACCACAAAGCCGCAGTGCTTCTCGGAAACCTGTGCACCGCCCACCGAAAAGCCCCGAAGCCCTGCTTCCTCAATCAGCTTCGCTGCAAAATATCCCTCCGGTCTTTTAAAAGTAGAACCTGCGCTTGGATATTCCAAGGGCTGTTTCTCCCTCCGTTTCCGTGCGAGTTCTTCCATTTTTGCCTTGATTTCCTGCCTGTTTCCTGCTTCAAGGGCAATTGCCGCGTCAAGGACGATAAGCGGCTGTTCCTTTACAAGGCTGTGCCTATACGAAAAGTGCATTTCTTCCGCGCTTTTTTCTACAATTGTTCCGTCCGGTGCCATCAGACGGACACTCTTCACAACCTGCTTCATCTCTCCGCCGTATGCGCCTGCATTCATAACGATGGCTCCGCCAAGGCTTCCGGGAATCCCTGCCGCAAACTCAAAACCTGTAAGCGCTTCTTCACATGCTTTCCGCGCAATTGCCGCAAGCGATGCCCCTGCCTCGCACACCAGCGTATTACCGCAGACTTTCATGCGGTTGTACTCCTTTGACAGATGAAGCACGATGCCCCTTAAACCATCGTCGCTGACCAGGAGATTGCTGCCGTTTCCCAGCAGGAAAAAATCGCGGTTCAGCCTGCCCAGTCCCTCTGCCTGAAGCAGCGCAAGCACTCTGCCAAGCTCCTCTGCTGTATTGATTTCTACAAATATGTCAGCCGCACCGCCGAGACGAAAGGTGGTGTGAGCTGACATATTTTCCTTTACAAGTATTTGTTCCGGCTTTAATACCGCGGATAATCGTTGGTTTAATCGTTGTATTACTTCCTGATTAAGCTCTGTTTTCAATAAAAAATCCTCTTTTTATATTATATTTTATCCAAAAACCAGTGTACTGACACGCTCGTTTCTGAACTGACAGTGTCAGCACACCAGCTTTGCCGCACCATAGATACCTGCATCATTGCCAAGTGTAGCAAGCTTAAACTGCGCCTCTCTGCATCCATGGAATACATACTCCTTATAATACTTTGACACATACTCGCAAAGTATCTCTCCTGCCTTGGATACACCGCCTCCAAGCACGAAGACCTCCGGATTTACAACACAGGCTATTGCTGCAAGTCCCTTTCCAAGGTACATGCCAAACTCCTCGGCAATCTCGCAGGCAAGCGCATCTCCTGCCTTCACTGCGTCAAAGACTGCCTTTGCACTAAGCTCTCCGTCTGCCTTTATCTCTCTAAGCGTACTCTCCTTTGAGGAGGAAGCAAGCTTTCTGTTTGCCAGGCGCACAATACCGGTAGCGGAAGCATACTGCTCCAGACAGCCGTGATTGCCGCATCCGCAGGTATCCGGCTCTTCATCTGCAATATGAATATGTCCGATTTCTCCGCCTGCACCGGTAGCTCCTGTCACCATCCTGCCATTTACAATAATGCCGCCGCCTACGCCGGTTCCAAGCGTTGCAAGCACCATATTGCTGCATCCTTTGCCGCCGCCGCACCACATCTCGCCAAGCGCTGCCACATTTGCATCATTTCCTGCTTTGACAGGCATGTCGAGCAATCCGCCGAGAATCTCGTTGATATTCATGACGTCCCAGCCAAGATTGACTGCTTTGTGTACTACTCCATTATCATCTACAGGTCCCGGCACTCCTATACCGACACCGATAACCGAATCCTTTGCAATCTTTCGTTCTTCCATCTTGCCGAGGATGGCGTCTGCGATATCCGGAAGAATCTTACTGCCGTTATCCGTCTTTCTGGTGGGAATCTCCCATTTTTCAAGCACAGAACCCTCCGGATTAAAAAGTCCGATTTTTACAGTGGTTCCTCCTAAGTCTACTCCAAAACAATACTGGTTCATTTTTATATCCTCTCCTTTTCGTACATTTTTTATCATTCTTCAATCTTATCTGCACCAATCCCTGTATACTGAAATCTTAATCCTCATCGTCCTCACGAGGCTTTGAAAGGGAATTCTGAACGCGCTGATACAACTCCTGTGCGGCGTTGTAACCCATCTTCTTCTGTCGGTAATTGACGGCTGCTGACTCACAGATAATTGCCAGATTTCGTCCGGGTCTGATTGGAATATTATGGCAGACAATCTTATTACCAAGATATTCCGTAAAGTTCTCCTCAAGACCTAATCGGTCATATTTCTTTTCCTTATCCCAGTCCTCAAGGCGGATTACGAGATTAATGTTGGTGGTATCCATAACGCTCTGGACACCGTAAAGCGTCTTAACATCAATGATACCAATACCGCGAAGCTCAATAAAATGACGCGTGATATCCGGTGCAGAACCAATCAGGGTATCATCACTGACCTTCCTAATCTCCACCACGTCATCTGATACCAGACGGTGACCGCGCTTAATCAGCTCAAGCGCTGCCTCGCTCTTGCCGATGCCGCTTTCACCAGTGATAAGCACACCCTCGCCATATACATCTACCAGTACTCCATGCACAGAGATACAGGGCGCAAGCTTCACATTCAGCCATCTGATAATCTCAGCTAAAAACGCTGATGTCGGCTTGTCCGTCATCAAAAGCGGAACATTATGCTTCAGCGCTGTTTCCATAAATATCTCATCCGGACGCAAATCCCTGCAGAAAATAATACAGGGGGTCTTTTCCGAGATCACTCTTGGGTACACTTCTCTTTTTCTTTCTTCGGGAAGGTGCTCCATATAAGAGTACTCCACGAAACCGATAATCTGGGAACGTGTTTCCTCAAAATGCTCAAAATATCCTGCTAACTGCAGCGCAGGTCTGTTGATATCAGGCTGATGAATTTTAATGCTCGTCACATCAATCTGCGGTGTGAGATTTTTCAGATTGAACTTTTCTATTACTTTTTCAATACTTACGCTTGCCATATAAGCTTACCATTTTTCCTTTCGTCTTTCCCAGGAAGCCGTATTTCGGATTCCTTTTAGTGTTAATACCATATTATCATATAAATCACAGAGTTTCTACAAGACTTATAAGAAAAATTGTAAAAATAGTGTAACAGTTCAGCCTTTTATGTATTCACGTCTGGACGAAAACTGCAGATAGTATCCCTCCGGCTGCCATTGGTTTCAAATGGGAATTTCCTTATACGATGATAGCGCTTATATGAGTTGTCAGAACGAAGAGAATGTGATAGACTCTTGTCATGGAACGATTGGAATGATTTCGATACAAATCATCAGTAAGAAAGAAGGAACATTTTATGAATATTGAAGCCTCCAGGCGCCTGCAGCATTTTCAGACAGGCATTTTTGCGGCACTAAACGAGAAAAAGGATGCACTTGTCCAAAGCGGAAAGAAGGTGTACAACCTTTCTGTGGGTACGCCTGATTTTCCGGTAGCGGAGCATGTGAAGCAGGCTTTGATAAAAGCTGCCGAAAACCCCGATAATTTCCATTATTCTCTAAAAGATTTGCCGGAAATGCTGGAGGCAGTCCGGACATATTATCAAAAGCGCTTCGGCGTCGAAATCTCTGTTGATGAGATTACCTCTGTAAACGGCTCTCAGGAGGGGATTGCCCATATCGGCATGGCGCTTTGCAATCCCGGTGATGTTGTGCTCCTCCCCAATCCGGGCTATCCTGTCTTTGAGGTGGGAGCTTACTTCGGCTTTGCCGAACAGTATTTTTATGATTTAAAGGAGGAAAACAACTTCCTTCCGAAATTTGAGGATATTCCCGAGGATATCGCCAAAAGGGCAAAATACATCATGGTATCGTATCCATATAATCCTGTATGCGCCGTAGCAACGAAGGAATTTTATGAAGAACTCATTGCCTTTGCCAGGAAATACAATATCATTATTGTCCATGACAATGCTTATTCTGACATTATTTATGACGGCGTATACGGCGGCTCCTTTTTAGAATATCCCGGGGCAAAGGAGATTGGCGTTGAGCTTTTCTCCCTTTCAAAATCCTTTAACTTAACAGGTGCCAGAGTTTCCTTTCTTATCGGAAACAAACAGGTAATTGACGCTGTGAAGCTCCTGCGTTCCCAGTATGATTTCGGAATGTTTCTTCCAATACAGCATGCGGCCATTGCCGCCCTCACCGGACCGCTTGACGGCGTAAAGGCACAATGCGCCAAGTATCAGGAACGGCGTGACGCTCTTTGCAAGGGACTCCGCTCCATCGGATGGGATATCAGAGACAGCGAGGGAACCATGTTTGCATGGGCTAAGATTCCTGCCGGTTTTCATTCTTCACAGGAATTTTGCATGGAGCTGATGGATAAGACAGGCGTCATCTGCACTCCCGGCGATGCTTTTGGAAGCATGGGTGAGGGTTATGTGCGGTTTGCCCTTGTTCTTCCTGTTGAGGTGATTCATGAAATGGTGACTGTGATTGACCAAAGCGGCATTTTAAAGAAATAGTTGTTTTATATTTGCTATAAAGTTTTTTGCAATTTAAGCCGATATATAAGGAAAACAAGTATACCAGTCTTTCATACGGTATATTTGCAGGCAGCCATGGACGGAATGATATCATAATAGAAAGGGAAGGGATACCAAATGAGCGTAACAGGAATCGGAAGCAACAATATAAGCGATGTTTATACAACCAATACCACTGCGAAGGAAAAAACAGACAGCACAGTCAATACAGCAGAAGCGGAAAAAGCCACAGGAACAACTGCTGAAACTTCTACTGATAAAACAAATACTGCCGCCGATAAGACAGCACAGAAGGACGACACTGCTGCCGTCTATGATAAGTCAAAATTATCCGAGGACGACAGAAAGGCTATCGTAGCCCAGCTGAAAGCAGACCAGGAGAAGCGTCAGGCTCAGCTTACCGATCTCGTACATAATATGCTTTCCAAGCAGACAACGACCTTCGGAAAAGCCAACAATATCTGGCAGTTTCTTGCTAAGGGCGATTTCACGGTAGATGCTGAGACAAAGAAAAAAGCCCAGGAAGACATTTCTGAGGATGGTTACTGGGGTGTGAAGCAGACCTCTGACCGTATCGTACAGTTTGCCACAGCACTTGCGGGCGATGATCAGGAGGCTCTTGAAAAAATGCGCGATGCATTCCTGAAGGGCTATAAGCAGGCAGAGAAGACATGGGGCGGAAAGCTTCCCGAAATCTCACAGAAAACCTACGACGCAGTACTTGAGAAATTTGACAAGCTGATAAAGCCGGAAGAACCTAAGCCGACAACAGAAACCGTTACTTCTACAGAGGACGGTACCGTTGTTGCCAAAACGGAATAATCCCAAAATCAGTACCACCGGCTAAGCCGGTGGTTTGATTTTCGCCCTATAAGGGCTCGTTTCCGGCGCTAGAGTCTAAAGACTCATCGAACGGTTCGCCAACCGCAACGTCAGTTACCTGCTAAGCCCTCTGGGCTTATCTCTT
>JAGAQJ010000073.1 GCA_017622845.1 Lachnospiraceae bacterium | reverse complement strand
GGCCCTGTCCTTATTACCATCCGGGTGATCTGCCAGAGATTTAATCACTTCGTATTTTTTCTGTTCATTCATTGTAAGCATTACCTTTCTGATGATGATTTCCTCCAATCTGAATATAGATAGAGGATATTTTACCACATCCGGGACATTTTCATATGTGGTATACTGAGACATTATCATAAATGGCTTATATTGCGCTTTTTTGTTCAAAATTCGTACTTGACAAATTGACATTTTTATGCTTGCGTTCTATACTTGAGAAAGAACGGAGGATGATCCTATGGATGAATTGCAAATCGCGCTCTGCGAGGATCAGGCAGACGAGCAGGCACAGCTTGCCGGGCTGATCCGGTCGGGGATAGTTCCCGCTTCTGTATCGCTCTTTGGCAGCGGGGAAACTTTTCTTGAAGAATACAGACCGGGCCGCTTTGACCTGGTGTTTATGGATATTTACATGGATGGGATTACCGGTGTGGAGACGGTACGGCGAATCCGGCAGTCGGACGCCAGGCTGCCCATCGTCTTTGTCACCTCCAGCCGGGAATATGCTCTGGACGCTTACCGCCTGGAGGTGGCAAAATACATCGAAAAACCGGTGACGCAAAGGGCGGTGGACGAAGCCCTGCTTCTTGCAAGGGAAAAGAGAGAGCAGCAGTCCATCGCGGTGGTCATTTTGCGCGGCAGGGAATATCGTCTGCCGGTAAACCGGCTGATCTGTGCGGAGCAAAAGGGGCATTACCTGGTGCTGTCATATGAAGGGAACCGGAAAGAGCAGGTCAGAGGAAGGCTGGATGAGCTGGCTCCCCAGCTTCCCGCATTTCCTTTTCTGCGCTGCCACAAAAGCTATCTGGCAAATCTGGACCATGTGACCGGGATTGACCGGGAGCTTCTGCTTCTCCACCTGCGGGAGGGCGGCGTGGCTTACATCCGCAGGGAATACCTCAAAAAGACGGTAGAAGCTTGGGAAGACTGGCTGTTTTCCCAGGCGCGAAAGGATAGGTGATAAAAGGAGGGAGCATCTGGAAATCCTTATATATCTTCTCTGTTCCTCCCTCCCTGTCCAGTGGCTGGCCTATTACCCTTTTCGTAATATGCTGCGGTTTCCCAAGCCTGCGGCGGCAGGTCTGGTCGCTACCAGCATTCTGGTAAAGCTGGCGCTGTGCTCCCTGTCCCTTTCCAATGGAGGCAGCCCCTTTGCAGCAGAACATTTGTTTCTTCCTATCCACCTGGCGGTCTACTTGGTGAATATCCGGGTTCAGCCCTTCAAGCTGGTATTTACCTACCTGCTGCTGACGGATTACCTGATGATGGTGCGGGGCGCTTCCGCCTTTGCGGCAGTGGGTCTTTTGGGGACGGCACACGGTTCTTTTCAGGAAAGCGCAGTCTGCCTGCTCCTTTTCGCCGTGACTTTTCCAGCTATGATCTGCTTTTTCCAGAATGCCAGCAGGAGGGTCTACCGGATCAACGCCCCCATCTGGAAAACGATCTGGCTGGTTCCTGCCTTCACCAGCGCGGTCGTCCTCTTTTTCACCAGGGACCTTTCTCTCTACACCGTGCGGCAGTGGCCGTTTCTGCTGACACGGCTGGGGCTTCTGGCATGCGTCTTTGTCGTCTACCATATTCTGCTTCAGTCCCTGGAAAATTTCCAGAAACAGGCAGAGCTTACGGCGCAGAAATGCCAGATGGAGCGAGTGCTCTCCCTCCAGAAAGAGCAGTACGCGCTGTTAAAAAAACAGGACGGGGAAACCAGACGCTTCCGCCATGACCTGCGCCAGCGGCTGGTGGTGGCGGCTCATGATCTGAAAGAGGGGCAGACGGAAAAGCTGTCGGCTTATCTGGACGCTCTGCTGGGAGAACTGCCCTCCGGCGCGGAGAGCGTCTGTCCCAACGATGCGGTGAACGCCGTTGCCCTCTACCATCAGGCGGCTGCGCGGCGGGCGGGGATTTTGTCCGTTTCCCTCCGGCTGGAACAGGTTCCCGAGGTCTGCGCCCCGGAGCTGGAAAGCGACCTGTGCGTGCTGGTGGGGAATCTTCTGGAAAACGCGGTGGCTGCCTGCAGGGATGCGCAGCAGCCCTTCATCCGGATGCACAGCCGGTATGCGGACGGAATCCTGACCCTTGCCATGGACAATCGGTTTTCCACAGTCAATCAGACCCCGGATGGAGAGTTTCTTTCCACCCGGCCCGGAGGCGGAATCGGGCTTTTGTCGATTCGCTCCATTGCCGAAGCATACGGAGGCGGATGCCGGTTCCGGACGGAAGGGACTGTGTTTTCTTCCTCGGTCTACCTGTGTGTCCCATCCGGAACCGCCGGTGAAATTCCCACCTCCCACAGCTTGCGGTAAAGGACGGAAATTTCAATGCTGCCCGAACCATAAAAAAGCCATTCCCCTATTGAAGGAATGGCTTTTCGATTCTATTGTTCCATCTGTTTTCCGAGGAAGCCTGCCGCTGACTGCGCCAGCTTCATTTCGACCTCATTCATCTCGTCGCCTGCTTTGGCTGACAAGAGTACAACAGCGCCAATTACATCTCCCTGCGTGATGATCGGGATAATTACCTCATGCTGGTACTCATCAGACTCATCCTCTACAACTTCCACATAATTTTTATCGCTTCGTGAGGTACATACCGTCTCACGTGAATTCATCTTTTCCTCCAGCGCCTTGCTGACAGACTTGCCAAGCACCTGCTTGCTGCCGCCGCCTGCCGCTGCAATAATCTGGTCTCTGTCTGCAATCAGCGCCAGATGACCGGACACCTGTGAGAGGCTCTCTGCATATTGCTTTGCAAAGCTTCCAAGCTCACCGATTGGTGAATATTTTTTCAGGATAATTGCACCTTCATGATCCGTAAAAATCTCAAGCGGATCGGATTCCCTTATCCTCAGAGTTCTTCTTATCTCCTTAGGTATGACAACGCGTCCTAAATCGTCAATCCTACGCACTATTCCCGTAGCCTTCACCGATATTTCCTCCATTTCAAATCTAGTATTTAATGTCAGGTTCGTCATTGATAAAACTGTATTGCTAGTATTTGTATATAATGGATTTTTATTCATCGCCGATTTTTTTGTTATGATTCTGCTGCTCTTGTGCGCTGTCCGGCTGATATTCAGGCAATACATTCCGTCAGCGTCCTATCCCAGATTGAGAAGATTGATAAGCAGCAGCCATGCCACGCCATAGTAAGTGACCACTCCAATTAAGTCATTCACAGTAGTAATCAGCGGTCCTGACGCCACTGCAGGGTCTACATGAATTTTATTGAAAAACATCGGCACAATCGTACCGACAATGCTTGATATTGTCATTGCCATCAAGAGCGCAGCGCCCGCACAGAGCGATATCGCAAAGGCATACTGCGGAGTTTTGCCCTTAAACAGGCAGAGATACCCTCCTATAAAAAGGAAGGATAAAATTCCCAGAATCAATCCGTTCGAAAAGCCGATGCGCATCTCCCGGAAAACCATTCCAAGCTTCTGCCTTGCCTCAAGGTTCTCGTCCATCAGAAGGCGAATCGTAACGGCAAGCGACTGGGTTCCGACATTACCGGACATGCCAAGTATCACGGACTGGAAGCTTACAATAATGGCAAGCTGCGCAATCACGCCTTCAAACAGGCTTGTCACTGTGGACACGCACATGCTGAGCGCCAGCAGAATAATCAGCCACGGGAGGCGCTTCTTAATGCTTTCGCCCAAGGTCTCCTCAAGCTCTGCCTCCTCGGTCATACCTGCGAGCTTTGCGTAGTCATCGCCCATCTCATCATCTACTACCTCAACAATATCCTGTGCGGTGATAACGCCAATCAGCACATTTTTGTCATCTAATACGGGAATGGAATCCTCAGCGTACTCCTTCAGCCGCTCGATACAGTCCGATATGGTTTCATGATCCCTGACATAAGGGAAAGACTGCGTAATCAGCGTCTCCAGATTCACATAATCCCGTGCCACGATGAGGTCTTTTAAATCAATCGCTCCATAAAAGGTGTCGTCATTGTCTTTCACAAAAATGGTGGAAATATTGTCATTCTCCTCCGCCTGAGCAATCAGGGAACGCATCGCCTGCTTGATGGTCAGGCTCCTTCCAATCTCTATAAAATTCGTGGTCATCTTACTGCCGATTTCATCCTCCTCATAGGAACAAATCAGCTTGATGTCCTCCTTTGACTCTTCGTCAATCAGTTCGATTAACTGCTTTCTGGTTTCCTCGTCAACCTCCTCCAACACATCAACCGCGTCATCCGCATCCATGTTCTCAATGATGTCGGCAGCCCGTTCCAGCTCCAGCTCTCCCAGATATTTCCCGGGGTCATCCAGATAAGCAAAAATTTCCGATACCCGTTCGTCTCCGAGTATGTGGTAAAGTACCTTTCTTTCCTTTTCGTCCAGCTCATCAAGCGCATTCGAGATATCATTATCATGATAATTGGTCAGCTCTGCAGCAAGCCTGTCCCTGCTGCTGCCGCTTCTAATCAGCTCTACCAGCTCTTTGATGTAGTCCGGTTCATTCAAAATTTCATTTTCCAAAATAACTCATCGCCCTTCTGTTTTCGATTTTTTGAGGGGCGAATCCTGCTAAAGTCCTTCTTAATTCTTCACCTGCTGTCTGCAAAATGCAGGTGCAAAAAAAGAACACTGATTATCAGTGTATTCGCCCTTATTATGCTGCCCGTTACTGTCACAACTGTCCATGTAACACACTTCCCTTCAGTGTTTTATTTAATTTTATTCTATTCTGATTTTTGTGCATTGTCAAGGTATTAACAAAGTTTTACCAGTATTATACATGTGCTTTACAATGCGCCGCCTTTACAGAAAATCCTTGATTCCTGTCAAATCGGCAGCGACTCCGTACAGCAGCGGTTTTATCTCATCGTCAGGCAGTGTCAAATCCGGTACCATCACAGGCTTGCAGCCTGCCGCATACGCTGACCTGATGCCGTTTGGCGAATCCTCAACTGCAATACAATTCTCCGGCTTTTCGCCAATCTGCTCACAGGCATAGAGATAGACATCAGGCGCCGGTTTACCATGCTTCACCTGCTTTGCACTCACGATTTTGTCGAACTGATCCTTTACGCCGATTTTTTCAAGATGCTGCAGGGTAAGTTCTATCGGCGTCGCAGTTGCCACTGCCGTCTTAATGCCCTTCTCACGCAGAAAAGCCAGTATCTCATCGATACCGGGCTTTTTTTCCAATCCGTATTTTTCAATCCGCTCCGCCACAAGCCTGCGTCTCACATCGCGTATGGCAAAATAATCAAAGCTCTCGCCAAAGATGTCCTTCATCATCTTTGACGCAAGCTGTGCGTCACAGCTTCGAAGCATCAGCGCATGCTCGCTTTGAAAGTCGAAGCCAGCCATGCGTGCTGCCTCGCGCCACGCCGCATAATAATGTTTTTCCGTATCAATGAGTACTCCATCCATGTCAAATATTACTGCATTTATCATATCTTCTTTCAACCCTTATATATCTCTATGCCCTTCCGGCATATAATATTTTCCCCTTAGACACCTCTTGCTTCTGCTGAATCAGGTTTAAGAGCGTTATGTACTTTTGAATCATCTCCCTTATGGTAATTTCTTCTCCCTCTAAGTTCTTACCATACTGCTGTTCCAGGAAATAAATGTAGTCATTGTGCTCAAGCTTAGGTGTATATCTGTGCAGGATTCCGTGTATGCCTGCAAGCTTTTCCAGCAGCACATACATCTCGCCGGGATTCAGTTCGGACAGCTTTATTACCGGAGAAGTGTCCGCAAGCCGCGTTTTCAGCGGTTCATAGCTGAACACTCCCCTTACAGGGTCCTCCATGGCTTCCCGGGTAATACTGAAAATAATGCCCAGATGCGAAGCCTTTCCCTGTAAAGCGTCGTTATAAATTGACAAGAGTTTATTGTAGTTAAACTCTCTGCCTGCACGGCCGGGAATCTCAGGCAGCGCCGCAAGTTCGTCTATGCATACATACAGTCCTGCATAACCTGCTTTGACTGCAAAATCAGCAAACAGCTTGATAAAATCATACCAGTTATCATCGGAAATAATCAGATTTACCCCTAAATCCGTCTTTGCCTCTGTTCTGGTTCTGTACTCCCCACAGAGCCATTTCAGAGCCTTTTTCTGCAGCCTGGTATCACCTGTACGGTGCCCTTTATAATACGAAGCCAATACTTTTCCGAATTCAGGACCGTTTGCCTTCTCCTCCATAGAGGAAGTAATCTTATAAATTTTCTGGCTGACTCTCACATCAAAGGCCTCATGACCGGGTACAAGCCCCTCAACTTGTACTGCCTCGTTTTCCAGAGCGCCAATCCAATTATCAAGAATGAGCTGCAGCGCTCCGCTGTCAGGACAGGCATGCACTGCCATGTTTCTGACTAATTCCTGATAGGCGGCAAGCCCTTGCCCCTTATTTCCGGCAAGCCGTCTGTCCGCGGAAAGCTCTGCATCCGTTACCACGAAATTTTTCTCCATCACATGATTTCTCAGCGCATGCATGAGAAAGGTTTTGCCGCTTCCGCATTTTCCCTCAATAAACCGGACTGCTGCCCCTCCCTGTTCTATGATGCATACATCCTGCAATAACGCCTGAATCTCACTTTTTCTCCCCACAGTGATGTACTCAAGCCCTACTCTGGGAACTGCTCCGTTTTTTAAGGAATTTATGATTGCGGCGGCAGCTGCCCTTGATACTCCGTTACCCATACCACCCATTCCCCTTTCCGGGTTTACCGCTCTCAGACTACCTTAAGCTGTGATTGTACGAAGTCAGCATCCGCCCTGATCCTCTCAAGGTTCTCAAGACTGAACTCAAAAGCAAAGCTCTCCCTCTCGCGTTCCTTATTGAGTCTCTCAAAAGCCTTCTCGATCATGATGACGCGCTTCTGCTGACGCAGATCAGCAAGAATTCTCCTGTGAATCTGGTCCACGCTCTTGTCCCAATCGGTCTCAAAGTCAAGCAGCTCTATCATTCTGTCCGCATCATACGGGTAAAAGTCTGTCGAACACATTTTATCCGGCATTCCCTCTCCCATCGGCAGAAAAGTGCCCATCGACATCTCACCGCCGCAAAAGTATACCATGACGACCGGTCTCTGCAGAAGTCCTGCAAATACTTCCGTGAGCAAATCAGGTGAAATCTTCCTCCTAAGATTCACCTCAAATACTGACAAGCCCTGCTCTCTGACAAGCTCCGCCCTGTTTGTGATGCCATCCTTGTCCACCAGATGATATCTCCATTCCATACTCTCAATCTCAGACTCAAAGATGCGGCGGCATTTCAAGTTGTCGATTCTCCGGAGCAGCGCATCAAGCGGCATCCCCTTGTCAACCTTATACTGCTTTGGAATATTATATCTTCCCTCGCTCATCGTAATCCTACACCCCTTTGTTTCAAAACTGTTGCCTTGTGCTTACACTCTTTTTGTTAATTATTTATGTTAATCACTCCGAGCTTATTATAATATATAATTTGAAAATTTTCTACAATTTGATTTATTTTCTTTTAATTTTGTGAAATCTGCATTGTCAAATGAGAAAATCAGTACGTAAAACGAGGAGAAAACCGTCACAATTGACATATTTTCTCCTCTGTTTTTTAACAGTTTTCAGTTATCTGATCATTCAGAAGCTTCCCGGTAAGTTAACATAAAGCTGTCATCCGGGGACTATTTGCTGCTGATGTCATCTAATTCCTTCTGCAGGCGTGCAAGGTCCTCTCTGATGCTGATATGCTGAGGACAGACCTTCTCGCACTTGCCGCATTTGATACAGTTGGAAGCCTTCTGCGCCTCCTCAATTTCTTTAGTCCAGCGGCGCCTTGCCTCGTCTTCATTTTCATAAACATGATATGTATTCCATATGCTAAAGCACCCGGGGATATCAACGCCTGCCGGGCAGGGCATACAATAGCGGCAGCCTGTACAGCCGTTCTGCACCCTGTGATGCAGTGTATCAGCCACCTTGTCAATGATTTCTCTTTCTGTGTCTGTGAGCGGCTCAAACTGGCCGAAGGTTGACAGATTGTCTTTGACCTGCTCCATGGTCGACATGCCGCTTAAGACGACCTTTACATTGCTGAAGCTTCCCACGTACCGCAAAGCCCATGAAGAGGTGGAGGCCTGCGGACGCGCTTTTTTGAACAGCTCGTCAACGCCCTCTGCCGGAAGCTTTGCAAGCGAGCCGCCTTTTACAGGCTCCATAATAATCATCGGAATACCAAGCTTTTCGGCAAGCTCCACGCCTTTGAGCGTTGCCTGCGTATCCTTATCCATATAGTTGAGCTGAATCTGGCAGAAATCCCATTTGTACGAGGTGATAATCTCCTCAAATGCCTCATAGTCATCATGAAACGAAAATCCGATATATCTGATTTTCCCTTCTGCACGAAGCTTCTCACAATATTCAAGGATATTCAGTTCTTTCACCTGCTTCCAGCGCTGGCTGTCCAGCGCATGCATCAGATAAAAATCCACATAATCCTTCTGCAGGCGTTCTAACTGCTCATGAAAAATGCGCTCCACGTCCTCAATTGTCTTAATCTCCCAGATAGGAAGCTTCGTCGCCAGATAATAAGAATCCCTCGGATATCTTGCCAGCGCCCTTCCGGTGACATTCTCGCTTTTTCCGCCATGATAAGGATATGCTGTGTCAAAATACGTGACACCTGACTGATATGCTTCGTCAATCATGGCGAAGGCTTCCTCCTCATTGATGCTGCCGTCTGCATTTGTCGGGAACCGCATACAGCCAAAGCCAAGCAGCGATGTGCTGATTCCCAAATTTTCCATCTTTCTGTACTCCATATGAAATTCCTCCTTTTTCATTCCGGTTTCTGTATTTCTATTTGCGTAGTGCTATACTGAACAATGGCTTTTCTCCATTATATAAGGTAACAGTACAAATTGGCAATCCATAAATTGCCGGATTTTTGACAGCGAGGGGATATGATTCCTGTTCACACCAAAAACATCTGTCAATACGCAAAATACAATAGGGGTGTAAACAGCAAGTGTCTATGCATCATACAAGACCGCCATATCCGCAAGCACCTTGTCCGTGTACTTCATCATAAGCTCCGCCTCTTTCTCCACCAGACCGTATTTTTTGTACTTGAGCACGAAGTTCGGCGTTCCCTTCGCCGAAAATTCCAGTACGCCCTTATACTTTGCCATCAGCTCAGGAAGGCGCTCAACATGCACCGGAGCATACGGCTCCATCAGAAATGTTATCTGCCCTACTTTTCCCTTAATTTCTGTCACATACCGCTTGTGGGCTGTCACTCGTATCAGGGAAATGCGAATCAGGTTTTCAACGGATTTCGGCACGTTTCCGAAGCGGTCCTTCAGCTCTTTGCGCATATCATCGCACTCCGCTTCATTTTCAAGGCTTGCGATGCGCTTGTAAATATCAAGCTTCTGCACTTCATTGACAATGTAGGACGGCGGAATAAAGGCATCCACGTCCATATCCACATAGGTGTCAAAGTCCTCGTCTATTTTCTTCGTTCCCTTAAGCGTCTTTACCGCTTCATTGAGCATCTTGCAGTAAAGGTCATATCCGACCGCCTCCATATGCCCATGCTGGCGCTCCCCCAGAAGGTTTCCGGCGCCTCTGATTTCCAAATCGCGCATGGCAATCTTAAAGCCGCTTCCAAGGTCCGTAAATTCCTTGATTGCCTGCAGGCGCTTCTCCGCCACTTCCTTTAGCATGCGGTCCTTTTTGTACATCAGGAATGCATAGGAGGTACGGTTGGAACGTCCGACACGGCCTCTCAGCTGATAGAGCTGTGACAGTCCCATGGTGTCCGAGTCATGGATAATCATGGTGTTGACGTTGGATATGTCAAGTCCTGTCTCGATAATCGTGGTTGACACAAGCACATCAATATCGCCATTAATAAAATCAAACATAATCTTCTCAAGCTCATGCTCCTTCATCTGACCGTGGGCAAACGCCACCTCTGCCTCCGGCACAAGGCGCGCTATCTGATTCGCGATATCGTCGATATTGCTGACACGGTTGTATACATAGTACACCTGTCCCTGTCTGGATAACTCTCTCACAATCGCCTCTCTTACCATTTCCTCATTATATTCCATGACATAGGTCTGAATCGGCTGACGCTCGCCCGGCGCCTCCTCCAGCACACTCATATCCCGGATTCCTACAAGGCTCATATGAAGCGTTCTGGGAATCGGGGTGGCTGTCAGCGTCAGCACATCCACGTCGTCCTTGACCTGCTTAATCTTCTCCTTGTGGCGCACGCCAAACCGCTGCTCCTCATCAATAATCAAAAGTCCCAAATCCTTATACTTCACATCATCTGACAGCAGACGGTGCGTGCCTATCACAATGTCGACAAGTCCCTTTTTCAGGCCTTCAATCGTTTTCTTAATCTCTCCTGCCGTGCGGAATCTCGACAGCATTTCCACACGCACCGGAAAATCCTTCATGCGCTGTACAAAGGTGTTGTAATGCTGCTGTGCAAGAATCGTGGTCGGCACCAGATATGCCACCTGCTTTCCGTCCTGCACTGCTTTAAAGGCAGCGCGAATCGCAATCTCCGTCTTTCCGTAGCCCACGTCTCCGCAAATCAGGCGGTCCATGATGCGCGGGCTTTCCATATCGTTTTTGGTTGCCTCAATCGCAAGAAGCTGGTCGCCTGTCTCCTCAAACGGGAACATCTCCTCAAACTCCTGCTGCCATACGGTGTCCTTGCCAAACACAAAGCCCTGCTTCTGCTGACGGATGGCATAAAGCTCCACAAGGTCCTTTGCCACCTCATTGACAGCCGTTTTGACTCTTGACTTCGTCTTTGCCCATTCCTGTGTGCCAAGCTTGTTGAGCTTCGGCTTTTTCGCAGCGTCCGATGATGCATATTTCTGAATCACGTCCAGCCCGGTTGCAAGGATATACAGGTTGCCGCCGTCACGGTACTCAATCTTGATATAATCCTTTACGACCTTGTCAACCTCAACCTTTTCAATGCCTTTATAAATTCCAAGACCATGATTTTCATGCACAACATAATCCCCGACCTTTAAATCGGAAAAATCTTGTATCTTCTGCCCCTCATACGTCTTTTTCTTCTTCTTTTTGCGCTGCTGCTTTCCAAAGATATCCGTCTCGGATATCACAACGAATTTTAAAAGCGGATATTCAAAGCCTTTCAATACAGAGCCGTGATAGGTCATAATCTCCCCCGGCTGCAAAAGCCTGTCAGGGTTCTCTGAATAAAAGGCTGTCAGCCCTTCGTCCATCAGGTCTGTCGCAAGCCGCTTGGCGCGCGTGGCGGAGGCAGATAAAACGAGCACTCTGTAGCCTTGCTTTTTAAAGGTGTTCAAATCCTTTACCAGCTCTGCAAAGCTGTTATTATAAGAAGCAATATTTCTGGCATTGACGGCAAAGCAGTTTGCAAACTTGATGCCAAAGCCCTTAAATTCCATCGCAGACAACGCCAGAATGCGCTCTCCCTCCAGCTTTGCCATAGTCTCCTGGACGGAGAACAATACCTCCATCTGTTTCGGAAGAATATATCCTTTTTCCGCCCTGTTTGTCATGCTTTCCCGAAATTCCAGCTCCACTGCCCTTGCATGCTCCTCAATGCGGAGCGGTTCATCAAGGTAAACACAGCAGCTTCTATCTGCAAAAAAATCAAGAAAGGACATTGTTTCCTGATAAAAATACCGGATATAGCTGTCAAGGTTCACAAGATTTTGAAACTGCGTCACCTGCTCCCTTAAATCCTGTACGGCAGTCTCAAGCCGGTGCGCCTCCTCCGGCTTTGTATTGTCTCTGAAATATTTTGCGCGCTCCTTACAATCCTTCTCAATCCGGAAAAAGCCTTCATCAAGTACGGCTTGTGACAATATCAGCTCCGCCGCCGGATAAACTGACACTTGTGTCATATTTTCTTCAATGGAACGCTGGCTTAGCACATCAAAAGAGCGTATCGACTCGATTTCATCTCCCCAAAGCTCAATACGCACCGGATTCTCCGAGGTAAGGTCAAAAATGTCGATAATGCCGCCGCGTATCGAAAACTGCCCCGGCGCCTCTACCTGATAATTTTTCTCATACCCCATCGCTACAAGCTTACGGGCAAGCGCCTGTTCCTCTATGATGCTGTCCTTGCTGATGCATACGACATTTTCCTCCAGCACGGACAGAGGAAGCTGCTGAGCCATCAACGCTGCAAAGGTGGTCACGATGGTAACAGGCTCTCCTTCAAGGATACGGCGCTGTACCTCGATACGTTCCTTTGTCAGTTGGTTGCTGTGGATATCCGCCTGATAAAAGATTAAGTCCTTTGCCGGATAGAAATACGAATCGCGGCAGTACAAACGGCAATCCTCCAGAAGCTCTCTTGCCTTGATATCGCTGTAGGTCACAATCAGCCTGACATCATAATTGTTGTCTGTACCAAATATCATATGAAGCTTCTGAGAATCCACACATCCGCTTATGCTTGCTTTCCCTGCTTTTTTGTTCAGTGCTTTCACGATTTCCTCGTATTCGCCAAGCTCTTTCAGCGGCGCTAATAATGTGTTCACCCTTCGCTATCCTCCTTTAACAGTTCAGCCTTCGGCTTGCTGCTTCTCAACCACTACATTTTTTCACGAGGTTTGCAGCATGTGCAAACCTCTGACTAAACTGTTACGACTTTTTTGCATTATATTCATTCATGGCGGCATCTACCCTGCCCTCCAGCATCAGATTGACTGCCCCGTCCGCCTTCTCAAGGCTCTCCTTCATCACTGCAAGCTCCTCCTTGGAGAAATGACCAAGCACATAGTCTGCCAAATCATATCCCTTCGGCTTTTCTCCGACACCAATCTTGATGCGGTTAAAGGTATCATGCCCCAGATGTGCAATAATATTTTTGATACCGTTATGACCGCCTGCACTGCCCTTTTTGCGGATGCGCAGCTGCCCTACATCAAGGCTGATATCATCATAAATCACAATCAGCTCACTTGTCTCGTCTACCTTATAATAATCTACCACAGCACGGATGGCTTCGCCGCTTAGGTTCATGTAGGTGAGCGGCTTTACCAGCACCACCTTGTTACCGTTAATCATGCCCTTTCCGAGTAACGCCTTGTGTTTGCACTCCATCACGCTGATATTGTATTTATCCGCCAGTGCGTCAATTGCCATAAAACCGATATTATGTCTTGTATTTTCGTATTCCTTTGTGGGATTTCCCAGTCCTGCTATGATATACATTGTAACTTCCTTCCTGTGTCTGTCGTGTTATGCCTGTATTTTCCGATACTGATTCCAGGCATGTGCTGTCTGATTTTTCCGGCTGATGATATTCCTGCTTGTCATGCACTATATCTGATGCCTTACAACAGCATACTCATCACCATTTCGGTAATAGGGGCAGCTTTTGTAATGTCCCTCCATCATACGTACCATATCATCCTCGTCCATATTGACTTCACAATAATAGCATTCGTCTTCCTCATCATATACATTATATGCACATGTGTCACAATTTGAACTTCCCATTTTATGCCACACCTCCAAGTGTTGAAATCTGACTGCAGTGTTATGCGTGATTCTTATTGTTATAAATTTTAGCACATTTTTTTGAAAATTACTATCCTTGGAATGGTTCATTTATTCCTCCCCAGCAACAGTTCAGCCTTATGTAACAGCTCAGCCTTTTATGCATTCCTATCCGGACGAAAACTGCAGATAGTACCCCTCCGGCTCGTTTTCTGTTCATCGAAACCGTAAAGCCGGACAGTTGTCAGTATACAGAAGGGCGGCATAGGACTGCCGCCCTTCGTCCTGATTAAAATATCCATACGGCTGAACTGTTACATCTTTATGGATTATTTTTGCAAATTTTACTCTGTTCTGACCGTATTGCCCCCTGCACACTGACGCTAAATATTACTGTTCACACCAAAAACATGTTTCAATGCTCAAGATATAATTGGGGTGCGAACAGTAATAACGCAAAAAAGCGCATGGCTCACAATTTACTGTTCCATGCACCTTTATGATGTGATTCTGCTATTAAATTATTTGCTGCCCTTATGCTAATGTGCTGTTTGATTGATATCCGGAAAAGCTCCATAAAATAATTTTTCACCGGCAAGACAGAGGAAGGAAGAGTGCGGCGGCATCGTTGACTGATAACAACACAGCAGATGACGAAATAGACCATGCTAATTACCACAAATTATAAGCGATCAGTACTCTAACTGCATTAACTCGGCTTCAAGTTTTTTTAATTCGTCAAGAGACAATGACGGAACACAGTCCGCAATTTCATCAAGTGACATTTTGCCTTTTTTTATCAATCTTTCTGCTGTTTTTCTTTCTGTTTCTTTTTCTTTACTATCCTCAATATCCTTTGCATAAGCCCTCAAAATCTGCTCGTCATCAAATAATGTCATCATAATATCAACAACCTCCTGTTCCTTGTTCTCCAGATATTCTTTCAGCACATTTCTATTTTTGCAAATATGGATTGTTTCTGTTACTGCCTGTTTTGAGTTTCCATATAATCTTCTCTGTTCATTATACACTTTAGAGAAAATTATATACTGCCCAATAATATCTTTCTCGTTCTCCTGATACAAAACTTTCACTTCCACATCAATAGAAATTTTTGCTCCATCAAAAAATTCTTTTGACAATGATATGGTATCCGGAATATTTTTCCTGTCCCCTGTATATATCACATACAGCTCAGGTTTAGGCATATTCACTTTTTTGCTTCCATACAGGTTTTGATTGGTACGTTTAAAATAATCGTGATAAGTCTGTATCAGATACATCAATGCACGAACGATGATATTAAATGTCCATGTAGTTTGGCTTTCCACCAACACCAGTAATCGATTGCCAACAGAAAAACCTAAATCATTATAATCTGCATCAACCAGTACATGCTTGATTGTAACATCTGCAATTTCATCTTCCGTCACATTGCATTCCTCTGGGTGCAATGCCTTGTATAATTGAAGAAGATACTTTTTATCTTGAAACAAATTTGTAAATACGCTGTCTTTAATTTTTCGTTTTGGCGCACTTTGTTCCATTTTACCACCTCGTCCGTAACTATCTCCGTGCAAACACAATACAGCTTACTCCTATTACATTTTAATTATACAAAGAAAAGTTCGTGTATACAATTAAATTTACATTAAATTTCTTATTCCTCCATGCAGGCTGCGGCTTTATCCAGGCTCAAAGCGCCGACTCCCTTATTCATAAGAAAACGTCGGGCACCAGATTACTTCATAGGGATTATCCGAAACGACGGCAACTCTGATATCCACATTTTGATTATCTGCCGGCCATGCAGCCATACATTCCTCATTGTTCAGGTAAACGCCGTAACCGCCCTCGTCATTGTAAAATACACTGAGCGTTCCAAGCACAGTTTCGGCTCTTGTCCCTGATTCATGGCTGTTGTCTAATATTGTCACAGCTCCCGCCGTATTCTGTACTACGATAAAATCCGTGGATTCCCTGATATTATCTGTTTCCACGCCAAAGCCGCTAAGCAGGGCGCGAAACCGCTCCTCTTTTATGATATCATGATTTACAATCTCTATCACGACATGATATTGCTGGTTTTTTAACTCCTCGCACCAACTGCCCGGGTCCTGGAGCTCACATAGATTCGACCACATCACATATTCCTTTGAAAAGTCAAAATGCAAGACTTCTTCTCCGCTGCCAAAAATCAAATCAATTCTGTTATGACCGTTTATGTCAGATGTACACCAGGCTTGATGATCCCTGCAGATTACTCCGCTGTCATTATCCGCTGTGCAAACAGTTCCGATGCATGTGTCTATGCCTTCTGCCATACTGCCTGCATCATAGTATTCTGCCTTTTTACCGGCGCCGTTTACAACCACAAGATTCACATTATCCGTAATCAGCTTTCCATCAATTCCGATATATTCCAAAAACTCCTGATAATCACTGTTTGACAGCAGTGTCCTGTCATTCAGAAGGAGCATGAAATCAGATTGAAGAAAATCCTTATACTGGAGGCTTCTGATAATATATGCATTTTTACATGGCTCACTTCCTGACACAGCTTCCTCCACACGGCTGTAGTAATCGTCCAGTTCATGAAGCCTGCCGGAAACGTATGTTCTGAAATTTTCCAGCCCTTTATCGGCATCCCAATAACTGCCGTCAGGCCATCGGCTCATGTCCCTTAAATATGCACCCGACAAATAAATATCTTCTTCATACTCATCAAGTATTTTATTGACAGCTTCCTCCGACCACAGCGTATCTCTGAGTGTTTTATACTTTGTCAGTATCAAATCCCAGATATCATCATCACCATTCAAAATCAGCGCAGGAAGATTTCCAAGCCCCATCACTATATTCTGACTGCTGCTGATTCCGTAAGGCTTGATTAAATTTGTCTCTGCATCACCTGTCCATTGATTTCCCCATGTGACATCCATATCCCACGGCGTATACAGCATGATATCCTTCCCCTCTTTATTATGAACAGAGAGAAACATATTTTTTATGGACAGGCTGTTAAGACCTCCTGCATGATCCAAACCCTGAATCAGATTAATAAACAGGTACATATCAATCGCATTGTCAAGATCAATGCCTGAATACATTGCTTCAGAATTTTTCCACTCTGCGCTCAGCGCTGCATAATATTTTTTCAGGGGCGCCCACTCATCATCCTCGCTTTCTTTTGTGTCATATCCGACAACCGCGACCTCCGGCTGGGACAAAATCTGAGTTTCCGAATCCCATGATATCTTTTTGTACAAATGCTCATTGCGGGTCATATCAATTCCAAGCTGAAGCTCGTCAATCGGATATCCCAGTGCATACAAGCCCCAATACTGATTGTTGAGAAACAATTCAATATACTGATATTCCATGCCATTATCAATTCCCAGTGAGTTATCCTGTGCGCATGTATCCTTCCACAACTTAGAAGAAAACACATTCCGTATCTTTTCCTGGTCATTATATGCCGCATAGAGAATCCAGTCATCATCCTGACGCATTCCTAAAAGAGACACTTTATTTAACCGCACATGATCTGCAAGTGATGTTTTGGTAAGCGAAAGCTTATATCCCTTCTTAGGATACGTCCTCGTCGATCCTCCCCTTATGTGAATATCG
The DNA here is from genome assembly GCA_017622845.1 of Lachnospiraceae bacterium. Lineage (GTDB taxonomy): Bacteria > Bacillota > Clostridia > Lachnospirales > Lachnospiraceae > COE1. The sequence continues at coordinate 2,063 of JAGAQJ010000073.1, read as the reverse complement.
CCGTCAGATTCCGTGAATCTTTGTGCAGCTCCCTTCCTGTTGTCAAACAATGTCATGTGCATGGCTGCATCATCATCGCCGATTTCTCCGCCGCATTCGATATTCATCAGCGGCAGTGTTGTGCATTTCAGATTGTATATGCGGTAGGAGGACACATTGTATGCAATCAGCTGATATGTTTTATCAGCTTTTACATCCGCTGGTGTTATTTGTGCATTCAGCACAGCAAGCGATATGTCTTTGCATGTGGAATATTTCTTAACATATGGATTATATGCACTTGAGCTGCCTTCCACTAAAGAATAATAAAAGGTATTTGCTTCCTCATCAAACAGCAGCTTCTGTTCGTCAAACAGCAGCCTGTCAATCATATTCTCATCACTTAAATTCCTGTTGCTTATGATCTCCTGAAGCTGTTTGTCATCAATTGACATTTCTGACAAGCGTGTCGGTTTTCCAAGGAAGCATATAAAATATACTGCTGCTGCAACGGAAATCAGCAGCAATACGATTCCTGTTCTTTTTCCCATATTCCGGCCACCTAAATCACATCTTCGCTGTCGTATTCAATAATAGAAAATTTCTCAATATCCAGATTCTTCAGGCATTCTGTTAATGCCTCCGGATTCCTGACCGAAAATTCAATCACATCATTCATTCCCCTTGCAGTATAGTTTCTGCTCTTAATCCGCATTTTGGGAGTTACCTCTTTAATCTTTTTCAGAATCTCCTCCTCCTTTTCCGATGCACACTGAAAAACCAATACAAATGGTTTTCGTCCTATGGATATATAATTCATCAGAATCAATACAATCGTTACAACAAGAGAAGTCAAAACGGCAGTCTCATACAATTGGCAGCCGCAGACAATGCCGATATGTACTGACCAGAGCAGGTACAGCATATCTACCGGATCCTTTACTGCAGTACGAAAACGCAGAATCGCCAGCGCACCAATCGTACCCAGTGTGATAACAATGTTGGACTGCAGGCACATAATAATCGTTGCAATAAAAAACGGCAGAACAACAATGCATATGTTAAATGACTTATTGTAAAATGCTCTGTGTGATACAACCCTGTAAACAACAAACTCATATAATGCCAACGCGAATACAACAAGCAATACAGAGACAAGCTGTACTGTGTCCAATGCCTGATTTGTATAAGAATTAAAAATATTTTCGAATAATCTGCTTAAAATGTTCATCTGCTATATTTCCTCATTTCCTGTAATTTTAACCTTCCCAAATAGTATTTGGAAAATGACGACTGCTGTAAATTCTTGTTGGATATCACATTTTTCACATATCCCGGAAGAATGTCGTCAAACTTCACTTCAAGTACATGCTCCTTTTTCTCCTGTATCGGATAACTCAGATAATCTCCTGACAAAAAGTTCTCTGTGCTGTCTGATACTGAAATATTTTTGTCCAGTGTAATCCTGACATTTGCAATTTCTTCCACATAGGCAGCCCTTTCATAGTCAATAATGGCTTTCGGCTCAAAAAGTCTGGTCATCATATGTACATAAAACTCTTTGAGCAGGGGATTGTCTGTTTCCCAATACAGCTCATCGACCCTCCCCTCCAAAATCCTGCAGCAGGTATCCTTTGTGATAAGCACGCTCTCCTTATAACAGCGCCCGTCCATCTTTTCCTTCCGTTCCAGCTTCAAAATATCCGGATTTTTCCCATAATAGCGTATTCTGTATTTAAATCTTCTGGATATTCCTGCTTCGTTTTCTCTCGTACAGGTGTCCTTATAGTCGTCAAAATACAAGCTGTGTATTTCATAATTTCCTGATTGTCCGCTATGGAAATCTAACTCCATAACCGCCGCAACTTTGTTTTCAATCACTGAAAGGTCAGCTTCCTGAACACGGTATTTCCACTCATTCCGATATCGCTTCATCTTTTCTCCATTTCTGTATCTGCCTTTTGTGCACCAAAAAAGAGCCCTCACCCACGGCAAAAACAGCTCCAGACAGAACTGCACCATGAATAAGAACTCTTACGATATTTCAACATCCTATTTAAGAAACCCTTAATCTTGCTTGCTTG
>JAGAQJ010000072.1 GCA_017622845.1 Lachnospiraceae bacterium | reverse complement strand
CTTGTGGTACACATCCTGATACCTTACTTCTTTTAATTTCTCGTAGTAGAATTTCTCATGTGCTTCACTGATAAAAATAATGCTCTCTTTCTTTGTGTTTTCTGCTCCTAACGCTGTACTGTTCATGCTTTATTCCTCCAATTCTTTATTTTTGACCATAACAAAAGGACACTCCCAAATTCTCACTTGGAAAGTGTCCTTGAAGTACAAAATATAAAATTGAATGTCGCATAAAATGTATTATTAAGTATTATTCCGTATTATGCGTAGCAAATTTGTAGTAAATTTGTAGTAAATCACAACTTGTAATCGCTGAAACCCTTGATTTTACTGCATTTATTTATCCAGTGACTTCATCGTCGGGAACAACAGCACATCTCTTATCGCCGGGCTGTTTGTCATCATCATCACCATACGGTCAATGCCGAACCCAATTCCTCCTGTCGGCGGCATACCAATCGACAGTGCATTAAGAAAATCTTCATCTGTAGTGTTTGCCTCGTCATCGCCGGCAGCAAGCATTGCTTCCTGCGCCTTAAAACGCTCTCTCTGGTCGATCGGGTCGTTCAGCTCGGAATACGCATTTGCCATTTCCCAACCATTCATAAAGAACTCGAAACGCTCCACATATTCCGGATTCTCCGGCTTCTTCTTTGTGAGTGGAGAAATCTCAATCGGGTGATCCATAACAAAGGTCGGCTGAATGAGATGCTCCTCAACAAACTCCTCAAAAAACAAGTTCAGGATATCGCCCTTCTTATGTCGTTCCTCGAACTCGACATGCTTTTCTTTTGCGATTGCTCTTGCTTCCTCTAAGGTGTGGATTTCATTGAAATCTACGCCTGAATATTTCTTAACAGCATCGACCATCGTAATGCGCTCAAACGGCTTTGATAAATCCATCTGATGCTCGCCGTAAGTAAGGATTTCCGAACCAGTCACTTCCTTTGCCACATAGCGGTAAAGATTCTCTGTCAAATCCATCATGCCGTGATAATCTGTGTAAGCCTGATACAGCTCCATCAGGGTAAACTCCGGATTATGTCTCGTGTCAAGACCCTCATTTCTAAAGACGCGCCCAATCTCATACACGCGCTCCATGCCGCCTACAATCAGGCGCTTTAGATAAAGCTCCAGAGAAATACGTAGCTTTAAGTCTTCGTCAAGGGCATTAAAATGTGTCTCAAATGGTCTTGCCGACGCACCGCCCGCATTGGAAACAAGCATCGGAGTCTCTACCTCCATAAAACCCTGTCCGTCAAGGTAACGGCGAATACTTGAAAGCACCTTGGAACGCTTGATAAAGGTATCTTTTACTTCTGCATTCATAATCAGGTCAACATATCTCTGACGATAGCGTGTGTCAGTATCCGTAAGTCCGTGGAACTTCTCAGGAAGAATCTGCAGGCTCTTGGACAGCAGGGTAACTGCCGAGGCATGAATGGACATTTCCCCGGTTTTCGTTTTAAATACTTCACCAGAGATTCCAAGGATATCGCCCACATCATATTTCTTGAAGTCAGCATACGGTTCTTCTCCGATGCTGTCTCTTGCCACATAACACTGAATGTTTCCCTTTAAGTCCTGAACATTACAAAAAGAAGCTTTACCCATAACACGCTTGAACATCATACGTCCGGCAATGGTTACGCTTTTGCCTTCCAGCTCATCAAAGTTGTCCTTTATTTCCTGGCTGTGATGTGTAATATCAAATTTTGTTATCTGAAAAGGATCCTTACCTGCCTCCTGCAAAGCTGCGAGCTTCTCCCTGCGCACCTGCAAAAGCTGATTCACATCCTGCTGCTGGTTCTTCTGGTTATTCTTTTCCTGATTATTGTTCTGCTCCTGTGACACGAAAACCTTCTCCTCTCTGTCTATATCACATAAAAATACTCTTTTGATTTATTCCGGCTTGTAAATATCTAATATGGTATACTCAATGACGCCTGCCGGAGCTTCTACCGTGACAACATCACCCTTCTTTGCTCCAAGCAATGCCTTTCCAAGCGGTGACTCATTGGAAATTTTACCCTTTAAACTGTTTGCCTCCGTTGCGCCGACAATTTTAAACTCCATCTCGTCATCAAACTCATTATCCTTTACCTTGACAACAAGTCCAAAGCTTACCTTCTCAAGATTATGTCCGTCATCTTCCATATCAACAACTTCGACATTTTTTAATATTTTCTCAAGCTCCTCAATTCTTGCCTCTATATCACGCTGCTCATCTTTCGCTGCATCATATTCAGCGTTCTCTGAAAGGTCGCCCTGCTCTCTGGCTTCCTTGATTTTCTGTGCTACCTCTTTTCTTCTTACGACCTTGAGTTCATGTAATTCATCCTCATATTTCTTAAGACCTTCACGTGTTAATAAATTCTTCTTTGTTTCCATGAGACGCATCCTTTCCATCATTCATTTATGATACAAATGTTATACAAACTGCTTTGAGCTTATAATCAATCACATATCATTTTCATATATTTGATCTATTACTGATAAATATGCACCCGGCTTGCGTATTACGCATATTTTGCACAAATTTTATGGTTTGAAACCTATGCAAAACACAATTAAGCATTTTTTATGATTTGGAACCTATGCAATACATGATGAAGCATTTTTTATGGTTTGAAACCCATGCAATACACAATTAAGCATTTTTTATGGTTTGAAACCTATGCAAAACATGATGAAGCATTTTGTGGCTTGAAGCTTATGCAAAGCATAATTAAGCATTTGGTTCTTTATATCCGCCTGCCACTCTGAAGCACAGCATAAAATATAAACCGGACAGCCCATTATGTTATGAAAGTCTCCCCCTCAGTTTATGACAGCGTACATAGTCCGAACTAAGTAATTTTTGTGCCCTGCAGGGCACAAAATTGAATCTGCCTGACTCTTTGACCTCAAACGGAGAGTATTTCGTCATATCCCAAGCAGACGCTTGTGACGTACTGAGCACACGCCGACTGCGGATAACGCAGAAAATAGCAAAATCAGCCCGTTTTAAGGCGTGTGTGCCCTTGTGCACCGATAGTAAGCATTCCTAAATAAAAGAACCGGCGTACTGACCATCTGGCATTTATTCCCACCTTATCTATAACCTGCATATTTTCTTTAAACATATGATACCTAATAAACTAAGCTATTATAGCCTTTTTTCTCTGCCATGTCAAGATTTCATCTGCTTTTTCCATGCCAAACATAACAGTTCAGCCTTTTGCTTCCTGTTACAGGACTCAAGGCATGCAGAACTCCTTCGTGGTGCTTTGAGTCTTTCGGCCGCTGCGTTTTCTTACGGGGTTTGCGGCAAGTGCAAACCTCCGGGCTGGACTGTTACATCTGTTGTCTTTAAAACAGATGCTTGCAAATTTCTATCATATGTTATATGATAAAAGCGTTACTATAAATAATTGTTTAAGTCTGTACCTATTATTTCAGGCTGAACAATCCCATCTTATGAGGTATTTGTAGTTTGTTCTGCAATCCGGCAGACAATTACAAAAGGAGGATAACGGATGAAGAAAGAATGGAATGTAACTGACAACATGGGAAATGTCCATAAAGTGCAGTGCAAAATGGGCGGATTTGGCGGAAACAAGGTCATTGTTGACAACGACACTTATAAGCTTAAGTCCAGTAATTTTTTTATTATGATTATAGACTATCAGATTAATCTTCCCGGAGCTGCATGCAACCTTGTTGTAGTAGGAAACAAGATCAGGCTTGCGGTAAACGGCGTATTTTTAGACGACGGTAAGCCATACGAGCCTGTAAGCAATGTCCCTGTATGGATTTGGGTTTTGATTGCAGTAAGCTGTATCGGGGGCTGGTTCTTCTCAGGACTTTTAGGCTTGTGTGTCGGAATCGTTATGAGTCTGTTCTGCGTCAGATTCGCTTTGGAAAAGAAAAACGGACTTGCCATTGCAATGTTTGCATTGTCCTTAGTTATCGAACTTTTGCTTATGTTTATTTTAACATCCTTGTTATATTAGGAGGTTCTATGGAAGAAAAGACATTGTACGCATCGGGTGAACAATATCAGCCGAATGCTGCTAGTCCGGAAAACAGTTCAGCTATGCACTGCAGTCAAAATCCGGTTTATGATCAAAACCAAACATACAATCAAAACCAAGCCTATGGTCAAAATCAAACATACAATCAAAACCAGGTTTATGGTCAAAATCAAGCATACAATCAAAACCAGGCTTATGGTCAAAATCAAACATACAATCAAAACCAGGCTTATGGTCAAAATCAAACATACAATCAAAACCAGGCTTATGGTCAAAATCAGGCATATCAGCAGGTCCAGCCGTATCAGCAGCAGAATTATTCCCAGCCTGTAAAGGCTGTCGTATGCGATACGATGCCGATGAAGAACAATAACATGGCAATCGCAGGGCTTGTTATCGGTATCTTTGCAATTCTGGGATGCTGGATTCCGGGAGCCGATATTGTCCTTGCCATCATTGGCATTGTATGCTCAGGAATTGGTCTTTCCCACAAGGGTCAGGCTAACGGAATGGCAATAGGCGGCTTAATCATATCGATCATTGCATTTATACTGAGTGTTTTTGTCTTATTTTTATATTTTATTGCTGCAGCCATATAAACGATTATTCGAATGCGCCATTTCCGCAGCATATTTTATCTGCACGAATCTGTACATAAAAGGGTGTAATGCTACAGCGAAACCGCCGGCATTACACCTTTTCCCATATCTCTACTTCATTCTCATAATGATGTTTCTGAAACATTGCACGATATACCTTGTCCAAATCTTCTCGCCCCGGCAGCTTAGGCACGCCTTGGTTGAAACGGTACACCAGAACACTGTATGTCACGCCGAAAAGTTCAGAGCCAAGCGCTGTCCTCTCACATTGATTCTGCAGATAAAAAGAGATTCTTTTTTCTCTTATCCTGCGCTCTGTATCATTTTGGGCAAAATCAATGCTTTCCGACTCAATAAAAAAACCTTTTAGGGTAGGACATTTTCTGACAAGCGTGTCATTTATTAATTCAAAAAATGCATGTCCGACGCCTGTACCGCGATATTCTCTCAAAACCGCCAGGTAATCCAAAAGCCCATACTGCAGACCGTCCGGAAGGACAAATACTGCATATCCGATCAGTTTCGTACCCTCAAACATACCATATGCACAGCTCAAGCCTGTTTTCATGGTATCCGTAATGCGTTTCAATGGCTTTAACTCATCCTTTGGAAAATCCCGGACCATATACCGGTTATAAATATCCGTAAACTCCTCTATGGAAAGCTCTGTTAATTTCATGTTTCTTGTTCCTCCACAATTGCAGCAATTCAATATTTTCATAGTTACGGGCATCAAGTCCTGCAGAACCACTTCATGGCGGGCTTGACGCCTAATGCAGTTTATTTGTTCTTACGCACTTTGCAGCAAGTGCACGGTTCCGGACAATTACCATCATTCTAACATATTTTCAGACATCTTCAATCTGTTTTCTCAAAGTGCTGATAATCCTTACTGCTGTTCCACGATCCGCCCCATGTAAAACCATACTCTGTAAAAACCTGCCAGCACAAATCCTGTTTATCAATTTTATAAGGAAAGGACGCACTGCGGTCCGCATAAGCTGCAGCATTATCGGGCGATATGAGCGTTTCACCATTTCCGGTTCTGACATACGGATTATAGAGCGGATTAATATCGATCGCCAGCCCGTAGGCATGGTTGGAAAGCTTCGTGCTTCCGGGTACTTTCCGATAGTTGAAGCAGGAGGTATTGTTATCTGCCATAGACGCTTCATCGTCTGCATCATACTCATCAATAAGGCGTATCTTCTCTATCGGATATTGATTGTCGTACAGCCTGCGGAATATCCCGGTTAAATCCTGTGCAATTGCGCGGCTGCAGATAAGCTCGCCCTCCTGAACCTGACCTTCAAAATCATAGTGAAGCACATGCACATATGCTAAATCTTCATAGGTAATCTCAAGCGGCTCCTCTGTGTCAGGATAAGATTTTCCCGTGATGCGCTCTTTGATCTCATCTGTCAGCTCTGTATAATAAAAGAACTCTGCCATATTTTCATTTTCCAACGGCACTAATTCCGTCTCATTCTCCTCCTGCTGTGCCCTGTAATCCTCTGCCGCATCCATAGAATCCTCCTTTTTTACTGTCGGCTCCTGTGTCTCTGCAGTGGGATTTGACGGCTGCATGTCCCATTCCTTCCTATTTTGTACTTCGTCTGCCGCCCGTTCTGTCTGCATCTGCCTGTTTCCCTTCGCCGCATAAAGCCCTGCTATCACAAAAAGTACCACAGCAGATGCAGACAGAATGAATAAAAGTATTTTTTTTGTAATTCTTTTCTTTTTCATGCGCTGTCTCTCCCCTAATATACAAAGTTTGTTCTGTTTGTTCCTTGTCGCTTCCCCCTTTGCATTTCGTGTGCATAACTGCTGCTGAAAATATGTATAAAGGCTGATACCTCACCTGATTGTCAGTATATGAAGGGCTGAACTGTTACCATATGGGTAATGAAAGCGGATTATACCAGTTGACAATTTTCAATTTGATTGCTATAATGTTAACCGTTGCATGGGCATGTGGTTAACATTTGCTCGTTTACTTCCTTTTCAAAGGAAACACTTCCAGTTAGCAGAAAGAAAGTAACCGTTCAGCCTTCGGCTTTCCGTTACAGGACTCAGGGCATGCAGAACCACCTCGTGGACCCTGAGTCTTTCAGCCGCTGCGTTTTCTTACGAGATTTGCAGCGAGTGCAAACCTCCGGGCTGAACTATTACGTAAGAAAGGATTTCTCAAAATGAAAAAACAATTTATCACAACAAAACAAATGGCTCTAGTCGGTGTTATGACTGCCGTAACCTGTATCCTGGGACCTCTGTCGATTCCGATTCCAATCAGCCCTGTTCCTATCTCGTTTACAGTGCTGGCTGTATTTCTGGCAGCCTATGTGCTCGGTCCCAGGCTCGGCACACTCAGCTATGTGATTTATCTGCTGCTCGGTATGGTCGGGCTTCCTGTATTTTCCGGCTTTATCGGAGGCATCGGCAAGCTGGCAGGTCCGACAGGCGGCTATCTGATTGGTTTTATCCCGATGGTTTTGATTGTCGGATGGTTTATTGAACATTACAATGCTAAAATCGTTCCTTCCTTTATCGGCATGATGATCGGAACGGTTGTATGCTACGTTTTTGGAAGCATCTGGCTGGCATCTCAGACCTCCAGAACCTTTTTTGAGGCTCTCTCTATCGGTGCGCTTCCTTACATACCAGCCGATATTGTCAAAATGATTGTTGCTGTAATCTTGGGCACACAGCTTCGCAAGGCTGTCAGGAAGTTGTACTAGACACTAGTACATTAAATAATTAATAACTGATACATTAAACGATTGCTTCCTCAACTGAAATTTCTTCCATCTTGTATGTCCAGTGATATACGACTGGCTCCCTGTTTATTTCATCAAAATACAGATATATTCTGTTTGCCAGT
>JAGAQJ010000071.1 GCA_017622845.1 Lachnospiraceae bacterium | reverse complement strand
TCCTGAGCCAGGATCAAACTCTCATGTTTAAGTGTCTGATTCTTGCACCAGTTAAACTGGCTAATCATCCGTATGCGAATTTCATCGCATTGTTTACTTTTAAAGGTTTTTGTTCTCTGAACAATTCTTTCGTCCTTCTTTTATAAGAAAAACTCTCGTTAGAATTTTCAGGGTTGCATTACTGTTTATTTGTCAAGGTTCTGTTTTTTTATTTCGGTATCACTCGGAATTTTTCAAGATACCGAACGGAGAAGATGGGATTTGAACCCATGCGCCGCTGTTAACGACCTACTCCCTTTCCAGGGGAGCCCCTTCGGCCAGCTTGGGTACTTCTCCAAATGGCAGAAATAAAAGCGGAGAGGGTGGGATTCGAACCCACGCGCCCTTGCGGACAAACGGTTTTCAAGACCGCCTCGTTATGACCACTTCGATACCTCTCCACGTCCTGTATTTAATACATCGCTCCTCATCTTCTGATTCACAACGCAAGATTTATTATATGCAATCATTTTGATTTTGTCAACAACTTTTTTCATTTTTTATTGTGATTTCAAATCTTTTCTTACATTTTTCTTTTACTTTGGAATCATTTTCCTCAGCGACGTGTTTTATCTTATCACGTCATAATTCAGTTGTCAACAGCTTTTTTTATTATTTTTATTTTTTTTGTAACAGTTCAGCCGTATGGATTATTTGAGCCGACCTTTGAATAGAAAACAGCAGATAGTATCCTGCAGGCTGCCCAGTGGGGAATAGTGATATTTCCTTATACGATGATACACGCAACAGGTTGGAGACGGAGGCGCGGATACCACTTTAACACCCGAATACAAACGACAGCAGGCAGTTATCCATACGCAAAAGGACGGCAGTCATAGCCGCTCTTTATCCTGATTGAAATTAACTGCATTGCTGAATTGCAATTATCTATCCATTAAAATCTCTGCCGTTTTTAAATCTTCCGGTGTCGTTATTTTAATATTTTCATAGGAGCCTTTTACAAGCTTAACAGGTATTTTCATAAAATATTCAACAACCATCGCATCATCGGTAACTGTTATTCCTTCTGCAGATAGTTTTTCTTCATCCGCTAGCAGCTTTTCATATGCTGGTGTTATGATATTTTTCTCAAAAGCCTGCGGTGTCTGTATCTGCCAGACTTTAGAGCGTATCGGCGTGTCTGCAACATATCCTTCTTCATCGGATATTTTAATTGTGTCCTTTACGGGCATTCCAACAATACATGCTCTTGAACGTTTGACTTCTTCGTATGCTCTTGTAATTATTTCATCATTTACAAGGGGTCTGGCCCCGTCATGTATAAAAACATAATCGCAGCTCCAGCAGATTGCCCTGATACCATATGCTACAGAATGGTATCTTTCTTTTCCGCCTTCTACGATCTCCCGTACCTTGCGAAATCCATATTTTTTGAGGATTTCTTCTCTGCAGAATTCCTCCTCGCCTTTTCCTACAACAAGAACAATATCATCAATGATACTGTCCTCAAATGCTTTTAATGAATAATAAAGCACCGGCCTGTCCTGTATCATCAAATACTGTTTATGCACCTTACTCTGCATACGCTTTCCTTGACCTGCGGCCAGCACAATCGCTGTTGTCTTGATATCGCTCATCTTATTTCTCACCTAATTTCAGATTCGGTACAGCATTTAAATCGTATCCGCTCCTTGTTCCTTTGATGTATTCATAATAGCCTGCTGCTCCAATCATTGCAGCATTATCAGTGCAGAATATCGGCGAAGGATGATAAAATTCTATGTTTCGTTTCTTACATTCTGTCTCGAAGGCAGCACGAAGCGAGGAATTGGAAGCAACTCCCCCTGCTATGGCAAATTTATCAAAGCCATACTCTTTTACTGCATGCAGCGCATGTTCCACAAGAACATCTATCACTGCCTTTTGGAAGGATGCTGCTACATCTGCCCTGTTAATCTCAATGCCTTTCATTTCACAGGAGTTCAAATAATTCAGCACTGCCGATTTGAGTCCGCTAAAGCTGAAATCATAGCTTGAGCCATCCACTTTTGCTCTTGGAAATGGAATTGCCTCCGGATTTCCTTCTTTGGAAAGCCTGTCAATCTTTGGCCCTCCCGGATAACCAAGACCGATAGCACGCGCCACTTTATCAAAAGCTTCTCCTGCTGCGTCGTCTCTTGTGCAGCCGAGTATCTCATACTCTCCATAGTCTTTTACCACGACCAGATGTGTGTGCCCCCCTGATACTACCAGACATGCAAACGGCGGTTCAAGCTGTTTATTCTCAATATAATTAGCGCTTATATGTCCTTCAATATGATGCACTCCGATTAGTGGTTTGTCTGCTGCAAAGCTGATTGCCTTTGCTGCGGACACGCCAACCAGAAGCGCTCCCACCAGCCCCGGACCATATGTCACTGCAATTGCTGTAATCTCACCAAGCGTCACATTCGCCTCTTTTAATGCTTCTTCTATCACTTGATTTATCTTCTCGATATGCTTTCTGGAAGCAATCTCGGGAACAACGCCGCCATACAATGTATGCAAATCAATCTGCGATGAAATGATATTAGACAAAACTTCCCGGCCATTCTTCACAACGGAGGCTGCCGTTTCATCACAGGAGCTTTCTATTGCCAATATTAAAACATCTTCCTTTAATCCCATTACCAAACCTGAACCTTTCATTCGTCATACAAAAGCTTTATTACTGTGTAACAACCTCAAAGCCTAAAATTTTCCAATGTCCTGACTCAGTATCCTTTCTCAGAACAAAAATCTGCTTGGAAGATTTGTACTCACTTCCGCTTTTTATGGAATAAATGCAGTACAAATTCGCACATTTTCTTCCCTCGTACGTATATTCCTCCACATCTGTGCTCATGGAGGTCGTATAGCTGACGATGGAGTAACCGTTTTTCAGGAAGTCATCTACATCACTTTTTAAATCCTTGAGATACTGGTCTCTCGGATTGTTTTGAGCAAGCTCCTCATCATACAGAGCTAACAGCTTATCTGCCATTTGCTCAAACTGCTCATCCGTGTAGGTTTCATTGTAGAGACATTTTGTAATATCACTGTAATACCTTACAACTTCCTTTGGGGTAGGAGGATAATCGGTATCCAGATTTCTCAGGAGTACATCTTGTACTGCCGTGACAACCGTTTCCTCCTTCGCTTTCTGATGATTAGACAGGTAGAAGTAATATCCTCCAACCAATGCCACCAAAATCACAATGATGATTGCACTTTTCGCCTTCTTCATGACTCATTCCCCCTTATTTTTTAAGCTTCTTCCGATACAAATGTTTTCATTAACCATGTGATTACATTCTATAAAAATATTTTAGCTCGTTTTTTAGTTTGCATAACGCAGCTAATTGAAGCAGGTTTTCACTTTGCTGCTTCGTAATGGCAAAGTGAAAGCATTACTCCTCATCAAATAAAAGTGTCTCGCTCCAGCCGTCTTTTGCAATATATGTCTGCGGAAAAATTGCCTGCACATCTTTCTTATATTCCTCCGGTCTCGTCAGTGACGGGGAATAATGCGTCAGCCACATTTTTGTTACCTCTGCTTCTTTTGCCATAGATGCCGCCTCATAGAAGGTCATATGCTTGTATTCCTTTGCTTTTTCTTTCTTTTCCGGCTCTCCATACATGCCCTCACAGATAAATAAATCGGCATTTTTCGCATTTCTGACAATTCCTTCTGTCGGTCTTGAGTCTGTACAGTAGGTGACCTTAAGTCCCTTTCTGGGCGCTCCCATCACCATATCCGGCGTGTAGGTTCCCTCAGGCAACTCTATTGTCTCACCTTTCTGCAGTCTGCTCCAATACCTTCTGTCAAGTCCGAGTGCCATCGCTTTATCAGGCTGGAATTTGCCCTTTCTGTCTACCACAATATTGTAGCCATAGCAAATAACATTGTGGTTCACACGGAATGCTTCTATGCGGAATCCGTCAAATGCAAAGCTCTGCTCCGGCTCTGTTATTTCCAAATATTTTATCTCGAACGGAAGCTCCGGCGCCACCACACGCAAAGCATTGACAACTCTTGAAAGTCCCTTTGGTCCAATCATAAGCAGGGGGGTTGTCTTCTCCGCATTTCCCATGGTCAGGAGCATACCCGGCAGACCTGATATGTGGTCGGCATGATAGTGGGTAAAGCACATAATATCAATCGGCTTGGGACTCCAGCCTTTTTCCTTCATGGCAATCTGTGTGCCTTCTCCACAGTCAATCAATATACTCGTTCCATTATATCTTGCCATGAGTGAGGTAAGCCATCTGTAGGGCAGAGGCATCATGCCGCCTGTCCCCAATAAACATATATCAAGTATTGTAATCACCGATCCTTTCTAAATCTATAATTCAAAGTCTTTTCCACATAATAATCGCATCGTCTTTTGGCTTATCATAAAAATTTGGTCTGATGCCTTCCCCGACAAAGCCATGCTTTTCATACAGTTTGCGTGCCGGTATGTTTTTGCTCCGCACTTCCAGCGTAAAGGCTGTGATTTTGTATCGTTGTGTCCCAAACCGGATAAGCTCTGCCAAAAGATTGTCTGCAATCTTGTTGTTTCTGTATTTTTCATGGACTGCCACATTTGAGATATCTCCCTCACCAGCTATATTGGTGAGCATACAGCCTCCTAAAATACGGTCAGGGGCAGCCGCTGTAATCTCATCTGCTTCTGCCACCAGATAAAATCTGTAAGGGTTCGTAAGTACGTCTTGAAAATCCTTGTATTTCCACGGCATAGAAAAACAGGAAGCCTCCAGCAAAGTTACTTCCTTCAAATCTTTTTCCTGCATTTCGCGGATATGATACTGCAGTGTCATAAGCCTTTCCCTGCACTTTCTTTCATGAATTCTATTTCATGAACTCTTTTTCATAAACTCTCTTTTTCTGCTCTCTCACGCTCTGCCTGTGACAGTCTGAGGTAATCCGGCGCATGTTCTGCTGCTGTCTGTTGTACACCGTCTGCATATAAAACCATGCCGAGCGCTGCCACACATGCAGCTCTCTGCCTATTGCAGCATGCCGGTGCAAAACTGTATTTTACCTGCATCATCTCTGCTATTTTTTCCCTGTAGACTGCTACGCCGTCTCCTAAAAATATGGTTTCTTTCCCGAGTGCATTAATCTGTTCTACGATTTGTGAAATATCAACTGCACATTGTTTCTGAAGAATCTGCATATCATACGGCGCGTCGACAGCATCTTTTTTTTGAAACTCGTACAGACCTGTATATACTTGATTTCTTCGTGCATCCATTAGCGGACAAATCAGCGCACTGCTGCCATAAAGATTATATGCTAAGGCATCTGCCGTGGGTACCGGAATAATCGGAATATTCAGCGCCAGTCCAAGTCCCTTGGCTGTAGCCGAACCGATACGCAGTCCGGTAAAAGAGCCGGGGCCTGCCGCAACTGCAATGGCATCGATGGTGTGCAAATCCAGTTCCGTCATGCGTTTTAGCTCATCAAGCATAGGAAGCAGCGTCTGCGAATGTGTTTTTTTATAATTTATGGTGTACTCCGCAATTGTAACATCATTCTCCACAATAGCTGCTGATGCCACAAGTCCGGAACTGTCTAATGCAAGAAGCTTCATCTTCATTTCTCCTCGTTTCATATCTTTTTGCGCATATTTGTTTTATATCTGCACGTAAATCGATATCAATTTTAATAAATTGATTACTCTATAATGATTTTGCGGTAATCAAAGCCCTTTTCAAGATTCTTCTCAATTATAATGCTTTTGGCTTGTTCCGGTATCAGCTCTGCTATCAGTTCCGCCCATTCAATGATGGAAATACCTTCACCGAAAAAGTAATCCTCATAGCCAATCTCATCCATTTCCTCGATATCTCCGATACGGTATACATCAAAATGGTAGAAGGGAATTCTTCCCTCCTCATATACCTGCACAATTGTAAAGGTAGGGCTGCTGACATGTTCCCTGATGCCAAGTCCTGCCGCCACTCCCTGCGTAAATACAGTTTTGCCCACTCCCAGGTCACCGCTTAGCGTGTATATGTCACCCGGCTTTGCAGAAAGACCAAGCTGTCTTCCTGTCTCAAAAGTTTCCTCGGGACTGTTTGTTTCTATCACTTTTTTATGACTGCTCATTCACTATTCTTCCTTATCTAAAAACGAATCTTTACTTTCTTGGGAGGCATGTGTGTTGATATCATCTGTATCAGCGCTTCCTTTTTATCGCCCAAGTCTTTTTTGGGAAATACGGATGCGGTTGCTCTTGAAGTATAAAGAATGATGCTCTTTCCGGTAGACACCGCCTTGACACAGCTGTCCCAGCTTTGCTTTTCTTCGCTCTCACCCTGGGATACACTGATTCCCTCATCCGTCATTTTGTAGTGAAGCGGATGCTTAAAGGCTGCATTGTTCACTGCCTGCTGCTTTGCTTTCAGGAAGAGCGAACATGGAAGATATGCGATCAGCACCACACCTGCAATCAGATAAATCACATATCTCGTTGATACAAATGCTATGAGCAGAAATACTCCTGCCAATGTACCCAGCATACCTGAAAAGCTGGTATATGTATGATACAGAAGATAATCGTATAATGCCCCGGAGGTTACTTTAACATCAAATTCAAGTTCCATCTTTATCCTGCCTTTCTTTTTTGTCTTTCTTTGTGTGTAAACAGCCAAGCAGCTTTCATTTATCAATACAATTAAACAGAAAACGGTTGTGTGTCCATGTGCATCAAGAAGCACCTGCGGACACAGGTGCTTCTAAGAACAGTTGTCTTGCCTTTATAGTATACCAAAATGCGGACAAAGTGCAAGTATTATTATGTTTACTCATGTCTAAGCGCTTCTATCGGGCTGAGCTTTGCTGCTTTTCTTGCCGGATAGATGCCGAAGAAAATACCAATCAGAGAAGAAAAGCCAGTGGCAGTCATAACGACTTTGGGGTCAATCACTGCCTGAATATCGCCTACTCCCATAGCTCCTACAAGGGAACAGATGCCGTTGGCGCCAAGCACTCCAAGGACGATTCCGGCAAAGCCGCCAATCAATGTGATAATCACTGCTTCCATAAGGAACTGGAACAGTATGGAACCGGTCTTTGCTCCTAACGCCTTTCTGATACCGATTTCCTTTGTTCGTTCTGTAACGGACACAAGCATAATGTTCATAACGCCGATACCGCCTACAATCAGGGATATCGCGGCTACAAGCAC
Organism: Lachnospiraceae bacterium; assembly: GCA_017622845.1. Lineage (GTDB taxonomy): Bacteria > Bacillota > Clostridia > Lachnospirales > Lachnospiraceae > COE1. The sequence goes on along the minus strand of JAGAQJ010000071.1, from coordinate 6,886 downwards.
AACGAACACAGTGATATAATTCAAAATTCCGGTAATCTGGTCAACCTGCGACGCCAAATCGTAAATCTGTATCAGTTCTTTTCCACGGATATTGTATCGTGCTTCCATCTTATTTTTTGCCTGCTTTGCAATGTTCTGTACATATTCTGCCGAATCTGCAAAGATGTAGAAGGAGGAAAACTTCTCTGTGTAAAAACCATATACAGACTCCAATACTGTTGTCGGAATTTCCATCTCAACATCATTTGTGTTAAAGACCATACTTTTCATAGCGGAATCGTTATCCCGGCGAATGCCTACAATCATGTATTCCTGCGTAATGCCGTAGAGATTGTAGCTGACTTCCATTCCCAATACGTCTGTTGATCCAAAAAGCTTCTTAGCGCTGCTCTCAGTAATAACACATACCTTGCTGCCTTTTTGATACTCACTTTTTGTGAAATATCTTCCCTTTAAAATGGGCGCTGTATTGTAGTACTGCAGAAATTCGTTTCCAAAGGTAGCTGCAACGCCGAAATTGCCTTTCGTGCTTTGGGCTGTACCATTATTAAACATCCACATGTCTGTGGCGCCCTTTACATGGTCTATCTCATCAACGATAAGGTCCAAATCATCATCACTGAACTCCACATAATCACCGTTCTCATCATTGGCATCGGAGTATATCTGCACATAACCGCCTACCAGCTCATCAAGCTGTCCGCTTACTCCGCTTTTAATGCCGTTTCCTGCTGATACAATCAGTATAACCGAAGAAATACCTATGATAATGCCAAGCATGGTGAGAAAGGAGCGTCCTTTATTGCTTTTGATGTTCATAAGGGCTATTTTTATGTATTCATAAATTCTGCTCATCTGCATAGCCCTCCGTTTATTCAGCCGGCATCGCCGCTACAGTTGTACCCTCTGCAAGATCAATTCCCATGTAGGCGGAGGTTACGATTTCCTCTCCGTCTGACAATCCATCAAGTATCTGTATGTATTCTTCGGAAGAAATTCCTGTCTGAACATATTTCTTTTTCAGTATGCCGTTTTCAATGGTGTAGCAAAAGCTGCCGTCGCTGTCCATGTTTACGGCTTCAACAGGTACCAGCAAAACATTTGTCTCACTTGCTGTGAGAATTTTTAATTTTGCCTCGATGCCAAGATAAATATTTTCATCAGGATTATTGATATGTACTCTGGCTCCTACCATAGGAACTCCTGAGTTGTTCTGCTCTGCCATGTGGTTAATCTTAGATACGGTGCCCTCGTACTTCCTGCCTGATACCTCCACTTCGACCTCCTGTCCTACGGAGAGTGTTTCCAAATCATACTTTGATGCCTGAAATTCCACGCAGATATCCTCAAAGCTCTCAAGCACCATCAGCTGAGCTCCTTCCTGAACCGGTGCTCCGTCTACCACGTTCATATCCGTAACGACGCCGTCAAACTCAGCCACGACTCCATTCACCACTTCTTCATATTTCTTGCTTGCGTCCTCCGTTACAAGCTGTGATTTCTGCTGGTTGAGCTGATAGCCGACTAATTTGCTGTTATCTACAATTGCCGCCTCTGCACTCTGTTTCTTTGCCTTTGCTTCTGAAAGCTTCGTCTCACAGTCTGCTAAATCCTTCTTTGCCTGTGTGAGCAAATCCTCCCATCCGTAATCTGTCTTATAATCAGAAAGCAGACTTAATTCATTATTCAGCTTATTTAATTCATTCTGCTTCTCTGTCTTTTTTCTGAGAAGCGCATCCATATCTGTGTCTTCGTTGGGTGTCTGTATCGCCAAATCATAGGTATTCATCTCTTTTTCCACGCTGTAAATCTCTGCATAGAGGTCTGCTTTTTTTAAGGCGATGGTATCCGTAATGCCGTTTGTAAGGTCTTCAATATATATCTCATAATTGTCGATCTGAACTTCATATTGTGCAATTTCTGCTTCTGCCTCTGCAAGCTTCTGCTTCTGTTCATCATTGTACTGCACGTTTGACCTGTAATCTGCTGAGCTAATCTGCGTTTCAAGCTCGCTTTGGCGTTTTGCATATGCTACTGCTTCCTCATCAAAGCACACCAGCACATCGCCAGCCTTTACAATGTCGCCTTTGCTTACTTCTACCCCGGCAATCTTTGTATCTGCAGGTGCAAAGAAGGTCTTTGTACTTTCTGCCTTAACATTGCCGCTGGTGCTTAAATGGGTCGTAATATCACCCGTAAATGCTTTATCTGTGTAGACTGGAACTGCATCCGTTTCCGTTCCTGACATTCTGCTGTAGATGAATACCACAGCCGCCGCAAGCAATACGGGAATACCGATTTTGAGCCATTTCCTTCTCCGCCTTCTCATTCTTTTCAATTCATCCGGATTTTGTACCCTTTTCTCTTTTTTACTCATTTTCCTGTTTCCTCTCTAAATCACTATCCTGTTTTGTGTCTGATACGATTTTGCCATCACTGATCTGAATGACTCTGTCTGCCTTTTCTGCAATTTCATTGTCATGTGTAATCAGGATAACCGTCCTTCCCTCGCTGTGAAGCTCTCTTAATATCTGCATGATTTCATTGGTGGAGTTCGAGTCAAGGTTTCCGGTCGGCTCATCGGCAAGTATGATTGGCGGCGCCTGCGCAATAGCTCTTGCAATTGCCACTCTCTGCTGCTGTCCGCCTGACATCTGTGCAGGCTTATGGTCGAGTCTGTGCGCAAGACCGACCTTCTCAAGCGCCTTTAATGCAAGCTCCTCACGTTCTTTCCTGCCTACTCCGCGATAAATCAGCGGAAGAGTAACATTTTCTACTGCCGTAAGATTCTGTATCAGGTTAAAGCCCTGAAAGATAAAGCCAATCTCTCTGTTTCTTACTTCTGAGAGTTCATCATCTTCCATATCCGACACATCCAGTCCGTGAAGTCTGTATGTACCACTTGTCGGCACATCAAGACAGCCTAACATATTCATAAGTGTAGATTTTCCCGAACCGGAATGTCCTATAATTGCTACGAACTCCTTCTCACATATTGTGAGATTCACTCCGTCAAGCGCGCGGACTTCATTTTCTCCGGGGTTATAAATCTTTCTCATATCACTTATTTCTATCAGTGCATTATCCATTCCTATCCTTCCCTCACCCTTACTTTTATAACTGATTAAAAATTGTCCAAATAATAACCTTTGTTTCCTTTTCCTGATTCATCATAGCACTGATAGTTTATTTTGTCTTTAATATTTTCTTAATTTTAGTTTAATTTACAATTTATAAACAAAATATAAATATGCATAGCGTTTTATGTATTTTATATAAAATTTTTTATAATAATTTTTTAAATCGTAACCACTCCTCATTTGTGCATGAACACCCGGACGAAAACGATGGATAATATCCCTACGGCTGACATTGATTTCAAATGGGAAAACGAAAAAAGATATTCCCATTCTTTTGATTGGGAATATCTCTGTGAAATGATAAGCTACGCTCTGTTAATGGTTCTTGCCGTATGTCCATATGAAGCCTTCAGAATCGGGCTTAACGGTTTATAAAGGAGAAATGTCAGCACGGATATTGAGCCTCCTTTCAGCAGATTTAAAGGAGCAACGCAAAATGCTACAAAGGTAAATATATTTGTGACATTGGCATTGATTGCTGTTCCCATGCCAATCAGCTCCTCGAGCGGCATGCCAAACATTACCGCAAAGGTTGGCAGAAGATACAGGGCATTGAACAGCGTTCCGAATATTGTCATCGTCAAGGTTCCTACGACACTTCCAATGATTGCCGTGCGCTTTTTCTTTTTAATATGATAAATAATTGTTGCAGGGAGAATCATCGCGCATCCTACACAGAAATTTGCGAGTTCCCCGACAAATGCAGTGGAAGTCGGCTTAAAGAAAAGCTTAATAATAATTTTGATGAACTCTGTGAGTACTCCTGCTGCCGGGCCAAAGGCAAAGCCGCAGATGAGAACAGGAAGCTCACTGGCATCAATTCCATAAAAAGGCGGCGCAAACGGTACCGGAAGCTCAATTGTCATCAAAACGCCCGCTATAGCGGAAAACATGCCAATCATGGCTGTTTTCCTTACTGTTAAAATCCTGCTCTGTTCTCCATTTCTTTTGTCAATCATCTTTTCTGCAATCAGTGCAATAAGCACTAATACTGCCACGATTCCCACAAACTCCAACACAAATGTGAGGTTTTTTGCAATATTTGTAATAAATTCTGTCATGGTTCCTCTCCTTTTCTATACATCATCAAGAAAGCAATGCACGGGTCTGTACAAAAAAACCCCGAATACATGATGTATTCGGGGCTTGCGCAAGGCATATGTACCTTTTACTCTCTTAACAGCTTGTTATAATAGCTTGTTCTTCTCTCATCCAGACTTTACTGTCGGTTATGGAATCACACCATATCAGCCGCTTTGACTGCTGTCAAAACGGGTCGCGGACTTTACCGCCGGTAGGGAATTGCACCCTGCCCCGAAGAATTATTCTATTGTTTATGCAGATAATTATAGAGCCAAACGATTAAGAAAGCAAGTGTTTTTTCAAGGTTTTTAGGTATTTTCCATAATATTCCGTTTCTTTCCTGCTTCACGTAAATCTCCATATTTTTACATAAGTTCACGGCAAAATGGTGTAAATTTTGGTGTAAGTTTTTCTGACTGCTGATTTAGCTCTTTAAGCCTGTCCGGTTCACGTTTTACTCTTTCCATATCAACATGATTATATACCCTCATGGTAGTTTTTATATCAGTCTGTCCCATAAGGTATTGCAGCACCTTAATGTCGCATCCGGATTCTGCAAACCGGCAACAGGCGGTATGTCTTAAAATATGCGGACTTAAATCCGGCAGCTTTACTTCTCTCTCATCATTCATGCTCACAATCGTCCGCATCATGCGCCTTACACTATTATGATTCATACATTTCCCAGTAATAGTAATATGGGAAACAAATACAAAATCCTTATACCCGTCAACAGCAAAGTCAGGAGCTTTCTTTGTATTCAGCCACACTTTTCTCTGTTCCATGAATAGCTGATATACTTCATCCGTCATGGGGATAATCCTTCTTCCTGCACTTGTTTTCGTATCTGTCGCATACAGTTTTGTTACACCACCCATTAGCCGATATTGTATCTGGTGATTAATATTTATTTCACGCTTGTCTAAAGATATATCATTCCATGTCAAGCCGATTGCTTCACTGATACGCATTCCCGTTTTTAAGATAATCGCATACATTGGATAATAACGCTTCATTCTCGGACGCATTGCGATTCTTGTCAGAAACTCTTCTTCCTCATCAAAGCTAAGTGCATACTTCTTTTCAGGATTATCCGTATAATCTTTCGTACACCCATCCGCAGGATTTTTGGAAATCACATCATCATCACAGGCAAGCTGGAGTGCCGGACGTATAATTTTATGGATAATCTTGATTGTTCCTATGCTCAATCCCTGTTCAGTTAATGCATTATAGAAAAGCAGTATGTCTGATTTTCTGATATCTGTAACTTTTGTCTGCCCTATCCTGCTACTCTTGATTACATGGTTGAAATAATACCTGTAATTCTCTTTTGTAGAATTTGCAAGATTTACCTTTATCTTCAGATATCTTTCTATCTGTTCATTCAATGTATGAGCTTTGCGGCATATGCCTAATGCCATCTCCTTATTGATGTCCTCCTCCAGCTCCCTCAGACTGTCAAGTGTACGGGCATACACGCATTCTCTTTCACCGTCATTGTTTACCCATCGGTACATATATGTATTGTCTTTTCTTTGCGACTCTCCCTTCCTCAACACTTTACCGCTTTTGTCTTTTCTCCTATTTGCCATACGTATTGCTCCTTTCAAACCAAAAAAGAGCCTTAACATGATTATTAATTTTATCACATCAATCCTCTGATTTCCATTTATTTATATTGAAAACTGTCTTTCTACATATTCGTCAAATTTTCTTCGTTTTATCAGCCTCTTATTTCCCACCCACAATACAAACGGACAATTATCGCCATTCGACATTTCGCGTATCTTATTTATTCCTATTCCTGAATAAGCGGCAGTTTCTTCTACTGTCAGATTTGATTTTTCCCAAATCGGAACTTGTTTTACTTCTGTTGTATTCACATAGATATCTGTCCCCTTTATATAATATTACTAATAATAACACTATAAAAGGCACTACACGGCAAATAATCCTGTAATGCTATAATAATATTAATAATCCATAACTACACTATTTTTCAGTTGTCTACAATTTTATTATATACTTCCATATATCTCCCAGCTCATAACCGGGGCTGCTGTTTATATCAGAGACATGTTTCACATACGTTTTGCTACACTTGCCCTTTTATTCATCTTCTCGAAGCTATATACTTTTCATTCCCTACAATACGCACCCATACCTGAGTTCCTACAGCAAGGTTAAGACCGATTCCATCCTTTAACCAGTACTCTGCACCGTCAATAGTTATTTTATCCCCTTTAATGCCAGTAACGACAATAACGACATCACGGCTTTGAGACTGCTTTTGTATCTCTTTCTTTACAAGTGTTTTTATTGCCTGTAAAATTTCTTCTTTAATTGACATGAAATCACCTCGCTTCGTTTTTAGGTTTGGGGTATAATAAAATTCACACCAAAAAAGGAACACACCCAAACCCTCAAGCATGTTCCTTAACCAAATCAAAATTAAAATCACTCATATTCAATTTTCAATAACGCTGTGACACGCCATCACCCACACAAAAGAGCAGGAAACTAGTACATTAAATAATTAATAACTGATACATTAAACGATTGCTTCCTCAACTGAAATTTCTTCCATCTTGTATGTCCAGTGATATACGACTGGCTCCCTGTTTATTTCATCAAAATACAGATATATTCTGTTTGCCAGT
>JAGAQJ010000070.1 GCA_017622845.1 Lachnospiraceae bacterium | reverse complement strand
TTGACTGCCAAAAATCGGAGGTGGCAGGTTTTGTCAATGGCATGGTCGCGCAGCGGTGCGAAGCACCATTGATAAAAGCTGACAGTTCCGATAGCCTCCAGGCAACAATCCAATAAATTTTAGCCACAAGTGTTACAAAAATGCTTGACCACAACACAGAAAAGTTGTTGCAGCGTGACGTCCGAAAGTATGATGAAGAACCTGAATGGCAACTTTCAGAGCTGGGAGCATTTGCAAGTGCAAAGTCATTTCGGGATAAAGTAGCGTTGCCTCTTGTGAGCAAATTGAAGGAACTGGTAAAAAGCCTGACAATCCAATGTGTTAGATTAAAAGAGGAAGTGCTTCAACTGCGAGATAAAGTTAAGCATCTCACAAGTGATGTGGAATTTTATAAAGGCAAGATTAGAGATATGAACACTAAAACGGAATTATTGCAGGAAAAAGCCGATGATCTGGAGCGTGTGAAACGATATGCCGGTGCGGAGCAAATCAACACTATTATCAGTAAGGTAAAGGAGCAGGAACGCATGGAGCAACAGACAAGACAGTATCATAGGTCTTATGGAGCGAGATAGACGAAAGGATGGGTTGATATGGTGGATGAGAATAGATGGGATAACATTGTAAAATGTGCCTATAACATGGATAACGGATATGTTGAGATGTGGTATGCTGATGGAAATATGCTTCGTATAAAGTGTGAAGAAGTGGAGGCTGCTCTGAGGACAACAGAGCAGTCATTGGCTAAGCTTCATAAGTTGTTAGAAAATAAGCCGATAGAGTATGTGGCAATGGCTTTATCCGGGGAAATGCAGGCATATTGTGATATTGAGGATGAAATGGTTAAGAGTATGTTTGGAACAATTGTTCAAGGGTATTTGAAGAAGGGGGATAACAAAGCGACTGCTGAGGCAAGGGCAAGGGAGTTTTTTCGGTATGAGAGTTGAAAAATTAATGAATAAATCATTATTCGGTAGGTCAACATTTCAAGTAATTGTTTGGCGTGAAAAAAGAAAAAATATATGATATATTAAGAGGGAAGGAAATTGGTTATTAAAGAATAAGTATGTTTGTAATCAATTGCACCCAGTAATTAAACAGATAAAATGTTTGGATATAATAATTTTTGGCGAGGTGAATATCGTGACAATAGATCAGATTATCAAGAATATTGCGCAGTTGGAATATAGTTTGTTTGTAGTAAATAGTTATGCAGCTGGAATTCAACAAAATGATGGACGATATATTACAAAATATTTTCCTATGTCACCATTTGTGATTGAACAAATGCTTAAAAGACAAGGGTCTATGGGATGTTATCAGCAGGGATATAAGACAAACAGAATTAAATGGATATGTTTCGACTTTGATTGTAAGGATAAAGTCGAGCCAAACGTACTCTCTTTGTACAATCAGTGCATTGTTCCATTTACACAGATGTTAGATGAATTTGAAATTAATTATATGCTTGAGTTCTCTGGAAGAAGGGGTATTCATGTTTGGATAACGTTTGATAAGCTGATAACAAAGGAACTGGGGTATCGAATTGTGTGTAAGTTGGAGCAGTGTTGTCCGGCATTGTATGGAATTATGGAAAGTAAGGAGTGGGGGCTTGATAGATTTCCAGCTACAGACAGCAGTCGAAATAATATAGTTGGGAAACAAGTGAAATTTCCTCTTTCATGCCATATGTCTGGTGATAGATCGTTTTTTTTTACTAAAAGTTTTCAAAAAAAAGATGATACTGAGTCAGAAAAGTTCTTCCAAGAACAGCTAAAGATACTTGAGGGTTATAAGCCAAATGACATAGAAGTAGTTACAAGTAGACTGGGCATAGATATATCACATAGTGATGAAGTAAAATTAAAATATAGAAAATATCGTTTAGTAGATAAAATAGAAATAACAGTGGATCAAGTGATAGATATTTTATCAGAGACGGAAGTGTTTAATAAAATTTTTCTGAGAATGAAACAAGGATTAGCAATGCCACAAGACTGGACTGTGTTACTTGGAACATTGTATTTATGTGATTCGAATGCACAGCTTGTAAAAGATGTGTTTAGGAAATTCCCTAATTATGATGAGCAAAAGACATATAGTAATATTGAAAAAGTAGGTGGTAGATATTTCCCAGCTACTTTTGAATATCTGTATCACATTTATGGCATGAAGATAGAAAGCAGCCTTGATGGACAGGAGACAAGTTTACATTATTTACTACGTAAATGTGGTTTGGAACAGAATCTTTTGGTACAGTATGAGGAACTGAATGAGAAGAAGGCTGTTTCTGATATTGGGCTTACAGTAAAAAAGGAAAAGGCTTATTTAAAAGATAATGATGAGGTACCGGATGTTTCTATATGGAATAAGTTATGTAATTTAAAGCAGTATGATTTACAACACTATGATGACATAATTGAAAAGATAGTAAGGGGAGAAAAAATTGAATATGTACCGACTGAATATAAAGTTTATGAGAGAGTAGAATCATCAGAAAAGGTAAGAACATTGGTATCACTTTCTGCTAAAGATCGCGTTATTACAACCAATCTTGCATTGCGATTGTGTAGCAAAATGAAAGTAAATTGGAAATCATTTAGTTATCATATATCTTACACTTCACAAGAAAGAATTTTTTATTATTGGTATTCATCATGGGGAAAATTCATAGATCACATCAGAGTATTTACAGAAATCCCTTTTATGGATAATTATGAAGCGTTTTATATAGACTTAAAAGGTTTTTATGATCATATTGATTTTGTGTCAGTATTTAGGTCTTTTGAAGATTTACTGGATGAAGAAACAAAAAATATTTTTGTTTTTTTAACAGAATTTAATGATATGTTGATGAAGAAGCTACAGAACGGACGACGGATTGGCGTTCCACAGGGACCGGCCTATGCAAGGATTATTGCTGAGATGTTTTTGGATCGATTATTAGAGTCTGTGTGTCAACGATTTAAAAATAGCGGATTTTATATGTATCGTTATGTTGATGATATTGTCTTTTTTTGTGAACCAGATTTTGACGGAAAGGCAATGTATGATTATTTAATTGGTGCACTTCCATCAGCAGGACTCCCTGTAAATTATGATAAAACCAAATATTTTGGAAAAATTAGTCTCATAAATGATGAAGATAGAAGAGAACTTCTTCATCAAGATAGTTTTAACTATGAATTAAAGGAAAATGAATATACAGGAATTCTTGTTGAAGAAGAAAGACGTAAAAAATTAAAGAATTATTTAATGAAAAATTCTTTTAGTGTGGGCTCTTTGAGATATATATTTGGCACAAATACATTTTCAGAGGCACAAAGTTGGTGCTTAGATTACTATCGTGAAGATATTTTGAAAAGTTGCAATGGTAGGGGAAGTAATTTTAGAAAATTTTATGAATTTTTATTTTGCAATGAACGATATATGAAGCTCATTTTAGATAACGAAGAGTTAGCTCTTATATCACTTGATTCATTAAATTTTAGCAATTTTGTACATTCGCTGTATTATGCTGTGCAAGATCACGTGATTGCCCCCTCTCTTTTCGAAAGGATTAAGCATGAATATATAGAAAAATTGTTTGATACAAAAATGAAGAAGGATGACGAAATAATCATAAATGCTTTGAGATTAATTACTGCGGAGGTGTCAGATGAAAAAGCTTGAGATATATTTGCAGGCGTTGCAAGCAGGACAGCACGAAAGAAAAATAATATTGAAAACAATTGAAGAATTAAAATCATGTACACCACAAGAATTATCGGAGTATAGATTACTTGTTGCAGCATTGTATTGCCAATTGCTTCAGTATTGTCAAGCTATGTATGAAGGAAATGTTCCACAAGATATAGTAGAAGAATTATTACAGGCATTTGAGAGTATTGAACAGATTGGTGTAGAAGCAACTGAAAAGGAACGATATGATAGTAATTTAACCACTGTATGGTTTTTACATGAATTAAAAATACATGGTAAGACTGGGGATGTTTGGAGAATAGAGGATGAGTTGCTTCAAAAATCTATGCAGATTCTTATACAGGAATTAGATAATATTTATTTTGTTTTTGACATTAAAGAGAACGAAGAACATGTTTTTCCTATTCATAATATGATAGCAAAAGTTGTTGAAAGACCAGAATTTGTAGATATTAATAATCCGTTGGGAATATATCAGATACATATTCTTCAACTTGCAGTTAGATTATTTATTAATAGTGAAGATAAACAGAAAATTCTTCAGACACTAATTGACCAGTGCAATTTAAGATTTATTAAGTACCTTAACGCTTCTGGGTATATAATAGATACATTGGATTTACTTAATTATCAGAAAAATGGAGTTATGATCTTTTATGATGCTATGACAAATAAAGTTCTTATAAGGCATAAAAGCCGAAACTATTTTGAAGGAAAGCCTTTATGGGAAATAGATGGAGTAACAATCGAAGAGGAAAAAGATCATCATAGGAATAAAATAGGCTTTTTTGTGGAATATGATTTGGAGAAAAGCGATTCATTGAAAGATCATTCTGACATTCTAAAAAGTGAAGAGGGAAGACAGGCTTTTTTGAGGTTGGTTTTTGATAAAAGGGCATATAATATTCTTTTTGAACATTCTATTATTAAGAAAGCAGATGGTTCTTTATTACCAGTTAATCCATACTGTTATAATGATAATAAAATAGTAAAAGGATGGTTGAAAAATAAGACGGGCACAATTTATGAAAAAGAACATTTAATAGATGCGATACGTGAATACAGGAGTTCGGCGCTTAAAGTTTGCAAAGAGTGCGTGATGAATAGAGTGGCATTTGGTTTAGCTATTATGCTTCTTCAAAATGAGAATGTAGGAGTGAATGGGCTTGGGGTGGATGAATTAAATTCAAGTGAATGGTATCAAAGTCAAGTGTTGAAAAATTGGGTGGAGCATTGTTCTGATTCTGTAGAAGCCTTGACATTTATAGTAGGGCAATGGCAAAGAGAAAATGAATATTGTGCCATTACTTATAAGAAAAATAAAAATTCAAAGGAGAAAAATATTGAAGAGCATGAAATAGAACCACTGGATTTTTATCCTTTAAAGAGTGATAATAGTTGGATGTATCAGATTATAGGATGCAAAAATCCAACAGAATGGTATGTGTTGCATGGTAAAGTTCAAGAGGATAGTGAAGGAAACTTTATTTTGGTTGTAGATTTGGTCAGTGATGTTGTAGGAAAAAAGTTTAGCCAAGATACAGAAATGCCCCAGTTATTGATAAACACAGATGTTCTTGATGATCCAGAAGGGTTGATTGAAGATATTTGGGGAAATGGTGATGAATATTATTTGTTATATAACACTAAGGAACAAAGTGGCGTTGTTTGCAATCAGTCTCTGTTAAAGATGTTGTCAGCACTTGAAAAGATTCAGAGTAAGAATTATCTTACATTGGAAACGGTTTCAGAAATAAGTCGGACACAGTATGATGAAATTACCAATATGATGCTACTTCAAAGAGCTGCTTTGGAGGAAGTGGGAAAAAGATACTTTTGTGATTTTGATTCGCAAGTATATTATCGATTAATACATAATTTGCTTTGGTCAGAAATTGATAAGGCAAAGATAGGGAGTTATTTGAAAATATTTATGCACCATCAGAAGTTGGAATTTTCAGATGTTAATCGTGATGAAAAATTTATACGAAAGGATGTAAATACATTATATGTTCCTAAGGATGGGCGAGAAAGTGATAGTGTGCTTGCAAGTATATACGAAACATATTTGAAAGCCAAAAGTGTTCGAGAGCCAAATGATATGTATAATTATATGCTAGAGTTGAAAGAAGATGGGTTTTATTACAATGACAATCGGATTAATAACATTGTATTTCTCTGTGATAATTTTGAATGTGGTTCAGCAACCATAAGAATGCTGAAGGCCTATCTGAATCTTGATGTTACGGACGAAAGTGAAAAGAGAAAAGTAGAACAGGTAAGAGCAAGTAGACAGAAATATTTTATCAAACAAAATGGTTTAGATGTTGCACAGGAACAACGTGTTGAGGTTCCATTGGAGTCTGTTATTAAAAAGAATAATTGCACAATAGAGATACATGGATATTATGGAACTGAAATAGGGAAAAAAGCAGTTGAAGATTTTCTTAATGAACAGCATATTAATTTAGGTGAGGTTTCCTATGAAAGGCAAATAATAAATCAAGCAACTCAGATTATGGATGAAGTAAAAGAAATATGGCCACGTTTTGCACCTAAAGAAAATGTATATACTGTAGTACGTGAATTTAATATGCCTAAGATGAATGTATTTCCGGTAACAATGTTAAATAATCCCAAGAGGGCGATTTGTATGTTTGTAAAAAAAGATGAAATTAAGAAAAGTCAAAAGTGATTTAGATTTTTGATGGCTCCATTTTGGCTCTAAAAATTTTGGACGAGATAGAGAAAAACTAAAATTATGAAGAATATGAATAATAAAACACACAAATGTGTACCACGAAACAGCCAAATAAATCTCTCCGCCCAAGAGTTTGAATAGCTTACAGTTGCTCACAAAGCCTTTATTTTTTGGGCTTCGTGGGCTTTTCTTATGTCCGAATGGGGATGAAATGGGAATATTTCTGCTACTCTTTTTTTGAAATGTTCTATCTGGAGATGGCAAAAGCGAATTTTTGTTATTAAATAATGTAAGTTCGGTACTTGTAAGCATATAGGGTGATTTCTTGACTAATTGAGTTCGGTCTTATTTTGCAATAGCGTGTTGTTAATATTTGTAGTACAATGGACTTATCTTGAGAAAAGGCAGGTCTTTTTTTGTAAAAATTCAAGGAGAGGAATGATTATAATGGATATAGATAAAATTATTAGTACAATTTGGGAGGGAAAAGAATGGATTTTCAGTGGAATTGGTGTCGTAGTATTGGGGTTTATTGGAAAACTCATTATGGGAAAAAAGTCTGGTGAGAATTCAGATACATATACAATGAAATCTAAAGTGTATGATAATAACAATGTTTCAGGTGGAAACAATATTATAGCTAAGAAAAATCAAATTATTCAAAACGATAATAGTAATACAATTTCTGTAGAAGGAAATGGTAATGTAGCTGGAAATGGAAATAGTGTTACGAATAATTTTATTTATTCTAATAATGACGATAAAAAGAAAGAAAATGTTAATTCATGGTTTTCTGAAAGATTTAGAATATTGCTTTTGCTTTTAAATGATGCAAGAAGATTTAATGAAAAAGAATATACTGTTGAATATGTAAGCTCGCTTATAGGATTAAAGAATGTAGATGGATTAAAAGTTTATTTAACCCAAGAAAAAGAACCTGATGATGAATTCAAAAAGAGATTTGTTGATGTATTTGGAGTGAACCAGGAGTGGATGGTACATGGCAGAGGTGAATTTCCATTTGCATCAAATATCAGTTTTTGGAGTGACAACCCAATGGATATATTAAGAAGAGAGGATTTAAAAGCTATCAATAAATTTATTGTTGTTATTGGGGAAGTTAAAGGAAGGAGACAATCATGTATTATTAGACAAAAGAATGAATTATGCTATGAATTATATTCTAAGTATTTTACTTTAAATTCCAGTGTTGGTGGAGCAGGAACAAGGGATTTGGTTGAATTTTATAGGTTTGTGCGTGAGGCAGATAAAATTAAAAAACTTGGTGGTGTTGCGTATGTTGCTACTGAAGAACAGATGGAGAAATTAATGAAAGGTGAATTTTCACCAAAGAAAATTGAACGGTTTGAAGTGGCAAGAGGTTTTATTGAAGACTTTATGTGTATTAGTGAAGCTGAAATAGAGAAAAATAAAAACTTTTGGGATGAGGAGTTTATTTTAGTCCAAAAAATTATTGCAGCAAACATTAGCGGCATTGATAGAGTTAATCAGGAGGAAGATTTAAAATGCATTAAGAAAAATCTTGGAGAAGATTCTCAGGATAAAGATGAAGAAAGTAATGATATTGATTTGTTTGATTCATCTACTCCTTTTTTTGCCTATAGATTTGGAAAGGCATTTCCAGGTATACGAGGTGTAAAAGAATTTACAGATTCTAAAGAATGTGTTGATAGATTGCAGATACTTTTGAAAAAACCACTAAGTGGGGAAAAATTAGTAGGTCCTATATGGTGGGTTAGAGGTAGTGGCAATTCTGATATTAGTAATTTTGAAAGAATCACAGATGACAAATTCTTGATGGATGGCGATGAGATAAAAGTACGGCGGATTGTTGTATGTGCAGCAGCAGAATATTACAAGAAATTTGTTTATGTAGAAGCTTATCCAGAAGAAGAAACAGGATTATATGCGAATGATAATGCTTTTATAGAAGAATGGACAGATAAATATGGATATTACTATGAAGAGTATGCAGAATATGAGGATAAAAAGATAACAAGAGCAGAATATGATGATGGTGCTGCTATGCTGGATGGCAAAGTTGTTGATTTAAAGGGAAAGGCGAAATTAAGAACTCGTTATATTACACCGTACAATTTTATTATATGTGCACATTTTAGTCCGATAAATAGTAATGAGTACGATGACATGTTAGAAATGTTATTAAATGGTATATTAAAAGGTCAGAATTCTGTTGAAGAAATAGTAGAGGTTGTAAAAAGAATGCCTAAGCATAGGAGAGAAATGTAACATACTTTTTGGGAAATGGTCTATTTAGGAATGGTGAAAATTTATATTGGGAATAAAGGTTTTAGTTTGGTCTTTTAATGGTAGAGGCTAGTACAGCATTGCACAATTAACAGTGAAAAATTATTGTTTTCATTTTGGTCATTTAAGTGCATAATGGTCTTAATATAAATGAGTAGGTGGTTCTATTATGCGAAAGAAAACGATTGATATGATTCCCGTTTTATCCGATGATGTAAAGTTTATTTTGACTTCTTTTTCTAAAGGTCGCTCCTTTCCTGCAAGCCTGGTCAAACGATCCAGGATTATCTTTCTGGCATCACAGGGGATGTCTAACCAGACAATTGCCTCACAGGTCGACCTGCATTACAACCGTGTTGCAGCCTGGCGGAATCGTTTTATGGAAGCTCTTCCTTCCTTGTGGGAGATTGAAGCAGGCGCACCGGATAAACTGGAAGAAGAAATCCGCCTGCTTCTTTCTGACAGGAAACGTTCCGGCGCACCGCCTGTATTTACGCAGGAACAGATCATGGCAATCATCGCCCCTGCCTGCCGGAACCCGTGCGATTTAGGTTATGAAGTAATCCAGTGGAGCCTGCCGCTTTTAACTATGGAAATCAAAAAACAGGGAATTGCTGACCGGATTTCAGAAAAGTCGGTCAGCCGTTTTTTAAAAATGAGGTAAATTTACAGCCGCACAGGATTCGTTACTGGCTCCATTCTTCCGAAAAAGAGGAAGATCAGGAATCTTTTGCACAGAAAGTGAATGAGATATTTATAATGAGTGCGGTGCATGGAATGAGAATTATGAGAGCTTATTGGATGAATTAAAGTCTGAAAATGAAAAGAAGAGATTGCTTGAAGATGTAATGGAGAATCCGTATGATTTGTTTTATTATGGAAAATATTTGGTGAAGGAATATCCGGAGCAGGTATATGAGTTGTGTTATAAGGAAATAAATGAGAGCTGCGCTCAGGCAAAGGATAGACGAGAATATAAGAAGATAACGAAGAATATTGCACAGCTTATAAAATGGAAGGGTAATGATACTGCTAAGTCGTTAAGGACCAAGAACACGGCAGTTGTTAAATGAATTAGTCGATATGGAACTTTTAACAGGTACAGCTGCAACAAAAATAGAAGATACATCAAGCACAAGCAATAGTCTTATATTGGAATAAAGGGTGGATGATTTATGTATAGGGGAAAAGGGATAAATGAAAATATTTCAACAGAATATTTGCTTAGGGAATATGATGAACTGATTTCCTGCAAGAGTCTGGGAGATTATAATTGCTGTGAAGTGATATCTATCTTTTTGTGGAATAAAAAGCAGAAATCGACCAGTAATATATATACGATTTTTACATTTGAAGAGAGGATATCTGTAGTTGAAAAGTCTGAGAATTTATTTGAGAAATTAGAGAGAATTACAGATGAATATTCGCTGGGAATACAAAGAAAGGTTTTGGAAGTATCGAAAATCAGGGATATTTTCAAAATGCTTTGTACAAGCAGAGAAAAGCAAAGGATAGATATAGGAGATGGAGATTTACAAGTTGGTCATCTGGAAGGAGTTACCAAGGTATTTATACAACAGGACAGTACAAGAGAAATACTACTGAATAAGATATTGAAAAATAATTTCAGAAACGGAAGCTATGTTTTAGAATTTTTTGATATAGATAAGACAGTTTTGAAAATATGGACGCCGAGGGAACTGGAAAAACTGACAGAAAAAATACATAGTGTGCTACCGATAGATCTTTTCTCTGTTTCAGATCGCATTGGAAATTTTGTGTTTCAGTTTCCCTCACTAAATGTAAGTTCATCCTACTTGACAAATGAAACGGAGAGGGAACTAACATATCAAGTTTCGTTTTGTAAAGAATGTGAAAAAGATGATGAGTTTATGCTGTTATCAGAAGGTAATACAGATGATTCAGTTGTTGCGTTTGGTACGAAGATATTTACCAGGGATGGTTGTAAGGTGACATTTACAGTCGGGGATGCTTCACGTATTTGTAAGACTACAGTCATTGATCTGAAGCGGCAGTTGATATTGTCACGCCAGGATACAAGCTTCATGAGGAAAATTTCAACTATCATGGAAATAGGTTCGCAGTATGGGGAGCAGCGTTTGATATATGATGAAAATGGTTCTCTTGTAAGTACTCTTGAGCCGGTGTGTGCAGAGGATATTTGTGTGGGTCCGCCAATCTGCCGTATGCGCGATGATTATATCAGGAACCGCCAATATGACAGACGAGTAGAGGAATTATATGTGAGGGCTGAGTTTAGGCGGTATGGAAGAAATGTACAGGCGAATAAAGCTGTGGCGGATGTGATTGCGTTAATGAATCGTGTAAAGATTGGAAAGGTATACTTATGGGATCCGTATTTGACAGTCGAGGACCTTTTACATACATGGTATTTTACGACAAGCACGAATGTAAAGCTTTATGCGATTACTTCCGGAGAAATAGCGGAAAAGAGTAAGGTGAGCGTACATACATGGATCAGTGAGCAGCAGAAAATCATGAATAAGCGCAGTAATCATTATGGCATACATGCAGAGCTTAGGTGTCAGTGGGCAGATTATGGGTACAGCTTTCATGATCGTTTCCTTATGAATGTGAGAAAAGATGAGGATAGACCGCAGGTCTGGTCACTTGGTACATCAATAAATAGTCTTGGAAAAAAGCATCATATTATACAAAGCGTGGAACACCCACAGATGTTAGTAGATGCCTTTGAGGAACTTTGGGAAGAGTTAAGTGATCCGGAATGCCTTGTATGGAAGAAGGGAATGTAATAGTGGAAAACGAAATCAAAAAAGATGTTTGGGGAGCAATTAATACCTTGAGATTCACTTCAAAAATAGGAGAAAATGCAAAAAGAGCAGATCGTATGTTTTTTGAGCATTTGCAAGAAGGATTGAAAAGCGGAGACATAGATAAGATATATGAATTTATTGAGGCATATGAAAGAGGAAGAGGGCTGAATTCTGATCCGATTGTGCGTAAGTTGTTTCAGAAGGCATATGATGAGGATGCAAAACGGTTGTGCAGGATATTAGCGGAAAAAGATAGCATTATTGATTATTGGGGATATCTTTCCTCAAATTGTGAGACATATATGATTGTCGGATTTACAAAGATGGATGTAGAGTATCCGTGTTTTTATTATGAGTGTGCCAGAATTTTGCTTAAGAGGCTGCAAGAGGATTTACTGCGTCAAGAGGGGATTATTACGGCAGTTAAGAAGTTAGCAGATATTGATGTAAAACTATGGAAGAGATGGCTTCAAAAAAATGAAAGCAATCCCTGCTGGCAGAAGCTGCTTTTTACTGTCCTTTCACAAGTTGATAAAAAAGCATTGGAGATTTTTGCACAAACAATTCATTTGGATATGACGATACAAGATCACAAACCAGATATTTTATCGCCTGCGTTTGAAAGTCTGTCAGATTCATCAAAAAATTATATCTTAGTGCATGTAAGCGGCATAATCCTGGATCGGTGGAAAGATTTGATTGAGAAAAAGAAAAAGGTATTCGCTTCAATAAATAAACCATTGTTTACAGGATATATCAATTTGATATTAAATTCGATTCAGAAATCATTGCAGGATAAAGAAAAATGGAAGACCGCTTTTTTAAAGCAGGCTGAAATACTGGAGGAAGATATGTATCGCTGGTATGACAGGGAGATAAATATGGAGAGCATTTTCTTTTATGATATAACGCAATTATATTATATTCTTATTGTAGGGCAAGAATGTCAGCTTATTGAAATTGATGAAGTAATAAGTGATTGCGGGCAAAAGGTAAAGATGGTTATTGAGCGGTATGATTATTTTTGGCGTGAATGCGAAGGGCAAAAGGCTGATTTTGAGAAACATTTAAGAGATAATTCAATATTCAAGTAATCAACGTGGGTTTAGCCCAAGTCGGCAAATTCCTCTTGTAGGGGAAACAGCAAACCACCGGCTGACCCGGTGGTTGTGATTCAGTTAAACCAATTCATCGCATCTGCATAATCCTGCAATCCATTTTCTTTCGTGCAAGCCTGGCATATGTAAGTGGTGTTTCCTCTGCCAGCCGGTACAGATATACAATATCATTCGGGTCATCAAGACAATATAATCAAGTAAATATCATTCTGCTTTATATTTCTGTCGGCACGCCCATTATTGCCTGTGAATCCGGCTATGTGGAGGCGCTTGGCTGGAACCGGTACGGAGGGTGGCGCATTGGCATCAGAAGCTTTGACAAAAAGCGGTATTATTACTATGCCCACTTAAGGCAGAACAGACCCTATGCAGAAGGACTTAAGGAGGGGGATTATGTTACGGCAGGGGAAGTGATCGGATATATGGGGCATACCGGCTATAGTGACACGGAAAATGTCAACAATATAGAAACAGTGCATCTGCATGTAGGCCTGCAGCTTATTTTTGACGAATCGCAAAAGGATGGAAACAATGAAATCTGGATAGATTTTTACCAGCTCGCATCATTTTTAAATGCAAACAGGGCAGAGGTGGTAAGAGATGAAGCGACAAAAGAGTGGGACAGAAAATATGACATGAAGGACCCCATGGTGCCGGAGAAGGCAGATAGCGTCAGTGTACAATAAGTGAAATAATTCGTTTTTGGATAAAAGTATCATCTTATAATTATAATTAATACAGGGCCGCAGATATGTATTGCTGATGTTTGCCGTAGCTGCCGGCTTTATGAAAGCATTTTTTGATACAGGCTGACGAAGCAGGATATCATGGCGGCAATCATAAAGATTTCTGCAAAATATTCTCCTAATTCTCAGAAAAAATGTAGAAATTTTTAGATTCGTATGATAAACTATTAGATGTAAGAGCTTACAACCAGACACTTCGTCAACCAAACCATAATTGAGGAGCCGTGAACATGATGAATAAAAGAGAATTTGATTTATTAGCACTTGGAGAGATTTTACTTCGCCTGTCGCCGCCGGTTAATGAGCGACTGACAAGGGGCGATGCATTTCAGAAGCAGGCAGGCGGTGCCGAGCTGAACGTAGTGTCGGGCACATCGTTGTTGGGACTCAGAACCGGCATTATATCAAGAGTGCCTGCGAACGATTTAGGAAGATATATCCAAAACAGAGTACGTTTCTGCGGTGTTAGTGATGATTATCTGGTATATGACAGTACAAAGGATTCCAGACTTGGCATCTATTATTATGAATATGGTGCACATCCCAGAAAGCCGAATGTCGTTTATGACAGAAAAAATACTGCATTTACAGAGATATCAATTGATGATTTCCCGGAGGAGATGTTTACCTCTGCACGCTGCTTCCATACAACAGGAATTACACTTGCACTGGGACAGAAGACAAGAGAGACAGCCATCGGGATGATTAAGCGCTTCAAGGAAAATGGTACGCTCATTTCTTTCGATGTCAATTTCAGGGGAAATCTCTGGACAGGCGAGGAAGCAAGGGAGTGCATTGAGCAGATTCTTCCGTATGTAGATGTTTTCTTCTGTTCTGAGGATACAGCCAGATTAACCTTTAAGAAGGAAGGCACAGTGCAGGAAATGATGAAAAGCTTTACGCAGGATTATAAGATCAGCGTGGTAGCTTCCACACAGCGCGTGGTACATTCACCCAAGGTACATTCCTTTGGTTCCTGCATCTATGATGCGATAAACGACTGCTTTGTACAGGAACCGGCGTATGAAAATATTGATGTCGTAGACCGTATCGGCAGCGGTGATGCATATATATCAGGAGCGCTGTATGGTTTGCTTGCACACAATATGGACTGCCGCAAGGCTATGGAGTACGGTAATGCTACGGCGGCAGTAAAGAATACGATTCCGGGTGATTTGCCCTCCTCAGACTTAAGAGAGATTGATGGTATTATCAAAAACCACCAGTCTACAGGACCGCAGCTTGAAATGAACAGATAATGAAATGATGCAGCAGGAAGCCGAAGACGGGACTGCTGGGAAATGATTGAAGTGACGGGTGCCCGGCGCACAAGCAGGAGGGAAATGCTCTTTTGCCTGATTGCATACGGGTACCTTTTGCCTTTTGGCAGGGGAGAGAAAGTCTTTGGATTACAAGCAGATTTTACAGCAAACGGAATACGAATTTATACAGACTGATAAGCATCTTGGAAAGCATGTGATTCTTCTGGGTCTTGCCGGCAGTTATTCCTATGGAACCAATATCGATACAAGCGACATCGATATCAGAGGAATCACCCTGAATCAGAAATCGGATTTGATAGGGCTTACCCGGTTTGAACAGTATGTGGACGAGAATACGGATACGGTTATTTATGCATTCAATAAGATAATTACGCTTTTATTAAGCTGTAATCCGAATACGATAGAACTTCTGGGACTTAATCCGGAGCATTATCTATATCTGAATGACATAGGCCGACTGCTTCTGGATAACAAGAGGCTTTTTCTCTCCAAACGGGCAATCAATTCATTTGGCGGATATGCCGATGCACAACTGCGCCGGCTGCAGAATGCGCTTGCCAGAGATTCTTTTTTGCAGAGCGAGAAGGAGCAGCACATTTTCAATTCGGTAAAGAATGCAATGCATGATTTTAACAATCATTATAAGCATTTTGAAAATGGAAGTCTGGAGATATTTATTGATAAGGCTGTAAATCCGGAATTTGAAACAGAAATATTCGTAAATGCTGATATGAAACATTATCCGCTGCGCGATTATTCCGGCATGTGGAATACTATGGCAAATGTCGTCAGGGATTACGAGAAGATTGGAAAGCGCAATAAGAAAAAGGACGATTTGCATCTGAACAAGCATGCGATGCATTTAATCAGGCTTTTCATGATGGCGCTGGATATTTTGGAAAAAGGCGAGATTAATACCTGCAGGGTAAAAGAGCATGAGCTTCTGATGGACATTCGTTCCGGAAAATATCAAAAGAAAGACGGAACTTTTCATGAGAGTTTCTATGATATGCTGTCGGAGTTTGAAAAGAAACTGCGTTATGCAGCGGAGAATACGGACTTACCGGAGGAACCGGATATGTTGAAGGTTCAGGAGCTGGTGATGACAATCAATGAAAGAGTAATACGCGATGAAATATGAACATCATACTACAAGGCGCTTGCTGAGTCTATGGAGGATGACAGAAATCCGGATTGGGAACCATTGGAAAATGCGTTTAGAGAATTGGTAAATAAGTGTAATTAATATGCAGACTGGATCGTTCGTTGTGCAGATGACAGGAATGATTGTTCAAACACGCTCTAAGGGAGTGGAATGATATACGTCTATGAATAATAGGAGAACACGAAACGATGATAAAGGTTATTTTATGGGACATCGACGGAACCTTGCTTAATTTCACAAAGGTAGAAAATTATGCCATGAAAAAATGCTTTGAAATGTTTGACATGGGCGTCTGCACAGATGAGATGGTAGAGCGGTATGCCGCTGTCAATAAAAAATACTGGGAACGGCTCGAGCGCGGCGAACTCACAAAAGCGCAGATATTGACAGGGCGTTTTCGGGAGTTTTTCCGTGGGGAAGGCTTACCAGGGGAAAACGCAGAGGCTTTTAACAAAGAATATCAGGTACGGTTAGGAGACAAGGCATTTTTTAATGATAATGGAGAAGAGCTTGTCATCAAATTGAAAGCAAAAGTAAAACAGTATGCTGTCACAAACGGAACACTGACTGCACAGCGCGGAAAGCTTGCAAAATCGGGATTGGATAAGCTGCTTGACGGCGTATTTATCTCGGACGAAATTGGTATCGAAAAGCCGAACGCCGGCTTTTTTGATTATGTATTTTGTGAACTTGCAAAAGGCGAAGATTATGAAAAGAATGAAATTCTGATTATTGGAGATTCTTTAACAAGCGATATACAGGGAGGAAATAATGCAGGCATTCTGTGCTGCTGGTATAATCCGGCAGGAAACACCAACACAAAAGGGCTTCGCATTGATTATGAGATTAGAAATCTTCAAGAGGTGGAGGAAATCATTACCGGAATGAAACTGTAGCCTTTTCGCCGTGCAGCAGTCTGGCCTGTTTTCCTGATTGCACATGGCAAAAAGCCTCGACGCAGCCCGCTGCGCCTGTTACTTTTTTAAACACGTTTTCGTGTTCTGCGCTTGCGGATTCTGTCTTCCTGTGCCATAATGATTATGGAATGTTTTCACAGTAGAAACACAGGCTTACCACAAATATTATACAAAATCACCAAAAACATGTCCATTTTTTCTCACACAGAGATTTTCTCGAATCGATTGACTTATCTGGATTTCCCTGTTATGATATTTACAGATGCGCAAGCGGTTGCGCAATGCGCAGAACAATCCATCGACACAATAAAAGATGCAAGCCTCAAAAGGAGGAAAGGGAGAAAGATTATGCTGAATTATATCAAAGGAATGGACATCTCATCACTGGACGAAATCGAAAAGCTCGGCGCAAAATTTTACGACCATGGCAAGGAAGGCGATTTAATTCAAATCCTGAAAAGCTATGATACAAACTATATCCGCCTCAGGCTTTGGAATGATCCGAAATCTCCGGACGGCAAGCCTTATGGTGCCGGAAACACCGATTATGAAGCAGCGCTTCGCATGGCGAAACGCGTAAAGGCGGCAGGGCTTGGATTTCTGCTTGATTTTCATTACAGTGATTTCTGGGCGGACCCCGGTAAGCAGAGGAAGCCGAAGGCATGGGAAGGTTACAATGCAGACCAGCTTGAGCAGGCAGTATATGATTTTACGAAAGAGATGATGACAGGCTTCATTCGCGAAGGCGCCGTTCCGGATATGGTACAGGTTGGAAATGAGCTTTCCAATGGATTGCTCTGGCCGGAAGGACAGGTACCGAATTATGCCAACATTGCCCGTTTCGTAAGTGCAGGCATCAGAGCAGTGAAGGAAACCTGTCCGGCAGCAAAGATTATGATACACCTTGATAACGGAGGAAACAATGCACTCTACAGAGAGTGGTTTGACCAGTATATCAATGTCAATAAGGGAGAGGATTTTGACATTATCGGACTCTCATATTATCCCTTCTGGCATGGCACGCTTGATGACCTGTCAAACAATATGAATGATATTGCAGTGCGATTCGGAAAGGAACTGATTATCGCAGAGGTTTCCATGGGTCATACCACAGAGGACTATATCGCATATGAGAAGCTGGCTCCTGAAAACAGAAAAGGCATGGCGACAAAGCCTGCGCTTTGTGAAAAGGTGCCGTTCCCGATGACAAAGGAAGGACAGTGTGCATTTATGCAGGCATTTCTTGAGACACTTGAGAAAGTGCCTGAGAACAAAGGAAGAGGCTTCTTTTACTGGGAGGCAGGCTGGCTTCCGGTAGCAGGCAGCGGCTGGGCGACCGATGAGGCGCTTGCATATATCAAGGAAGCAGGTCCCGGAGGAAATGAGTGGGCAAATCAGGCATTGTTTGATTATGATGGAAATGCACTTCCGGCATTGCAGGTCATCAAAGACTATCAGCCGAAATAGGAGGGAAAAATAATGATTACGGAAAATATTGCGAATCTTGTAAATTATGGTATTGCAGCAGGACTTTTGAATAAGGCGGATAAGATATACACAACCAACAGGCTTTTGGAGCTTTTTGGCATTGAAGAATATGAAGAGCCGGCGCAGCTGGATGATATCACAAATCCTGCCGCATATGATTTGGAGTCACTCTTACAGGAGATGCTCGGCTATGCAGCAGAGCAGGGCTTGATGCCGGATGACAGCATTGTGTACAGGGATTTATTTGACACAAAGATTATGGGCTGTCTGGTACCGCGTCCCTCCGAGGTCATTGACACCTTCCAAAAGCTGTATGATGAAAAGGGCGCAGAGACGGCAACAGACTGGTATTACAATTTCAGCCAGAATACAGACTATATCAGACGCTACCGCATTGCCCGTGACATGAAGTGGAAGGCAGATACCGAGTATGGTGAAATGGATATTACGATTAACCTTTCCAAGCCTGAGAAGGACCCCAAGGCAATTGCGGCGGCAAAGAATGCAAAACAGAGCGGATATCCGAAGTGCCAGCTCTGCATCGAGAATGAAGGCTATGCCGGAAGAGTCAACCACCCTGCAAGACAGAATCACAGAATTATTCCGGTTGAAATTCAGGGAAATCAGTGGGGCTTCCAGTATTCTCCATATGTATACTACAATGAGCACTGCATCGTATTTAACAGTCAGCACATTCCGATGAAAATAGAGCACAATACCTTTGAAAAGCTCTTTAGCTTTGTAGAACAGTTTCCTCATTATTTTGTCGGCTCCAACGCAGACCTTCCGATTGTGGGCGGCTCTATCCTGAGCCATGACCATTTCCAGGGCGGAAATTATGAGTTCGCAATGGCAAAGGCACCGGTAGAGAAGGAGTTTACTGTCAAGGGATTTGAGGATATCAAGACAGGTATCGTAAAATGGCCGATGTCAGTCATCAGACTCTCCCACAAGGATTATCACAGAATCATTGAGCTTGCCGATGTGATTCTTGCGAAATGGCGCGGTTATACGGACGAGGCGGCATTTATCTTTGCCGAGACGGACGGCGAGCCGCACAATACCATTACACCGATTGCAAGAAAACGCGGTGACAGCTATGAACTTGATTTGGTACTGAGAAATAATATTACGACAGAGGAGCATCCGCTTGGCGTATATCATCCGCATGCAGAGCTTCATCATATCAAGAAGGAAAATATCGGACTGATTGAGGTTATGGGACTTGCGGTGCTTCCTTCAAGGCTGAAATCCGAGTTGGAACAGCTAGCGGCGGCTATCGTGGCAAAAGAAGATATCCGCAAAAATGAAGCGCTTGAGAAGCATGCGGACTGGGTAGACGAATTCCTTCCAAAATATGAAGCTGTGACAGCAGACAATGCGATGGATATTATCAAAAAGGAAGTCGGAATCGTCTTTGGAAAAGTACTGGAGCATGCGGGCGTGTACAAGAGAGACGCCGAAGGCATGGCGGCATTTGAGAGATTTATTGACAGCCTGTAATATTTTTACGATAGATAAGGATAACCTATGGAGACATTTCGCAATGACAGATTAGAAAACAGAAAGATTACAATTTCAGATGTAGCTGAGGCGCTGAATGTTTCCAAGACCACAGTTTCGAGGGCGATATCGGGTAAGGGACGCATCAGTGAGGACACCAGGCAGAAGGTGCTGGCGTACATAGAGAAGAACGATTATAAACCCAATGTGCTTGCCAAGGGGCTTGCGCAGAAGAAAACCTTCAATATCGGACTGGTAATCCCGGAATACTGCAATCTTGTGGATATGCCCTTTTTTCAGAACAGTATGCAGGGTATCTGTGAGGAGGCATCTGCAAATGATTATGATGTCATGCTCGTCACGGCTGCCGGAGAGACACAGGCAAACCTTGAACGCATGATTGCGAACAATAAAGTTGACGGCGTCATTCTGAGCCGTTCTCTGGTCAGGGACCATAACGCTGATTTTTTGAAGGCGCAGAATATCCCTTTTGTATTGATGGGAACCTCAAAAGATGAGGAAATTCTACAGGTCGATAACAATCATAAAGCCGGCTGCATTGACTTGGTCGGGCACATGATTAGCAGCGGCGTGACAAGAATCGGGCTGATCGGCGGCAGTAAAAATTATGTGGTAAACCGCACCAGAAAGCAGGGATATCGGGAAGCCTTTCAGAATGCAAAACTGGAGCCTGACGAGCTGCTGGTTTTTGAAGACTGTGATAAGCCGGACAAAATAGAGCTTGCCGTCAAAAAGCTTGTTGAGGCAAGGGCAGAAGGCATCGTCTGCATGGATGATGCAATCTGCTCGGCAGTCCTTCAGATTTTGGCAAGGAAGAATATTTCCATTCCGGAGAAAATGCAGGTGGCGTCCTTCTATGACAGTACGCTTTTGAGAAACAGAAAGCCGGCAGTTACTTCACTGCTGTTTGACGACAGGGCGCTTGGCGTTTTGACCTGCAGAGTACTTCTGCGGTATATGCAGGGAGAAGAGGTAGAGGGGAAAACACTGCTTGGATATGAGCTGATAAGCAGGGAATCAACGCTCTTTGGGAAGAAGGAATAATATGCCTAAGAAGAAAAAGAAGCAGGCAGAGTTTCGATTTTACGAGCTGCCGCAGGATGAGCCGGTGCTGGCATTGATGGGCAGTAAATGGATACAGGTTTACGGGGAAAATATCAACAATATGCATTTTCACAATCTGCTCGAAATCGGATACTGCCATTATGGAGACGGTGATTTGGTAATTGAAGATGATATCTACCGTTTCGGCGGAGGAATGGTATCCTGTATCCCGGCAAATGTTCTGCATATTACGAGAAGCGATGCAGAGGTTAAGGCGTTTTGGGAGTATCTTTATATACAGCCCGAGGAGATACTCAGGCAATGTGGTAAATCTGCACAGGAGACAAGGGATATTATAGACATTATTAATCAGAAGGCTTTTTTTATCAATGCAGAAGATAATCCGATGATGATAACGCTGGTCCGGGCGATTTTTGAAGAGATGCAGCATCAAAGCGAATATCATCAGGACTGTGTCAAGGGAATGGCATATGCATTATTGTTTGAGATTGCGCGCTTTAACGGCAAAAGGGCAGGGCAGTTTTGGGGAAAGAACAGCAGCCTGCAGCTTGAAAATGCCATTTTATATGTGGAAAAGAACTATGCGGGCAATTTCAAGATTGCTGATCTGGCAAATGAGTGCCATATGAGTGAGACGCATTTCAGGCGCATATTTCAGGAGAAAATGAATATGACGCCGATTGAATATGTGAACTTTGTGCGTGTGAAAAAGGCGTGTGAGCTGATCGACAAGACAGATATCAGTATGGAAGATGTCGCTGAAAAGGTTGGGTTTGTCACACCTTCAACGTTCAACAGAAATTTCAGGCGCATTATCGGAACGTCGCCTTATCAATGGAAGAAGCGTCCTGACAACCACGAAGGAAAGCTTCTGGAGTATAAAATATCAGCGTTGAAAGGCTGGTAGGGCAAAGCAGAAACGCGATGGCTGAAAATGCACAAAATAGAGAAGATATTAGAAACAATCATAAAGAAACAGATGCTATAATGACGATGATGGGCGGTGAAAATGTGCCGCCCCGGGCAGCTATGAATTTTTGATACGGCGCTGTAGTGAAGGACAGAGAAAGGCAGGTATTGCGTTTGCTGATATTTGCGCGGCGCTGTGTTGATTTTGGGAGATAAAACAATGCAGCAGAATGTTACGTTTGATTATGAAAAAATCAAAAATCCCGAATTTTTTGAAGAGAACAGAATACCGGCGCATTCAGACCACAAGTATTATACAAGTGAAATCGAATTTGCACAAAATTTGCAGAGCTTAAAGCAGTCTCTGGACGGTGTATGGAAGTTTCATTATGCTGAAAATATCAAGGAAGCGCCAAAAGACTTCCAGAATGATGAGACAGACTGTAAAGACTGGGAAGATATCAGAGTACCGGCACATATACAGCTTGAGGGATATGACAAGCCCCAGTATGTTAATATACAGTATCCCTGGGACGGGCATGAGGTGATTGAGCCGGGTGAGATTCCCGCGCGCTTTAACCCGACAGCAAGCTATGTGAAGTATTTTACCGTACCGAAGCAGTTCGATGGAAAGCGCGTGTTTGTATCCTTTCAGGGTGTGGAGAGCGGTTTTGCGCTTTGGTGCAACGGCAGCTATATCGGCTACAGCGAGGACAGCTTTACGCCGTCTGAGTTTGAACTGACTGAGGTATTAAGACGGGGCGAGAATAAACTTGCCGTACAGGTATTTAAGTGGACGAGCGGAAGCTGGTGTGAGGATCAGGATTTCTTTCGTTTCTCCGGAATTTTCAGGAGTGTATATTTGTATGCGATACCGGACACACATGTCAGTGATATCAGAATCAAGACGGTTTTAAAGGACGATTATGCGAAGGCAGATTTGGAAGTCCTGCTCACCGTTATCACAAAACAGAATGCAAGGGCAAAATTAGAGCTTTCTTATCAGAATCAGGCAGTCTCCGGTCTTGACATGGAACTTGCAGAAGGCAAAAATCCAACGGCAGTATTAAAGGTTGCTTCTCCGCAGCTTTGGAGCGCAGAGAAGCCAAACCTTTATGATCTTGTAATTACCGTATATGATCAAACCGGAAAAATTGTGGAAATCATTCCGCAGAGAGTCGGTTTCAGACGCTTTGCAATCGATAACGGCATTATGACCCTGAATGGTAAACGAATTGTATTCAAAGGTGTTAACCGTCATGAATTCAGCGGACGTTTCGGCAGGGTGCCGGATTATGAAGAGATGCTTCAGGATATTATAACCATGAAGCAGAACAACATCAATGCCATCAGAACGAGCCATTATCCCAATGATTCCAAGCTGTATGAGCTTTGTGATGAATACGGCTTGTATCTGATTGACGAGTGCAACATGGAGACGCATGGTACATGGGACGGAATTTTAAGAGACGAGCTGACAATGGCAGATGCAGTTCCGGGCGACAGAATGGAATGGCAGCCGCTTTTGCTTGACAGAATCAATTCTATGTATCAGCGTGATAAAAATCATGCGTCTATATTGATATGGTCCTGCGGAAATGAGTCTTTCGGAGGTCCTGTCATATATGAGATGTCCAAGAAGCTCCATGAGCTTGACGATACGAGACTGGTTCATTATGAGGGCGTATTTAACGACAGACGCTATAATGACACTTCGGATATCGAGAGCCGTATGTACCCAAGCGTTGTGATGATCAAAGAATATTTAGCAGAGAACCGGAATAAACCCTTCCTGCTTTGTGAATATACACATGCGATGGGAAATTCCTGCGGAGCGATGCATAAATATACGGACTATACGGACGAGGAGCCTTTATTCCAGGGCGGATTTATCTGGGATTACGTTGACCAGTCGCTTTATCACAAGGATCGGTACGGCAATGAGGTACTGGGCTACGGCGGTGATTTTGATGACAGACCGTCCGACTACAATTTCAGCGGAAACGGAATCGCCTATGGCGGCAGCAGAAATCCATCGCCCAAGATGCAGGAGGTCAAGTTCAATTACCAGAATATACAGCTTCGCATTACAGATAATAAATTTGAAGTGATAAACAAAAATCTCTTTACCAGTACATCGGACTATGAGTGTACAGTTGCTCTGATGCTGGATGGAAAGGAGCTTGTAAGAACCGCTGTTGAGACAGACGTGGAGCCGCTTTCCGCTAAGACTTACGATTTGCCGTTATTCCAATACATGACGCCGTGGAGCAGTGAGCTTCCGTGGAAGGCAGTCAGAAACGGCGAATACACGGTCACGGTAAGCTATGTGTTAAAGGATGATACCCTTTGGGCAAAGCGCGGTCACGAGGTTGCTTTTGGACAGGGAATTTACAGGATAGATGACAATACGGAGGAAGTACAAGAGATACTTCCGATAGAGACAGCCGACGGCAGATACAATATCGGTGTCAGAGGTATGAATTTTGAGGCGCTGTTTGATAAAGGCGGAAAAGGTCTGGTATCTTATGTGTATGCAGGCAGAGAGCTGATAAAAGCAATCCCGAAACCGAACTTCTGGCGTGCACCGACAGACAATGACTGCGGCAGCCAGATGCCTTACCGATATGCACAGTGGAAGACTGCAAGCCTGTATCAGCGCACGCAGGGACCGGAAATTTACAAAAATGACACAAGTGTCACAATTCGATACAGATACGGTTTGCCGACAACACCGGAGTCAGAGTGTTTTGTAACCTATCAGGTGACAGGCGATGGAACGATTCACACGACGTTGGAATACGACCCGCCAAAGGGAATATCCGATATGAGCATATCCAGGGATATGCCTGAGTTCGGCATGCTGTTCAAATTCGATGCAGATTTGGAAAATCTGACATGGTACGGACTGGGTCCGGCAGATACCTACTGCGACCGTGAGAAGGGCGGCAGGCTTGGTATTTATCATAAAAAAGCAGCAGAAAATCTGGCAGAATACTTAGTCCCCCAGGAGTGCGGCAATCATACGGGCGTGAGGAGCGCACGGATTACGGACAACAAGGGGAGAGGCATTGAGTTCACAGGCAGGGATTTAAGCGTGAACGTACTGCCATATACGCCGCATGAGCTGGAGAACGCCATGCATGTCTATGAGCTGCCTCCTGTATACTATACTGTAGTCAGGATTGCGCTGATGCAGATGGGCGTAGGCGGTGATGACAGCTGGGGTTCAAGAACCCACGAGGAGTATCTGCTGGATACAACAAACAAGTTAGTTTTATCATTTGATTTTAAAGGGATTTAAATCCCGGATAAGGAGGAAGAAAAGTGGATAAATTCGTAGTCAACATTATCCATCGTCCGGAGATGGTTCCGGAGTATTCTGCAACTGTCACAGGACAGGGAAAAGAGGAAGATATCGGAGATAAGGCGCTGCTCACAGAGTCTCTTGATATTTTCAAAACACAGCAGAGACTGGCACATGAGAATGGTCTGAAGGTAACAATCCAGATGACCTACGCTTCATTATTTAATGATGAGGCAGTAGAAATTGCAAAGCACGATCACGAGGTTTACGGTGATGAGATTGCACTTTCTTTACTGGGACTTCCCTGTGAGGAGTTCCGCGAGAAGTATAAGACAAAGGACTTCTGTATCTGGATGTTCTCAATGGAGGATAAGAAGGCAATCGTAAATGATGTTTTCGAGAAATTCCATGACAGATTCGGATTCTATCCGGAGTCAACAGGCTCTTATTACATGGATGCCGAGCTTACCAATTATATTAAGGAAAAATATCCGACGGTTAAGTGTGCTGTTGCAACTTGTTGGGAGGAAGGTCCTAAGGCATACCATACCTGCAACAACTCATGGTACACCTTATTTGACGGCGGTCCATGGGCACCTTGGATTCCTTCTAAGCAGAACACCCATGCACCTGCCGCAAATGCAGCAGAGGATTCCGGTATTGTAGCAATCCCTCATTTATCAAGAGATTTGATTGCATGCTATGATGGAAACGGCTCAAACTTCGGTACCCATCCGCAGAACGTGCTTCGTGGTATGATTTATGATACAAAGACTTGGGAATATCCATATCTCTATAACTTAATTGACCAGTACCGCGATTTAGCCAAATACAACAACGGATATTCTTACAATATGATGTTCGTAGGACCAGGCTGGATGAACAAGATGGGACGCTGGGAGCAGCCATATGAGCTTCTCTACAAGTCTTACAGCGACGGCTGCAAGTACTATGGCGACTTAAAGAAGGAAGGCAAGCTGATTGACATGACAATGGCCGAGTTTGCCGACTATTACAGAGAGAAGAAGGGCGTTAATGCAGGAAACTACAATGAGCCTGAGTGCGCTCCGTGGAGAGATATTTTATACGGTTCAGACAAGCAGTTATTCTGGTACTGCGACCCATACATGAGAGCATGTGTCAATATGGACCAGGGCGGTGCCATCGTTGACCTTCGTCCTTATGTTGCAAAGCTTGAGTGGCCTGTAGGCATCGGAACAAAGCATGTACAGGATGCTTCTTATCCTTTCCTGATTCAGGAGAAGTATCGTGCAGGTTACTTTACACACTATGCCGGAGCCGGTACAGTAAGAAGCGCGAAGCTTTCTTACAAGGGTGAGGAAGTTGACCTCTGCCTCTGCCCGACACACTGCCACTTCTCAGAGGAAGTAATTGATGGAAAGAAGACACGTATTCTGACACTTGATCCGGTTGAGATTCAGTTCCGTGATGTGACAGTGAAGCTTCAGACAAAGGAATACTTTGAGGAAGGCTCTTCTAACATTAAGATTGAGAGAAACATTCTTGAAATCAGTGATCCTGCGGCTGAGATTACGCTTGATGAGTACATCACAGCATGCTATGGCACAACAGAGTATCCTGAGGATATGACAGGCATTACACTTGCATGTGAAGGTGAGAACGGAGAAACAATTAATTATGAGTACAGATGCCGTGATGCAAAGCTTGACGGAGCAAGCGCAGTCAGCGCAGTGATTCCGGCAATTCAGACAAAGGTTTCACTGACCGCATCTGACAAGGCTCTTGGTTATATTGAAGAGGGATATGCATTCTCCCCTATGTTCAAGCTTGGATATAAGAAGACAATTTCTGATAAGGAGGTATTTGCAACATGGCTCAACTTGGAAAAGGCAAATTAAATTATAGGTGTCCATCCTGCTTCATGCGAGACCTCGACATCGACATGTTCTATAATAAGGATACAGGAATCTATAGCTGCATCCGCTGCCAGTACAGAGGAACAGAGGCCGATGTACTTGAGAAAAACGAGATGGTAAGATTCCGTTATCTTGACAGGGCAAAAAGATTTACAAAGTTTGATTTTGATTAAATAAGGGAGCAGCTTCTCACTGTGCTTTGACGGTGGGGAGCTGTTTTTTATGATATAGGAAAGTGCTCCGCATTTTCCTATATCATAAAAGCCTCCGGCAGGATGCGCACAGATGCGTATGGAAAATGTCACTATGTGACTGCATCTGGGCAAGCAAGCCCCTCATGAGTGAGGGGTTGGGGAGTTGAGAGCAGGCTTGCCTGCTTTTGTTCTGTGCAGACTCGTGCACCTTTTCCTGTTCAACTGCACACAGGTACTCGCGCTGTTACCTTCGCAGCTTTTTTTAAATGATTTTATTTCCATAAAATGCTATGATGACTTCAACAAGAGAACAACACCATGATTGCACCAAGGGTAGCTCAACTGGTAGAGCACCAAGAATAAAGTCTTGCCAAAGACTTTTACAGCAATCCAATATCACCTTCCAAGTGACATGGCTGTTGCGGGTTCGAGTCCCGTCCCAAAGGAAGCGTCGTGGTACTCTTGCCTCATAAGACTCTGCATCGGTGCAGGTGCACAAAATTCATAAGTCTTGCCAAAGGCTTTCACAGCAAATGTAAATCCCATTTTGGTTATGGTCTTTCAGGTTCGAATCCTGACGTGCAGAGTTCTTATGATATTCGTAACCATTCAGTACTTTCATAGTTATAAACGTCAAGCCATGCAAAACCATTTCGTGGCGGCTTGATGCATCTCAACCACTATATTTTTATGTACTCCGCAGCGAGTGCATAGTGCTGTGCTGCTACGCACATTCTTACAATGATAATTTCAACAGCGTTAGCATAACTGTGACTTAACAGCAAAACGGACAGGAGGCGTATCGTATGAATTTTATGGAAATGCTTTATAATAATCTTACCAATAGAAAAGCAGTCACGGAAAATGGAGCCGTAGGCTATGTGACCTCCGGCAAGGAGCTTGTTGACTTGAATTTTGCGGCAGCCTCCCTCAGAAATGCGACAGCCCGGGAAATTGTAAGTCGGTTCATTAAGGCATATTATGAGGATCAGCGCATGGCGCTGAAATGGTTGTTTTTCCTCCGCGATATCAGGGGCGGAATGGGCGAGCGCCGTACCTTTAGAATCCTGCTGGATTATTTTGCACACAGCGACAAGATACTGGCAGAGAAAATGATACCGCTTGTAGCAGAGTATGGCAGATACGATGATTTGCTCACTCTGTTTGATACGGATGCTGAGGAAAAAGCGCTTGCTTATATTCAGGCGCAGTTAAGGGAAGACAGCATCCATATGGCATCAGGAAAAAGCATCTCCCTGTGTGCCAAGTGGATGCCAAGCCTGAATACCTCGTCAGAGCTTACAAGACGTCAGGCAGAGAAAATCAGGGACTATATGCACTTGACTTCAAAGGAATATAGAAAGCTTCTTAGTGCGCTCAGGACATACCTGAATGTCATAGAGGTGCAGATGAGTGCGGGAGATTGGCAGGAAATATCGTATGAATATGTGCCGTCAAAGGCAAATATTCTCTATCGAAATGCTTTTATCAGACATGACAAATCACGCAGGGAAACATATCTGGAAGCCGTTAAAAATCATACAGCCTCCATCAAGGCAGGCGTGCTGATGCCGCATGATATTGTTACGCAATATGTGGAAAAAGTCAGATGGAAGATGACAGTAAAGCCCGAGGATACCTCGCTTGAATTGCTTTGGAGCAATCTTCCTGATACCGTCAATGATGCAGAGAATGTCCTGTGTGTGGTCGACGGTTCGGGCAGCATGATGGTGAATGTCGGAAATACGCAGACCACAGCGCTCGAGGTGGCAAATGCCATAGGAATTTACTTTGCAGAACGCTTGAAGGGCGTATATCACAATCAATATATAACCTTCTCAAGCAGACCGGAGTATGTGGATTTGTCAAAGTGCAGAACTCTTAGGGAAAAGCTGGAGCTTGCACTTTCGCACAATGACTGCTCTAACACCAATATAGAAGCAACCTTTGCACTGATACTGGATACTGCTGTGAGAAATCACCTTTCCCAGTCACAGCTTCCGCAGACTGTGCTGATTCTCTCCGACATGGAGTTTGACGCAGCAGTCTCATCAAACGGCAGAGAGACGCTATTTCAGACAATGCAAAGGAAATATTCCGCATATGGCTACAAGCTGCCGAAGCTTGTTTTTTGGAATATTAACAGCAGAACCAACGTTGTCCCTGTGCGTGAAAATGAGCTTGGTGTCGGACTGGTCAGCGGCTTTTCCCCTAATGTATGCAGAATGGTTCTCTCAAACGAGCTTGATCCCTACAAAAGCCTGTTAACGATATTGAATGGAGAGCGCTATCAAAAAATAGAAGACTTGTTGCCATGATGGCAATTAGTCTTCTATTTTTGCCCGATTTTGTATTTTTTTCAAAGGATTCTCCAAATGTTCACTTAAATTTCATTGAATTTGTGCTTGTCATCTGCTACAATAGACATTAGTTTGTTCAGTGCAGACTTATGTAAAGTAAGAAAACGATTATTTATGATTGGAGCCGCATATGAGTATTATAGAAAAAGTATTCGGTACACACAGTGAACGCGAATTAAAAAGGATTGAACCCATCGTTAAAAAAATTGAGAGTTATCGCGAGGAGATGGGAAAGCTTACGGATGATGAGCTTCGGGGAAAAACAGCAGAGTTCAAGAAAAGAGTGGCAGAAGGGACAAGCCTTGACGACATTCTCCCCGAGGCATATGCAGTCGTTCGCGAAGGAGCAAAGCGCGTACTGAATCAGGAGCACTATAGAGTACAGTTAATCGGTGGTATTATCCTTCATCAGGGACGTATCGCAGAGATGAGAACCGGTGAAGGTAAGACGCAAACAGCCCTTCTTCCGGCATATCTCAACGCTTTGGAGGGAAAAGGCGTACATGTAGTCACCGTCAATGACTATCTGGCAAAGCGAGATGCCGAGTGGATGGGACAAGTGCATGAGTTCTTAGGACTGAAAGTCGGCGTCGTATTAAACGATATGAAGCCTGAGGAAAGGCGTGAGGCATACAATTGTGATATCACCTATGTCACCAACAATGAGCTTGGCTTTGATTACCTCCGCGACAACATGGTAATCTACAAAGAACAGCTTGTACTGAGAGATTTGCACTACGCCATCATAGACGAGGTAGACTCTGTATTAATTGATGAGGCGAGAACGCCGCTGATTATATCAGGACAGAGCAGCAAATCCACAAAGCTTTATGAGGTCTGTGACATCTTGGCGAGACAGATGAAACGAGGCGAGGATGTCCCTGAGATGACCAAGATGGATTTTGTGATGGGCATTGAGCAGGAGGAAACAGGAGATTTTGTCGTCAACGAAAAGGATAAAGTAGTAAACCTCACAACAGCCGGAGTAGAAAAGGTAGAGAAATTCTTCCAGATTGAAAACCTTGCAGACCCCGAAAATCTTGAGATACAGCATAACATTATCCTTGCACTCAGGGCACATAACCTGATGTTCAGGGATCAGGACTATGTCGTAAAAGATGATCAGGTTATGATTGTTGATGAGTTTACCGGACGTATCATGCCGGGACGCCGTTATTCAGATGGTTTACATCAGGCAATTGAGGCAAAGGAGCACGTTAAGGTAAAAAGAGAGAGTAAGACGCTTGCGACGATTACGTTTCAGAACTTCTTTAATAAATTTGACAAGAAATGCGGTATGACCGGTACAGCGCTCACAGAGGAAAAGGAGTTCCGGGATATCTATGGCATGGACGTTGTTGTAGTGCCGACGAACCGCCCTGTAGCCAGAGTGGACCATCAGGACAGTGTATATAAGACAAGAAAAGAAAAACTTCACGCCATCGTAGACGCAGTGGAGAAAGCGCATGCTACAGGACAGCCTGTGCTTGTCGGCACGATTACCATTGAAGCGAGTGAGGAGCTTAGCAAGATGCTCACAAGACGCGGTATTCAGCACAAGGTATTGAATGCGAAGTTTCATGAGCTTGAGGCTGAGATTGTAGCAGATGCAGGACAGCATGGGGCAGTTACGATTGCGACAAACATGGCAGGCCGCGGTACGGATATCAAGCTTGACGAGGAAGCAAGGGCAGCAGGCGGTTTGATGATTATTGGTACGGAGCGCCATGAGTCAAGGCGTATTGACAATCAGCTGCGAGGCCGTGCAGGCCGTCAGGGAGACCCCGGTATGTCAAGATTTTATATCTCACTTGAAGATGACTTGATGCGCCTGTTTGGTTCCGAGCGTCTGATCAACATGTTTAATACGCTTGGTATTCCGGAAGGACAGGAGATTGAGCACAAGATGCTCACAAGCGCCATTGAAAATGCGCAGAAGAAGATTGAGAGCAATAACTTCGGTATCAGAAAAAATCTTCTTGAGTACGACCAGGTTATGAACGAGCAGAGAGAAATCATTTATGAGGAGCGCCGCCGTGTTCTTGACGGTGAGAGCATGAGAGACGCCATCTATAAGATGATTACGGATATAGTCGAAAGCTCGGTAGACACAGCGATTAATGATGATTTGGAGCCGGAGGAGTGGGATTTAAACGAGCTGAATACGCTGCTTCTTCCGATTGTGCCAATTCGTCCGGTAGTGCTTGAACGAATTTCCAAGAAGACGAAGAACGGGCTCAAGCATCAGTTGAAAGAGGAGGCTGTGAAGCTTTACGAGAGTAAAGAGGCTGAGTTCCCTGAGCCGGAGAATATCCGTGAGATTGAACGTGTGATTCTTCTTAAGGTAATTGACCGTAAGTGGATGGACCACATTGATGATATGGATCAGCTTCGACAGGGAGTAGGCTTACAGGCATATGGACAGAGAGACCCTCTTGTAGAGTACAAGATGAACGGATATGAGATGTTTGATGCCATGACAGCCAACATCAAGCAGGATACGGTCCGCTTGCTGCTTCATGTAAAGGTAGAGCAGAAGGTAGAGCGTGAGGAGGTAGCCAAGGTTACCGGTACAAACAAGGACGATTCCGTGCAGAAAGGTCCTGTAAAGAAGGAAGTAAAGGTATATCCGAATGATCCGTGTCCATGCGGAAGCGGTAAGAAATATAAGCAGTGCTGCGGCAGAAACTCGTAATCTGAAAGAGGATGCGGTCCGGGCTTTTTCGGCTGAAGGACTGTAT
This sequence comes from Lachnospiraceae bacterium, assembly GCA_017622845.1. GTDB lineage: Bacteria > Bacillota > Clostridia > Lachnospirales > Lachnospiraceae > COE1. Next base: position 17,071 of record JAGAQJ010000070.1, on the reverse strand, counting down.
GCCATAGCATGCGCAGGGAATGCGTATGCCTGCTGAACAGCTTCGCAGAAACAAATACTGAATTTTTAAAAGGTGGTGAACGCAATGGTAGAACTCGACCAGATGAAACAGGAGTTACAGACATATGAAAGTCCATTAGCGGAAGTGAGGGATTCACTTTGACCTCGTAAGTAAGGAAAAGCGAATCGAAGAATTAGAGCGGGAGATGGAAGCCCCCGGCTTTTGGGATGACCCTGACCGCTCCAACAAGCAGATGAAAGAATTAAAACAGCTCAAAGGCACTGTAGACCAATGCAATGAGCTGAAATCCCAATATGAAGACATTGAAACGCTGATTGAAATGGGATATGAGGCGCAGGACGCTGAAATGATACCTGAAATCAGGGAGGAACTGGATCATTTTATAGAAACCTTTGAAGCGCTTCGCATCAGCACGCTTCTTTCAGAGGAGTATGATAAGTGCAATGCCATATTGAAGCTCAACGCCGGAGCCGGCGGTACCGAGAGCTGTGACTGGGCAGGCATGCTCTACCGCATGTATACCAGATGGGCGGAGCGGAAAGGCTTTTCGATTGATGTACTGGATTTCCTTGACGGAGATGAAGCAGGGATTAAATCGATTACCTTTCAGGTAAACGGAGAGAATGCCTATGGCTATCTCAAATCAGAAAAAGGAGTGCACAGGCTTGTGCGTATCTCACCGTTCAATGCACAGGGAAAGCGTCAGACGTCCTTTGTATCGCTTGATGTCATGCCGGATATTGAGGAGGATTTGGACGTCGAGATTAATGAAGATGATCTCCGCATTGACACATACCGAAGCAGCGGCGCAGGCGGACAGCACATTAACAAAACCTCATCGGCAATCCGCATCACCCATATTCCGACCGGAACCGTGGTACAGTGTCAGAATGAGCGTTCCCAGTTCCAGAATAAGGACAAAGCGATGCAGATGCTGAAGGCAAAGCTGTTTTTGCTGAAGCAGGAGGCAAATGCAGAGAAGCTCTCTGACATACGGGGAGAGGTAAAGGAAATCGGCTGGGGAAATCAGATTCGTTCCTATGTCATGCAGCCGTATACCTTGGTAAAAGACCACAGAACGAACTTTGAATCGGGAAATGTGGATGCGGTCATGGACGGTGCGCTGGATGGCTTCATCAATGCGTATCTCAAGTGGAAGAGCAATGGAGCAGGACAGACACAGGAATAAGGTCTATTGCACCAATGAATTTGTTATTGTTTCCAAAGACGGTTATCTTAGGACTTATTTTAAACCGGATAGCGGTATGGATTATTACAATAGACAATAAAAAGGAGGGGGGACTCAATCAGAGAGTCCCCCCTTCTTTTGTTATACGCATGAATTTATGGTTTTGTTTCTGACAGCCATCATATCCAGATAAAAATTGGTTTCTGCCATTTTCATATACGGAATAACCCATATCAGTGCGATGCCGCATGTAAATATGCTCAGCAGATACAAGGGAAGAAAGCTCAAGTACAGCATAAAAAGCCGCAGTTTATTTCCGGACATAATTTCAAAGCTTTTTTTCAATATCGTACCGGCGCTCCAGGAAGGAAAGTCCAGTATCATATAAAATGCAGGAAAAAACGGAAGAGTCAATATCACGGAAATAACCGTACATACAAGCATGATCAAGTAAAATTTCATCATAGCATTGTAAAATACATTGTAGGACTCTAAAATCTCATAGCTGTCAAGGGAGCCTCCGGCAAGCATAAGGCTGAGGTCATTCAGATTAACAGATTCCAGCACATCCGTAAGCTGTACGGAAGCGATATCGAGCGGAATCATGCAGATTGACTCAACAACAGCGATAATAGCGCTGAGCTTCAAAGCCTTGGAAGTATTTTTTCGAAAGCCGCAGAATAAATCGGAGATTGTGCTCTGCATATTACAGGCAGATTTCAGAAAGATAAAGGACAAACCGACATTTAATACAGAGGTCACTACCTGTACGGCAAATACTAATATATAATTGATGATATAACCGACAGCAGTGGTCACAGGCACCAAAGAGGAAAAAATATTTGCTGCGACAAGCGTGATAACAAAATTTAACAGTATCGTTCCTGCAAGAATCCCCATATACCGTCCGGTCTGCATTCTTGCCAGATATTTAAGCTCACTGTTGCTTTTATATTGTGATTGCTGCATAATATGAAATCCTTTCAATGTTTTAGTCGATATTTTGAATTGTATCATGAATGTGCCAATAAAACAATGAAATCTGTATTAAATGTTGCTCTAAAGTAACAGTGCAGCTTTTTATGCATTCCTATCCGGACGAAAACGGCAGATAGTATCCCTACGGCTGCCATTGGTTTCGAATGGGAATTTCCTAATACGATGAATGAAAGCTTTCTAAATGAGGACGGAGCCGGCTCGAGTCGGCGTCCATGCCTCCATCTCGCCTAAATTTGCTTCCGTGCAAATTTACTCCTGATGATTTATCATCGTATAAGGAAATATCACCATTCTCCACTAGGCATTCTACGGGATACTATCTGCAGTTTTCTGTTCATCAAAAGCAAAAAACTGTGTTAATAACAAACAAACTTTATCGTATTTAGAAAATCTAAAACAGTAAATAATGGCAAGCTTTAAGATGGATAACAGGCAGTTATCCATACACAGAAGGTCAGCAGTCCTATGTTGGAACAGGCTGGCGGAGAATGCTGACATTTTCTTATTGGTGATTCGATACATCAGCGAAAATCCGCACGGATGCGGATTTAGGACGAAACGCGTCCATGGACGGCGCGTAGAGTCCGGTCGCGGATGCATTCAAAGACTTTGGCATCACCCATTAGAAAATTCGCATTCGGAGTCCAACCGCCTGTCCCGGCATAGGACTGCCGACCTTCGTCCTGGCTAAAATAATCCATAAGGCTGAACAGTTACCCAATCATACCGCAACTGCTATAAATATTCTTGAACAGAGACGCATTTTGGCATATAATTGTAATATCGCTGCCGCGGAATTTTTATGCAGCAGTCTGTCTGCAAGGCTTCATAAATTACGCATGCACGATGCCAAAAGGCTGTAATATATTTTGGCGCCTGTATCACCTTCGAATGCACAGTGATTGCAGTTCGAAACAAAAGAGAATAAACAAGTAAAATAAAAAGAGGGAAATGGGAAGCTATGGACATTATTTTAAAGCTGAAAGAGGAACTGAAGGTAGAAAAGTGGCAGGTTGAGGCCGCTGTAAAACTGATAGATGAAGGAAATACCATTCCTTTCATTTCCAGATATCGTAAGGAGGCTACCGGCTCCTTAAATGATGAGGTGCTCAGAAACCTCAATGAACGGTTAGGATACCTTAGAAATCTGGAGGATAAAAAAGAGCAGGTGCTTGGAAGCATCGATGAGCAGGGGATGCTTACAGAGGAATTAAAAGAAAAAATTCTTGCTGCTGAAACTATGGTTGTCGTTGAAGATTTGTATCGTCCCTACAGACCAAAGAGAAAGACACGTGCAAGCGTTGCAAAAGAAAAGGGACTTGACGGACTAGCCAATATAATTCTTGCGCAGGAGACAACAAAATCACTTCTTGAGGAAGCAGAAAGCTATGTCAATGAGGAGAAAGAAGTTAAGAATGTAAAAGAGGCGCTCCAGGGCGCTATGGATATCATCGCCGAGATGATTTCTGATAATGCGGATTACAGGGCCTATATCCGTCAGGCAACCTATGAGGAAGGAAAGCTTACAAGTACGGCAAAGGACGAGAAGGTACAGAGCGTATATGAGATGTATTATGATTTTGAGGAGTCGGTAAACAAGGTAGCCGGTCATCGCGTTCTCGCTCTCAATAGAGGAGAAAATGAAAAAATCCTCACAGTCAGAATCGAGGCGCCGACAGAGCGCATTATCCGTTTTCTGGAGACAAAAGTTATCACAAAGGACAACGAAAACACCACGCTGGCATTAAAGGAAACCATATTAGACAGCTATGACAGACTGATTGCCCCGGCAATTGAGCGTGACATTAGAAATGAACTGACAGAAAAAGCAGAAGACGGTGCAATCTCCGTCTTTGGAAAGAATTTAGAGCAGCTTCTCATGCAGCCCCCAATCACAGGCAAGGTAGTCTTAGGCTGGGACCCTGCCTTCCGCACAGGCTGTAAGCTGGCTGTGGTAGATGCCACAGGCAAGGTGCTTGACACAAAAGTAATCTATCCCACAGCGCCCCAGAATAAAGTCGAAGAGGCCAAAAAGGAGCTGAAGAAGCTGATACATCAATACAATGTCAATCTGATTTCCGTAGGAAACGGCACGGCATCCCGTGAATCAGAGCAGGTGATTGTGGAGCTGATCAAGGAGCTTGACACACCGGTACAATATGTAATTGTAAATGAGGCAGGAGCTTCCGTCTACTCGGCAAGTAAGCTTGCAACGGAGGAGTTTCCCAATTTTGATGTAGGACAGCGAAGCGCAGCTTCCATAGCAAGACGTCTGCAGGACCCATTGGCAGAGCTTGTAAAGATTGATCCGAAATCCATCGGAGTAGGTCAGTATCAGCATGATATGAACCAGAAAAAGCTCAGCGAAGCTTTGAACGGAGTGGTAGAGGATTCTGTAAATAAAGTAGGCGTTGACCTGAATACGGCTTCTGCTTCTCTTCTTGAGTACATATCAGGAATCAATAAGACAATCGCTAAAAATATCGTAGACTATCGGGAAGCAAACGGACGCTTTACCAACAGAAAGCAGCTCTTAAAGGTTGCAAAGCTTGGACCCAAGGCATTTGAACAGTGCGCAGGATTTATGCGCATTTTAGATGGGGACAATCCGCTGGATGCGACAAGTGTGCATCCGGAGTCCTATGATGCAGCGCTTAAGCTTTTAGAAAAGCTCGATATTTCAATGGACGATTTAAAGGAAATCCAGAAAAATGCAGCCGCAGCCAAGACTGGGAAACCTGCGAAGCAGAACAAAAGCAAAAATAATAAGCAGAAACAAAATCTTGTTATCAGAAATACCAGTACTGCGATGGGAAAGGCACTCGCAGCAGCCATGGGCGGAGCAGCGCTTGAAACGCCGCAGCAAAAGGATAGAGGCGAAGATGTACCGCTGCAGACAGCAGGCGGACTGGAAAAGCGCGTAAAAGACAAGAAAAAGATGGCAGAGGAGCTTGGAATCGGTGAGATAACGCTCACAGATATTTTAAGGGAGCTGGAAAAACCTGCAAGAGATCCGCGCGAAGATATGCCAAAGCCAATCCTTAGAAGCGATGTCCTTGACATGAAAGATTTAAAGCCTGATATGATATTAAAAGGTACAGTACGGAATGTCATTGATTTTGGCGTATTCGTAGATATTGGAGTACATCAGGACGGCTTGGTTCATATTTCCCAGATAACAGACAAGTTCATCAAGCATCCGCTTGAGGCAGTCAGCGTGGGCGATATCGTGGATGTCAAAGTGCTTGATGTAGATATGGCAAAAAAGCGGATATCACTCACTATGCGACTGGATCAGGATCATAAAAAAGGCAGATAAACGTGTGACGGCAAAGAGCAGCTGGAAAGAAATATCAGAACAGGTCAAAACAGCGGTATGTGGAAGGTACCGCTGTTTTTATGCACACAAGCCTGTAAGGAAATTAGCACCAAGCCGGCCTTCAAGGAAATCCGTATCGGAGCATGCCCAATTGTATTTTTCACAATTTCTTCACAGGTAATTTAAACTTCATTTAAGTTTGAACTCCTATACTCATAGCATAGCAGCAAGCAGTAAGGAATCGTTCATTCCACTTGTCCGAACGTTACTGCAAAATAATACAGAAGCTTTATTTTCACGCTTGCTATGCTCCCTGCCATTGTGTGCGTGGTTATTATGATGGTAAATGGAAACATTGGAGCAGGTGTGGCAGTAGCGGGCGCATTCAGTCTGGTCAGATTTCGGTCTGTTCCCGGAACGCAAAGGAAATCGGTGTTCTTTTCATGGCAATGGGTGCAGGACTGATTACAGGCATGGGTTACATCGCGTATGCATTTCTTTTCGTCATTGTACTCGGAGCGGTAACAATGCTTTATGCACAGTTTGATTTCGGAGCGAAGAAATATACCGCTTTGAATAAAACAATGCGCATCACGATTCCCGAGGATTTGGATTATACGGAAGTATTTGACGATTTATTGGAAAAATACACCAGTAAGAGTGAGCTTGTATATGTAAAGACGACAAATATGGGAAGTCTCTTTAAGCTTACATATAATATTACGTTTAAGGAAGAAAATACGGAGAAGGCATTGATTGATGAAATACGCTGCCGAAACGGAAATCTGGAGATAACATTGTCCAATCAGGAAAGCAGCATGACGGAAATGCTGTAGCGCTTATGTAAATGGTAAGGAATTTTGTAACTTTTGAGAAAGGAAGAATGATGTGAAAAAATATAAATACATTGCAATGGCTTTGGCATTTGGCATGTTCGCCACAGCCTGTGGAAATAAGGCTGAGAGTCCGGCAAATACATTGGAAGCAGAGGCAGCAGAGGCAGACAGTGTCTCACAGCTTTTCTCCAACCGTGATTTAAGCGGAGCATATGATGAAGAACAATGCGAACGCATCACGCTTTCTGATGGAAACTCTGCCTCGGAGGCAGAGGGCGTTACGGTTGACGGGAATACGATAACCATTACAAAAGAGGGAGATTATCTGATAAACGGCTCGCTCAGCAATGGAATGGTTATTGTGGATGCGGATAAGACGGAGAAGGTTCAGCTTATATTAAACGGGGTGAATATCAACAGCGAAACCTCTGCTGCAATCTATGTAAAGCAGGCAGATAAGGTATTTGTCACGCTTGCCGATGGAACGACTAATGTGCTTACGAACGGAGGAAGCTTTCTTGCAATTGATGACAACAATATTGATGCAGTTATTTTTTCAAAAGACGATTTGACCTTGAATGGAACAGGCAGCCTTGTGATTTCTTCCCCGGCAGGACATGGAGTCGTGTCAAAAAATGACCTGGTTATCACAAACGGCAGCTATGAGATTACAGCAGCGTCACACGGACTTTCGGGAAAGGACAGCGTAGCGGCTGCAGACGGAAGCTTTGATATTGAAGCCGGAAAAGATGCAGTACATTCTGAAAATGATGAGGACGACACGGCAGGAAATGTATATATTGCAGACGGGAATTTTTCCCTCTGTGCGGAAAGCGATGGAATCAGTGCAATGAATGAGATTTATATTGCAGGCGGAAGCATTGTGGTGGAACAGTCCTATGAAGGCATAGAAGGGAGAGTCATCAATATATATGGCGGAGAAATTGACATTACATCTTCTGATGACGGATTAAATGCAACAGACAAGAGGACAAAAGCAGCAAGTGAAACAGAAGCTGATAAAACTAAGGAAAGGAAGGATTTTGCAAAAAAATTTCAAGGCGGCGGTATGGATGATACCCAGAGTGATGCAAGCATTCACATTGCAGGCGGCATTATCACGATTGATGCGGAAGGCGACGGCATTGACTCAAACGGTTATCTTACAGTAAGCGGCGGTGAAGTTTATATTGCAGGACCTTCTAATGGCGGAAACGGGGCACTCGACTATGGCATTGATGCTTCCATTAGCGGCGGCATTGTTGTGGCGGCAGGTCAAAGCGGAATGGCGCAGAACTTTGGCTCTGAGTCCACGCAAGGCGCTATCCTTATCAGTACACAACAGCAGAATGAAGCAGGAAGCGATATTGTGCTCCTCGACAGCGATGGCAGGGAACTTGCTGCATGGAATATGAAAAAAAACTATAATTCAGTTGTAATAAGCTGTCCTGAAATTGAGGATGGCGGCTCTTATACTGTAAAAACAGGTGAGACAACGACAGAGGTTACCATGGATGGGCTGATTTACGGAGAAACCTCCGCATTTGGAGGAGGCATGCGGAGGAAAAATTAAAGGAATGGCATAGCTCTAATCCTCATCAACCTTTTCCAGCGTGAAGATAAATTCAGTGCCGACCCCTTCGGTACTGATTACGTTGATATTTTCATTGTGCGACTGAATGATTTCCTTTGTGATGGAAAGTCCAAGACCTGTTCCCTTCTTATCCTTGCCGCGTGACAAATCCGTTTTGTAGAAGCGGTTCCAGATGAGCTTTAAGCTGTCCTTTGGGATACCAATGCCGTTATCCTTCACCGATACCAGCAGCTTGTTTGATTTTTCAATCGTTTCAATTTTGATGGAAGAGTTTTTGTGGCTGAACTTGATGGCATTGTCCACCAGATTATAAAGCACCTGTTGGATTTTTACCATATCAGCATTGACATACATTTCCTCTCCGGTGAGCACAAGCTCGATCGATATCAGTTTTTGGCGGCAGGTTCCTTCAAAGGAGGCTGCCGTATTTTTGATGACCTGATTGATGTTAAATTTGGTCCGGTCAAGAATCATGCCCTTTGTATTCAGGTTATTCAAGGTGAGCAGGGAGTTTGTCAGCTTGGTCAGCCGGTCAGTCTCGTTCAGCACCACCTGAATGTATTTCTCGTGCTGTTCAGGCGGAATGGTTCCGTCAAGCATTGCCTCCAGATAGCCGCGCATGGAAGTAAGCGGAGAACGGAAATCATGTGAAATGTTCGCAACAAGGCATTTTTGATTATCCTCGCCCTTTGCGACTTCGCTTGCCATATATGCAAGCGAGGCAGCGAGGTAGCCGATTTCATCTTCGCTGTCTACCTGAAATTCATACCTGAAATTTCCGATTGCATACTGCTCCGTTGCGTGCGTAATCTTGCAGAGCGGCAGATATACCATTTCGGTAAAAAAAAGCAGGATAATCAGAGAAAGCAAAAAAAGGATAACCAGCGTAATATAAGAGATATTTAAAAGCGAGTTGCAGGAGCGCTGCAGGCTGTCCATTGATGCATGGACGACCACATAGCCCTTTACCTTATACTGGGAAGTAATCGGTGCAAATGCCGAAATCATTTCCTTGTCAAACATGCCGAAAAAGTTCCCAACCGTATAAAAAGAGCTTCCCGTAATGGTAGGGCTGAAATTCGGTATTGTTACAGTGTTTTCAATATCAAGCGGGGAGCTGGAATCCAGCACGATAAGACCGGAAGGATTCACAATCCATATGGAAGCGTCCAAAAAAGTACCGATTGCCTCAAGCTGACGCCATACGGACTCAAGCGTAGTCTCACTGCTGTACAGGTCGGCGGCGTAGGAATCAGATATCAGCAGGGCTTCCTTATACAATGTGTCTGCCCGTTCGCGCTTCATGTGCTCCAGTGTCATGCTTGACGTAAAGGTGGCTACTACAATAAAACCGAAAAAAGCAAAGATAAAATATGCAAGTACAAATTTTAAATAAAGAGTTCTTCGCAACGCTTTTCGTCCCTTCTGATTGATATCTCTATTTTATAAAGTTATAGGAAATTGATTCATAACACAACACCGATGCTAAACATTTGCTTAAAAACGGCACCGATGCTGCAGAATGCTTTACTTTTACAGGATTAAATTACTTGTTATATTCGAATTTATATCCGATTCCCCATATGGTTGCGATGCGCCATGATTCATGGTCTTTGATTTTCTCGCGAAGCCTTTTGATATGCACGTCAACAGTGCGCGTGTCCCCGATATATTCATAGCCCCATATCTGGTCCAGAAGCTGTTCCCGTGTATACACATGATTGGGAGATGCAGCAAGGAAATACAGTAGCTCCAGCTCCTTTGGCGGCATTTCCACTGTTTTGCCATGATAGATAACGGAATAGTTGGTGAGGTTGATAGTAAGGTCCGGGTAAGCAACCTGCTTTGCGGCTGATACGGGTGCGGCAGGCGCAGCAGTCTTATAGCGGCGCAGAACTGCCTTGACGCGCGCTACAAGCTCTTTGGTGTCAAAGGGCTTTTCCAGATAATCGTCTGCGCCAAGCTCTAAGCCAAGCACCTTGTCAAATACCTCGCCCTTGGCAGACAGCATAATGATTGGCGTCTGTGATTTCTGGCGCACCTCGCGGCAGACCTGATAGCCGTCAATGCCCGGAAGCATCAGGTCAAGCAGGATTAGGTCGGGAACAAAGCTGTTTATTTCCTGCAAAGCCGATTCGCCGTCGTATACAATTTTTGTCTCAAAGCATTCCTTTGTCAGATACAGGGAAATAAGCTCTGCAATGTTTTCATCATCATCTACAATTAATATTTTTTGTTTATTTGCCATAATATTACTCCCGCATTCGCAACGATTCCGTACCTTCAAAGCTGCGGACATCAAGTCATGCAAATGCAAAACTGCTTCGCGGCAGCTTGATGCCGTCTCAACCGATACGCTTTCTCACATACTCCAAACGAACATCACCGATATTCGCTGCAGACAGCGCAGCGGTGTATTGAATCGTTACTTCATTTCTATATAATTTTATTTAAATTCTGCAATGGTCACGCCGGCATCTCCTTCGCCATATTCGCCAAGGTGGAAGGACTTGACATAGGAGATATGCTTTAAATGCTGCTGTACAGCCTGCCGTAACGCGCCGGTTCCCTTGCCATGCACGATGCGGACGCTTGGCGCATGGGACAGATAAGCGTCATCAAGGTATTTATCAAGCTCGGCAATCGCTTCATCCACTGTTTTGCCAAGCAGATTGATTTCGGTGGAAAGGGTAGCAGCCTTCGACATGCCGATGCGTCCGGCGCCGGAGCTTCTTTGGCTGCCCATGCCGCCGCTAAAACCTTTTTTGTAGTTGGCAGCTCCGGAAAGGGAATCCTCATGAATCAGCACCAAATCCTTAATATTAACCTTGGAGCGGATAATGCCGCACTGTACAAAAAGGTCTCCCTTTGCATCAGGCTTGGAGGAAATCGTGCCCTTTAAGCCCATGGAAACAACCTTTACCATATCGCCGGGTTTGATCTGAGTCGGTTTTAAAATCTTGTGAGTCGGCTTTGCTTCTGAGACAGAAAGCTTTGTATTTTTCTCGGAAATCTTGTCGCGCACTTTGGTACGGGCTTTTTCCAAATCCTTGATAGAAGTTTTATTAACATTGACCTTTTGGAAACTGCGGATTGTCTCATCGGCAACCTCCTTGGCATCCTGCAGGATTCTGCGCGCCTCTTCATTTGCCTCGCGCAGGATTCTGTCCTTTTGTTCATCAAGCCGCTCCTGCTTTTTTTCCAGCTTTTGTTTCAGGGATTCGATTTCAGCCTTGTAGCTTTGGATTTCATTGCGCTCATTCTCAATGGTGCGTCTGCTTGCTTCCAAATCTGCTAAAAGGTCTTCAAAGCTTTCGTCCTCCTCACTGATATGCTCTTTTGCCGACTCAATAATTTCGTCCGGCAGTCCAAGCTTTGAGGAGATGGCAAAGGCGTTGCTTTTGCCCGGAATACCGATGAGAAGCCGGTAAGTGGGGCGAAGCGTTTCGACATCAAATTCGCAGCAGGCATTTTCCACATAGGACGTTGTGAGTGCAAAGACCTTTAATTCACTATAGTGCGTGGTTGCCATTGTGCGGATTCCCTTGTCATGCAGATGCTTTAAGATTGCGATAGCGAGTGCCGCGCCCTCCGTAGGGTCTGTTCCGGCGCCAAGCTCGTCAAAAATGCAGAGAGAATGTTCATCGGCATTTTTTAAAATAGAGATTGTGTTTGTCATATGCGCGGAAAAGGTAGACAGATTTTGTTCAATACTCTGCTCATCACCGATATCGGCATAAACCTCCGTGAACACGCCAAGCTCGGAGCGGTCAAGGGCAGGAATGTGAAGCCCTGACTGTCCCATTAGTGTAAACAGCCCGACAGTTTTAAGAGATACTGTTTTACCGCCGGTGTTGGGACCTGTCACAACTAAAAGGTCAAAGTCTTTACCCAGATTGATATCAATCGGAACGACTTTTTTCTTATCCAATAACGGATGTCTTCCTTTGCGGATATTAATATAACGGTCTTTATTAAACAGAGGCCGTGATGCATTCATATCGATGGCGAGTCCTGCCCTTGCAAAGATAAAATCCAGCTTTGTCAGAAGGCGGAAGTTGTTTGCAAGCTCCTCAGTATGCTCACCGGCGCTTGCACTAAGTTCGGCAAGAATACGCTCAATTTCCTCCTGCTCCTGCATTGCAAGCTCCTTTAGCTGATTGTTCAGATTAACAATCACAGCAGGCTCGATAAAAAGTGTGGAGCCGGTAGAGGACTGGTCATGAATCATACCGGGGACGTTATTCTTGTGTTCTGCTTTTACGGGAATACAATAACGGTTGTTACGCATTGTAATGACAGCGTCCTGCAGATATGTGCGGCAGCTGCCGTTCACCATGCCCATAAGCTGATTGTGTATCTTTTCATTGGTCAGATTGATGCTTCGCCTGATATGTTTTAACGCAGAGCTTGCATCATCAGCGATTTCCTCTTCGGAAATAATGCAGCGGTTAATCTCATTCTGCAGCGGAGTCAGAGGCTCGAGATTTGCAAAATATGCCTGCAGACTGTCTTCGATTTCCTCGTCATGCTCAGAGCGCGCAAAGGCTTTCGCCTTAGCGGCACAGGCAAGAGAGGCGGAAATTTTTAACAGCTCGCTTGCAGAAAGAGAGCTTCCGATTTCCAGTGATTTGATGCTGAAACTGATATCTTTATTTCCGCTGAAATGAATCCGCCCTCCCTTCACCAGTCTGGTAAAAGCATCAGCGGTCTGCTGCTGTGCCTGTTCAATCTCAGAAAGCTCCGTCATGGGAAGCAGCTTTTGGCATAATTCTTTTCCGGGAGCAGAGCTTGCCTTCTCAACAAGCAGATTTATGATTTTATGATATTCCAGTATGCGTAATGCCTTGTTGTTCATATGGATTCTCCTTGTGGCCACAATTACAGTAGTTATTTATCATACGAAATGAGTGGGAATCATATCGCCGTATGTCAGCATAAGAGCTTGCGCCTGTTTTCCGGTATTTCAAAGATGCTTTTATGTGACAAAGCAATTTTTTGTTTTATAGCTATTGTATCACATTTAAATATGGGAAGTAAAGGGTAACAGTTTGCAGCCGGGTTGCCAAAATATCCAAAAACCTTGAAAAAACACTTGCTTTCTTAATCGTTTGGCTCTATAATTATCTGCATAAACAATAGAATAATTCTTTGGGGCAGGGTGCAAGTCTGATATCCAGAAAGTACGTAAAATAAGGCATTCTTAAAGGGTTAAAAAGTGCATTTACACCATTTTTACACAAAATAAAAATATATCATAAAGAGCCTTAATGTGATAGAATATTTGGACACATACATAAGCAGTTATCAGTCATAGAAATATGATTGCTGACTGCTTATTTTAGTGCCTGAATTTATATGTGGAATTCTACACAAATAACATTAAAACGTCTGTATGAGCCTCACAGAGCGTTACAGAGGTATTATACAGCACAACATAAAAGAGTAATTTCATTAACAAAATCAAGGAGGAAAAACAATGGCAAGACATATTAGCAACATGAATGAATTAGAAAAAGCATTACAGCCTGTAATGAAAGCAATGATAGGTGAATTAGCAGAAAGAGTATATGAGACACTAAACTATTTTCTGCAAGAGTACTATAACAGCTACGATCCGAAGTCATATCGAAGACAATACGATTTCCTGCGCTCTGCTGTCAAAGTAGAACCCAAAGTCGTAGGAAACAAAGTTGTAGCGTCAGTATATATTGATACAGACTACATGGGCAACTATTACAATGCATCAGGATATCAGGTTGCATCATGGGCGAATCAGGGATTGCATGGAGGGTTAGACGTAGGTAACAATACCCCTCATGTATGGAATGATACTATAGACGAGACTGTTAATAATGGAGAACTTTTGAAATTAGCAATGAATTATCTAAAAAGCAAAGGATTTTCAGTAAGAGCATAACAAGGAGGAAAAGAACATATGGCAATCAACAAAAAGGAATTTATTAACAGAATGGCTGAAAGTGGTCAGGTAACGAAGAAATCCTGTAGGGAATACTTAGATTTGGTGTTAGATACATTTTATGAGCTATTAGAGGAAGGCGAAGAAATTAAATTTTATGGAATCATGAATGCAGAGGCTAAGCTGACACCCGAAAGACCAGCAAGGAACCCAATGACAGGCAAGAAATGTATTGTACCGGAACATAAGCGCATCAAGATTAAAGTCAGTGAGCCAGTAATTAGAAAGCTAAATGAGGAGGAATGAGCTGTATGCAGTTTAAAGAGTTGGAGTGGGAAGAGCATATTTCAGATGGTATAATTATAAGCAGCAATTGCAAAGTCAGGGTATATGGCTATGATATTATAATTGAGTTCCGTATATCTTATGATAAGAAAGAGGATAAATATTGTTTGTGTTCTTTTGGTATAGGCAGTATCAGGAGAATAAGACCTGATATATTTTCAAATATAGATGAAGCGAAAACTGCTGCTTATAGGATTTATTGTAATGAGATGTGTAGGATGAAAAAGGCGATTGATTCTTTTGTGTTAAAATAAGGCACTGCCTTTTAAAAGCCATTGTAAAAACTTAGTACACAACATGTACTGAAAAGTACGGGTTCGACAGAATTGATGGAGCGAAAAATTTCGCTTAGTAAAAAGGTATCCGTCATTTAGAGGAAACTTATTAAGGGCGTATCCTTTAAATGGATACGTTTCGATTAGTCCGATTGGAAGAATCAAACAGAGGGCACTATTAGTTACCTTCAATGTGAAGGTGGCAATTTACCACATTAGACAATCAGAGGAAAAAGTTTTTACTCTGAATCAAAATACTACTACGGGTATTAGGTTCAAACAGATTACATAAATATGGAAAGTGTTGTACGCTGTATACAACAGTTGTGAGATTATGACACAACTGCTGCCAGTATGTAATTATAAGATGGGTAGTATTCTGCCATAGACCCGTGAGACGATGGTTCTGTGTGGGAAACTGGTGTGTACCTAAAGGTACGCTTGTACTTTTGGACAGATTTGTCCAGATGTAGTCTTGAATATATCGTTGGATAACAGTTTTTATATGCCTGTACGATGGAAGCAAATAAAAATCGACTCCCATTTTGGAGATGCTGATTATAACAACTTATAGGATTTTTCTTGCGGATAACAACGGGATAACTCTAAGCCGACAGCACCGACTTAAACTAAAACCCATTTGGGTCTGAGGACGGTGAAAAATTGCGCTCTCCTAATTCTTGCTGTTTGGATGTGCATTGTGTGCATATCTAATTCAAGAAAGCAATAATGAACAAAAGCGATTGATATTGTTTTCCCAACAAGTGGAGGAAACATCATATTACGATTACGCAAAATAGAGAAATCGCCACTTTTGGCGGCATCTAAAACATTTTTGAGATTTAATACATTTGTCCATCACGGACAACCAATACATTATTTACAGAGACAGTATGAGTGATTCGTGCAGTCTCTTTTCTTATGTCAGGGAATCAATTCTGATTCTTTAAATTTATTCTTATGGTTTACCCAAAAAGGGTAAATCAAGTCTATTATCGAAAGGAATTAAATAATAAAATGGAAGATACAAAAATATGTAAGAAATGTGGCAGAATTCTGCCAATAGAAAAATTCAGATTGGTTAAAGGTCAGTTTCATAATCCATACTATCTAAATCAATGTAAAGAATGTGAATATAAATACCAGCGTGCTTATTTAGAAGAAAAGAATAGGAATGAGTTTTCAGATGATTTAGAAATACTCATTCAGAGACAGTACAAAGAAATAAAGAAGGAACGAATATTAGATATTTCTAATACAGGCATAATTTCACTTGGCACAGATGAGGTCTTTGTAAAGCTTATGGATTATAAAAATACATGGTTATCTAATTATGGTCGGGTAATCCGGTGTTCAGACGGTAAATATAATCTGTTGCAGGGTGGTTATGATGATTATGGAGTATTGCGCTATACA
The DNA here is from genome assembly GCA_017622845.1 of Lachnospiraceae bacterium. GTDB lineage: Bacteria > Bacillota > Clostridia > Lachnospirales > Lachnospiraceae > COE1. The sequence continues at coordinate 1,157 of JAGAQJ010000070.1, read as the reverse complement.
GTACAAAAAAATGTTTTCTTTGATGGCAAATGGATTTATAGGAGTGTTCATTTATATGCAGCAAAAGCTGTAGTAGAAGAATTTATTGTAAACCCAGACAAAGTAAATAATGTGTATATATGGCATAGTGGCTATGATAAACAGGACTGCTATTACAGAAACTTATATCCCCTGAATCAGAAACAGTATATGGTAGTTAGAAAGCATTTCAATGAGACAGGTGACAATTCAGAAGAGTTTATTATAAAGGTAATGAATGACATTAAGTATAAGCCGGATAATTGGAGTAAAAGAGCAATGGAACCTATTATGTGTGGCATTGGCTATCGTGGATTAGAAGGCGTTGACTGTACATCAGAGTCATATTTAAAGTGGCATGATATGATAAATCGTTGTTATAATGAAAAATTTCATGAAAGACAGCCACAGTATAAAGGTTGTACAGTGTGTGCAGAATGGTTGAATTACAGCAATTTTAAGGTATGGTATGACCAGAATAAAATAGCTGGTATGAAGTTAGATTTAGATAAGGATATTCTTTTCAAAGTAAATAAAGTTTATAGCCCTGAAACGGTTGCTTTTGTATCTCATACTATCAATACACTATTTCTGAATGGCAAGAAGAATAGAGGGGATTTGCCTGTTGGGGTACATTTTGATAAGGATAAAGGTAAATACCGTGCTGAAATGTCATTTATGGGTAGACCAATAAAGTTAGGTACATTTGATAGTGCTGAAGCTGCTTTTGCAAGGTATAAGGAATACAAAGAGGACTTTATTAAGGATATGGCGGAGCAGTATAGAGATAAGATACCTGATAAAGTATATCAGGCTATGTTGAATTGGAAAATTGAGATTGACGATTAGTTGTTATGGCATATCAGACAGAAATATCTGGTATGTCTTATTTAATAAAAGGACTTTGATTGTTTGTAATATTTTACAAGTTTGGAGGCACATAATTGTATAAAATGTCGAAAATAAGAAATTGACTTTATAATATAGGTATTAAGTTGACCTGTTGTGCTAGTTGATTGTCGGTATAGAAAAACTTCAACAAAATATGCTATCCTATAGTTGTAAATCACGACACACTATGAAAGGAGGCACATTATGTTGAAGTTCCAAGATGATTATACCACTCTCATAGCAACTTT
>JAGAQJ010000069.1 GCA_017622845.1 Lachnospiraceae bacterium | reverse complement strand
CTTATATTTATAGCCATATCCACGAAGAACGGCTCCGTTTCATTTACCAGTGCGGGGCAAAGCACGTTCTTTTTGAGGAAGTCCTAGCTTTAATTGCATAGACGCATTGTGCAGTTTTTTAAATTTGCTCATTTATAGTTACTTTAAAACATTTTTTACTTGAAATGTCCCTAAATTATTTCATTTCTATTGCTTACCATTTATGACACAGATGTCATTTCTGTCCGCAATTCAGGAAATTGCGCACCATCTCTTTTCCAAGAGGTGTCATAATGGATTCCGGATGAAACTGCAGTCCGTAGACAGGATTGGTTTTATGCTGTACTGCCATCACCTCACCCTTTTCGTCCACAGCAGTAACCTCAAGCTGCTCCGGTATCATGTCCCTGGCTGCCACAAGGGAATGATATCTTGCTACCTCAAGCTCCTCGGGAAGTCCCTTGAACATCAGGCTTTCGTTATTCACCCTTACTCTGCTCTGCTTGCCATGCATCAGCTCCGGCGCATATGTAATCTTTCCGCCAAGCGCCTCGCAAATCGCCTGATGTCCCAGACATACACCCAGCAGCGGAATCTTTCCGTTTGCTTCTTTTATCAGCGCCTCGCATACGCCCGCATCTGCAGGCTTCCCCGGTCCCGGTGAAAGTACGATATGCGAAGGATTCATTGTCATGATTTCCTCGACTGTAAGTGCATCATTTCGGACTGCCTTCAGCTCCTCCTTACCGTCAATCAACTCTCCGATTACTTGAACCAGATTAAAAGAAAAGCTGTCATAATTATCAATCAACAATATCATATCTCCACCTCTTATCCGCAAATTTCTTCTGTCAGCCGGATTGCCTCAATCACGGCCCCTGCTTTGTTTGCACATTCCTGATATTCGCTTTCCGGCACAGAATCCGCCACAATTCCGGCTCCTGCCTGCACATATACTTTTTTGCCTTTTTTGACTGCTGTCCTGATGGCAATACACACATCTAAATTTCCGCTAAAGTCCAGATATCCAATCGCTCCTCCATATACCCCTCTCGGCACAGGCTCAAGCTCATCGATAATCTCACATGCCCTGAATTTGGGCGCTCCGGAAAGTGTTCCTGCCGGCAGCAGAGCTTCAACGGTATCTGCACAGGTCTTGCCTTTAGCCAAGGTTCCCGTAACAGTGCTTGCGATGTGCATTACCTTTGAAAATCTATGGATTGCCATGTAGTCTTCCACCTTTACGCTGCCGTATTCAGCAATTCTTCCAATGTCATTTCTGGCTAAATCCACCAGCATATTGTGCTCCGCGCATTCCTTTTTGTCTGCCAGAAGCTCCTGCTCAAGTGCCATATCTTCTGCCCTGTCCTTACCGCACTTTCTGGTTCCTGCAACCGGAAAGGTCATAAGCTTTCCGTTCGTAAGCTTTACCATAGTCTCCGGCGAGGTTCCTGCTATCTGCATATCTTTTATCTGCATGTAATACATATAAGGCGACGGGTTCGTCGTTCTAAGCACTCTGTAAGCATTCAGCAGGCTTCCGTCATAATCCGCTTCAAAGCGTCTTGAGATGACTCCCTGAAAAATGTCTCCTTCCTTGATATAATACTTTGTCTTTTCGACCATCTTACAGTATTCCTCTTTTGAAAGGTTGCAGGTAAACTTCGGCGCAGGTATCGGCTTTTCGTATGGTATCGGGTCTGTGATTCTGATTGTCTCTACAAATGCTTCCAGTTCTTCTACTGCCTTCCTGTAGCCTGCCTCGCCTTGTTCTGCTTTTGCATTTGTTATGAAACACAGTTTATGATGAAGCTGGTCGAATGCGATTAATTTGTCAAACATCATCAGCTCACAGTCATTGACATCACTCTGTTTTATCTTAAGCTTTGGCTCTGCATACTGTATCATCTCATATGCAAAATATCCGACCAGACCGCCTGTAAATGTAGGAAGTCCCTCTATCTGCGGAGAACGGTATGCTTCCAGAATCGACTGCAGGGCTTCCTTCGGCTTTCCCGGAACGATTCGCACCATGCCATTTTCCTTTACCTTCGTAATTCCCCCTTTGCAGGAAACAGAGAGCTTTGGATGATAGCCCAAAAAAGAATATCTGCCAAGACTTCCTCCCTCCACACTTTCCAGTAAAAAATACTGCTCGTCAAGTGCTGCAAGCTTTCGAAGCATCAGAATCGGCGTAATATCGTCCGCCAAAATCTCCTTGCATACCGGAATGTACGTGTAATCCTTCTCGTACTGCTTTGCCTGCTCATATGTCGGCTTAATCATAATCCCATCCTCCTTATACTTATCTGTCATCAGCTCTGCCAGCATCTTCCTTTGGGTGCTTGTGTACGTCATGGTCTATGCATTAAAAAAAGCTTTTGTCCTAATATCTCTACTAGGACAAAAGCTCTGAAACTTCTGCGGTACCACCTAATTTGGCATATAAAAATATACCCTCTTTACACACGCACCATCATGCGCTTTCCCTTGATAACGGGCGGAAATCCCGTTGGGCATTACTAAAGCTGTGTAAAACAACTCTTTGCTCCCACCTTCCCAAGTCCATTCCACATCTTATCAACTGCTGCAATCCCACCATCTGCAGCTCTCTGTGAGTCTCCTCAAAACATGTACTCCTCTTGGTCACCAGTTTTATTCTTTATGAAAACTTATTTATAAATTTATAATAATCACTTTATTTGAATCTGTCAATAAATAATTTTAAAATTTTTGGAGCAGAATTCATTTTCAAAACTCCGCCATGCAGCTTTACGCCGCTGGCGGAGTCTGCTTCCTTACATAAATCTTACTAACTCTGATACTTCTTTTCTCTTTGGCAGTGCCGGTTCTTCGTCCGGATACCCTACTGCAATCAGTGCTGCAACCTTCCTTCCCTCCTCAAGGGAAACAAGCTCTGCAACCTTATCCTCATCAAAGATGCCCATAATCACGGAACCTACTCCCTTTTCATGTGCTGCAAGGCAAAAGGTCTGCGTCGCGATGCCGGCATCAAACATTTCCCAACGGTCCTCCTTACTGGTTGTATAAGAACCATCCTTTTCGAAGCCGCTTCTGCCATGAATCATGGAAACGACAACAAGCGCTGCTGCCTTTTCAATCGTACCTGTGTTGTATGTAAAGCCTAATACTGCCTCATTTGCAATTTTAGACTTAAGCTCCGGATTCTCTACTACCACATATCTTACGACCTGTGAGTTTTTCCATGACGGCGCGAAGGACGCTTCTTTTACAATCGCCTCCATTACTTCATGGCTGACTGCCTCCTCTTTAAATTTTCTGACACTTCTTCTTGTTTCAATGCATTGTAACGCTTCCATGTACATTTCCTCCTTATTGTTTTATCTTAATCGGACATTCTGTAATGCACACTCCTATTTTCATAACTGCTTATTTAGAACATACAGGAATGTGCCACTACACCAGCCCGTTTCGCACAAGTTATTTTATTTCTTTTGTTTGGCTTGATGCCTGACGCACTCCAAACTAGTGTACTGACACGCTCATCTCCGATGTTAGTTGCAAATAGCATGATTCTGTGCTGAACAGCTACACGCTTTTTTCCAACTGCCGCTTCATCTTCCTCCAGACACTAAAATACGCCGGAATCAAAAAAGCATCTGCGAAAATCCACGCAAGCGGACTTGCAAAGCACGCTGCTGTAAAGCCAAACATCGGCACAAACACGATGCCAATTAAGGTTCTTGCTGCCATCTCCAGCACACCTGCCAAAATAGCAAATGCGCCAAATCCCATTCCCTGAATCATGAACCGGACAATATTTACCAGAGCAAGCGGAAAATAGAACAATCCATTCATCAGTAAGAACTGGTGTGCATCTTTCAGTATTTCTGTCTCACCTGCGTCAACGAATAGCTGCAGAAGTGACGAGCCAAACAGCTGAATGATTCCAAGCGCTATCACAGAATAAACGGCTCCCAATATCACACAGCTTCCCAATCCCTTATGTAAGCGGTCAAGCTTATATCCGCCTGCATTCTGACCACCGTAGGTTGCCATGGTCGCTCCCATGGAGTCAAACGGGCACACGATAAACATACTGATTTTAGATGCTGCTGTAACGCTGGCTACTGCTGCCGAACCAAGCGTATTAACCGCTGTCTGGAGAATAACGCTTCCGACTGCGGTAATGGAATATTGAAGCCCCATCGGAACACCTGCATTAAACAGCTCCATCAGCTCTCTTTTATGCGGCTTCCATTCACCTGCTTCAAGATGCAGTATTGTGACTTTTTTCACAATATATATCACACAGATGATACCTGCAATCAGCTGGGAAAGTACCGTTGCAAGCGCTGCTCCTGATACCCCCATATGAAAATTCAAAATAAACACCAAATCCATCACAACATTCAGCACAGATGAAATAACCAAAACCACCAGCGGCACTCTGGAATTGCCCAATGTACGTATCATACCGGAAGTCAGATTGAAAAGGTATGTTGCCGGAATACCCAGAAAAATAACAAGAATGTACTGATAAGAATATTCCATGATATTTTCCGGTGTCTGCATAACCCGCAATATCCAACGACACAATACTACTGTCACCGTGGTCATTACAATGGCAAAAACAGCAGAAAACCATATACTGTTTGCCCACAGCTTTCTAAGGCTCTTGTAATCCTTTGCTCCAAAGCGGTGTGCAACCGGAAGGGCAAAGCCGCTGCATACACCATTGCAGAACCCGATAATCAGGAAATTGACGGAGCCTGTCGCGCCGACTGCCGCAAGCGCATCCACTCCCAAAAAACGTCCCACTATCATCGTATCTACAACATTATAAAGCTGTTGAAATAAATAACCAAATAACAAAGGTACTGAAAAACCCAGGATTAATTTCATTGGGGACCCTTCTGTCATGTCCTTTGTCGCTGCCATTTTCTTTTCCCTCCAACAAACAAAACTATTTCAAAAATCCGTTTACAATCTGCTCCTCCGCCTGTGCCTCTGTCAATCCCAGTGTCATCAGCTTGATAAGCTGTTCCCCTGCTATTTTACCGATAGCAGCCTCATGAATTAAGCTTGCATCAATATTGTTTGCAGTAATCTCAGGAATTGCACGCACGACCGCATTATCCATAATGATAGCGTCACACTCGGAATGCCCTGCACACTTGTTGTTGCCGTTAATGTGAGAATAAAAGGTCTGCTCCGATGTATCCTTTGCTACGGAACGCGAAATCACATTTGTGCTTGAATCCTCTCCGTCCAAATCCACGTAAAAATTCGTCGTTGCCTTCTGTTTTCCATGTGTCATAAGCTTTTCTTTTATGACAAGCTGCGCGCCCTTTCCAAGCTTTGCCCTTGTCACTCTTTCTGTGGAGTCCACGCCTTTAATCTGGACTGTATCCATCTCCATATAGCTTCCCTCGTCCATATTGACAATCGTCTCAGGATTCATGACACGCTCACCTGTTCCATCACCGGAACCATAATGCTTCTCCACATATTTTACTTTTGCATTTCTGCCTATAAAAAAGGAATGAATGCCGCTATGTTCACTTGTCTTGTCACCGCCGTTATGAATACCGCATCCTGCTACGATTGTGACATCACAGTCCTCTCCGATATGAAAATCGTTGTACACCAGCTCCTTAAGACCTGTCTGTGTCATCAGCACCGGAATATGCACGCTTTCCTTTTTCGTTCCCGGTTTAATAAAGATATCAATTCCCGGCTTGTCCTCCTTGGGCACGATCTCAATATGCTCTGTCGAGCGTCTTCCTGCCGATTCACCGTTTGAACGAATATTGTAAGCTCCTGCAGGCACCTCGTGCAAATCAGCAACCTGCATCAGTAATGTTTTCTGAATCTCATCCATGGATACATCCTCCTGCATTATGTCTGCACTCAAGATTGCCATTTAACAGATTCGGCAATATTTCCTCTTTTGTCCCCACATTCTGTATCTCGCCGTTTGCGATGACTACAATCTTATCCGCAATATCAAGGATACGCTCCTGATGGGAAATGATCACAATATTACCCTGTGTCTCCTTGTGCATCTTCTCGAATACCTTGATTAGATTCTGGAAGCTCCAAAGGTCAATTCCTGCCTCCGGCTCATCAAACACAGAAAGCTTCCTGCCTCTTGCAATCACTGTAGCAATTTCGATTCGTTTCAGCTCGCCGCCTGATAGACTTGCATTCACTTCACGGTTGATATAATCTCTGGCACAAAGCCCTACCTCGGAAAGATATTTGCAGGCACCCTCCGCACTCAGCTTCTCTCCTGCTGCCAGCCTGATTAAATCAAGCACCGTGATTCCCTTAAAACGGACCGGCTGCTGAAATGCAAAGCTGATACCGAGATTTGCCCGGTCTGTAATGGACATTTGAGTAATATCCTGCCCTTCAAACAATATCTGCCCTTCTGTAGGCTGTATAATGCCTGCAATCATCTTGGCAAGCGTAGATTTTCCTCCGCCGTTTGGTCCTGTAATCGCCGTAAATCTGTCATCTATTTTTAAATTAATGTGATTTAATATATCCTTTCCATTCCCCTCATCAACATGATAGGAAATGTTTTTTAACTCCAACACGTCTGTGTGCCTCCTCTCCTGCCTGATGTTTCATAGCTCTTACAGTATAACCAATATTTAACAAAAAAGCACTCTTTTTTTCAAAATTTATTATCTTTTAAGCAACAGTTCAGACTTACAGTTTATTTCAAGCAGGACGAAGGGCGGGAGTTTAAATCTCCACCCGAAAACAGATTTCCTGTCCGCCCTCCCGCTCCAGCAGCTCCACTGCAATCTCCCCGTTATGGCGCTTTGCAATCTGATTTGCCTGATAAAGCCCTAAACCTCTGCCCTCACGATTTCCTTTTGTAGTAAATCCCTTCTCAAAAAAGTGGGATATCTCTCCCATCGTAAGCTGCTCCACCTGATTTTTTATCATAAATATCAGCTTGTCCTCTCTTGCATCCAGCACCATTTCCACCTTATTGCGCTCCGGCGTCGCCGCCTCAAAAGCGTTATCCGTAAGCGTCCCGATAATATCCACAAGTGCATGTTCTGAAACGAGTGTCACTATTTCCTGATTTAACACCTGTATGTCAATATCAATATATCCCGGAGCGCTGATAATCTTGCTGTATAAAAAGCCTGCAAGAATCTTGTCGGATATCCTCAAAAGCGTCGGGCTGCAGCGGGATTTATCCTCATAAATATCTTTACAATAAGCTGATTGTGCCTTTACCAGCTCATCATAATCATGAATTGTCACATGCATATTTAATATGGCATTCATATGATTGTCAAATTCATGCTGGCGTGCCCTGATATCCTTCGTAAGTTCTTCCATAGGCTTTATGTACAGCTTGTAGACCATCAGCTCCTGCTCCTGACGTCTCAAAGCCGCATAATTGCGCCCCCAGTCAAGCAGCCCAAACAGGATAACGGAAAAAATAATGCCGAACAGCACCATCACTTTAACATCAAGCGTATGACTCAGATATAAATCCACCAGCAGATATAATGTAACAATCAACGCAAGCACGCAAAATATTCTGTATAAAAATTTTCTGCCAAGCTCAGCCATTTTATATTTCTCCTTATATGTTCAATCTTTTTTTCATTTCATTCTTATATGTGACACCAATCTCCGTGCGGCCGCCGTTCTTCAAACTGACCAATCCGTTTACGGTGTCCACATAATCTATATAATCCTGATTCACAACACACATACGGTGCACCTGCAGGAATTTTTCCTTTGGAAGCTTATCAAGAAGCTGCTTGATCGAAAGATACGGAACCTTCATTTCCTCCTTTACCAGCACAAAACTAACGCCCCTTGGAACCGCCTTGACGCAGACGATATCCTTACAGAATAATTTATAATTAACACCGTCTTTTTTCACCATTACAAAATCCTCTCTTGTCTCTCCCTGCTGTGACAAAAACAGCAGCTTTCCGACCAGCGTTTCAATATCCTGTTCATTGTAGGGCTTTACAAGATACTGGTAGCAGTGAAGTTCTCTGTACGCGGTCAGTTCCATATTGGCAAGCGAAGTAATCATCACAATCGGCGTAAATGCATACTCTCTTTTCATGCGCACCTCGCGCGCAAAGGTAATCCCTGAAATATCGTCAGTATCATCAATGTTCAGATTAATGTCAAGCAAAAAAGCCTGAAAGGGCTGCTGCGCTTTGCAAAGCGCAGCTCTTGCCTCCTCCAGACTGTTTACAGGCACAGCGCACACTCTGTCAGATACCCTCTCTGCCATAGCAGTAAGTGCCTTTAAACAGTCCTTACTGTCTTCGAGTATCATTATCCTTGTCATGTCCGTTGTCCTCCTCATTTTTTCAAAAAACTCTCTTTATTCAATTATCTCTAAATGCTCTCAGGTTATTTTAATATCTCGCCAACGGATTTGGCAAGTCCGGCTACACCTTGAATTTCTGACGGGATAATAATCTTGGTAGCATTGCCGTTGGAAGCCTTCTCAAATGCTTCGAGCTTCTTAATCGTAAGGACTGCTTCATCTGCTCCTGCGTCCTTCAGGTACTTGATACCCTCTGCATTTGCCATCTGCACAACGCGGATTGCCTCAGCCTGACCTTCTGCCTCTCTGATTCTTCTTTCCTTCTCAGCCTCCGCACGAAGAATTGCAGCCTGCTTCTCAGCCTCCGCTTCAAGAATTGCGGACTCCTTCTGACCTTCTGCCACAAGGATTGTGGACTTCTTCTCACCTTCTGCACGAAGAATTGCCTCACGTCTCTCACGCTCAGCTTTCATCTGCTTCTCCATCGCATTCCGGATTGCCTCAGGCGGAATAATATTTTTCAACTCGACACGGTTTACCTTGATACCCCAGGGGTCTGTTGCAACATCAAGCGCAGAACGCATATTTGTGTTGATGATTTCTCTCGATGTCAATGTCTGGTCAAGCTCCATCTCACCGATGATATTTCGAAGTGTTGTAGCTGTCAGCTTTTCGATTGCCATAATCGGATTATCCACACCGTATGCAAACATCTTAGGGTCTGTAATCTGGAAGAATACGACCGTGTCAATCTGCATCGTAACGTTATCCTTTGTGATAACAGGCTGCGGCGGGAAATCTACTACCTGCTCTTTTAAGTTGACCTTTTTTGCGACCCTGTCAAGAAAAGGAATCTTGAAATGAAGCCCTACTCCCCATGTCGTGTCATATCCGCCGAGCCGCTCAATAACATACGCCGACGCCTGCGGAACGATACGTACATTCGCTGCCAGAATCAAGATAATAATAAATAATATTGCTAATAAAATTCCTATCATATTGTTGTCTCCTCCTCATATTTTTCAACAATTAGTTTTACACCCTTGATATCAACTACCTTCGCCAGACTTCCTGCTGCGATCTTGCTTCCTTCATCAACAGTTCTCACTGTCCATTCCTGACCATTTACCACAGCACAGCCTTTTCCGGCAATGTTATCAACATCCTGTGTGATTCGGACGACCTTACCGATAACACCCTCATAATTTGTCCTCGTGCGGTTAGAATTTATGTACTTCACCGCGAAAGGTCTTGTGAAAATCAACATGCCAAGCGATACCAGTAAGAATACTGCTAACTGAAGCATCAGTCCGCCTCCGAGCATCGAAACGATAATCGCCACCAATGCACCGATTGCAAACCAGATGGTTGTCAGTCCTACTGTCACAATTTCGATTATGATCAGTATAATCATAGCCGCCAGCCAAATCATTGTATTCATGCTGTCTCCTCCTTTCTTCCATCGCCAAAATTTGTTTGCGCAAATTTACGAAACACCCATTTTCATTGACAATAATATCAATGTGTCTGTATGGGTTCAGGAATATCTTACTGCATAAATCAGTTCCGTTCAATGATTTCTGCGTGAATGCAGTGATTTTCGTATTCAATGAAAGAGCCGGGGTTACTCATTAATTCCCCTTCTGTATGCGGCAAGCTCCTCCTGATACTCTTCTGTTTTATGGTATCCGCAGGAGAACATTTCCGGACAGAAGCCTCTGTAAATGCATTCCTTTACCATACAGCTTGCAAGCTCAGGCTCCGTCTTTGCAATCTCATCCTTCACAAGCTGCCATGCCTCTCTTGTCTCCGGGCTTGCGCAGTTGCACAGACGTTTGCGGCTGATGTTGATGAGTGCCTGCGCATCCGCTTCACAGGCGTGGCTGACCAAAGCGCCCTGCGGCAGTTCATCACGATTTATGCCTGTTCTGTCGCTTCGCTGTGTTGACACCCAGTGTTCAATGCCAATCTTATGCCTTACCATATGCACGCTGACCCATGACTTCAAGTCCTTCCAGCGCCAGTAAAACTTCATGCGCCGAATCGGTGAATGTTCTGACATAATCAGCCTTCGTTTCCACTCTGTATCCGGATATTTTCCTGTTGTCTTGCCGATTGTGTTCATGGTAGAATCCTTGATATCCTGCCAGTTATCCTCATGCTTAAAATGATCGATATGCATCGCTTTTCCTCCTGTTTTCACGTTCTTTCCTTCTTTGCATCGGAAAGCCTTTTTGCAGTCCCTTCGATCTTCTCTCTCTCGGACATCAGCTCCTTAACGAGCTGATACAAGGTCCAGCTTATGTTTCTGGGGGTCGTCACTGCCTTAAGCTTCGTCGGTGTGAGTCCTAAATTTTTATAAGAACGCAGAAATTCGTCCAGTTTTTTATCCGCTACTCCGGAAAAAATAATGATTTCCGGCATACAAAATAGTGCCGGCGCTTTCTCTGCCTGTGACAATGCAGCCGGTGCAATTCCTTTAATACCGGCAAGCTTTCCGACTTGTTCGTTTAAATCTGACGGCTTGAGCTGCTTTGCCGGTATCGACATGCTCATACACAAAACCTCCAACTGTATCTTTTTCTTTTCGTCCTGTACATAGTACATAATAACGCTTCCCTGCGCTTGTGCCATATTTTTATTACCTGACCTTTCTCAATTGTAATGAACCGTAACTGTTCCGTACCTTCACAGTTACAATCAACGTAAAATTTTTATACACTACCAATACTAACAAATTTTGATTTTTTAATCAACTGCAACTCTTACATACATTCTAAAAAGCAACCCCCATGGGGGCTTGTGGTAATTTTTATATTTTGTTAAGCTTTTATCATTAAATAACACCGTCAATGTACAGGGCAAAATGTGCTCCCTGTGCACTGATGCTTAGGAGGAATGATTTATGCATATGGCAGATGCTTTGGTGTCTCCGGCTGTTGCCGCCACCATGTATGTATGCGCCGGAGCGGCCACAGCATACTCAATCAGAAAGGTGCGCATGGAAGACGATGCGAAAAAGATACCCGTTATGGGTGTCATGGGCGCCTTTGTATTTGCTGCTCAGATGATTAATTTCACGATTCCCGGCACAGGCTCCTCAGGACATCTGTGCGGAGGCCTGCTTCTTTCTGCAGTTCTTGGTCCTTACGCGGGATTTCTTGCAATGATTGGAGTGCTTCTGATCCAATGCCTGTTATTTGCCGACGGCGGTCTGCTTGCCCTTGGCTGCAATGTGTGGAACATGGCATTTTACGGCTGTTTTATTGGTTCCCTGCTGCTATGGAAGCCGATGATGAGAAACGGCGCTTCCAAAAAGAAAATTGTCCTTGCATCAATCGCCGGATGTATGCTTACCCTTCAGATAGGCGCTTTCTCCGTTACGCTGGAAACACTTGCCTCCGGGGTCACTGCCCTTCCCTTTACAGTGTTTGCTGCAGCAATGCAGCCTATACATCTTGCGATTGGTTTTGTTGAAGGACTAATCACCGCTGCCGTGTTATGCTTTGTATACGAAGCAAGACCGGAGCTGTTATGGGGTATCGGAGGTACTGCCTGCAGCTCAAAAGAAAAGACAGCAAGGCTCAGCCTTTCCAAAACACTTGGCATCCTTGTCATTTTGACGGCTGCCGTCGGAGGAATCCTGTCTTTATTCGCTTCCGCATTTCCAGACGGTCTTGAATGGTCGCTGGAACGCATTACCGGCTCTGCCGAGCTGGAGGCTGCCGGTTCTGCTTATGATACTGCCGCTGCGATTCAGGAGACCACAGCGCTGCTTCCTGATTATGCGTTCAAAGGCTCTGACAGCCTGGCAGGCACATCTTTTTCAGGGATTGCGGGGGCTGTTATCGTAATTGCCTTCTGCATGGTCTGCTGCCGGCTGTTTCAATTTTTTAAAGGAAAACACAGGAAGTTCAATGAGTAAGCTTAACAACACATTACACAATATCCGGACAATTGATGAAATGGCAAGGCGCAGCAAGCGGATAAACAGACTTCACCCACTTGTTAAATTATGCGTTACTGTCTTTTATATGATTCTGGTTGTCTCATTTGACAGGTATCATCTTATCGGGCTTATGGGTATGATGATTTATCCGTACCTGTTGTTTGAGCTTGGGGAAATTTCGCTGAAGGATGCCCTCTGCAGACTGCATGTGGTACTCCCTGTTGTATGCATGGTCGGTCTGCTGAATCCTGTCTTTGACACGGAGCCTGTCGGCAGACTGGGCGGCATAACGATTACCTCCGGCATGCTTTCTATGTGCACATTGATGCTGAAGGGTATCTTAACCGTACTCTCCGCCTATTTACTCATAGCCACCACAACGATTGAGGAAATCTGCTATGCGCTTCGGCTGCTTCGGCTTCCCAAACTATTCGTCACACAGGTTCTTTTAATATACCGCTATATTTCCGTGCTTTTGTCTGAGGCTGACCATATGATGAATGCATATTTACTCCGCGCCCCGAATCAAAAAGGCGTGCATTTTAAGGCGTGGGGCTCTCTTGCAGGACAGCTTCTGCTTCGAAGCATGGACAGGGCAGACGAACTTTATCAGAGTATGTGTCTTAGAGGTTATCGTGGTGAATTTTATTATGGAAGCGGACAGAAAATGTCAGGAATCGATTTTGCATATCTGATTATCTGGATATGCGTTTTATTTATATTCCGGAGGTTTCCCGTATTTGAATTGATTGGCAGCTTTTTTGTCTCTTAGATGAGTGCTATTCATTACAGTTCAGTATAGCGGTCTGCACTTGCTGCAAACCGCACATTTTTATCGGAGGTTATCTTATGCCGCAGGTTATGATAGAAGTTCATGAGCTTTCATTTGAATATGAAAAAAACATTCCGGTTTTAAAGAATATCAGTTTCCATGCCGGCAGCGGAGAAGCAATCGGTCTTGTCGGTGCAAACGGTGCCGGAAAATCTTCTCTGTTAAAGCTGCTTGTCGGCTTAGAGCTTTCCTATCAGGGCATTATCAGCATGGCAGGGATACCGCTCAGCAAAAAAAATCTGCCTCTGGTCAGGCAGAAGACAGGGTATGTATTTCAGGATTCCAACAATCAGCTTTTCATGACAACGGTGTATGAAGACGTGGCATTCGCGCCAAGAAATTATGGTCTGACAGAGTCTGAAGTTGACCAGCGTGTGACTGCTGCGTTAAATCAGGTTCATATATCCGACCTGAGACAAAAACAAATCTATAAGCTTTCGGGCGGAGAGAAAAAGCTTGCTGCCATCGCCGGAATTCTCTCCCTGACTCCCGATATCCTCCTTATGGATGAGCCTTCCGCAGCCCTCGACCCTAAAAACCGCCGAAACCTGATTCATATTTTGAATGAACTGCCGCAGACAAAGCTGATTGCTTCTCATGATTTGGATTTCATACTGGGTACCTGCAGCCGCGTCCTGCTGCTCTCTCACGGAGAACTTATCGCTGACGGTCCGGCTTGTGAAATTCTTGGCAATCAGGAGCTTCTGGAGGCAAACTTTTTATAAAAATTTATCAATTGCCTTTTTCAGCTCTTCAATGGATTCTGTATCATTCTCCTTCACTGCATCAATGATGCAGTGATCAATATGGTCCTTGAGTATTACTCTGCTCACACCGCCGATTGCTGACTTCACTGCTGCAAGCTGGATTAACACCTCGCTGCAGTCTCTTCCGTTTTCAACCATTGTTTTGATAGATTCCATATGACCGATAATTTTAGACATGCGGTTAAGCACCGCCTTAGTCTCCGTATGCGTATGTGTGTGCGTGTGTTCAATCCCTGATTCATGCATCTGTTCATGCATCTGTGTATCTGTCTGTTCACTGCTGTTCATCTGTCTCCTCCAATTTTTGATGTATTTTACCCTCAGTTTACAGGGGAGAAAATTTACTCTGTCCTGACCGTGTGCACTCTTGTAAACTGAGGGTATCCCATAAGATAACTATAGCATTTTAATTGATAATTTATAACAGAAATTCCGCAAGCACCACATTGCTGACATCTATGCCTGCATCCGTCAGCCTGATAGAGCCGCCTTCCTGTATAAGCATGCCCTGTTCTATCCACTGATGCAGAACCGCTCCATACACCTCGTCCATGCTTTTGCTGAAGCTTTCTGCAAATTCCGCCTTAGACACGCCGCACATCATACGCAGTCCTAGAAACATATATTCCGCCATACAGTCATTTATCGAAAGTTCCTCAACATCCTCTTTTATAGTCTGTTTTCCGCTTTCTTCTTTGCTCAGATTTCTGTTGCTCTGAGGCTGAAATCCGATATCCTCTTTTCTGTTCTTTTCTGCGGCAGACAATCTCTGACTGTCTTGCTGCCCTGGTTCTCTTCGCCCAAAATGTTTCTCAGGACAAAACGCATGCAGATACTGCTCCATATCACTGGTATTTCTCCAGCGTTTCTTTTTTACTGTCGAAGCGGCGCCGAGTCCGAATCCGACATAATCTGCGATATGCTCCACTCCCCGCTGCCAATAAATCATATTATGCCGGCACTCGTACCCTTTTTTCGCATAATTAGATATTTCATAACGGCTATATCCATATTCCGCCAGTATCCGTTTTGTCTCCTGATACATCTGCCTGTCCTCTTCTTCATCGGGTATGGGAGGATATTCGTCCAGTCTGTCATACAGCCGTGTTCCTTCTTCAATGATGAGGCTGTATGCCGATATGTGTTCGGGCTGTAAAGCCAGCACATTTTTAAGTGTCTGCACCCAGCTTTCCATATGCTGTCCCGGAAGACCTGACATCAGGTCTATATTGATATTTCGGAAGCCTGCTTCCCTTGCCTGATAATAAGTCCGGCAGAAATCCTCATAGGTATGAATCCTGCCAAGCAGCTTTAATTCTGCATTATCCGCGGACTGCAGCCCGATACTCAGCCGGTTGATTCCTGCTTTTCGAAGCTCTGTAAGCTTATCGCCTGCTGCCGTTTTAGGATTCAGTTCCATTGAAATCTCCGCGTTTGGGTCAAGTCTGTAGTGTTCCCTGATACAGTCAAGGATTCCCCCTATCTCTTCTGCCTCCAGTATGGAAGGGGTACCGCCGCCAAAAAATATTGTTTTGACTTCAAATTCCGCATATTCTGCTGACTCCCTTTCAATCTCCCTTTTGAGTGCCTCCACATACTCCTGATGTCTCTGTCTTGTGGCAGGTCCGGACAGAAAATCACAGTACACGCATTTCTGCACACAAAAAGGGATGTGAACATACACGCCAAGCGAATCCATCACACATCCCTCCGTTTTCATTCCTTCCCACTCTGACTCTGCATTCCGTTTCTTACCTGTCGTTGTCAAGCTTCAATACTGACATAAACGCCTTCTGCGGTATCTCGACATTACCAATCTGTCTCATGCGCTTCTTACCTTCCTTCTGTTTCTCAAGAAGCTTCTTTTTACGCGTAATATCACCGCCGTAGCACTTGGCGAGTACATCTTTCCGCATCGCTTTCACTGTCTCTCTGGCAATCACCTTGCCTCCGACAGCCGCCTGAATCGGTATTTCAAAAAGATGACGCGGTATCTCGTCCTTGAGCTTCTCGCACATCTTTCTGCCGCGCTCATAAGCTGACTGCTTATGCACAATAAATGACAGCGCATCCACTTCCTCTTTATTGATAAGAATATCCAGCTTCACAAGCTCGGACTGCTCATATCCCTTGATATCATAGTCAAAGGAAGCATAACCCCGCGAACGTGATTTCAACGCATCAAAGAAATCATAAATAATCTCATTTAACGGAAGCTCATATTTTAACAGCGCTCTTGTTTCCTCAACATACTCCATGCCCAGATAACGTCCGCGCCTTTCCTGGCAAAGCTCCATGATAGACCCTATAAACTCTGTAGTAACCATGATTTCTGCATTGACAATCGGCTCCTCCATGTAGTCAATCTCCGATGGGTCCGGCAGGTTAGAGGGATTCGTCAGCTCGATGATTTCGCCGTTTGTCTTATGAACCTTATAGATAACACCCGGAGCTGTTGTCACAAGGTCAAGATTATACTCTCTCTCCAAACGCTCCTGTATGATTTCAAGATGCAACAATCCCAAAAATCCGCATCGGAAGCCAAAGCCCAACGCTACAGAAGTTTCCGGCTCATAGAAAAGTGACGCATCATTTAACTGCAGCTTCTCAAGAGCATCTCTTAAATCCGGATACTTTGCACCATCAGCAGGATAAAGTCCGCAGTATACCATTGACTGTACTTTTTTATATCCGGGTAGCGGCTCGCTGCATGGATTCTCCGCATCTGTCACGGTATCACCGACTGCCGTATCCTTTACATTTTTGATGGAAGCAGTCAGATAGCCTACCATACCGGCTGACAGTTCATCACAAGGAATAAACTGACCTGCGCCAAAATATCCGACCTCAACAACATCGGCTGTAGCGCCCGTAGCCATCATTTTAATCTTTGTACCCTTCGATACCTTACCTTCCATGATACGGCAGAATACAATCACGCCCTTATAAGAATCATAAACAGAATCAAAGATAAGCGCCTGCAGCGGATTGTCGATGCTTCCCTTCGGAGCAGGAATCTTGCGGACAATCGCCTCAAGCACCTCCTCAATGCCGACACCGTTTTTGGCAGATATCAGGGGTGCGTCCTGTGCCTCAATACCGATGACATCCTCAATCTCATTTTTTACCCAGTCAGGACGTGCACTCGGAAGGTCTATTTTATTGATGACAGGGAATACGTCCAAGTCGTGGTCAAGCGCCAGATACACGTTTGCAAGCGTCTGCGCTTCAATCCCCTGTGCAGCGTCTACCACAAGAATCGCTCCGTCACATGCTGCCAATGCGCGGCTTACCTCATAGTTAAAATCTACATGTCCCGGTGTATCAATGAGATTAAAGATATACTCGTTTCCATCCTGTGCCTTGTACACAGTACGGACTGTCTGTGCCTTAATTGTTATGCCTCGCTCTCTCTCAAGCTCCATATTATCAAGAATCTGATCCTGCATCTCGCGGCTTGTCAGCAGTCCTGTCTTTTCTATAATTCTGTCTGCAAGTGTAGATTTCCCATGGTCGATATGCGCTACAATGCAGAAATTTCTGATTCTACTCTGGTCTATCTTTGACATTTTCTTCCTCCAAACAGATGAACTTACAATTCATATGATTATAACATGAAAGAACCGTACTTGTCCACAGCTCAAAATGAAATCCACCGCTTCCGTGTATTGACTCCCAATACCACAAGCAGCACTGCCAATATCGCCACCCAGACTCCCACTGGCACATCATTGATATCAAAGCATCTGACATTAATCCACATCTGATTGATTGCCTTGTTTGCGTCTGCATCAAAATACCGCATAATTGCCGTTCTGTCCATGACCTCCTGTGACGGATACTGGGAATAAAGCTGTCTGCCCTCCTGACCGGCAGCAGTTATCAGCATATACTTTTCGTCTTCATTATTTCCGCTGAAAAAATAGCCAAGCGGATAGCCTACTGTCTGCTCCGCATCCTCGTCGGCGCCGTAACATGCTTTGATATATTCATATATCGTATCGTCATTTTCGTTTCCGGCAATGGCAGAGGTGTAACCGATATAGTACATATTTCTGACAGCGCTGTCCGTTCTGGATACATAGTTTACAAATGCCTCCGCCGCATGCTGTCTGTCCGCATCGCCGTCAATACCGCTTTTGAGCATCACCCAGCCGTCAAACCAAAGGTTCGTGCTCTCCTTAGGTACTGCAAATCTTAGCTCAAAGCCGTCTTCGTCCGCTTGATCCATGGCATACACTGCATCTCCCGACCACTGATAATTTGCTACAATCTTGCCCGTTATCATATCAGCTTTTCCGCTGTCCGTCTCAAGAGAATACACATTATCCATCAAAGCATTTAATAAGCTCTGTGCCTCGGCAATCGTGTCCGGACTCACATCATTCATCACATCTGCAAGCTGCTCATGATAATCTGCTGCACTGATAAAACTCTCGTCTGTCAGCTCATCAGCCTTTAAGATTCCAAGCGCCGCAAAATACGAATCGCGCACATTATCCTTCAGCGTTACCTGCCGGTTAAACTTCGGATTTTCAAATATTTTCCATGTCGCTGCCTCCTGCCCGGTCACAAATTCCGGATTGTATAAAACGCCTGTGATTCCCCACATATATCCGGCAGCGTATTTTCCCCAGCTCTCACCGTTTATCTCATTTTCTGCAAGTGTTTCATAGATGTAAGGCGACACATTATTGACATAAAAGTTATTTTCATCACCCTTGTTATAAAAGCTGTCGGAATACGGTACAAGCCTGTCTTCCGCTATCAGTTTCATAATCATATACTCGGAAGGGCATACCAAATCATATGTATCTCCCATATTCAGCTGATTATAAAGGTCCTCGTTCGTACCAAAGCAGGAATATTCCACATGTACTTCTCTTCCATAAGTCTCCAGATACCAATCCTCAAAATCCTCGTACAGCGGCTTTTCTCCCAAAATCACATTGCCGTTTTCAAGTTCGATGGCTTCTGACTCTTCCCACTCTCCAAGGTCCATATACTCCTCCCAGTTGCACACCCTCAGCGTGATGGGAGCATCGCTTGCAGATACGGTCTGCCCACAAAGAGCACACGCCATCGGCAAAGCTGCCGCAGCAAGTCCAAGCGCTGTACTACATTTCTTTTTCATTTCCTGCACCTGCCTTCTTCTCGTTTCTATTTCCTGTCACATTCATTAAGATTACCATAAGTACGACTACCACGAAAATAATGGTCGAAAGCGCCCAAAGCGCTGTCTTTATCTCAGTCTGGGAGCCTCTCGTCGCATTTACAACATAGGTGCTGATGGTGTCGAAGGTCGCAGGCTTTGTGTAGCTTGTGATAAAATAATCATCAAGCGACAAAGTGACCGCCAGCGCAAAGCCGGATATCACCCCTGGCAGAATCTGCGGAAGTACGACACTTCGAAGCGCTACCGACGGAGACGCTCCCAAGTCGAGCGCTGCCTCATACAGACTGTTATCCATCTGCTTCAGCTTTGGCGTCACCGACAAATATACAAAAGGCGATTCCAAAACCACATGACCTATCAATAAAGAAATGAAGCTGCTCTTATCCACACCACATGCACCAATCAGAAGGATGCAAAGAGAAAATGCTGTCACGACCTCTGCATTCACAACAGGCACCTGATTGAGCGAACCGACCACCATATTTCCAAAACGCCCTGAATAAAAGACACCCACAGCGCCCAGTGTGCCGAGGATTGTCGCGATAGCCGCAGAACCGACTGCAAGAAGCAGTGTTCCGGCTATCATTTCCCGAAGCTCCGGTTTCGTGAACAATGTCACATAATTCTGCAGGGAAAATCCATGGATTGCCCCGATATTGGCTGAATCCGTAAAGCTGTACACTGCCAATATGAAAATCGGCAAATACAGCAGCACAATCATTAATCCGAGAAATACGGTACTGACAAGCTTTTTTGTCATCGAAGCACACCTCCTCTGCTGCTGCCTGCATCCTCATCTGCATAGCGGTTCGTGAATAAGGTAAACACAAGTATGATGATAAGCAGTATTAACGCAATCATAGAGCCATTGTGCCAATCATAAGAACTAAAGTACGCGCCAATCAAGCTGCCCATAATGTATGTGCTGTTATAAAGCATATCCAGCACGACATAGTTCGTCATAGACGGCAAAAACACCATCACAATACCGCTTATAATACCCGGAACGGACAACGGCAGTGTCACTCTTAAGAAGGTTCGGACGGCATCTGCTCCAAGGTCTGAGGCAGCTTCCAAAAGACTGTTGTCAAGCTTGAGCAGCGTCGTATAAATCGGCAGTATCATAAATGGAAGAAAATCATAGGTCATACCGATAATCGTATTCAAAAACGGATGAAATGAAAGGTTTCCTTCTATAACAGTAAGAATCTCCTTAAGCGCCGTAATTCTAAGCGTAAAGTTAATCCACATCGGCATGACAAACACCATCAGAATCACAGATTTATGCCGAAAACGGCTTCTTGCAAGAATATAAGCAATCGGATATGCCAGCATCAGACAAACGCAGGTGGTAACGACGGCAATACCGAAGCTGTAAAAAAGCGTGCCAATCGTATTGGGACTTGTGAAAAATCCTGTCAGATTCTCAAGCGTAAACTGTCCTTCTCCATTTGTAAATGCATAGTAGATAATTACAATTAAAGGTGCCAGCACAAAGCACACCAGAAAAACACCATAGGGTATGCAAAGCTGTGCCCTTTGGAAACGAAATTTACTCATTTGTCCTCTCCTTTTATTTTTTCAGCGTGTAATTGAACTTGTCCTTTGGTATTACAAGGCTTACATAGTCATCCATATTCCACAGATATTCATCATCAACAATGAAATCCTCGTCCTCTTCTGTACGCACAACGTAGCTGTAGTGGTCTCCCTTATAAATCAGATTGATAATATGCCCTCTGAGCATGCCTGCCTCTTTATCATCACTCATCGTGATATCCTCCGGCTTTACGGACACAATCACCTTGATGCGGTCAGGCTCTATCACATCACCATGCGCATCAACCAATGCGCCGTCTGTGTTATAAGCGGTTCCGGGTATCAGTGCGGTCATATCGCAGTTAAGCTCTCCGTTTAAGAAATAAAGCCTGTAATCCTTGTCTACGCCCGATTCGATACGGTTTATGGTATCCTCGGCTATCATGATATGGATTCCCTCCGGCTCGATATACAGACCTACCACGGCATTGACCTCTGCTTTTCTGGTAGACTGCACTACAATTTCATTTTTGCCCGACTGCACTGCAATTTCATAATGTACTCCCTTAAAAATAACAGATGTTACCCTTCCTTTGATAATGCCCTGATCGGGAGCTGTAATCGTAACATCCTCAGGTCTTACCACAGCATCAATCATCGTGCCATGCTCCACATCATCTACGCATTCAAATTCCGCGCCGCAGAACCGTACTCTGCACTTTCCTGTCATGATACCGCTGAAAATATTACTCTCTCCGATAAAGTCTGCGACAAATGCATTTTTGGGTTCGTTATAGATGTCCTCCGGTGTTCCGATCTGCTGAATCTTACCTTCTGACATCACGACAATCTTGTCAGACATGGTAAGCGCTTCCTCCTGGTCATGTGTGACATAGATAAATGTTATTCCAAGCTTTTCGTGCATGCTCTTCAGCTCAAGCTGCATTTCCTTTCTCATCTTGAGGTCAAGGGCGCCCAGCGGCTCGTCCAGAAGCAGAATTTCAGGTTCATTGACCAGCGCTCTCGCAATGGCAATACGCTGCTGCTGACCGCCGGAGAGTGTCTGTATCCTTCTCTCCTCAAAATCCTCAAGGTCTACCATTTCCAATGCTTTTTTCACTTTTTTTATGATTTCTGCTTTCGGAAGCTTCTTTAATTTCAATCCGAATGCAATATTATCAAATACATTCAAATGCGGAAAAAGTGCATATCTCTGAAATACAGTATTAATAGGACGTTTATTGGGAGGCAGGTCTCTGATATCCTCACCGTTTAATAAAAGCTCTCCCTCAGTGGGCTTGTCAAAGCCTGCAATCATGCGAAGTG
The DNA here is from genome assembly GCA_017622845.1 of Lachnospiraceae bacterium. Lineage (GTDB taxonomy): Bacteria > Bacillota > Clostridia > Lachnospirales > Lachnospiraceae > COE1. The sequence continues at coordinate 80,968 of JAGAQJ010000069.1, read as the reverse complement.
TCGTGGTTTTTCCACATCCGGATGGTCCTAAAAATGTAACAAACTCTCCCCTCTGTATCGTAAGGTTAAAATCCTCAACCACCCGAAATCCGTCATCAAAAGTACGGCTGATGTGCTTTAGCTCTATAATATTGTCTCTTATGGTATCTTTGCTCAACGTTCGTCCTCCTCATGCATTCAAAATAATGTAATCTGTAACCACTCAGTATTCTCATAGCGACTGTAAATCCATACATAATACATCACTTTGTAGTGTATCATATACCCGACATAATTTCTACTGATTTATCATTTGATTGCAGATGCATGGTAACAGTTAAGCCTTCATATATTTATTGACAACCGGACGAAAACGGCAGATAGTATCCCTATAACTGCGTGGTTACGAATGGGAATTTCCTAATACGATGAGGAAGGTTTTCTAATGAGGACGGAGCCGGCTCGAGTCGGCATCCATGCCTCCGTCTCGCCTAAATTTGCCTCCATGCAAATTTACTCCTGTATATTTATCATCGTATAAGGAAATATCACCATTCTTCGCCGGGCAGTCTACGGGATACTATCTGCCGTTTTCTGCTCATTGAAATCATAAAATTGTGAACGATAATAAACAGGCTTTGTTGTATTAAAAACCTGAAACTGTGAACACCACGAAAACTTAAATGGATATTATACAGTTATCCATACACAGAAGGACGGCAGTCATATGCCGGGACAGGCTGGCAGAGAAGGCTTGACATCACCCATTAGAAAATTCGCATTCGTAGCCCAACTGCCTGTCAAGGTATATGACCGCTGTCCTTCGTCCTGTTTGAAATAAACTGCATGGCTGAACTGTATCAACACAGGAATCTCATCATAGTTGAGTCTTATCACAATCAATGTCCGAGCATATCCTCGATAAAGATTCCATAGCCTTTTGTACTGTCCTGAACCAGCACATGTGTCACTGCTCCTACAAACTTTCCATTTTGAACAATGGGCGCGCCGCTCATTCCCTGCACGATTCCCCCGGTAAGCGCCAGCAGCTCCGGGTCGGTAACCATCAGCGATATCTGTCGGTTCACAGCTTCATTCCCTGGCGTAAGCCTGGTAATCTCAACATCATAATACTTTACCTCACCGTTAATCGAGCATAATATCTGTGCTGCACCTGTTGTCACCTCCTGCTTTAAGGCAATCGGAATTGACTGGCTTCCCTGTGTATATTCACTTAAAAGTTCTGCGTTTGCCACGCCGTAAATTCCCTGCACTGTGTTGTCCACAATGATTCCCGATACCTGATCCGGCTTATACTCAATTACCCCCGTAAGTTCACCCGGACTGCCTTTTTCTCCCCGTTTGACGGCTACAATTTCCGTGTGGTACAACAGTCCGGTTCCGAGCTTTAACAGCTCTCCTGTATCCATATCATTAATGCCATGTCCCAGCGCTCCAAATCGGTTTTGGCTGTCCAGATAGGTCATTGTTCCGATGCCCTGTGCACTGTCGCGAAGCCATGCTCCCATTTTATAGACATTATTTTCATCCGCCTCTGGTTTTATTTTTACCTGAATCAGCTCTTCTTTTCTTGAGACCTGAAAAATAATCTCTTCGCCGTTTCCATTTTCGATATATTCCTTAATCTGCTTCTTATCATTGATTGCAATGCCATTCATCGCCGTAAGATAATCTCCTGATTGCAGCTTGTATTCAGAGGGTGCGCACTTATCACCGTCTTCTCCCACAAAGCTGCCGGTATCCACCACAAGCACGCCCTGTGTTTTCACATAGATGCCGATTGGTTTTCCCACAGGTGTCAGACTTGTATTTTCAATTACCTGTATATCGACATTTTTAAGAGGAAGCACGCCAAAAAGCTTTAAACTCATCTGATACGAACTGATGTTCTCACCTGCTACAATTGTCAATGGCTGGTTTAATGCCAGAACGGTATCGGCATCGGTGCTTATCACACCGGACGCAGGAACACGCAGATTGATTTCCTCGCTGGTACCTGCCTTAATGCTTATGGTGCTGGGCACTGTGCTTTGATAATATGCATACGTTGCCCAGAAAAATAATCCTATGGCAAACCCAAGAAAAATATATAAAAACAGCACATATCTTAACCGTCTGCTCATTGCAGCGTATCTCACCTTTTTTGTTTTCATCCACTCACTACCTTACAAACTTAGTTTTCCTATCAACAGCTTTCTGCTTCATCACCCATTCAGAAGCAGAATTGCCGCCTGATTAACCGTAGTATATGGACTTTTTTACAAAATAAACGGCGCTTCCATTTTTCGCGTGAAACTTTTTCGCAGCGGTTCATATCCGCCCGAACTGTTACACTTTTCAGCTAAAATGAAAGCGCAGTTTTTTGTTATTTTTATTCGTTACTTTTTGTTTTCATCTTTTGAACGGTTTTTGGCAGCAAGTTTTTTCTGACGTTTCTGCTTTTTCCTCTCTTTTGCCTCTTTCCTTCCCTGCTTGCTCATCAGCAGATAAAAGCTTGGAAGAAGCAGTAATATCAACAATGTAGAGGTAACCAGACCTCCGATAATAATCATGGACATTCCCTTCATCATTGATGCATTTTCATTTTGGGCAAACAGCATAGGCACCATTGACAAAATCGTTGTCAGCGTCGTCATAAGGATTGGTCTTAAACGCAGCCGTCCGCTCTCCATCAGTGCATCATTTAACGGCATTGTCTCCTTGAGCTGATTGGTGGTATCTACATACAAAATACCATTATTTACTACGATACCGACCAGCATCAGCACACCCATCAGCGAAGTCATGTTGAGCGTCTGCCCTGATATAAACAGCAGGAAAAACGAACCGATTAAACTGAATGGAATACTCATCATAACCATCAGGGAGAACGTCGGGGATTCGAACTGCATCGCCATCACAAGGAAAATCAGGAAGATCGCTGTGATAATCGCCTTTCCGATTGCAGTAAATTCCTCCGTAATCATCTCATTCATCATGCTTTGTGTCTGGCTGACACCCTCCGGAAATACTCCCTGTTCCTCCGCCTGTGTTACTGCCTCAACAATCGCGTTTTGAGCGGTGAATTTTGCATCATCTGTCGTGTATGCAGTGATTGACACCTCGTACTTCCCATCCTGCCGTGTCAGCGTGTTCGGTACATCAGTATAAACAACCTCTGCCACATCGCCGACAGTAATAGTGCTGCCCATAGGCGTCGCAATTTCCAGGCTTAAAAGCTTATTCATATCAGAGTAAGTGCCATCCGGATATTCCATTTTTACAGAATATTCTTCTGTTCCGATTGTCATATCCATAACCTCGACACCGCTTCCGGCATTGTACATCTCGCTTGCCACCTGTACAGCCGTCAGTCCCACATTCATACATTTTAACGGGTCAATCTGTATTTTAGCCTGTGAGGCATCTGATGTAATATTGCTTGAGGTTTTGATAACTCCGGGAGTATCTATCATAATCGCTTCAACATGCCTTGCCGCAGTCTTTAAGTCCTCTATATTTTCGCCGCTTAAGTCAACTTCTGTGCTTGATGTGACACTCATCATTGACGACATGCCGCTTCCGGCCGCGGACACGATAACGCTCATATTCGTCTGATCTTTTAATTTCCGGTTGTATTCATCTACCAGTTCATTGATACTCTTATCGGTGTCTGACGCCGGATATGCCGTAATCGTTGCGGAAGAGCCGCTGATTGTCAGATTGCAGCCCTCAAAATCAGGGTCTTCCATCACCATCCGTTCAATAAACTGAATATTTTCATCCATTACCTCAAGTCTTGTGCCCGATCTCTGCTCGATAGAAATACTCACATTATCAAGACCTGTCGCGGACATCAGCTCCATATCAAGCTGTCCTGCAAGCACAAATGCCAAAATCAAAAGCGCCACGGAAACTGTCAAAACTGTCTTTTTCTTTAACATAATATGACCCAGCAGCTTTTTGTAGCCGTTTCCAATTTTTGCTAAAGCCTTATTTGCCAACGTATCCTTCTTCTCCTTAGGTCTGTACTTCCAGAAGAAAATCGGAATTAACGTGATGGCAACGATAAGCGACGACAGCATGGCAAATATAATGGTATACCCCAACTGTGAGAACAGCTGTCCTGCAAGCCCCTTCATAGTTGCAAGAGGGAGGTATACAACAATAGTTGTCAATGTTGACGCCGAAACAGAAGAAGCTACCACCTTGGTACCTGTAAGTGCGGCATCCTTAAAGTCAGGTCGTTCATCCTTCATTCTAAAACAGCTCTCAAGCACTACGATTGATGAGTCAACCATCATACCAATTGCAATAACAAGCGCACCCATTGTGACAACATTAAGAGAAAATCCAGCAAAGCTCATAAAAATGAGTGTGGCAAGAAGTGATATCGGCATAGAGCTTCCGACGATAAGGCTTGCCTTAAAATCTCCGAAGAAAATAAATAAAACGAGCATGGAGAACACTACACCCAGCACAAGCGTCTGCGCTACAGAGCTTAATGAGGATTTAATGCTGTCGGCTGCGTCATATGCCACTGATATCTGTATGGCAGAGTTTTGCTGTGATACCCGTTCAATGAGTTCTTTTACATGATTTGATACATCTACCGTACCTTCACTCTGCACCTTTGCTATGCCGACGCTGATGCTGTCCTGCCCGTTATACCGGCTGATACTGTCATTCGGCTTAGATGCCATGGAAACTGTCGCAATGTCAGAAAGCGTTATTGTCGTTCCTCTCGAAGTTATGATAGGAATATTCTGCAGATCAAGCAGGTTCTCAGGCTTTGAGGAAGCAGATGCACTGATGTCCTGCGCTCCCTGTTCAACACTTCCGACAGGAATCGTAAAGTCTGTCGTAGTGATATAGGTCTTAATATTAGACATGGTCACGCCATACTGCTGCATCTTATCGCGGTGAAGCTCTATTTTGATATAATCCTCCTCACCGCCTGATATTGTAATCTGCGCTATATCTGATAATCGTTCCAGTTCAGGCACCAGCTCGTCTTCTACAAATGCCAGTACATCCGTATCTCCTGATGCAGTGACAGACAGTGTCATCATATCCACTGCGTTCATGTTCATCTCAATGATAACAGGGTCCTGTGCATCCTCCGGAAGCGTCAGCGATACGGTATCAATGGCACTTCTGAGATCGGCATACGCCTCGTCAATGTCTGTTCCATATTCATAGGAAAACATAACAAGCGAGAGATTCTCTGTTGTCTGTGAGGTTACGGAATCTACACCGGATAAGGTCTTGCCGGAGTCTTCTATGACCTTCGTTACCAGCTCCTCTGTTGTCTCAGGGTCGCCTCCCTGATAAATCGTCATGACAAACAGCATGGGCATTTCCATGTCCGGCGTCAGCTCCATCTTAAAGCCGAAGACAGAGCTGATACCGAATACAAACAGTGCAAGCACTATCAAAAGTGCTGAAACAGGCCTTTTCAGGGCCAGCTTAGTTAAGGAACTCATCCGTTATGCCCTCCTATTCCTGTGTAGTGTTTTCTGCATCTGCATTATTTTCCCGTATCGAAACCTCAACACCGTCCCGGAGCTGCGCAGACCATGTTGTAATAACCGTTTCACTGCCGGTCAGTCCTTCTGTCACAACGATGTTTTCCGTATCATACAGACCGGTCGTAATATTTGTTTTTTTCGCTTTGCCGTCAGCAACAATATAAACATATGCCTGTGTTCCATCATAATAAACAGAATCATAGGGTATAATGACCGCATCGTTCTCGTGGTAAGTATCTGTTGTTACCGTAGCTTTTGTTCCGGAAAGCAGGCTTGAGGTATCGCCCTTTATCGCTGCCTTGATTTTGAACAGTCCGGTCGTCGCATCAACTGTGTTGCCAATCTCTATCACTTCGCCGTCATATACCCTGTCATCCTTTTCCAGCGTAATGCTCTGTCCTATCGAAAATGTATTTCTAACATCCTCGCTGACATAATAGGTCGCGACCATTGTATCTTTATTGGAGATAACAAATGCCGGATTACTTGATGTGGCAAAATCATGTGTCTTTACGTTGACTGTCTCCACAACTCCGGAAATAGGCGCTGTAATTGTATACGCCTCAAGACTTTCCTGTGCCTGTTCAATACCGAGCTCTGCTGCCGAGATGCTGTTTTGAGATACCTGCTTTTGTTCCTCACGCATCTCTCCATTACTAATATTTGTCGAAGTAACTGCCTGACTATAGGAATTATATGTACTGTCAATGTTATCCTGAATCGTCTCTATCGCTTCCTCGTACGAATCAATAGCCGTTTTATATCCTTCTATTGCCTTCTCGGATGCTGTCACCTCTGCAGCCGCCAGCTGGTATCTCTCCATTACTGCTGCATATTCTACTGCTTCCTTTGGATTATTCTTGTCAAAAGTATCTGCATAATCCTTGATTTCACTCACATCATCATGGAAATCATACTCCTTTTTCAAATCCTCCAGATTCGCTTCTTCGTCCTTCAAGTCACTCTTTGCCTTCTCAAGTGCATCCATCGCGTCAACATACTGCTCCTGAAGCTTGCTGACACCATCCTCTGCCTGTGTAAGCGTGCTGTCTGTCTGCATGTCATTCAAAGTTGATGCGCCTTCCCCATAAGAAAGATTATACGCCCTCTGTGCATTGTCCAGAGTAATCTGTGCTGACTTCATGGAAATCTGCGCCATCGTATCGTCCAGCACCGCCAGCACATCACCCGCCTGTACGACATCGCCTGCCTCAACTGTGACCTCAAGTACCTCACTGGTGGTTTTTGGTATCACGTATACGGATTCATCCGGATTAATCGTAGCAATGAAATTACTGCTGAGCTTAAGGCTCCCAATCTCAGGATTCGCTGCTTCCACAACAGCCACATCCTCAACTGTCTCCTCGACAGCTGTCTGTCCGCATCCTCCAAGAGCTGATGCCGTTATTGCCACACATAAAAGTATTGCCAGCTTTTTTTGTCTGTTTTTCATATTGCTTCCTCTCCTAAACGCTTTCACAACAGGCATCTGTTCCGTTATGCGGCATGAACCGCCCAAAATTGTTTCATGATGCATTTTCCCTGCATGGCGAAACAGCTGCCGTAAGCATGTAATTTTATCCATCTGCTATTTTATATGAATTTTGTTTATAATAAAAGTACATCAGGCATTAATTAATTGAACTTTTAGATTTTGGAATGCAGCTTTTCAATTTTTTTAAATAAATATAAACTTTTCCGACACATACTTGTTATTTTAGTCTGTTTTTAATAATATAGAAGATATACAAATCACAATTAATATTTATTGTACGAGGAGAGAATACATGAAAGCAAAAGTCAAAAAAATAATCTGTTTCATGCTGGCAGGCGCCATAACCTTGTCTGCCGCAGCTGTATCACCTGCATTGTCTGTTTCCGCAAAGGAAAGCATCGGAAATGGCGTGATTCTTTCTACAGACAGTATCACACTCACAGAAGGAGGTTCCGATACCTTTACTGCCGTCCTTCCTGACGGTCTTGACGCTTCCAGACTTGCATATGTCGTGGCGGACCCGGAGGTGGCAGCCGTAACTCCGGTTGCATATGCTTCCAATGTCGCTGCATTTCAGGTAGCTTACGGCAAAAGCGGCTCCACAGTCGTTGCCGTATACCATCTTGACAATCCGGCAGTTGTGGCTTACTTAACCGTTAACGCTTCCTGCATCACAATGGATATCCCGGAAAGACTCGGTACAAACCGTGATAATTACTGCAGGCTCATCAGCTATGAATTCGTACCCTATGATTTTACCTATGCGGATTTCAATGACTACAAGTATACCTTAAACCTTCAATACCAGTGTGCCGCATACAATGACAGAGACTATAACAAATGGGGCTGCTATGGTTATTTCTATGATGCAGCGGGAAATGTGCTTTCCAAGGTACATCTGTATGGCAGTACGCTTTCAAAGGGCAGAATATACCACAGCGAATTTAATGTTCCTGTCAATGCAGTCCATTTCTCAATCGAGGGCTTCTAAAGCAGGTAAAGAAAGCATGCATTTGTGCATAAAAATGCGGCCGTTTCAAAACGACCGCATTTTTTATGATCTTAAAATACTGAAATCATTGACTTAATCAGCCCTGTAATCTCAGAAACCGAATTTTCAATATCATTATAGATTCCTGCCGACTGCCCCGACAAATCCTGCATGCTCTTTGCTACAACAGCAAAGCCTACGCCTGCCTCACCGCTTCTTGCTGCCTCAATTGTGGCATTCAGCGAAAGAATCGTCTGTTTCTTTGCAATCCCCTTCAGATGACCTGTATTTTCGTTAATCTGCTGAATCAGATTTCCTGATTTCTCAATATCGCCCTTAACAACCTCAAGTCTTTTCTGATTGTTAAACTTAAAGTATTCCAGATTTACAAGCTGATTGACGATTATCTCCAGCAAAGACGCCGCTGCGCGAATCTTTTTTTCCGAACTGACAGGAACCTTTGCCAATGCCTGTATATATTTCTCCGGATCAATGCCAAGCTCATTTGCAGTTTTCCTGAAAGCCTCCTCATCCGGCTGGTCCGGAAGGACTTGTCCGCCAATCATGGCACCGACCTTCTCCCCGTCTACGACAATATCAACCGAAAAATCCATCAAGCCTGCATGACAGAAATATGTCCCTGAACATTCATTGTCGCACCGAACACAACGTCTGTTTCCCTCAGCGGAGCCGCGTGTATACTTCATGCAGAAATCCGTAAAACTGCTTCCTTCCGTAAGGTAATTTCCATTTCTGTCCACTGTAATCGCTGCAAGTCCCGTAGCGTCTGAAAAGCAGTTCTGTATCTGCTGCAGCTTTTTTAAATCCATAAAATCTTTTAATTCCATATCCACTCTCCCAATAGAAAATTCACTTTATATGTAATACTACATTTTTAGTATACTATACTTTCAGTCAATTGCAACAATTATTTGAAATTTTCCGGTTATGCAGGAATGATTTCACTATTATTTTTTCTTTTTTCCGTCTGCTGTTTTGAGCAGCTCCTTTGCATTTTCCCTTACTGTATCCGTAATCTCATCACTTCCAAGCATTCTTGCAAGCTCATCAATTGTCTCTGCTTCTGAGAGCCGTGTGATATCTGTCATTGTCTTATTGTCCACTGCCTGCTTGGAAATCTTGTAATGGCTGTCCGCCATAGCAGCAATCTGTGGTAAATGTGTGATGCAGATGATCTGGTGGCTCCTTGACAGCGCACCAAGCTTTTCCGAAACCTTCCATGCAGTCTTTCCGCTGATGCCGGTATCAATCTCATCAAAAATCATGGTAGGAATCCTGTCTCTTGATGCAAGCACCGTCTTGATTGCCAGCATAATGCGTGACAGTTCGCCGCCGCTTGCCACATTTCCAAGGCTCTTTAACGGTTCCCCGGGGTTGGTTGAAATCACAAACTCCACATCATCAAAGCCGTTTGCAGTCATTTCTTCTTTCCTGCACACCTGTATCTCAAACTTCACATCCAGGAAATTGAGGTCCGTAAGCGCTGCCACCATATCCTTTGCAAGCTTCACTGCCTCCTTGGAGCGCACTTTTGACGCTTTCCGGCAGAGTGCCTCCAGCTCCTTCTCTGCATGTGCAAGCCTTTCCTCAAGCTGTGCCTTGTAAGCGTCCGCATTATTCAGCTTCTCAATCTTTTCCGCAAGCGCACTCTGATACGTTAAAGCTGCCTGTATGCTGCCGCCGTATTTGAGCTTTAAACGGTTTAACACATTGAGCCGCTCCTGTGTCTGCGCAAACAGCTCCTCATCAAACTCCATGTCTGACAAGTATTCAGCAATGCTGCGGTTAAAATCATTTAACAGTGCATCAATATTCTCAAGCTCATCAGCAAGCTCACGCGCCTTGTCATCATAGACCTCAACGCTCCGCAAATCTCTCACTGCATGACCGACTGCATCTGATGCCGGACTGTCACTATTTCCGGTAAGCTGATATGCTCTTGCCGCCGCCTCGACAATCTGTCTGCTGTTTGCCATTCTGCGATAGCTGCCCTCAAGCTCATCGTCCTCACCTTCTGTTAGTCCTGCATCTTCAATTTCCTTGTACTCAAACTCGGCAAGCGACAGCTCACGCACCTTTGTCTCATCATCAACATTAAGCTCAGCAAGCTCTTTTCCCAGAAGTGCATATTCGCGGTATTTTTCTCTAAGCTTATCCTTAATTGCCGCAAGCTCCTCTCCTGCAAAGGAATCAAGAATCTCCATATGGTTTTTCTTATAGAGAAGCGACTGGTGCTCATGCTGTCCGTGAATATCTATCAAAAGCTCCGAAAGCGCCTTGACCTGCTTTGCTGCTACAGTCTCTCCGCATATTTTAAACAGATTTCTGTTCGGCTGTATTTTTCTCTGGATAATGATAACGCCATCCTCCTCAACAGGAATATCAAGTGCCTTGATTTCCTGCAGCATCTCATCATCTGTCACCTGAAAAACCAGCTCTACAAGCGCGTAATCTGCACCTGTCCTGATCATATCCTTGTCAGCTCTTGCCCCAAGGGCAAGATTAATCGAGCCGATAATAATAGATTTTCCGGCTCCTGTTTCTCCGCTAAGGATATTGAGTCCTTCACTTAAATTTACCTCTGTCTCTTCGATCAAAGCCAGATTTTTTACATGTAAGCTCACTAACATATTGTATTTATACCTAACCCTTTATCATCTATCAAGCTTTGCATTGCATCAGCTTGTCCATTGCTGTCAGTTCAGTCCTAACCCTTTATAATCTTATCAAGCTTTTCCATCACGATTTTTGTGTCCTCAACCGACTTTACAGCAGCAAAAATCGTGTCATCTCCCGCAATGCATCCTACAATTTCCGGAAACTTCATGGCATCAATTGCTGCCGCGACCGCCATCGCCATTCCCTGCACGGTCTTGACTACCAATATATTCTGAGCCATGCTCATTGATACGAAGCCGTCCCGCAAGACACGTATATACTTGTCGCCAAGCCTGGTATCCTCATTTTGGAGTATAATGTATTTCTGCCTGCCGTTTCCTGCTGAAATTTTGGACAAATTCAGTTCTCTGATATCCCTTGATACAGTTGCCTGTGTCACGTCAAAGCCCTCTGCACGAAGATATGCAGCAAGCTCTTCCTGTGTTTCAATATCATATTTATGAATCAGCTCTACTACTACCTCATGTCTCTCTCTTTTCATCTGCGCCATGCCTTTCACATTCCTGAAGCCCTATAAAAAACTCATCTTTTTATGTAAAGTATCCAAAAAGCTTACCTCGCTCAATTTCATAATTTTAGTAACTTTATCAGAGCGAATAATACGAATCTTATCCCCCTCATTGAGGCTGACGGGACATCTTCCGTCAAAGCTTGCATCCACCTCCTGCTCCTCACCCTGCTTATATGCGCCAATCTCTATGTCAATCACGTCGTCCTCTGCAAGAATGATGGTTCTGTTGTTCACCAGCGTATGAGAACAGACTGGCGTCATCATAATCAGCCTTGCACGCGGCTCGACAATCGGTCCTCCCGCGGAAAGGTTGTAGGCAGTAGAGCCTGTCGGCGTTGATATAATCATACCGTCTGCACTGTATGTGCTTAACAATCGTCCGTTGACATAAATATTAAAATTGATGACATGCAGTGCGCCCTTTCGATTGATGACAATATCATTTAACGCTGTCTGCGGACTTGTGCTCACACCTGCAATCACAGGGATGCCGCTCAGCATCATACGTGTCTCAATATCATATTGATCGGCAATCAGACTGTCAAGAGCCGGCTCGATATCTTCTTTTTCAACCTCTGCAAGATATCCGAGCGTCCCGAGATTTACTCCAATCATTGGTATATGACAGGATACATATTCTCTCGCTGCCCTGAGCATCGTGCCGTCACCGCCAAGCACAATGATTCCTTCTACCTTGTCATTGACCTGCTCACTGCATATACAGCCCCTCCGGTTCAGATAATCGCGTATATACCGCGTGGTCTCTCCGTTTCCGTCCTTTGTATGATTTGTATAAATATAAAAATTTCTCATTGATGCTCCTGTATACGTAGTATCTCTTGCCTTTCACAGCGTTTCATGTGCCTTTTCCACTGTTTCGTAAATCAAATCCCTATAAGTTTCCTGCACAAAAAGCTCTGGATTAAAGTCTTCCGAAACAGGCTCCGATTTATATATATGCATTAAGTATTCAATATTTCCTTCCGGTCCCCTTATGGGAGAAAATGCCAGATGCAGAATCCGAAATCCTTTTGCAAGCGTAAAGGCAAATACCTTTTCTATCACTTCTTTGTGCACTGCCGGGTCCCGAACGACCCCCTTTTTGCCGACCTTTTCCCTGCCTGCCTCAAACTGCGGCTTAATCAGGCATACCATCTGCGCGTTTGGCTTTAACAAATTGTAAGCAGGTCCGAGAATCTTATCAAGCGAGATAAACGATACGTCAACAGACGCAAAATCAAGGTCATCTGCAATATCCTCACGAACCATATATCTGAAATTCGTCTTTTCCATGCAGACAACACGCTCATCATTCCTAAGCTTCCATGCAAGCTGCCCATGTCCCGCATCTACCGAATATACCTTTGCAGCTCCGTTCTGCAGCATGCAGTCCGTGAATCCTCCTGTTGATGCGCCGATATCCATACACACCTTGCCGTCAAGCTCCACACCGAACTCGTCCACTGCCTTCTCCAGCTTTAAACCTCCGCGGCTCACATATTTGAGCGTATTTCCCCTGACCTCCAGCAGCACCTTTGTCTCATCAAACATGGCTCCTGCCTTATCCTCCTTCTGGTCATTGACATACACACTGCCTGCCATAATCACTGCTTTTGCCTTCTCCCGCGACTCGGCAAGTCCTTGTTTTACTAACAGTACATCTAAGCGTTCCTTCATATTCCGCTGAACCTATTGCAGCATTTTGCCTTTCTTACAGCTGCAGCCCTTTCTATTGTTATCGCATAAGCGCCAGTACCTTCTGTCCGATTGTCCCGGCATCAATGCCTACCTCGCGGCGCAGGATATCTACATTTCCATGCTCCACATACTCATCCGGTATATGGATATTCAGCAGCTTTACATCGGGACAATGCCGGTCAAGATAATCTCTTACCTTCTCTCCAAAACCTCCGCTTGCGACATTTTCTTCCATTGTCACGATAAGTCTGTGCGTTTTTGCCGCCTCGTCAAGTATCTGTGTATCAATAGGTTTCACAAACCGGGCATTAATCACGCTGCATGCAAAGCCCTTTTGAATCAATTCCTCCCGAACAGTGAGCGCTGTCTTCACCATGCTTCCCACTGCCACAAGCGCAATCGTCTTCTCCTGATATATCCATTCTGCCTCTCCAAAGCTTATCGGCGCACGGTACTCCCGAAGCCCGTCATAAGCCTCGCCCCTTGGATAGCGAATCGCTATCGGACCATGAAAATCTATGGCAAATTTCATCATATCTGACAGCTCCCACTTATTCTTCGGCGCCATAATATGCATATTCGGTATTGAGGACAGATAAGACAGGTCAAAGATTCCCTGATGCGTCTCGCCGTCACTTCCGACCAGTCCTGCCCTGTCGATGGCAAATACCACGGGAAGATTCTGTATACAGACATCATGCAGTATCTGGTCATAAGCTCTCTGCAAAAAGGAGGAATAAATCGCCACCACCGGACGCATGCCGCCTGCTGCCAGGCCCGCTGCAAAGGTTACTGCATGCTCCTCAGCAATGCCGACATCAAAGAAACGCTCCGGATACATATTCTTAAACCGTTTCAAGCCGGTGCCGTCAGGCATTGCTGCCGTAATTGCCACGATGTCATCATACCGGTCCCCCAGCTTACACATAACCGTAGAAAATACATCCGTGTAATTGGATTTTGTCTTGGGTATGAGCGGAAGTCCTGTCTTAACGTCAAACGGCTCCGCACCATGGAATCTTGCAGGGTGCTTCTCGGCAGGTGCAAATCCCTTTCCCTTTTGTGTGATAACATGTACAAGCACTGCCGACTTGCAGCGCTTTGCCTCCCGAAATACCTTGAGCATGGCATTGATATTGTGGCCGTCTACAGGTCCCAGATAAGTAATCCCCATGTCCTCAAAGAACATTCCCGGAATTACAAGCTGCTTTACCGAGCTTTTCGCCTTTCTGATGCTTGAGACAATCGGTTCTCCAAGCTTTGATTCCATCAGGGAGTTATAGATTCCCTCTTTCATGTCAAGATACTTGTCCGCTGTCCTGATATTATTCAGGTACTTTGACATTCCGCCTACATTTTCCGAGATGGACATATTATTGTCATTTAATACAATAATAAAATTCCTCTTGATACGCGCAGCATTATTTAACGCCTCGTATGCCATTCCGCCTGTGAGGGAGCCGTCCCCGATTACAGAGACAATCGTGTGGTCCTCGTTTCTAAGGTCTCTTGCTTTTACCAGGCCCAGTCCTGCCGATATGGAGGTCGAGCTGTGTCCTGTATCAAAACAGTCGCAATTGCTCTCCTTTCTCTTGGGAAATCCGCTCATTCCGCCATATTTTCGCAGATTTTCAAAGCCGGCTCTCCTGCCGGTCAACAGCTTATGTGTGTATGACTGATGTCCCACATCCCATACAATCTTATCCTGCGGCAGGTTCAGGCTCAGATGCAGCGCCATCGTAAGCTCCACCGCACCCAGGTTAGAGCCGAGATGTCCTCCTGTCACACTGATTTTGTTAATCAGAAATTCTCTGATCTCCTCAGCCAGCAGATTCCAATTCTCCGGCGCTACATTTTTTATATCATTTTCTTTTTCTATCGTCTCTAATATCATAAGAAACCTCCTTGCAGCCTGTTCCAAAGCAAGCCGTCCCTATACAGGCTACCTGATGCGCGTGATAAGACTTTCTATCAGTTCTATCAAGAAAGAATTTTGAAAGCCCTTCTCCTCCAAGGATTTTAAAAGCGCTACCGCATGATTCGACATATCCTTCTGTTCCTGCATGGCTTCTTCCAGTCCGCGCAGCGTCACATAGGTTGTCTTATTATTTTTGGCATCGCTTCCGACGGGCTTTCCAAGCGTCTCAAGCGTGCTTGTCACATCAAGGATATCGTCCTGTATCTGAAATGCAATGCCAATCTCATAAGCTGCCTTTTCTACCAGCTCTACCTGCGCATCGTCCGCACCTGCAAGCACTGCTCCGACCATCATGGCTGCCTGGATAAGCGCTGCTGTCTTATGCTCGTGGATAAAAAGCAGGTGCTCCTGCGTTACCTGACTGCCGAGATTTTCCGCCTCAATGTCAGCAGTCTGACCGCCTATCATACCATATATTCCTGCCTTGTTTGCGAGTATGGAAAGCGCTCTCGCCTTTCTTGCAGCATCACAGGCAGGCATTTCAAAGGACTTTAGCGCCGTCTCAAACGCAAAATTCAAAAGACCGTCTCCTGCAAGCACTGCCATGGCGTCGCCGTACACTACCCATGTCGTTTTTCTGCCTCTGCGGTATTCGTCATTATCCATTGCCGGTAAATCGTCATGCACAAGAGAATAGGTATGTATCATTTCAATTGCTGCCATAAATGGTTCGATGACCTTCTCCCTGCCGCCGAAAAGCTTGTAAGTTTCCGCCATCAGCATAGGGCGAAGCCGTTTACCGCCTGCATTGACACTGTAGTTCATCGCTTCCATAACTGTTTTTGCCCATCCCTGCTCCTTGGGAAGGTATGCGCCAATCACGTTCTCTGTCTCTTTTACTTTATCATTCAATACCTGTTCAAAACTCATCCAGTTCACCATCCCCATTTAATTTGAGGACTTCCTTCTCCACCTTGTCAATCCTGTCATTGCAGGATTTGATAAGTTTCATGCCCTCTTTATACAGTTTAAAGGATTCCTCTAACGAAATATCCTCCTGCTCCAGCTTTCCTATCGTATCCTCGAGCCTCTCAAATGTCTGCTCAAGTGTCAGCTCCTTCGCCATACTTAACCTCCCTGACCTTCTCGGCTCTTGCCTGTATCGTGCCGTTTTTCACGTAAATCATCACCAAATCATCTGTCTTTACGCGGTTCACATCATTGATGACCTTGTGGTCCCCATCCTCCACATAGGCATAGCCCTGGCTGAGCTTTTCAAGCGGAGACAAACCCTTTAGCTTCTCCGCATACAGCGCCATTTTATGCTTTTGCTGCGTCAGAGCATTATTCATAAGATTAGTGATTCTTCCCTCCAAATCCATACAATAAGTACGTTTTTGCTGTATCTGATTTGCGGGACTTAGATATTTTACCTTTAGCTTCAGATTCTCAAGCCTGTTTTTCTGTCTCTGAAGCTGTACCTGCAGTCCATGCTCTAACGTCGAGCTGTAGATTGCAAGCTTCTCCATAAATTGTTCAAAATCATATACTGCAAGCTCTGCTGCCGCGGAGGGTGTCGGTGCCCTCAAATCTGCCACAAAATCAATAATTGTCGTATCCGTCTCATGTCCTACCGCCGATATAACCGGCACACTGCAGTCAAACACCGCCTGTGCCACTGCTTCCTCATTAAATGCCCACAAATCTTCGATAGAGCCGCCGCCGCGCCCGACAATCATCACATCAACGCCAAGCTGCTCCAAGGCATGAATACCGTTCACTATGCTCTCTGCCGCCTGATCTCCCTGCACAATTGCAGGATATAAAATAATCTGTATATACGGATTTCTCCTTGTCGCAATATTAATGATATCGCGCACTGCCGCGCCCGTTGGCGCCGTGACAACGCCCAATGTCCTGATATATTTGGGAACAGGCTGCTTATACTCGGGAGCAAACATTCCCATTTCTTCCAGCTCACGCTTCATGCGGTCAAATTTCTCGTACAAAAGACCGGCTCCGTCAAGCGTTATCTGTTTGGCATAAAGCTGGTATTTTCCATCTCTTTCATATACGTCAATCGTACCGCCAACCACTACCATCTGCCCTTCTTCCAGTCTGAAAGAAAGTCCGGTGCGGCTGCCGGCAAACATTACGCAGGCTATGATTCCTTTTTCGTCCTTTAATGTAAAATAAATATGACCAGATGAATGATATTTGCAGTTGCTTATCTCTCCTTTCACAAAAATCGAGCGCAGCATATAATCCTGCGTAAACATGTTCTTAATATAAGAGTTAACCTGAGCAACTGTATACACGTTCTGCTTCACAACGATGCCTCCATATCTTTATCTATGGGGAGGGCTTCTATGCAAACTTTGCAAGCACTCCATTGACAAAGCCTGAAGACTCCTCCTGACCGAATCTCTTGGCAAGCTCGACTGCCTCATTGATTGCAACGCCTGTAGGCACATCCTCATCAAAGACGATTTCATACACTGCAAGCCTGAGAATCGTAAGGTCTACTTTTCCCATTCTCTGCGTAGTCCAGCCCTTTGCCTGCTTGTTAATCATCTCGTCAATCTCATCGATTTTTTCTATAATCTTATTGCTTTTGGCTGAAATATATTCTGCGTCCTCGTCCTTAATCTGCTGCTCTTCCATCTCGAAGCTTTCAAAGAAAAGCTGCTCCTGTTCCGGCATTTCTTCCTTCTCATTAAATTCAATCCTGAATATGAATTTGAATATCTGTTCTCTAAGCTCTCGTCTGCTCATTTGTCTTTTCCTTAATTTGTTTATTTGCTTTCTGCCATTTGAATGCCTACAATTCTGATATTGACATCAGAAACCGTAAAGCCTGTCATTGTCTCAATCGCGTTCTTTACCTTCTCCTGTACCTTATTGCAGGTGGTCGGAATGTTGAAGCCGTATTCTAACGTAACTGCAAGCTCTACGGATACATTGCCGTCAAGAATGTCAATCTTAACGCCCTTTGTCTGCTTCTTCATGCCAACCTTGCCCATCAGCTCATTGGGAATATTTCCGACCATAGCGCTTACGCCCTCTACCTCGGTTGCTGCAAGTCCCGCAATCATGGCTACAACATCATTTGCAATCTTTACTGTACCAAATTCTTCGTTATCAATCATGTAGCTGCCTTTTTCCATTTCCTTTTCCATGGCTTAACCTCCTGTATGTTCCTGATAATCTTCGCAACTACTGAGTTCCTTCATAGTTGCACTTTTTTCCATTATATCAAAACACTTAAGCTTTGCAAAGCATAAAGTTTGGCGTATTGCTGTTTCCATTTATATTTTTCCAAAGAAACTAATATATATTCCAAAAGCTGATTGTGCGCTGCTTTTCATTGGAAGTGTACGCGATACTGGAGCCTTGCCTGGTTATGTACTGAAATATCTTCTGTTCTTCTATCAGATTTTGCACCATCCGGGCATAACACTCGCTGCTGCTGCACTTTAATGTCACGTACCCTGCCGCATGCGCTGCCTCACTGCCAAAAATAAGCGCAAGACGGTCTTCATCATAGCTTTCAAAATACAAGCCCTCGCGCACGAAATAATTATCTTTGATTTCAGTACACTGCGGAAGCTCTACGACCATCTCAAAGGAATGTGTCCTTGTCAGCTCGTCTGTCGTCACCAGAAAATAATCATAATTAATTGACGGGAAAAAGCCTTCTGCCGCTCCGTCTGCCGTACCGGAGGCATAAGAAGCATCTCCCCATGTCGGATCAAGATAGTAATACGCCCCATTTACACGTACCAGATTCCAGCCATGCCGCTCGCCGTTTGTAAAGCCTGTGACAACCAGGCATTGTATCTGCGCCCTTTGAAGCATATACTGCATTGCCTTGGCATAGCCCTGACACACACTCCTTCCCTGCAGAAATACAGAGCAGATATTTTGATTATTCTCCACATTCTTGTCATACTCCGTTTGGTTGATCAGCCACTCGTATAAATACTTCACTGTGCCGTACTCATCCTCTTCCTCCGGCATCTGGCGAAAGCATTCCTCGATTTTCTGATCAATCAATGCGCCTGTCTGCTGCACTTGTTCCTTTGTCATAGAGTAAGTCCCGCTAAAAGTAATACTTGTTGTTGTACTGCCAAAGGTATACTCCGTATATTGATATCCTTCCACGTAAAACAGCTCCGGATGATCATTCATCACACAGGAAAATACCTGCTCCAGAACCGACTTGTCCACAGTTGAAAGGCGCACATCGCTCTCCATGCCGGTCATTGCATCAAGCATTTCAAGGTAAAGCTTCTGCTTTTCTTCATCAAGGCAATGATATGCATAATAAAGCGCAGATACCTCCCCACTGTGCTGTCCCTCCTCTTCCTCCTGCTGTCCCTGCGTCAGAGGCTCCGTACTTGTCTCCTCAAGCTTTGGCATCTCCGGCTCATATGTGTGCGTTTCCTCCTGTATATAATTCCGGAACTCCTCCATATCGGAGCAGCCCTGTGCCAGCATTGCCGCGCCGCACAGCAGAATTATCCCTAATGCTGCTTTTTTTCTCATCAACTGCCATTTATACTCCATATTTATTTCATACTAATTCCTGCCGAACTCCGAAAGCACAAGACCTTTGTTTCTGTCGATTGTCATGCCAATGCTCCACTGATTGATAAACAGAAGCAGCGGATTTCCCTTGAGGTCTTGTATTTTCTTCATATCGGAGGTTCCTGAAAGCTTGTTCAAATCAATCTCGTCCTTGTTCTCTATCCATCGGATATACTCATACGGAAGCGGCTCAAGCTTAATTTCAACATTATACTCATTTTCCAGACGGTATTTTAAGACATCAAACTGCAGCACGCCGACAACGCCTACAATGATTTCCTCCATACCGGTATTAAATTCCTGAAAAATCTGAATCGCACCCTCCTGTGCAATCTGATTGACGCCCTTGATAAACTGCTTTCGTTTCATCGTGTCAATCTGACGTACTCTTGCAAAATGCTCCGGTGCAAAGGTGGGTATGCCTTCATAGCAGATATTGTCCTTAGGTGCACATACCGTGTCGCCGATGGAGAAAATGCCTGGATCAAATACGCCGATAATGTCACCTGCATATGCCTCGCTTAAAATTTTTCTCTCATCCGCCATAATCTGCTGCGGCTGTGAAAGCCTCATCACCTTGCCGCCCTGAACATGCTTCACCTCCTGGCTTGCATCGAATTTGCCTGAGCAGATTCGCATAAAGGCTACCCGGTCGCGGTGTGCCTTGTTCATATTCGCCTGTATTTTAAACACAAAAGCTGAAAAACCATTATTTACAGGGTCGATGCTTTCGCCCTGGGAGATTCTCGGAAGCGGCGTTGTCGCCATTTTCAGGAAGTTCTGCAAAAATACCTCCACACCGAAATTCGTAAGCGCCGAGCCAAAAAATACAGGAGTAAGCTTTCCTTTTCTTACCTCCTCAATGTCAAACTCTGCACTCGCACCGTCAAGAAGCTCAATCTCATCGCGAAGAACAGAAAGCGCTTCCTCACCGATATTGGAAAGCAATTGCGCCTCGTCGTCCATTGGTATTACTGTTGTCTCTCCTTCTCTGGTGCCCTTCTGCGTATCGGAAAAAGTCAGCACATGGTTATCATGTCTGTCATATACTCCCTTAAAACGCTTTCCTGAACCAATCGGCCAGTTGACCGGACAAGTGGCAATTCCAAGCTCTTTCTCAATCTCATCAAGGAGCTCAAAGGTATCATTGGCATCTCTGTCCATCTTGTTGATAAAGGTAAAAATGGGGATTCCTCTCATGCCGCAGACCTTGAAAAGCTTTCTTGTCTGTGCCTCAACACCCTTTGACGCATCTATTACCATAACTGCCGAATCCGCCGCCATCAATGTTCGATAAGTATCCTCCGAGAAATCCTGATGTCCCGGCGTATCAAGGATATTGATACAGTAACCGTCATAGTTGAACTGCAGAACGGAGGACGTAACAGAGATACCTCTCTCCTTTTCTATCTCCATCCAGTCAGAAACCGCATGCCTTGCAGTTGCCTTGCCCTTTACGCTTCCGGCAAGATTGATGGCTCCTCCATATAGCAAAAATTTCTCAGTCAGGGTCGTCTTACCAGCATCGGGATGCGATATAATGGCAAAAGTTCTCCTCTTATTAATTTCCTCTGCAATATTACTCACTTGTGTATCCTCCGTCCATTCATTATTAACACCTGTATTATACATGCCAGTGTACTGACCACTTGTAATTTATGGTAATCAGCACTCTTTACCATAATTACCAGATGGCAGCACACTAGTGCCGGACACCTGCTTGTCCACGCCGAAATAATCAAGCACCGTAGCCGCAATATCGGAAAAAGTCTCTCTGGTACCGTAATTTACCGGTTCTATCTTTTTACCATACATCAGAAACGGCGTATACTCTCTTGTATGGTCTGTTGTCGCCGTATATGCCGGATCACAGCCATGGTCAGCCGTAATCATCAGCACATCGTCTTCCCGAAGCTTTCCTATGATTTCAGGAAGCTTTTCATCAAAATAAGTCATCGCCTTGGCATAACCGTCGATATCTCTGCGGTGTCCATACAGCATATCATAGTCAACAAGATTGATAAAGCAAAGACCTTCAAAATCTTTATCCAGATATTCGATGGTACGCTCGATTCCCTCTGCATTTCCACTGGTATACACAAACTCCGTGATACCCTTGCCTGCAAAAATATCATAAATTTTGCCGACTGCAATCACATCTTTCCCTGCTTCCTTGAGCTGGTCAAGCATGGTTGTACGCGGCGGCAGCAGCGAGTAATCATGGCGATGCGCAGTTCTGGTATAATTTCCGGACCCACCTGTAAACGGCCGTGCTATCACGCGCCCTACGCCGTGTTCTCCCTGCAGCATGGCTCTTGCTTTTCTGCAGTAGTCATACAATGTCTCTAATGGTACAACCTCCTCATGGGCAGCAATCTGAAATACGCTGTCCGCTGATGTGTATACTATCAAATCTCCGGTCTTTACATGCTCATCGCCGTAATCTCGGATGACCTCTGTTCCTGAGTAAGGCTTGTTGCAGAGTACCCCCCTTCCGGTCAGCCTTGTAAACTCATCAAGTACCGCCTTCGGGAATCCGTTTGGATAGGTCGGCAGGGGATTTTCCGATATTATGCCTGCGATTTCCCAATGTCCTATGGTTGTGTCTTTTCCTCTCGAAGCCTCCTTCATTCTTGCAATTGCCGCAAGCGGAGCCTCTGTCTTCTCCTGGTTTTTACAATGAACGCCTTCAATATTAAAAAGTCCCAGCTTTTTGAGGTTCGGTACGTAAAAATAATCGCTCGTTGAAACGGAGCCTATGGTATTGGTTCCCTTATCTCCATAGGCTTCCGCGTCCTCCATCTCACCGATTCCAAAACTGTCTAAGACAATCAAAAATACTCTCTTCATAAGTGACCCTTTCTGTAAAATTCGTATTTCCAATTATTATATCATGTCGACTGACGTCTCCATGTTTTTTTCGCCTTATGTCGGTGTCCGCAAGGCTCATTATATCATGAACTTCGCAGTGACACTCGAAAATGCTTCGCATTTCCTCGTTCACGGGCTTCGCCCTATCCGTTTGTTGTCTGTCAAAAACGTCTGCAAGCACCCATTTTGACAGACAACAAACGGCACTGCTCATTGCTTTCGTGCACATTATATCACATTTATTCCGTTAATTCCACATCTTTATTCGTTACTGTCCACACCCCGATTACATTTTGAAGTTTGTTACATATTTTTGGTGCGGACAGCAACCTTTATGCACACAAAATGCAAAAGGGCAAGCATTTTGGCGCACAATTCCCTCTACTCTGACCGGGAGTGAACACTAATCCTTATTCTGCGCCGGATACCGTTATGATGATATTTTCCGCCGCAATCTCCGTTTTTCTCTGTACAATGTCTATAATCTGAGCAGTTTGTGCCTCGGTAAGGCTTGCTGCCTCCACCATAACATCTGCCGAATCGCCGCTGATGCTTACCACAGCCTGTGTAAAGCCCTTTGCCTCAAGAAGCATCTGCGCATCCGACTCCTTCTGGGCAGTTTCCGTAAGCGAAATCATACTGTTGACAGCTTCCTTTTTTGCCTCCTCTGTCAAATCCTCGCTGTTGATGATTTCCATGAGAGATTGCTTATTCTGCGCTCTGGTCTGTTCCTTTAAAAGCTTTGCTCCTGCAAGCGTTGAAACGCCTGATGCGCTTGTAAACACAGCCTCTCCCGGAATTTCCTGTTCGATGACATTAGCTCCTGTCTCATCTGTGTTGGAGGCAAGCGCTCCGTCCGTATCCTCTGCTGCCTGTAATGCCGACGACATGCCTGCCGAAGTGTCTGATGTGACAGCCGGGCTATCTAAACCGGTATCCATGTCGCTGTTCAGATAATTTTCCGTAATCGCCGCATCATCTGTGTCAAGACTCATGATGTCTCCATCCGTTCCTGCTGCAGCCGCATACTCCGAGTAATCCGTAATGGTTCCTTCAGTATCTTCTCTGAGCGATATGGCATACATATCCTCATCAGATATCTCATATGTAAGCTCGCTGCTGCTTCCATCGACAGATATAAAATC
This sequence comes from Lachnospiraceae bacterium, assembly GCA_017622845.1. GTDB lineage: Bacteria > Bacillota > Clostridia > Lachnospirales > Lachnospiraceae > COE1. The sequence goes on along the minus strand of JAGAQJ010000069.1, from coordinate 57,539 downwards.
TTCCTCTCCAATCTTGGTACCGGCAAAGTTCAGATACCCTGCTACTGCAATCATGACTGCCAGTGCCGTAATCATAATCTGGTTCTTTCTTAATATTTTTTTCACCAAACCATATCCTTCCTATTGCTTCTCTTTGCTACTTCTATCATATTCAGCACACCCTGCGAATAGACTCACGACTTACAATTTTTTATCCCATTGCAAAAACCTCTACTTTATTTGCCTCTACACCATAAAGCGCCATCACCAGTCTGACAATCTGCACACGAACTGTCTCATTGGAGGCTCCCTTGGCAGCCACAACCACCCCGTCAATTTCAGGACTTTTTGTCTGCGAGACAAACGGCACCTCGTCACCGTTTCCGTTTACCGTATACACCGTAGTCTCATCTCTTGTCAAATCACTGCTGTCTCCGTTCACGCTGCTTGTCGTAGGCGTATTCTTTTCCACAATATACTCCTGTGAATTCTTCATATAGATAAGTACCTTGACCTCTCCCACGCCTGCCACGCTGGACAGGAAATCCTCAAGCTCACGCTCAAGTCCCTTGCGGTATTCATCAATACCTGCCTCCTCCGCGCCCACAGCCGTTGCGTACTCCGTATCAGACGCGCTGCCGGAAGCTGCTGATGTTTTACTGTCCTGATTCTTCCTGTTTTGATAGCTGCTGTTTTCTTTTCCTGTCGGCAGCAGGATGACAAAAATCAAAATTCCGCTCAGAAAAATGATGAGCATCGTTTCCTTGGGCGGTCTGCCGCCGTTAATCATCTTCCTCAGTATGCCCATAATCTTTTCCTGCATCTTCTGCACTCTCCTTCCTGCTGTTATATTCACTATATGCTTCGTTCATGATTTTATCGTCCCACAGCTTTTCTTCATAGGAAACACCGCCTTCGTAAATACGCTCTGTCTCTGTCATCGCCCTCCACTCTTTCTCCCATCCCGCATACAGCTTGTCAGCTTCGCTAAAGCTGCTCTCAACCTGCCCTGCAAAGGAAAATATCACATTACAGCAGATGTACATTGTGAGCAGATAAGAAAAAAGCTTCAAATATTTCTGATACGCACTGCCCTCCGTAAGCTGCAGCAGACATTGAAAGCATATGACAGTATATACCAGCCTCCTGACTTCAACAGCTAAAGCCTCCATCGTTTCACCCCTTGCCGATTAAATATTGTATGTTATTTATTTAATATCCTTTACAGTCCGCTGCTTGTTGCATTTGTGACTGCCGCAATTGTCACAAAAAATAGTGTAGTCACTGTAATCAGAATCTTGAGCAGCATAAATCCTGCATCAGATATATATTCCACACATTTTGTCATCTGTTTCTCGCCGCATAATCCGCCGAGCGCGCCGCTTACCTTAATAACAAACAGAATCATAAAGGACTTAATAACAGGCGCCGCTATCAGCAGTACAAGCACCACTAATATCAATACGCCGAGACTGTTCTTTACTGCAATCGCGGACGCAAGCGTCACGCTCGATACCGACTCAACAATATCGCCTATCCCTGGAATCGCTCCGGCTGTCTTCTGCAGTACGGCATTGTTTGCCTTATCGACAACCGGCGTTATGATTACCTGCAGGATGCTGCTTCCTGACATCACCACGATGATTGTTTTCAAAAACCACTGTATCGCTTTTTTAATCAGTTCCATAATTCCCTTAAAACGCTCCTCGCCCCATATGCTCTCCACCACGCCGAGCAGTACATATCCTTCCACAACAGGAGTGAGTGATGCTGCCACAATCCCTTCTATTAAACACAAAAATCCCAAGAGGAGCTTATAAAAAATCAGTGCCGAAAGTCCTGACCCTGCCGCTGCAATACAAATCATATATGCCGGAATCATCAGTTTTAAAAACTCAATCATTTGAGCCATGGTACTGTCAACGATTTCGAGAACCTCTCCAAATGCATTGATCAGCACAACAAGCTGGCAGATAATGAAAAAGGTTCTTGCTGCCTTTGCGGCCCCTTCATTTTTAAAAGCCGACATCAGATTGCTGACAAGGGCTGCCAGTATAAACAGCACCAGAATCGATATGAAAAGCTGCTTCCAGCCCTCCAGCACACCTGACACGGTACTGACAAGATACCTCCAAAACAAATCCGGCTCCAGTACCCAGTTTCCCTTTAATACGTCCTCAATAAAATCCATTGAGCTTGTATTCTTTCCGGGCAGAAGGTCCCTTAACAATCTGTCCAAAACGTCCAAATCCGGAAGGATATCCAACTCCTGCCAAAGGCTTATTTCCTGACTCATCGCATCATTCCCTCAAGCATATCTATCATCATTCTTATTACCGGAAAGCCTGCTGCCATGATTGCAACCTTTCCAAAAATCTCTATATGGTTACTCAGTGACGAATAACCGGAATCCTTGCACAGATTTGCTGCAAAATCACAAATATAAGTAATACCGATCAGCTTAAACAGAAGCGTCATATAGTTCATATTTTCTCCAATCAGCTCCTGCCAGCTCTCTATCTCAAGCAATGCATTCTCAAGTATGGCAAGCACTCTTATGGCAATCAGAAAGCTTACCAGCAGAATGATTAACGCTGCAAATTCCGGCTTGTCTTTTTTTATAATCAGCGCTGCAAATACCCCTGCTGCTGCAAGCACGCAAACCTGAAGCATGCTTCCCCTCCTCTCACAGTGCAAATAAATCCTGTATCATCTCAAAGAGCTGATAGATATAAGGGACAATCCATGAAAGTACCAGCACCAGTCCGGCAAGACTGATAAGAAACGCATGTTCTTCCCTTCCGCTATGCTTTAGTACCTGTCCCAATATCGTTATCAATATGCCAACTGCTGCTATCTTAAATATCAGACTGACTTCCATCTTCATCCCCATTTCTCTATCTTTTTGTCGTTATAAAAATAACACAATGCATAAAATTCCCGTGAGTGTGCTGAGCGCCTGAATCAGCCTGCTGTTCTCTTCCTTTTTTGCCGTAAGCCTGTCTATCTCGCTGTCAAGCTCCAGCTCAAAAAGTTCAAGCGTGCCTATCTGCAATTGATCGCCCTCGCACGCAAAGCAGTTTCCCATTTTTTCAAGATAGCATAGGCCCTTCTCTGAAATATCCGTCTCAAGCCTTATCCGGTTCAGCGTCTCCTGCCACAGATGAATCAGCGACCTTCCATCGCGCTCTTTCAGTTTTCGTGACAATTCCTTTAAAAAGCTGTCATAAGGCGCAGTGATTTTTTCTGAAATGATATCAAAGATTTCCTCCATAGGCCGGTGAAGATATGTAATCTCTCCTATCATATATAAGAGCATCTGCTTCTGCTGCTTTAAATGCTGTATCTCACAGCTCATCTCCCTGCAGAGCGACCAGCCAAAACCAAGCGCTCCTGTCATCACGCAGGCACCTGCAATAAGCTTCTGCCACATAATTTATTCCCCTCTCTGTCATAAATTTCAAAATACCTGTCCATTTTTTCGTCCATAGACAATACAATAAACCGTTCAATCAGCTTTAAGCGGAGTATTCTTTCCATCTCACCCTTAGAGCGGATATCCTCCAACGAGTTTCCATGCGCTGTTGCCAATATGCTGCATCCGCTCACTCCTGCATGAAAGATTGCCTCCGCATCTTCCTGTCTGCCGATCTCATCAATCGCTACTACCCTGGGCGAAAATGTTCGGACCAATATCGAAATTCCCTGCCGCTTATCTCCTCCTGTGATAATATCTGTTCTCTCCCCACAGTCAAGCGTGGCGCTCCCCCTGTATGCGCCTGCAATCTCTCCCCGCTCATCAACAACGCCCACATTGCACCCCTCATAGCCCTCCATGCCGTCAGACAGCAGACGTATCATATCCCGAAGCAGGGTTGTCTTGCCAATCCCCGGCGGCGAGATAATCAGCACGCTAAGCGGCGTTTTTTCTTCTGCGCGGTACAGATAACGCATCAGACCTTTGGCTATGTTTTTATGCTCATGCGCAATCCGGATATTCATATAGCGTATGTATTTTGCAATAAAGCGTCCATTCTCCGCCGCTGTCAATTCGCCGGTAATTCCAATCCTGTGCCCCCCATCCATCATGATGTATCCCTGCTTTCGCTCCTCCTCATATGCATACACGGAGTCATGGCACAGGTATCGGAATATTTCCTCCATATCTCTCTCATCATAAATCATAGGAAGTATATGTTCCTTTGCAGACAGCACTCTCACCGGTTGGTTGACGCGCAGCCTGATTTCCTGTATCCTTTCAAAATCCAGTCTGCATTTCTCCCAGCTCTCTCTTAATTGCTGCGGAAAAAACTGCAGGATTCTGCCGCACTCTGACATCATACCTTCCTCCTCCCTTTGTCCATATCTCAATATATGTGCTGAAAGCAAAATTATGAATAGATAACAATAAAAACTCAGAAAGAATAAAAAAAATGCTATACAATTGATGAACTATTGTATAGCATTTTCTGATTTTCACTAATACAGCGCAAGTCATAATTTCGCAGTGTTCTTATGTCCCTTGCGCACTGACGCTGCCATTGTAAAATACTTTTTGTTTATCCGACAGCACATTACTTTTGTGCCACATCTTTCATAGAGAAACTGATGCGTCCCATCTTGTCCCTTCCAAGGCATACGACAGTAACAACATCACCAAGTGTAAGTACGTCCTCCACACGGTTGATTCTCTCCTTGGAAATCTTAGAAATATGAACCATTCCCTCTTTTCCGGGAGCAAACTCGAGAAATGCACCAAATTCTTTGATGCTCACTACCTTCCCCTTGAATATCTGACCTTCCTCAAAATCAGTTGTGATAATCTTAATCATCTCACAAGCCTTGTCCATCATCGCTTTATCGGTTCCGCAGATGCTTACAAAGCCGTCATCCGTGATATCTATCTTTACACCGGTCTGGTCAATGATTGCGTTAATGGTCTTGCCTCTCTGACCTACCACATCGCCAATCTTCTCAGGATTAATCTGAAGCTGGATAATCTTAGGAGCATACTCGCCAACCGTTGGTCTTGGCTGAGCGATGCAGGGAATCATAATCTCATTCAGGATATACATTCTGGCATCTCTTGTCTTTGCAATCGCCTCCTCAACAATCGGTCTTGTCAGACCATGAATCTTGATATCCATCTGAATGGCTGTGATACCGTCTCTTGTACCTGCAACCTTGAAATCCATATCGCCAAAGAAGTCCTCAAGACCCTGAATATCTGTCAATACGATATAATCGTCATCCGTCTCACCTGTTACAAGACCGCAGGAAATACCTGCTACCGGCTTCTTAATCGGTACGCCTGCTGCCATCAGCGACATGGTAGAAGCACAGATGGAACCCTGTGATGTTGAACCGTTTGACTCAAAGGTCTCTGATACCGTACGGATTGCATATGGAAATTCTTCCTCAGAAGGAATCACAGGTACGAGTGCCTTCTCAGCTAATGCACCATGTCCTATCTCACGACGTCCCGGTCCTCTTGAAGGCTTTGTCTCTCCAACAGAATAGGAAGGGAAATTGTAATGATGCATATATCTCTTGGCCGTCTCGTTCTCGTCAAGTCCGTCAATCTTCTGAACCTCCGACAACGGTGCAAGCGTCGTAACCGTGCAAATCTGAGTCTGTCCGCGTGTAAACATTGCAGAGCCATGCACTCTCGGAATAATATCAACCTCTGCTGCAAGAGGACGAATCTGTGTGATGGCACGACCGTCAGGACGCTTGTGGTCTTTCAAAATCATCTTGCGCACAGTCTTCTTCTGATACTGATAGATTGCCTCGCCAAGGATTGCAAGCCATTCTTCATTGTCTGCAAATGCCTCCTCCAGCTTCTCGGTAATCTTTCTGATGTTTTCCTCTCTTACCTGCTTCTCATCAGTAAATACAGCGACCTCCATCTCCTCGGGAGGAACGATTTCCTTTATCTTTGCAAACATTTCCTCAGGAATCGCACAGCTTGTATATGCATGCTTCGGCTTGCCCGCCTCTGCCACTATCTGATTAATAAATGCAATAATTGTCTGGTTAATCTCATGGCACTTATAAATCGCCTCAATCATCTTATCCTCAGGCACCTCATTTGCGCCTGCTTCAATCATGATAACCTTCTGGCTTGTAGAAGCAACCGTAAGCTGTAAATCACCGTTCTTCCACTGCTCCTGGTTCGGGTTTACCACAAACTCGCCATCAACAAGTCCCATCTGTGTGGTTGCACACGGACCATCAAATGGAATATCAGAAATGGAAGTAACAACTGCGGAACCAATCATTGCCACCAGCTCAGGACGGCATTCCGGATCAACACTCATTACCATATTGTTCAAGGTAACATCATTTCTGTAATCCTTCGGAAATAACGGACGCATAGGTCTGTCGATAACACGGCTTGTAAGTATGGCATTCTCACTTGCCTTACCCTCTCTCTTGTTAAATCCTCCCGGAATCTTACCTACGGCATAAAGCTTCTCCTCATATTCAACAGACAAAGGGAAGAAATCAATGCCGTCTCTCGGCTTGTCTGATGCTGTTGCCGTACAAAGCACAGTCGTATCGCCGTAATGCATCAGCGCCGCACCGTTTGCCTGTGCTGCTACTCTTCCGATATCAATTGTCAATGTCCGTCCTGCAAGCTCCATACTGTATGCCTTATAGGACTTATCCTTCTTTTCACTGAATGTCATGTAATCCATACAAATCTCCTTTTCTTTGGTCTTATAGACCCTTCTTGTTAATCATGCTGCTTTGATGTTACTGTTCACTCCGTTCCGGTAACAGGAGTGCTTTGATTTCCGTTACTGCATTTTTCTGCTTTAAGAGCATGCGCAGCGCCAGTACCATACCGGAATATCATGGATGAGCACTGTCAGATAAGAAGCGCCGAAACTACTGAAAAAATTATGAAATATTGTCATAAAATCTCATCACCAGAAATCATGCTGATGCTTTCATAAACTTTTCAGCGGTCTCGAGCCAAACTTCTATCCAATCATCTAAGATGCAGTGCTCAATACCGTTCCTGTAGTCAAACGGGCTTATCCTGCCGCTGTGCCAAGCTGCTGCAGCTTGTCCCTCGCTTTTTCTTTCAGGCTCATGTGCACAAAAGGAGCGGATAAGTTTCCGCCCCTTCCACTGCATAAGTATTCAAAAATTACTTTCTGATACCAAGCTTCTCAATCAGAGCACGATATCCGTCAATGTCCGTCTTCTTTAAGTAGTCAAGCAGACCACGTCTCTGACCAACCATCTTTAAAAGACCGCGTCTTGAATGATGATCCTTCTGATTATTCTTTAAATGCTCAGTCAACTCCTGAATTCTCGCTGTTAAAATAGCAATCTGTACCTCCGGCGAACCTGTATCGCCTTCTTTTCTGCCATACTCTTTGATAATTGCCTGTTTCTTTTCCTTAGAAATCATTGTAAAATCCTCCATTTTATAAACTTAACCGCCGCATGCCAAGTCTGGGTCGGAGCGTCCCGACACTGGGCACCGGCTATTCCTGACGTGCTCTGTGATAATCACAGCACACTTAGACAGTATAGCACACCAAATTAAATTATGCAACTACATTTTTGCTTTTCGCGCTCCGGGCATTCACTACAGATAGCGCCTTGCGCATGCAGGCGTACGATAATTCATGCTGGAAATCTTGATACCCGTCTTAGGGCTTGATGCATGGATTACCTGACCGCCGCCTATATAGATTGCCACATGGTTGATGCTGCCGTTTTTCGCGTAAAATATCAAATCACCCGGCTGTACCTGGGAATAGTCGACCTTTGTGCCAAGCTGTGCCTGTGAAGCAGCATGATGCGGAAGGCTTACTCCATACTTTTTGTAGATACTAAGCGTAAAGCCCGAACAGTCTGCACCGTTTGTAAGGCTTGTTCCGCCCCAAACGTACGGATTGCCGACAAACTGCTTCGCATACTGTACAAGGTCGACACGCACGTCAGAAACACCCTGACCGTATAATAGCTCTGTAAGCGTCACAGCCTTCTCAAGCCGTTCCTCCACATCCACGAATTCTCCCGAGACATAAGCTTCCTCATCATCAAGCAGGAACTTCACCCATCCGTTATCCATGATTTCGACAACCTCAAGCTCCTCCTCCTGCGGTATCAAAGTGATTACAACAGAATCCGTATTCGGCTCCTCTCTGACCTTAAGCGTCTGTGTATTCACCACCGCAATCATAGAAGCGGCTTCTTTCCCTCTTGCAACGGCTTCCTCACCCATATACAGAAATTCCGTGCTGCAATAGCCGTCTACTTTTCCTGATTTAATATGCGCCCATCCTTTGTCATCAATGGAAAGAATCTCGCAGGCAGCATCCTTTGGAAGCTTACCAATCAATTTGCCGTTCTCATTCGGTTCTTGCCTGATATTCAGATGGTTGTCCACATGAGCGATACCGAGATTAGTGTATCCCCAATACGTCTGCGGCTCTGCAGCCGCTTCCTCAGGCCCGCCTGCTTCTATATTCTCTGCCGCCGGCGCATTGCTGTCAATATCGCTTTGAATCTCCTCGCCAATCTCCTCTAATACCAGTCCTGCCCCTGCTGACAGCTCCCTGCTGCTGATGCTCCTTTCAACCTCATCGTCGATTTCCTCCAGCACCAGTCCTGCCCCTGCTGACAGCTCCAAATCCGCCCCGGAAGTCATTCCTTCTTCCTGACCGGAGCTTTCCGATAAATCAAGCGTGACAACCTCAAGCTCATCCTGCGCTTCATTTTGGCGCGTATTGGCATAAGCACCGCTTCCAAGCAGTACTACGGCAAGCCCTATCCCTGCAATTCCTCCCGTGTATTTTAATCTGTTTATCCTTTTCATAACACTAATCCAATTCCTACTTTCAGTAACCCTCCTGCACCCTGCTGCTCTCCGAATGGTTACAATCACTGCTGTATATACCGCATACTGCAGGCATATATTATTACAACTTTGTTACATATAAATTACAGAATTAATATAACATCGGAACCTCGATATGTCAACCTTCTTCCCCATTTTCCAAATATTTCCGGCAGCAGTTTGGCATGCAGAATACTGCAGGCTTACAGACCGTGATACACCCTTCCTGCTGCAATGTCAGCCGCCATCTGCGCCTTTAATGACTCCACTCCGTCAAACCGCATCTCCGGTCTTTTATATTTCAGCAGGTACACCTCCATCTCATCGCCGTACACGTCGCTGTCAAAATCATAGAGATAGGTTTCCACTCCCATCACCAAGCGGCTGTCCACTGTAGGCTTCGTCCCGATATTGGTAATGGCAGCAAGCCGCAAGCCGTCATACGGCTTGTCTCCGTTCCTGCTGTGCAGATATGCATACGAATAATACACGCCCTTGGGCGGAAGCAGCTTCTCCGCAGGCGGAAGCAGATTGACAGTAGGCATGCCGATTGTCCGTCCGAGCCTTCTGCCATGTATGATTTCTCCTCCCACATGGTAAGGTGTTCCTAACAGGCGTGCCGCCAGCTCCATATTTCCCTTCCGTACCTCCTCACGGACATAGGTAGAGCTTACTTCTCTCCCTTCGCACAGCACCTTATCAATAATAATAACCTGATATCCGTGCTCGCCTGCTTTCTCCAAAAGCAGCTTACAGTCTCCTGCGCCTCTCTTTCCGTAGGACACATCATCACCCGCAACAACGCACCTTGCATTGATTCGTTCCACCAGTACCTCTTTGATAAAGGTTTCCGGCTCCATATCCGCAATTTCCTGATAAAACGGATATTCAATCAGGTAGTCAATCCCTGCATTTTCAAAAATTCTGCGTTTTTCCGCTGTTGTCGAAAGCTCTCTGACAGCTTCTTTGCAGAAAAATGCAGCCGGAGACGGCACAAAGGTGAATACTACGGATTTCAATCCCTGTTCCTGCTGCTTTTTCAAATACGCCAAAAGCTTCTGGTGACCTCTGTGAAAGCCGTCAAATTTCCCGATTGCCACAGCAGTTTCTTCCTCAATATAAAATTCTGTCGTATTTTCTATTATTTTCATTTTCTACCTATCCCAAAAACATTTTATAAGGCTTGAAGACGCCCTCGTTTTTGACAAAGGCATAAACTGCCTGAAACTCCCCTTTGCCGTTGTACACGCGAAGCATTTCCCCATCCTTAAAAAATGTGTTATTGTCAAAGTCAAGCTGTCTGATATACAGCTTATTTCCATTCAAAAGCGCGCTCTCAGCTTCCGGCTTCACAGATGCTCCCTCATACTCCATAAAAATACTGTCAGGTGCAGTCAGATAATGTTCCAATTCGCCTGCGGCAGCCAGCTCCTCCACTTTTGAGAGGGGAATCGCATCCTCAATCCGAAAGCCGCCCACTCTTGTGCGTTTCAAAGCAGCCATAGCTGCGCCGCATCCAAGCCGCTCACCGATATCTGCACATAAGGTTCTGATGTAGGTTCCCTTAGAGCAGCCCACGACAAACCTTACCTCCGGCAGCGCTATATCAACAATCCTTATAAACGAAATATCTACATGCCTCGGCTGCCGCTCTACCTCCCTGCCTTCCCTTGCAAGTTCATAGAGCTTTTTCCCGTTTACCTTGAGTGCCGAGTACATGGGCGGAATCTGCTCATATCCGCCCACAAAATGCATTATTGCGGCCTCAGCTTCTGCCTCGCCTGCATGAACCTCATGCTGTGTAAGGATTCTGCCGCTCATATCCTGTGTGTCTGTTGTCACGCCAAGACGCATCAGCGCTTCGTATTCTTTTGTCTTGTCAGTCATCAGATCACACAGCTTCGTCGCATTGCCAAAGCACACGGGAAGAACCCCGACAGCGTCAGGGTCCAGTGTTCCGGTATGTCCGATTTTCTTCTGTTTTACAATTCCGCGGAGCTTCGCCACTACATCATGCGACGTAAAGCCAGCCTCCTTATAAATGTTCATGATACCATTAATCAACGTTCCACCGCCATTTAGTCTTTTTCCTTATATTCCTTCATCTGCAGCTCTATCTGCCCTGAGATGTTGTTGATTACATCATAAAAGGTTCCGTTCATGCTGCAGCCTGCGGCTCTCACATGACCGCCGCCGCCAAAATAAGCCGCGACCTTGCTCACATCGACATACTTGCAGGAACGAAGGCTTACCTTGTACTCAAGATTCCCTGTCTCATACATGAAAATTGCACACTCCACGCCTTTGATGATACGGAGCTGGTTGACAATCCCCTCTAAATCCTCTGTTTTGGCATTATAAAAATCAAGCGTCTTTTTATTGATGACGCTGACAATACATTTCCCGTTCATAAACATGATACTCTCAAGAAGCGCCCTTCCCAAAAGCTGATTCTGGGTATATGTCTTTTCATAAAAAGTCTCATCAATAATTGTCGGAAAATCAAAGCCGTATTCAATCAGCTCTGCCGCAATCCGCAAAGTTTTCGGAGAGGTATTGGAATATTTGAATATTCCTGTATCGTGCACGATTCCTATGTAAATTGCCTTGGCAATCTCCTCATCCATATATCTCTTCTCAATCAAATCATACACAAGCTCTGATGTTGAACTGATGCCCGGTATCACATAATTCACATCACCACAGCCTCTTTCGTTGCTGACATGGTGGTCAATATTGATACGCTTCCCGGCGCTTGCAAACAATTCCTCTGCACTGCCAAGCCTTGACTTCTCACAGTCCAGTGCGATAAATACGTCAATCTCCCCCTCTACGGTGAAAGTGCTGTCAATTTTGTCAATGTCTTTGATACATCCGAAAATATCAGCAGGCTGTTCCAGACATACTTTAATCTTTGCCTGCGGCAAAGCCTTCTGCAGATACAGATACATCGCCATACATGAGCCGATACAGTCTCCATCCGGTCTGATATGACCTGAAATCACAATATTTTCTGCTTCCTTACATTCTTCTAATAACTGAATCTTTTCCATTTTATCACTACCCTTATAAAAACTCCCGGCAGCAGCCCCTAAGGAATCCCTGCCAATTTTATTTCAAACTCCTGCAGTTTCATCTGCCCATTTCCACAGATATAGTATAATACCATACTTATCAGAAGTTCCCTTTGCTTCTTCCTATACTATATCTGTGTACATCATACACAAAAGTATCTGGGAAGTCAAATCTTTCCCAGATACTTATCTTTTTTATCTTTTTCATTGTAACAGTTCAGCCTCCGGCTTCCTGTTGCAGGACTCAGGCTGAACTGTTGCTTTTCATTCGTCTAAGTTCTCGCCGCTTCCAATGCCGTCCACGTGTCTTTCATCGTCTGCACGATTGATGTCATCAATCTTTTTGGACATCGACACGCCATAAGCAATGGACTGATCAAGGATAAACCGAAGCTCCGGCGTATTTCTCAGATTAATCTTTTTCGCCAGAAGACTTCTGATATAACCCTCGGCGCTTTTCAGACCTGCCAGTGTATCCTGCTGCGAGTCCTCATTGCCAAGGACGCTAATCCACGCTTTACAGGTTTTCAGATCAGGCGCCACCTCTACAGCAACCACCGAGGTCATCGGATTAATCCTCGGGTCCTTAATCTCACTTCTGATAATCTCTGCAAGAACACGATGAACTTCCCCGTTCACACGGGTATTTTTAACGCTGTTCTTTCTCATTTATCTCGGTACCTCCACCATGATATATGCCTCTACAATGTCAAGCTCCTGCATGCTGTCAAAGCCTTCAAATACAAGTCCGCACTCAAATCCTGCCTTGACCTCCTTGACATCGTCTTTAAATCGCTTAAGGGACGCCAGCTCTCCTTCATAAATCTGCTCGCCCTCACGCGTAATGCGCACCTTACAGCCTCTCTGGAACACACCGTCAAGAACATAGGAGCCTGCAATATTTCCTACGGCAGACGCCTTGAATATCTGACGGACCTCAGCATGACCGATAACCTTCTCCTCAAATACCGGATCAAGCATACCCTTCATTGCTGCCTCAATATCTTCAATTGCCTGATAGATAACCTTGTATAATCTTACATCCACGCCCTCGCGCTCTGCCGTAGCCTTAGCCTGCGCATCAGGACGTACATTAAAGCCGATAATGATAGCCTTTGAAGCGGAGGCAAGAATCACGTCAGATTCATTGATAGCGCCGACACCGCCGTGAATGCACTTCACAACGACTTCCTCGTTAGAAAGCTTCATAAGACTCTGCTTTACAGCCTCTACGCTGCCTTGTACGTCAGCTTTGATGATAAGATTCAGCTCTTTGAGGCTGCCTGCCTGAATCTGTGAGAACAAGTCGTCAAGAGACATCTTAGCCTTAGTATCTTCAAGAAGCTTCTCTTTATTCTGGGCTACAAAGGTTTCCGCATAATATTTTGCCTCTTTATCATTTTCATGTGCAATAAAGATTTCTCCGGCATTCGGCACATCGCCAAGGCCAAGAATCTCTACCGGAGTAGAAGGTCCAGCCTCCTTCACGCGTCTGCCCTTGTCGTCTACCATTGCACGCACCTTACCGCTTGCCGCACCTGCTGATACAAAATCTCCAACCTTTAAGGTACCCTTCTGTACAAGAATGGTTGCAACAGGTCCGCGACCTTTATCAAGCTCTGCCTCAATCACGAGTCCTCTCGCACGTCTGTTCGGATTCGCTTTCAGCTCTAGCACCTCGGCTGTCAGCAGAATCATTTCAAGAAGCTGCTCAATGCCCTCGCCGCTCTTAGCTGATACAGGAACGAATACAGTGCTTCCGCCCCAATCCTCTGCGATAAGACCATACTCGGTAAGCTCCTGCTTTACGCGCTCAATATTTGCTCCCGGCTTATCAATCTTATTGACTGCAACAATAATTTCAATGCCTGCCGCTTTTGCATGGTTGATTGCCTCCACGGTCTGGGGCATTACACCATCATCCGCCGCAACAACAAGAATTGCGATATCCGTAGAATTTGCACCGCGCATACGCATTGCCGTAAATGCCTCATGCCCCGGCGTGTCAAGGAAGGTAATTTTCTGTTCGTTAATATTTACCGTATATGCACCGATGTGCTGCGTGATGCCGCCGGCCTCTTTATCTGTTACATTTGTCTTTCTGATCGCATCAAGAAGTGATGTCTTACCATGGTCTACATGACCCATTACGCAGATAACAGGCGATCTGGGAACCATATCCTCAGGATTTTCTTCCTCCTCCTTGAGAAGCTCCTCAATTACATCAACCTTGACCTCCTGCTCACAGATAATATCATATTCAATCGCAATATTCTCTGCAGTCTCATAGGTAATTTCCTGATTTACTGTCACAATCTGTCCCTGTAAGAACAGCTTTTTCACGATTACAGACGGCTGTATCTTCATCTTCTCTGCAAGCTCCTTAATCGTGAGCGTCTCAGGAAGCGTGATGACCTTAATCTGTTCCTCAACAGCTTCAACAGGCTTCTTCTCTGGCTTGATGAACTTACCGGGCTTATTTTTTCCCTTGATGTTCTTCATGCCGTCCTCATCCTCTTCATACATGAGGTCCTTACGGTTTTTCTTATCCTTCTCCTGACTGATACGGCGCTTCTCCTCGTCTCTGTGCTTCTCGGCATCCTTAATCGGGCTTTCCGGCACGAAGCCGCCATTCTTATTGTTATTCTTGCCGCCAAAGCCGCCTCTTCCGTCGCGGCCCCTGTCGTTGTCGCGACCTCCGTTAAATCCCTGTCCCGGTCTTGCTCCCTGTCCGTCGCGGCGTTCAAAGCTTCTTTGTCCGTCCCGACGCTGGCCGTCATTTCGATTCTCATGATTATTGCGGCGCTGGTTGTCGCTGCGGTTATCATTCCGGCTGTCCCGGCGCTGATTGTCGCTGCGGTTATCGTTGCGGCTGTCCCGGCGCTGGTTGTCGCTGCGGTTATCGTTGCGGCTGTCCCGGCGCTGATTGTCGCTGCGGTTATCATTCCGGTTGTCCCGGCGCTGACCGTCATAGCTTCTCTGCACTGGTCTCTGTGTTTCTGTCTTCACAGCGCTCTCCGCCTTCAATGCCTCTGTTTTTACCGTTTTCTCTGCTTTTGCAGGTTCCTCTGCCTTGGTCGGAGCCGCTGCCCTTGCCTCTGTTTTCTGTACAGGCTTTTCTGCTGTTTTCTGTACCGCTTCTTCAACGCGCTCAACTGTCTGTACAGGCTTTGTTTCCTCCGCAGCTGCCGGCTTCTTTACTTCCGGTTCTGCCTTTACCGGTTCCACTGCCTTCTCTACTGCTGCTTTAGCCGGCGCTGAAGCCTTTTTCTCTGTGTGTGCAGGCTTTCTTGGTATCTGCGCTCCTCCGGGCATCTTGGAATTGTGAGGATTGCTCACAAATATGATACTCTTCTTTTTCTTAACTGTTCCCTCGCCAGTCTTGGCAGGCGCCTTTGTTTCCTTTGATGCCTCGGTTTTCTCTGTTGTCTTAGGTGCCTCTTCTGACTTGGCAGGCGCCTGATAGGCTTTTTTTACATCTTCTACCTGTCCGTCTTCTAATACACTCATGTGGCTTTTTACCTCTATACCTTTATTTTTTAATAATGCAAGGATATCTGCGCTTTTAACGCCAATCTCCTGTGCAAGCTCATACACTTTTATTTTCGCCATATTACTCCTCCTCACCCTCACGCTTAACAGATTGTTCCAGATGCTTTATTAATGATTTTGCGAAGTTTTCATCTGTAATTGCAAGAGATGAACGCATAGCCTTTCCAATCGCATGTCCAAGCTCTTCCTTCGTCCCGTAAAAATATCTCGGAACCCCGTAAAACTCACACATATTGGAAAACATCTTCTTCGTATTATCTGATGCATCCTCTGACACAATAACAAGCCATGCTTTGCCGCATTTCACGCTTTTGTCAGTTGCAAATTCTCCACTTGCTACCTTGCCTGCCTTCGTTGCAAGCCCTAACATGGAATATATTTTATTCAAATAACTCTATCTCCTTTGTCAGACTGTCGTAAACTTCCTCCGGCACACTCATCTTAAATGCCCTCTCCAGTCCTTTTGACTTTCTTGCCTTTTTCATGCATTCAAGATTTGGGCATATGTATGCTCCTCTGCCGTTTTTCCTGCCGGTAGCATCCAGTATAATGCCTTCCTCCTCTGTGCGGAGGATTCTCAGCATTTCCTTTTTGCCTTTCATCTCACCGCAGCCGATACATTGTCTTAACGGAACCTTTTTTGCCATTTACTCCTCAGTCTCCTCTGCTGCTTCCTCTGAAATCTCCACGGAGCCTTCCTCTGCTGCCTCCTCTGAAATCTCCACGGAGTCTTCCTCTGCTGCCTCCTCAGACTCGTCATACTCGCCTTCCTCGTATTCCTCCTCGTAGTAGACATCTCCGTCCTCATCATACAGATAGTCCTCATAACGGAAGCCTTCAGCGTCCTTTGCCTGCGTCTCGGACTTAATATCAATCTTGTAGCCGGTCAGTCTGGCTGCAAGTCTTGCATTCTGTCCTTCCTTACCAATAGCAAGAGAAAGCTGATAATCCGGAACAACAACCTTGGCAGTCTTTTCATCCGGATCGGCAAACACCGCTACAATCTTGGCAGGAGACAACGCATTCTGGATAAAGTTGCCCGGATTCTCATCCCAGTTCACAATGTCTATCTTCTCACCGCGCAGCTCCTCAACAATCGCATTGACCCTGGCTCCGTTCATGCCGACACATGCGCCGACTGCATCAACGTTTGGATTATTCGTTCTCACTGCAAGCTTTGTACGGCTTCCCGCTTCACGGGCAATGCTCATAATCTCTACCGTTCCGTCCTTAATCTCTGTCACCTCAGCCTCAAAAAGCCTCTTTACCAGTTCCGGATGCGTTCTGCTGACAAGGATTCTTGGCCCCTTGGGCGTATTTTTTACTTCCAGAATATATACCTTGATGCGCTCTGTCGGTTTGAACTCCTCGCCCTTTACCTGCTCCGCCTCATTTAACACGGCATCCGCCTTGCCAAGGTTAATACTGATATTTCTTCCCATATAACGCTGCACAATGCCGGTAACAACGTCTTTCTCTTTCTCATAGAACTGATTATAAACGACACTACGCTCCTCTTCGCGGATTTTCTGCAGAATCACGTTTTTAGCATTCTGCGTGGCGATACGCCCAAATTCTTTTGACTTAATCTCTACATTAACCGTACCGCCAATCACTGAACTTTTTGAGATTTGAACAGCATCATCAATGCAAATCTGGGTAACCTCATCCTCAACCTCCTCCGGCGTTGCAACGATATCCTTTGTGGCGTATACAAGGAAATCACAAGTATCTCTGTCAATCTGCACCGTGATGTTATCAGCCTTTCCAAAGTGATTCCTGCAGGCGGTCAGAAGGGAATTTTCAATCGCCTCAAAGAGAGTCTCCTTGCTGATTTCCTTCTCCTTCTCAAGAATATTAAGCGCTTCCATTAATTCCTTATTCATTTTTCCTTTACCCTCCTAAAGTTAAAAATCCAGTGTTAACCTGATAATGGCTATATCAGATTTGGCAAAGACCATATCCTTTGTCTCTGAACCGTTTTCTATTTCTATGGTGACAGTATCCTTATCATATGCTTTCAGGATACCGATAAATTCTTTCTGCCGCTCAATCGGCTTATAGGTTTTTACCTCAACTTCATCGCCAAGGCTCTTTTCAAGGTGTCTGTCCTTTTTGAGCGCCCTGCCAAGCCCTGGACTTGATACCTCAAGAATATAGGCATCAGGGATAAAATCCTCCTCATCCAGCTTATCGGAAAAAGCACGGCTGACATTCTCGCAGTCAACAATATTGACACCGTCAGGCTTATCAATATAAGCTCTCAGATACCAGTCACCCCCTTCTTTCACATACTCCACATCGTAAATTTCGCAGCCGTTTGCCGCCGCAACAGGCTCCAGCAGCGCTTCTGCACGTTCTTCATATGAATCTTTTTTTGCCATTCATTCACCTCATATCATACGCTTTCCATACACATAAAAGCACGCATCGCGGACTTTCTGTTGTCATGAACAAAAGAGTGGACTCGCAAGTCCACTCTTTATCATCTAGCATTCATTTAACTGTATTTAGTTTACCACCATCATTTACAAAATGCAATATATTTTTTGAAATTTCTTCTTTCTCAAGGCAGCAGTTCAGCCTTATGGATTATTTTAATCAAGACTGCCGACCTTCTGTGTACTGACAACTGTCCAGCTTTATGGTTTCAATGAACAGAAAACGGCAGATAGTATCCTGCAGGCTGCCCGGTGGAGAATGGTGATATTTCCTTATACGATGGTAAATACCCAGGAGTAAATTTGCACGGAAGCAAATTTAGGCGAGACGGAGGCATGGATGCCGACTCGAGCCGGCTCCGTCCTCATTAGAAAGCCTTGATTCATCGTGTTAGGAAATTCCCATTCGGAACCAATGGCAGCCGGAGGGATACTATCTGCCGCTTTCGTCCGGATACGAATGCATAAAAGGCTGAACTGTTACTTTCCCAAAGCAACAATCCAGCCTTATCAAACGTAAGGTTCCTTAAAGCGGGTTATACTAATTCATCGGAAGCTGATAGACCTTATCATCATGGCCGTCAAGTTTCGGCGTGGAACGGTCTTTAAGCGACTGATACGGCTTCAAAGTCACAATGCTCTTATATGCCGGTCTGATAATCTTGTCAACATTAATCAGTTCCTCCATGCGGTGTGCGCTCCAGCCGACAATACGCGCAATCGCAAATATCGGCGTATACAGCTCCAAAGGAATATCAAGCATGCTGTACACAAATCCGCTGTAGAAGTCCACATTGGCACTGACGCCCTTGTATATCCTGCACTTTTCGGCAATTACTTCCGGCGCAAGCCTTTCAATCATGGAGTAAAGCTCGAAATCCTTATGGCGGTTCTTTTCATTTGCAAGCTTCTCTACGAAAGCCTTGAATACCTTTGCCCTTGGGTCCGATATGGAATAAACTGCGTGTCCCATGCCATAAATCAGTCCGCTTCGGTCAAACGCCTCTTTGTTCAGGAGCTTATACAGATATGCACGTACCTGATCTTCATCTGTAATGTCATCTACATTTCTTCTTAAGTCCTCCATCATCTGCACGACCTTTATATTGGCGCCGCCGTGTTTCGGTCCCTTAAGCGATGAAAGCGCCGCAGCGATAACAGAATACGTATCGGAACCTGCGCTTGTTACGACTCTGGTCGTAAATGTCGAATTATTTCCGCCGCCGTGCTCCATATGAAGCACCAGAGCCGCATCAAGAACCTTTGCCTCAATCGGAGTATAGGACATATCCGGTCTCAGCATTCTAAGCAGATTCTCCGCTGTGGAAAGTCTCGGATCCGGTCTGTGTATATATAAGCTGTCATCACACTCATAATGATTGTATGCATGATATCCATATACAGATAACATCGGGAAGACGCTGATCAGCATAAGGCTCTGCCTGAGCACATTGTCAAGCGACATATCCATCACGCTGTCATCATACGATGCCAGTGTCAGCACGCTCTTTGTCAGCGAGTTCATAATATCATGGCTTGGCGCCTTCATGATAACATCTCTGACAAAATTTGTCGGAAGCGTCATGCTGTAGCCCAGCGTTTTCTTAAACTCCATAAGCTGCTCTGCATCCGGCAGATTTCCGAACAACAGCAGATACGCACATTCGTCAAAGCCGAAACGGTCATCACTCTGAAATCCCCTGACCAGATCGAAGATATTGTAGCCTCTGTAGTAAAGCTCTCCGTCACAGGGCACGCTCTTGCCGTCAATCTCCTCCGAAGACTTTATCAGCGAAATATTCGTCAATCCGGAAAGCACTCCCTTACCGTTCTTATCACGCAATCCTCTTTTCACACCGTATTCATCAAAAAGCCCCGAATCAATGGCGTTGTTGTCCACGCACACTTTTGCATATTTATGCGTAAACTTTCTAATACTTTCCTCACTCTTTATTCCCATTCACAACACCCTTTCTTTATTTTATCTAATCTGTTAATATACCTCATTTAATATTATACTGTAAAATGAATCACTTAACAAGTGCATAAAAATTAAAAAATCTTAAACTCCATTTCTGAAATTTAAGATTTTATCGGGTTGGGCTGTATAAAACAGTCAACAGCTCGTAGGGGAATCGAACCCCTGTTTTCGCCGTGAGAGGGCGACGTCTTAACCGCTTGACCAACGAGCCATACCTGTTATATTTGCTGCCATATTCTCTGTATCACTGACAGCCATTAAATCATACAACAGTTTTTTCAAAAAAGCAAGTACTTTTTTGAAATTTCATCAAGTTTTTTTAAGTTCAGCCGTATGGATTATTTCAGACAGGACGAAGTTCGGCAGTTCTATGCCGGAACAGGCTGGCGGAGAACTGCCGACCTTCTGTGTACTGATAACTGTCCAGCTTTATGGTTTCAATGAACAGAAAACGGCAGATAGTATCCTGTAGGCTGCCCGGTGGAGAATGGTGATATTTCCTTATACGATGCTTGATACCCAGGAGTAAATTTGCACGGAGGCAAATTTAGGCGAGACGGAGGCATGGACGCCGACTCGAGCCGGCTCCGTCCTCATTCGAGAGCCTTGATTCATCGTATTAGGAAATTCCCATTCGAAACCAATGGCAGCCAGAGGGATACTATCTGCCGTTTTCGTCCGGGTGTTAATGCATAAAGGGCTGAACAGTTACAGTTTTTAAAGCTGGTAGTCCATGCATACTCTGCTCTTCGTATAAGGGCGCACACGGCTGTCTGCAACTGCCACATGCTCCGGATGCACTGCATAACCTTTCAATGCCTCCTCATTCTCAAAGCTTGAATCAAGCATTACCTCTGCATTCGAGGAAGCAAGCGGATTAATCTCTACTTTTATGTCAATCAGTCCGTCAATCCTGCCCTTAAGCGCTTCAAGCCCTTCCTTGATGCCTGCCTTTACCTGTACCTTCTCACTGTCTGACAGCTCATCTTTAAGCTGCCACAATATTACATGCTTTACCATATCTTTTTCTCCTTTTAACCTGCGAGTCTCTCTTTTTTCAGCAGTTCGAAAAATTCCTCCTGCGGCATCGGCTTCGCAAAATAATAACCCTGCACCTTATCGCACCCGATTTTCTGCAGAAGCTCCACCTGCTCCCTTGTCTCAACGCCTTCTGCAAGAAGCCCCAGTCCCAGCTTCTCTGCCATGGCAACCACATACTCAAGGATTAGCTTGCCCTTCTCAGATGCCATCATATTATCCATAAACTTCTTGTCAAGCTTAATCACGTCAAACGGCGTTTCCAGCAGCATACTCAGCGATGAGTATCCGCTTCCGAAATCGTCCATTAAAAGGGTGAATCCGTCTGCCTTGAGCTGCATCGCCATCTGGCTAATCTGCTGGTCGTTGACCGTCTCTGTAATCTCAAGCTCCAGAAGGGATTTTTCGATGCGGTTGCTCTTAATGTCCTCCACCAGAACATGCATGAACTCTATGTCTTTCAGATGGTGTCTTGACACATTCACCGATATCGGGCAGTCCTCAATGCCGATATCCGCACATTTTTTAATAAACCGGCTTGCTTCCTCCCATATGTAATAGTCCACCAGCTTGATAAAGCCGTTTTCCTCCAAAACAGGTATAAATTCATTGGGATATACCATTCCTCTTTCCGGATGTATCCAGCGCACAAGCGCCTCAGCGCCGACAATCTTATTTTGGGAAATGCTGTATTTAGGCTGCAGATACATTTTAAATTGCTTTTCCTCCACAGCGATATTCATGTTTTCCTCTATAAACTTGCGTGTGTAAAGCAGCTCCTTAAACTGTTCCTTATAAAACAGAACATTGGTAAGGACATTCGTCTTAGCCGATTTCCTTGCCATAGCCGCCCGGTCTTCCATCTGACGTATCTCCATGCTCTTATCCTCAACGGAATATACGCCGAACGTAAGCTGGATTTTCACATCCTTAAAGGAAACAAGCATGCCTTCAATCTCATTGATAAAATCCAGAAGGGATTCCTCAGTCTCGTATTCCGTGACGACGATAAAAACATCACTTCTGAGATTCATAAAAAACTGCCTGTCGCCGCACAGCTTTTTCAGATTATCGTTGATAAAAAACAGAACCTCATCGCCGAATTTTTCACCATAGAGGTCGTTGATAATCTTAAAACGCTTGATGTCAAACTGGATAAAGCCTATTTTTTTGTCTGATGTCAGCAGCATATCATGTACATTTTTTCGGAATTTCTGAAGCTTATCCACACGCTTTAAGACTGTCTGCATCTCGGCTGTGCTCTCAGAATCCGCCAGATTCAGACGAATGTATGCTTCATCTTCTTCCTGTTCTTTCAAAATGTCCTCGATAATGTCAATGCTCATTTCCAGAACGTGAGGGCATATCTTCTGTACAAGCCCTTCCTGCCGTATCCTTACAAGTTCTTCAGGCTTTGAGAAATCAGCTCCCAGAATTTCCCTGCACAGCACCTTCCCGTTCATTTTCTCAAAAAAACGCTCATAAAATTCTTCCGCCTTTTTGTAGCCGTACACCTCCAGTTCTTTGTCCTGCGGATCATATAATCCGAAAGCCATGCCAAATACCAGCATAGCTGCTGTGATGCATCCGCACAGACCGCCCCGGTGCATGCCGCTGCCAAAGCACGTGCTGATTTTCATAGCATTTCTGGCATTAAAGCCAAAATCCTCCGCAAATGCTCCTGTAAGCGCCTGAGAGCAATGATATTCCTGCTTCAGAAGCTCTTTTGCTTTCTCTACATGTGTCAACACAGATATCCCCTTTCTGAGAACGCAATTCCTCTTATCGTATTTACCTATGCCAATCATTATATACCTAAATTCCTGCTGTCTACAACTGTTTTTCCATAAATTTAAAAAGAATTGGCGCTGTTCCGTTTTACAGCTTCAAAAAACAGAAAACAGCAGATAATATCCTGCAGGCTGCCGGACAAAGACTGGTGGTATTTTGCCGTCCTATTATCGCACATAGAACGCGCTCTCGTGTTCCTCAAGCGGTATCTGCCTGGATTCAATGGAATCAATCACGATATAATCGCTTTTGTTAATCATCACCAGCATCATATTGATTGCTTCCTCTGTGCCCTGGGCTTCCATCTCCACCGAGCCGTCATACTCATTTTTTGCCCATCCGGTGATTCCCATTCCGTTTGCTGCATATTTTGCCCGATAACGGAAGCCTACTCCCTGCACTCTGCCGGTAAAACGAAAATGTTTTCTGATTATCATATGTCTATTCATGTCCTTTCCAAAAACCGGATTTTGTACTTCTTATTTCCTGCACTGAATCTACTGCCTGTTTCCAAGCTGCCAGAAGGCAACTGCGCCCGCTGCGGCAACATTAAGAGAATCCACTCCGTGAGCCATGGGAATCCGCACCGTATAATCACACTCCGCAATGGTATCTGCGGCAAGACCGTCCCCCTCCGAGCCAAGAACAATCGCAAGCTTATCTTCACACATAAGCTGCGGAGCATCAATAGGTATCGAATCCTCACGAAGTGCCATAGCTACTGTCTTAAAGCCCAAATCATGCAGTGCGCTTGTCCACGATAAATCCGACACATACGTCCACGGTATCTGAAAAACAGTTCCCATACTGACTCGTATCGCACGGCGGTACAACGGATTGCTGCAGGCAGGCGTCAACAGTACGCCATCCATATTCAGCGCTGCTGCCGAACGAAAAATAGCACCGATATTAGTAGGATTCATAATATTTTCGAGCACTGCAATCCTGTGTGCTCCCGCACATATCTCCTCTACAGCAGGAAGCTTAGGGCGATACATGGCACACAGCATACCACGGGTAAGCTGAAAGCCTGTCAGTTGTGTCAGCACGTCAAATTCTGCCGTATAGACCGGAATCTCCCCACATCGCTTGATGATCTCTTTTCCCTGTCCTTCCACATGCTTTTTCTCCATCAGAGCAGAAACAGGTACACATCCGGCGTCAAGCGCCCGCTCAATAACTTTGGGACTCTCTGCGATAAACATGCCCTTTTCCGGTTCATGACGGTTTAGAAGCTGTACCTCATTGAGTCTTGCATATATATCAAGCTGTGGTGCCGCAAAATCCGTTATTTCTATAATGTCTGGCATCTTTGTTCTCCTATAGCTCCGCAAGCATCTGATCCGGGTTGTCAACTGCTTTGACTTTTGCGAAGGCTTTGACGATTACACCTTCCTCGTCAATCAGATACGTAGTCCTGACAACACCCATTGTCTTCTTTCCATACATATTTTTCTCCTGCCACACATCATATGCCTGTATGCAGGAAAGTTCTGTATCTGACAAGAGGGTGAATGACAGATTGTATTTTTCCTCGAATTTCTTATGCGATGATACACTATCCTTGCTCACACCGATTACGACAGCGCCTTTCTCAATAAACTGCGGGTATAACTCACTGAAACCGCATGCCTGCTTAGTACAGCCTGCAGTGTTATCCTTCGGGTAAAAATACAACACTACCCTTTTCCCCCTATACTCCTCAAGTGTGTGCATTGTTCCATTCTGATCAGGCAATTCAAAATTTGGCGCCTTTGTTCCTATCTCTAACATATTTGCTCCTTCTATTTCTCAGTGTTTGCTGTTTTTTCCAATAAGTATCCGTTAATATAAAGACGTGTCAGTTTCTCCTCTTCCACATCCCATGCAAATGACAGGTCATCCAGCAGCAATTGATACTGCTCATTCATTTGATAAGTCGAATGAGTCCTGAAATAAGTGGAAAAATCGCCGTCTTCATCAGCATACTTTTTATATGGCTCCAAAAAATCCTTCAGTTCAAGCCGTACTTCTTTACCATAAGTCTCTTCACCCAAGAGAATCACATAGCCCGAACCAATATCCTCAGTATCCCTGTTAACCGTGTGACGCACCGGATAAAACTTGTCATAGCCTGATACGCTGAATTCATTCGGTGAGACATGTTCCATATAATAGATTGTTGCCGGCTCCTTTTCTTCTTCCATAACCTTGGAAAGAACTTCCTTTACCTGATCCTTTGACCTTGCTATATAGTCCTTTGCATATTCGTTATCTTCCAAATATTCATATGCGCCCTTTGCCCGCTTTAGCAGGTGCTCATACGTTTCTTCGGAAAGGGCTTCCTGTTTTCCTGCTGAAAGCGATAAAACTTTCTCCAAGGCGGTCTTTTGATTCAGATATGACACATAATCCATATTTATAAACGGTAAAAAGCAGCTCACTATGATGGCTATAGGAATCACGCCCATCATTATACCAAGCCTGTTTCGTTTCACATAATACAATATCAGTACCATCACTTCAAAGAGTAATAGTGCTATACACAGATAACGCATTGGGGTCAATCCATGCTCTCTGATTCGCACAATAATAGAAAAACTCTGCATTAAAACAAGCGGCAGCATCATATAAACCAAAACTGTCGACACCTTTTTTAATGGATTTCCCTCCTGATAATGTCCATTCATAGTGCAGACGGGCACACCAAGCACAAACAACCATGCAACAATACGAAAGACTGCATTGGAAGGCATGTCAAAGGTTATCAGTATTTTCAGCATGTAGATGTAAATAACTGCAACTGCACACATCACCATTCCTGTCAGCACATATTTGATTAAAAAACCAGTCAAGCGGCTTTTTTCCTCTTTTTCCGGGAAAACACAGACGAGCAGCGCCGGAACATAATATCCGCCAAGTATCAATATCTCCACACGAAGCAGCAGTTCAAATTCAATGTCAAACAGTTCCATGATGATACCAACAATCATCAGGCTGCCAATCATAAGAACCGTATAAATCAGACTGGCACGAACAAAGCCTGCAAATACCCTCACAAGATAATCTGCGAAATTGAAAATCCCATTCTTACTCCCAAACCAATAGCACAGAAATATGCCAAGCGACAAAGCAAACAGAACATATCCTACTGCATACCGCTCAAAGAAAAAGTTCCAATCCCCCCATATGGTGCCTTCCTCCCATCGAAAATGACGCCATACGGTGAAGAACAGCGCAAATACGGCTGCGCCGGCTAATCCTGCAAAGAAGCCGATTGTTTTCTTTTTCTGCAAATAAAATGCTTCTGTCAAAAAGCTCCCGAATCCAAAATAAAACAAAAGAATCGTGCTGTCCTCTACCCATTCCCACATGTCGCTAATCCCTACAATAGTAAGCAACGTAAACAGCCAAATCGCAGCTATCGTAACAGGGAAATGATTAACTAAATTCTTCTTATTTATAATCATATCTACTGCTCCAACTTCTCCAAATAAACCCCTTCTCCAATAAACAAAATCTGCTCATGATGATCGCTCTCAATATTTCTAAAGGCACTGTTTACCCCCATCGTTCGTGCTACACCATAAACATAAAGCACATAAGCGGCAGTGTCTTCCTGTAATCCTTACCTGCCACAAGATATGCGGAACCATATAAAAAGCCTGATAAAGCGGTAAGCAGTCCAACTTCGACGCTGCTTTTCGTAACAATATGCATCAGTCCCCATGTCAAGGCAAGAACAATTCCGCCATATGGTATCTTGTCATTATGAAACCACATCTCAAATGCCTTCTGTCCAAATATGACAATCAGTGAAAGTAAAAATGACTCAAACACATAATATATGTACTGAAATACAAATTTTACAGCTCCGTTGCTTTGGTATTCCAGCAGCGGCTTAAAGCCTTCCCACTGAACATAATGCGCTGCAGCCGATATCACCATACACAAAATAATTCCAACCCACTGCCAGAGCCGTAAGCTGCTTTTGCACTTCAACAAGTCAAAAGCATATTTTTTCTTTGCCAGTTGAATCAGGAACAAGCCTGCTCCAAGCCAGACAATGCAGGTAATTACCCAGTGGATAATATGCTGCGGCGTCGTGTATGCTCCTGTCTTCATTCCAAAGAACGGCTCAATCATGTTAAGCAGCACAAGCTCCATTCCCACGCCTGCAAATGCATATAATGCCAGATACAAATAATCTGCTCCTGTGATTTTCTTTTCCTTCATAGCTTCCCCCATCATGCTTTTACTCTTTTTAATCCTGCTTTTCCGCCTCTCATCCCTGTAAAGGCAAATCCGACGGATAATACTATCCCATTGTAACATACTTTAAATCAAACTCAATTACTTTTTGCAGATTGGTAGGTATCTTATACTTTGGCTCATATAACAAACCTCTGATTTCCTCCGCCTCTGCCTTTGTAATTTTTGCATACAGGCTTCTTCGCCCTAATGCACATTCTCTGATTTCCTCTCTCAGCTTTGGGTCTTCATACTGATATAGCCTCAATACATAAGGAAGGCTTTCCCAGGAAGGTTCCTGTATCAGCATCCGGACAAGATACTGCTTTGCAGTCTCCGCACTGCATTGTAAGAGCGCCTCATAAATCCGTCCTGCGCCATAGCAGATATCATTTGATGCGATCGCTCTGTAAGCAGCTTTTGAGATTATTTCCTGTTCACAAAATAAATAGTTCCAGTAGATATCCGATGCCTTTTCTCCCAACAGCATATTGATTGCCAGAAGCGTCCTCTTTACCACACGCGCATCGGTATCCGTTAAGTACTTCTGTATCCTGGAAGCGTCCTCCTTCGTGCCGTTTTCCCCTATTCCCAAGATGCACACCGGTTTATCCTGTGTCTCCAGACGCGCCTCATAATATGCCACGATGTCCATATTGGTATGCTTGCGCAAAATATAAGCTGCAAGCGCCCTTACGCGTTTTGATTTGTCCAGCAGCAGCTTTTCTGCTCCCTCCCAGTAACCGCCTGTCATGCTGTACTTTTGCTCTAACGCCTTCTGACGGACTATACTGCTTTTGCTTGACAGATAGTGTTCTAAATCCGCTACGGTGCACGGATAATGATTTAGTATTTGTACAAGAAGCTGATATTTACACTGCCCGTCTTTTTCTCTGTTTAACAGAATATCTGCCTCTTCCTTTGACAGCATATTCTGTTCCAGCAGCAGCCGATATAAGTACTTTCTGGTCGCCAGCTCATAACGATTGCATTTCATAAGGTCAATCTGACACAGCCCGCCTGCAATTCTTTCCGAAAAAAGCTGTTCCAAAAAGTCGATTGCTTCAGGTGTTCTCCTGCTTCCGCGCCTTACTTTCTCCAAATACGGAAGCGCCTCGATAAATTCTTCTGTTGTTTTTCGTTCGTTCTCCTGTACAACAATTCTTAGCGCGGTTTCCCGAACAGGCTTCGCCCAGTCATTGAGCCTTAGCAGTAAATATGGTAAGGAGTTACATTCTCCTGCCAATTCCTTCATACATCTTTCACGAAAGTATCCGTTTGGATGAAAGGTTCCTAATCTCAAAACCCATAAATAATTTTCTTTCTCTTGAATTTTATCCTTTATATCCGATAACAAGATTTTATCCCAGTCAATAAACCATTCCATCGAAGTGGACTCGCGGAATTGCTCGTCAAGAATCATCAGGCGTCTGCTGTTTAGCCCTTTCATATACCGGGCAATTTCGAAAGCTGCAAGCCGCACGCATTCCTTATCCGCAACAGCCAGCATCTGATAAACAGCTGCAAGATAATTCTGCTTTCCTGCCCATAGCTCCTGTGCGTATTCCTTCAGACGCCGTATAGTATCGTCTTCGTCAGGAAGTTTTGCCATCCGTTCGTTCAGATTTGCCACTTTGCTTTGGATATTCAGGTCTTTTTGACTCTCCTGGGGCGGCATTTGCTGTGCGATTTCTTTTTTTGTTCGAAATCGTTTCCATATATTTTTCATATCACTGTAACCCTTCTGCTGCACTTCCTTCACAATATACTTCTTTTATAATATACTTCTTTCACTATATATTTCTTTTACAACAACTAATCCTTTTTACTGGTTTGAGCAGCTAAAATCCAGCCGCACAAGCTTCTTTCCGTTCGGCAGCATATATTCCTCCGATTGTTCCATCTGATATCCAATCTCACGCATTGTCGTTTGAAGCGTTTTTTCTTCTATCTGACAGTGCACCTCCTCCAATCGGTCAAAGACGTGAATGTATGGCGAATCAGACACAAAGGACATATCCGTGTTTATCTGAATAATACAGGAAACAATCCGGGGCTTTACCTGTCTGACAACCTCTTGAAAACAGGAATAGCCGATGTACTCTATCAGCAAATCCGCTATCAGTAATTCTGCACCAGGCAGTTTGGTCACATCTTTTGTCAAATCCACACAAACGATTCTTAGCACTTCCTTCAGCTTAGGATAACGTTTTTCACATTCGCTTAAATAATTCTGATTGATATCCACACCATACACCTTTTGAAAAGTGTTCTTGTCGATATGACGCAGACCATTGCCTCCTGCTACTCCAAGCACCATAACGGTTTTCGCAGAATAGGTATCAAACTGCGACTTCATCATTTTATCAAGTGCCTGAAGCTGTGCTACACTGTCTAAACGCATATGGTTCTCATAATCGTTTAAATCAATCTCCTCCCATGGATTATTTTTTCTTTGCGAATACTGATAAAACAATTCCAGATATCTTTGCTCTACCGCTTCAAAAGGAAGCACCTGATAGGAAAAATCTGTCTTCATCTGCGGCTCGTCTCTGTCAAGTACTTCCCCAAGTAATTCCTTCAAATCATAATACAGCATATCTTTATCCACTTCATTGACATGTGCCGCTTCTTCCCCGGACAATGTTTCTCCCAAAAATTTCTCATAAATGATGTTCAGCAGTTTTTCTTCTGTCTCCTGATAGTCCTTCAAAAACATTTTAAACGGGCTTGGCACATCTGACATATAGCACTCACTGGCATCATGCAGCAGACAGGCTAAAATCACGCGGTCGGAATAGCCGCGCGCCTGCGCTTCCAGCGCGCAGTGAATGCAATGCTGTCCCACCGAAAAGAATGTCTTTACCTGCCCGTTTCCGCGGCATATTAAAGACAGTGCATGTGCAATATCAAGAATATCAATCGCTTCCTTATCCGGCTCCATCGGATTCAAATGCTTCCCTGTAAAAGTAGTAATCATGTTCATCATACGGCTCCCCTGTGCTTCTTATATTCTGTTCCCTATCCTATGTCTGCTTGTAATGGTTCAGCCCTTTACAATTACATTTATCTTCCCTAAACAGTAAAATCATACTGCTTTGCTGTTTCTGCATTTCGATACTCATGCTTTTCATAATATCCAATCAGCGTTCCGTCCTCGTCACGAAGTGCAACCATATATACGTCTTTATTCTCTTTCTCATTGTGAAACGTATAGATACGGTTGTGCTCTCTGCTTTCTGCAAACCATGCAAGCACTTTCTTTATCATTTCAACAGATTGTGCATTGTGGCAGTCCAAAAGACTTTTGCCGATTAGCGCTGCGCCGCCTCTTTTGGCATACCGCTGTACTGCCGTCGGATTCATGTAGATAATTTCGTGCTGCAGATTACAGATTACAACTGCACATCTGTCCTGATCGATAATGCTTTTAAAAAATTGTGATAACTCCATAGCTTTCAATCCTTTCCAAGAAATTTGAATTGTTAATTTTTTATCAATTTCATCGTTTATCGTTTTGCGCCCTTCACGCTTGCTGAAATTTCACAGGACAATCAATTGTCTAACAGGCTCAATTGCCCGTTTCTTAGTGATTCTAATTTGCGATGTGTAATCTTATCATTTACCTGAACACTTCCGCATAATAATGGTGAATTTGCATCATAGCTTTGGCAATTTCTGATGACACTTTCTGTACTGTAATTGGCATAGCAATACAAACAGCCGTTTTTGCAGGTATTATAGGTGCCAATGTCAATACTCTCAATACAACCACATTCCTTGCGCTGGTTTTTGTCTTTTCCCACGTTCATTTTGCATCCGATAAGCTGTTCTATCAACTGTTTGTCAATACAGCAGCTTGGCAATATGCCGCATGCTTTCAAGTCCAAAGCCTCGGCACAGGCGGTAACCGTTATGTTATTTTCCTGTGCGATTTTGCTCAATACTCCTGCAAAATGCTTTTGTTCTTCTTCCGTGGGAGTCTGCAGCTGTACTGCATTCAGATTTTTCTGTATTTTGGCGTAGGTATCCACGAAGCTGACGACACAGCGCTTTGTATAACCGTTCAAGCCTCCGGCAATCTGCTGAAAGGCTTTGACATGATATTCCGGCGTGTATTTCGGCGTAAATAAAATCGGGTCGTAACGCCATATTATCCATTCTGCACCGATTTTTTGAGAAAGCCGCTGAAATACCGGCAGCATTTTTTCCTTTTTGTGCGGAACACATGGTTCGATATCCCTGCCATATCCGGTTAGCGTAAACTGAAAATAAAACGGATACTCCTTTAATTCATCAATGCGCTCTATCATCGGTTCCGGATTTTTTGTCCAGAATACAATGCAGTCTATCAGCTTGGGCGAAAGCTCAATTCTGCTAATCTGATGTGGGTTCATCGGGTTGCGCACATACAAAAAGCCTTCCTTTAACCGATTGAAAAACCATTCTGAATAAAAGCAGGGAATATCAGTTCTTCTGCTGACGCTTAAAATCATAATAATTCCCTCACATAGCGGATATCCATAACAGAGGTTCCTTCAATGATGCGTTCTTGTCCATCGGCTGCAAAACCATTGCGCTCATAAAATCTTCTTGCAGAAAGATTGTCCTTGATCACCCACAAGAAAATTTTGGTCTTTTGCGCTTCCCGGGCTTCCTGTATCAGATATTGTATTAATGCCTGGCCTATTCCCTGTCCTTTGAAAAATGGTTCCACATAAAACTCGCATAATTCAATTTCATCTGCACTTTCGGTCATCACATTGAATTTCCTATTGACAATTCCTTTAATAATACCATCATCATAAACCAATATGTTTTTCATAAGACTCGGTTTATCCAAATACTCTTTTATAATATCATAAACCTGAAGCTCATGAAAAGAACCGAAATCATCCTGAAAAATGTCCCGATATGCAACTCTTTTTCCAAATACTAAAATTTCTGCTATCCGCGAAACATCTTTCAATTCTGCATTCCTGATCATAAACAACCTCACCTGCAACAGCTCAAATGCCTGAACTGTTACCTTTTCAATCTTGCAATTATATAGTTTTCACTTATTAAGGAGAACAGCGAATCTATAACTATCAGAAGTAGATGGCACATACATTCTCTGTGCACTGCCATAGCCGCTGTGCAGTCCGACGCCAAGATAAACGGTATCTGCATATTCTGAAGCAACCTTCTCTGCTATATCCATCAATTTCGTTCCTATCCCATGCCGACGGTATTTTTCTAACACTCCAAAATCTACGATTTCAGGTAATTGCTGATTAGCAAATGCACCCCAGCACGAATTGGGATATACATTGATATACCCTGCAACATTTCCTTTGTATTCAGCGACAAGTGCAATCACTTTTCCATCCTGCTGGTCTTTTAGTCGATTTTCATATTTATCTATCACAGCCGACCAGCCCTGTTGTATTTCTTCATCTGTAATAATCTGTGCATCTGCACGTTCCATATTGCGAATACAGACATTTTCGTCAGAATAATAAACCACGCTCATTCCTCCCGTATTCTATACTAATTGTGTACAGCTTGTCTCTTTCACAGGCAATTCATTCCTTAAAAAATTCGTTCTCATACCTCTTAAAAAATTCATAGTATGCTCTTACATTTCCAAGCTCTGTCCAGTGCTTAACATCCGCCACTTCTTCGTCTAAATCATAAATCTTTGCTCCCTTCATGGAAAGCAAAAACGGTGAGTGTGTCGCAATGACAAACTGACAGCCGAAGAAACGCACAGAATCCTCCAAAAAACGCAGAAGCTCCTGCTGCTTCTCCGGCGACAGGCTGTTCTCCGGCTCGTCCAGCAGATACAAGCCATTCTCCGTTATCTTGTCTGAAAAATACAGGAATGCGCTCTCACCGTTAGAATGTTCTCTGACATTATCCTGCAGGCTATTGCGGACAAATTTTGATTGTGTATTGCGGCGTGCGGCATTTACCTTTTTGAGCTGTTCATAATCTGCCAGTGAGTGCATCTGAAAACGGGAATATTTTGCCTCCTGATATTCCTCAAACAGCTCCTCCCGTCTCCTGTCAATGCCTTCGTTGATGCTTCTTAAATCCAGCATAAAATCAAACACGTCATCACTCGTAATAATCCTGCTGCCTTTGGGTATCGTACCAACTGTCTCAAATGAGCACATACGGGTATAATCCTCAAAAAAATTGGAACGATTATACAAAGTATCGCGCTCAAGTCCCAGCTTCTCTGCAATCACGTTTAACGCAGTTGTTTTCCCCGAACCATTTCCTCCATACAAGATGGTCACCGGCTCAAAATCAAGCATTCTCAGGCTGTGCTGCGACAATACCAGAAAAGGATAACAGGTATCATAGCAAGTGCGCTTCTGTCCCATTGTAAAAGTATATTCCTGTTCTCTGTCAGGAAACTCAAAATGAGATAAATATATCATGTTCCATCACTCCATCTGTTCCCGTATTCAATGTTTCTGCTATCTCCCCATGCTGTAACCATAGATGAGTATTCGTTGCTGTTCACTCTCCATCCGGGCAGAGGGAGGCGGAACACTACGACATTATCGGTTCAACTTGTCCACAAATGCGCTGTCCTTTGCCGTCAGCTCTACCCATGCAGGGCGAAAACCGCATTTTACTGCATTGCGCACAGATTTGATATTGGACCATGCGGCACAGTAAAACGGAACCTTCCCAAGCTTCATGGTTTCCAATGCCAGACGGCTTGTGAGCGCTGATGCAATTCCCCTTCTTCGGTACTCAGGAAGCACGTCGATTCCAATCTGATACATGGTTTCGCAGTCAGCCGACGCACCGGCAAGCGCTATCAGTTTCCCATGGTCATATGCCCCGATACCAAGTACATCCTTTTCCTTCCGTTCCTTGCATAACGCGTTGCTCCACTCATCCAAGTATAAATCCTGAAAATCCTCCTGATGCAGCATCTTCCAGTCATATGCACACGGCAATGCTTCCAGCTTTGTGAGGTCCGGCAAAAAGTATTCCGCCATAAAGCAGATTTTTAATCCAAGCTTTTTCAGTTCATCATTTAAAACCTGCATATGCGGTGTCTCAAAGCAATGCTCGACCGGATATTTGTTGATATAAGCCTTTACGATTTCTTCCGTTTCCGCACTGACCTGCGCCACGATATTCTCCCCATAAGACACTAAGTCGCAGGCAAGCGGAAGCTTAAGATAGCACCTTGCTTTCTCATTTGCCCTTGAACGTGTCACAACATTTCTCTCCCGTAAAAAATCTTCCGGTCTGCAATTGCAGTCATATGCCGACTGCTGCAGGGCAATCTGCCAAATATCCTCGTTCGTCATACGTTTTTTCTCCTCATTTCAATGCATTGAAAATTTGTCTTTTATCCTATCAATACTTTTTTGCCTTCAAATGCAAAGCCATATCTTCGGATTCGTTCCTGACTAATCCCTTTTTCCAAAAATACAGTATCATACCTCCTACGTTCTATCTGGTTTAATGCCTCCTGCACCGTATCCCTTAGTGTCTGTTCATCCTCAGGGTCATGAACCTTAAATTCCAATATTATCGCATCATCCTCAGCAGGATTCTTTGGCTCCAGCAGTACATCATATCTTCCGAATCCGCTTTCACGATTGGAAGTAATCACATATCTTCCCTGAAGCTCTACGATAAGCCCAAGTACAAAACCATGATAAAAACGTTCCGGCTCCTGTCCGGATGGGCTTTTTCCTGTATCAAAATAGCTGAATACGCTTACGGCAACTCTGTTCATATAGACATTCATTGCTTTTTTATCTCCTGCCAGAAGTGCCTTAACAAAGTCATTATAATCGGAATCCGCCTTAGAAAACCAGTCACGAATCATATTTTTGAACATGAGCTTAACCTCAAGGTTGGTTAATGCCAACTCATATTCCGGCGCTTCTCCTTCCTGTATTTCCCTGTAATCCTCAACGGAAAGCACTTTGAGATAACCGCTTGTCAAGAGCAAACTCCATACAGCCCTTTCATTTCCGTCAAGCTGACTGTACACAATCTGTTCATCAATTTCAGACGTTATCGTTTTTCCGCTTAAAAGCGCTTCGAACTTTTCTTTGATGCCGCGGCCGCCTTCCCGAACGAGCTTTCCGACAAGACTGTTCGAACTGGTATTTGCCCAATAAGGCATATATTTTCCTGTATCTAAAAAGTTTAAAATCGACCACGGATTATAAATGTCCTTACAAGTGCCAAAGACAAAGCCATCATACCAGAGCTTTACCATTTCTTTTTCCTGCCCCATTTCCTGCTCATCCAATGACCGAAACACTTCCTCCTGCGTAAAGCCAAATGAGGTTGCATACTCACTAGAAGTTGTTGTTACAACTTTTAGATTATTTAAATCCGAAAAGACCGACTCTTTGCTTACTCTGGTAATTCCAGTCATAATTGCCCGTTCAAGCCATGGATTTGTCTTAAAGCCTGCATTGAACATGCTTCTTGTAAAGGACACCATCTCATCCCAATAGCCATTCATATAGGCTTCCTGCATCGGCGTGTCATACTCATCCAAAAGAATAATCACCTTTTCCCCATAATATCGATACATAAAATTGGACAACTGATATAACGCCAGCGTCGCATCTGCATCATCCATTGAAACAGACACCCTGTCAAAATATTCCTTTTCACGAGTTCCAAGCGAATCACTGTCACGAAGATATTGATGCTCTGCATACAGGTTTACCAAAAGCTGGCAGATTTTACGCCTTGCCATCTCATAAGTTCTCTCCTTAACATTGGCAAAGGAAAGGCTGATTACCGGATATGTTCCTTGTAGCATACGGTATGCATCATGCTTCCATATGGCTAAATTTTCAAACAAATCACCTCTGTGCGCATAATCTGTCGAAAAAAAATGTTCTACCATACTCATATTCAGCGTCTTTCCAAAGCGTCTGGGACGTGTAATCAATGTTACACTGTCTCCAGCCTCCCACCATTCTCTGATAAATGCCGTTTTATCCACATAGAAATAATTCTTTTCAATGAAATCTGCAAAATTCTGTAAACCGATTGCAACATTCTTTGCCATAACGTCCTCCATGCCTCAGACATGCCCTGATATTCTTCCAATGCTATTTCAATAGCTTACCATTTTCCGGCAGTGTTTGCAATCAGATGTCAATACTCTTTTCCCTATCTGCTTATTTCCTCCTGCATGTCTGAACCAGTCCTACAAGCATCAATATAATGGCTGCCAGCTGGACAGATATTTTAATATTTCTTGAAATGGATTCACTGAGCATCAGGACACAGCTATTTATTAATAATCCGGCCGCCATGAATCCTGAAATATTCCGGCATCTCTTTTTTGTTCCCATATCTTCAGTTCCCTCCATTCTTGCCTGCAGTTGTTCAATTGTATTGTTGAGTTTTCTCACTTGATTTACACAAGTAATCAATATTGCGGCTAAAATCAGCGCGCAGGCAAGACCTGCTTCAACTCCTGTCACAAGTCCGATATAAAGCTCCACAAGCATGCATATCAACTCTATGATTGTCACCGCCTCAAACATTCTGCGGATTTTTGTGTAATGGCGGATACTGGAATCCACATCTGTGTATAATTCAAATTTTCCATCCGAAGCTTTTCTGCGAAGAATCACCCAGTATCCCCAAGTCTGAACAATTTCTATTCCGGTATCCTGCATAAACTCTCTGTATGCATCACTGACTTTAAACATTCTGTCGCCAAAATCAACCTGATATGTGTACTCACCCTTCCCGCTTTTTTCAAAGCTGTAAAATCCTGCAAAAAACCGTTTCATCGCCCAGCCTTGCGCTGACATATGATTTAGCCACTGTGTCTCTGCATCCTTATCAAAATATAAGCGAAATTGAATCATTTCTTTATCTCCTCCATCAGTTCTGCATTGCTCAATAATTCTTCCAAGCGCACCCGTTCCGCTTCAAAGACTTCTCTTCCTAAATCCGTAATGATATATTCTTTCTTTTTCCGGGATTGTGTGTCAACGCTGTAAATCGCAATCCACTTCCTTTTTTCAAGTGTCTGTATCGCACCATACAGGGTTCCGGCGCCCAGCACGACACGCCCCTTTGTCAACCGCTCTACCTCCTGAATAATTCCATACCCATGATTAGGTTTTCTGACTGCTAATAAGATATAATAAACCGCCTCTGTTAATGGATTATCTTTTTCCGTCATATTCTCCTCCTTATTTTCTTAATATATCGGCTCTTGATATATCACATTTATAATATATCGTTAAATGATATATTTGTCAATATCACCATTTTTCACTGAGGCATTCCACGGGATACTATCTGCAGTTTTCTGTTCATTGAAACCGTAAAGCCGGACAGTTGTCAGTACACATAGGACTGCCGACCTTCGTCCTA
Organism: Lachnospiraceae bacterium; assembly: GCA_017622845.1. Lineage (GTDB taxonomy): Bacteria > Bacillota > Clostridia > Lachnospirales > Lachnospiraceae > COE1. Next base: position 20,204 of record JAGAQJ010000069.1, on the reverse strand, counting down.
CTGAAAAAGGTCCTTCGCCTTATGGCGAAAGACCTTTTCTTAACCAAAGCACTTATTCTTGAACGAATCGTTTCCTATATCATCTCGGAAACTGCATACAGCAGCTCTCTTACCTTTGGTATATCCTTATTTTTAAACAGCATTAACATCTCCGACATCTCAATTTCCAATTCATTCTCGCCATTTAAGATATAGTCGCAGGTAACGTCCAATGCATTTGCAATTCTCAGCAGTTTCGCTGAAGAAAAGCCTTTCCTGCCGCTTTCAATCTCATATAGGAATTTGTCAGATAGCATTGCACTTGCTGCAAGCTCTTGACGCGACATCCCTTTTCTCAAACGCAGCTCCTTAATTCTTTTTCCTGCTTCTACATAAACCGGTTCAACATTTGTTTTGCTCATCTTACGTGCCCATACCCTTCTTATTTTATTGATAAATTGTAATGATTTGGAAAGCGCAGGTTTATAAATGCCATACAGCGCTTTCTGCATATTTATAACTCGTTGTGTTTATTATACGATAAACCTTTTTCATATGACCATTTGAGCACACAACATGTGTAATTATTGGAATAAAATGCACTGATTGCCATTCAACGACAACTTTGTATCGATTTGATTCGCTTCTTTGCTCAACGGAAAATCACCTTAAAACTGATATAATTTCTTTCCTCATAAATAATATTTTCAACTGTGATAATTCCATTGCATTTCTCCGCCAGTTTTTTCGCTTGGTACAAGCCAATCCCTCTATCTTTTCCTTTGGTGCTGTTTCCGTATTGAAAGAAGGCTTCCATCTCATTGATACTATATTTGGGGCTGGAATTTGCTATTTCAATAAAATATTTTTCTTCCTCATTCATTCCAATTCTAACATAAATTTGCTTATCCGCTTCCTCACTTGATGTCAACGCCTCCACTGCATTATCAAACAGAATACCGATAATCTCCACCAGATTATGTACTGCAGCTTTTTCACTCAGGGAGATATCCTGAATATCGTATTTGACAAAAATATGCTTATCAATGGCAAACGTAAATTTTGAGTACAAGTAACCGATGATGACAGGCGACATTTTGACTTTAAGCAGGTCATTGAGTGAATTGTCCCTTAATATCTCCTGACAATAATTCATCTGTGCATTTTTCAGTTCTTCTTCATCTTGTATTGTATACTGCATACACAAAATGGCATTGATATGATTCTTAAATTCATGTTGTTTCATTCGGATAGCCGCAATCGTGTCCTCGAATGATTTTGTATACATCTCGTACGCTCTCAGTTCTTCTGCTTTACGCCGTTTCTCTTTCTCTGTATTTACCCACAGAATTGCGACAAGCGCAATTCCTATCAGACCTAATGATGCTTGTATTAAAGCCTGTGAATCAAGCTGACTTGTTTCATTGCGAATGTAAAATAGATAGAAGAAAAAGAGAAAAAATACAATAATGAAAATACTTTCTTTAAACCACACTATTTTCTTAAAAGCGCTTTCAACATATTTTGTTTTCCACAATAAAGCAAGTACAATAATAAGACAATTTTCTATAATTCCTACTATATTAATTTCAACAATTCCTAATATTCTATTTCCCACTAATATGTAAAGCAATAATTGTAATCCTGATATTACTATCATAGTCAAGCCAAAATATTTAATAGCTTGCTTCCAAGTAAATTTTAAAAGGAATTTAATAAACATTAATATGCACATGTACAAAAATATTCTTATCCTTATATCATAATCAGGACAACTTAGGCAAACTAAAACAAAAATAAAGTTAATTATCAATCCCACAATATTATAAAGGCTAAAAACAAATGCGTGTTTGGATAACTTATATAGTATAATCATCATTGCAATATATTCTGTAAATACTTCCAAAATATTAACTTCCATAAATCCTCCAATTTAAGAATTATTATTCTCGTTTTTTTAATCAAAAGGTGCAATTGGTTATGTTTAAAATGCCATGTTACCATTATGTAAATATTTTTTCTATATATGGCACCAATTATCTGCTTAATGCGCAAATCCATATTTTTTATAATATAATAAGTCTTGTGCAAAGCAATATCAATATTAGATATTTTCAATACCTTTACGCTTTGGTTCCATCTAATATCACATAATGAGGAATTTTTCATGAATATACTGACTGAATATATGGCAAATGAAATTAAATTAAGTCCAAGAGAGCAAAAATTTATTATTTTTAAGCTCAAATGTATTATGTATGATTTAAGCAAATTTATAGTCATGTCCTTGTTTTTTTACTATATTGGACATTTGACTCAATATTTATTTGCTGTATTGGTTTCCATTCCACTGAGAACTCAATCGGGCGGATTGCATTTTAAACACTATTGGTCTTGCTTCCTTTTTTCTTTCGGATATTTTACAATTATAATCTGTGTTTTGGGCAAAATACTCTTACCATGTTCCTTGTTCTTATTGCTCATGCTATTTTGCTCTATAATTAATTTTTGTCTCAGTCCAATTCAATCAGCGACAAGACCACTCTTGTCTGATGTAAAAAGACAAGCAATCAAAAAAAAGTCTTATATAATTACAATATATTGTGCAGTTGTCATACTAATTTTTTATCAAACATCTTTTGCATCAGTGGGATACTGGACTATTATTCTGCATTCTTTGCAGTTATTAATAGCATATATTCTCAAAAAAGGAGGTGAGAGATGTGAAAAACGGCACTAACATACTCCAAAAAGTAATTGGCACACTTGCAGGAATTACACTTTCAATCGTTGTATTAGCAGTCAAGCCAATGCCTGATGTAAATTGTCTCTTCTTTTTCGGCGAACCAGAATATCCTTCAGAAGATTAGCAATAAAAAATGGTGTTTCAACACCATTTTTTATTGTCTAAAAATTTAATCCTGCTTGCAATGAACAGAACGCAGAAGAACTCTTCCCTCTGACTGTCCGGCGGAAAATGGCAATATAAATGCATAAAAGGCTGAGCCGCACTACTGCAAGTCCTCAAAGAAGCTTTTCTTCATCACTCTGCTTACTTCCAGCACTTCACCATTCACAAGCGTGATATATCTGTTGGCTTTATCCGACATATTCAGATAATTCTTGTTGACAATCGTATACCCGTTGCATTTGAGAAAATACTTCCTTGGCAGCTCACATTGGATTGCTTTGCATGATTTGTATGGTATCTCAATGATTTCTTCCTCCAAGTGGACATATGATTTTCTGCCATGCGTTTCATAATACATAATCTTCTCAATGGGGATGTGAAATAAGATGCCATCCTTGTGAAATGTAAAGAATGCAATCTCTCTGTCTGCTCCGTTCGGCGCTCCCAGTGCATCAATAATATTCTCTTTGACCTTTTTTATGTCAAAGGGCTTCTCAATATAGTTATAGCAATGAATATTATGCAATGCATTCAGTCCCTGATCAACGAGGCTTGTTATGAAAATAATCGGCGTATACTTATATCGGTCAACCTGACGGATTCTCTCCGCAAAAATCATCCCCGATACATCATGTACTTTATTTTTATCCAAAATAATATCGATTAAGAACAGGTCGATATCCTGTTCCAAAGCATACTGATACGCCTCAGCGACATTGTCCGTATCAAGCACATTGCAGTCCTCTGCACATGTTAATGCAACCTTGACCAGAGCATTTCTTGAATGCTCTTCATCTTCAATAATTAAAATATTCTTTCTCATAAGTCCTTATTTTTTGATATCTGCTTTTCCTTCATAATCATTCAATGCATACTGGCAGCATCTAAGCACCAGCTCATTGAACGAAATCTGTTCACCATTAGCTACAATTGTTAATTTTTCATCAAGTTCTTCCGTAAACCGTATTGTCTTTGGTACATTAGGTCTTGACAGATTCTTTTCTATCCGAAACATCTTTCGTGCACCTCCTATAAATCAGCTATACCTTAACTATAACCATTTTAGGCGCACTTGAATAGAATCAAATCTATAATCAAAAATATAACCACTCATTTCAGGAATTACAACACCGCTATTTTTTTAGCAATTCGTCAATTTCCTTCGTCATGCGGTTTATTTCCTCAATCTGTTCTGTCATAATGCTGATATCCTTCACATTCCCTTCAACCATACCGGATATAGATGCAAATTCCTGATTTTCAAGCTTGATACTGCCTGCTATATCCCCACTGATGCCGACGGTATGTTCAATCACCTGAACCTGCTTGCCATGCGCATCATTCATAGTGTTAATATCCTCTATTGACTGATACAGCAGATCAATCATTTCCTGAATCCCTGCAAATACATTTCTGAAGTATTCATTCTGTCTTGACAGCTTATCAGAATTATCTGCAATATAAGAAGTAATATCCGACACATTATTCTGTATCTTCTCAATGACCTTCTTTACCTCCTGAAGGCTTTCCTGTGTACTGCCTGCAAGCTTTCCTACTTCGGACGCTACAACGGCAAAGCCTTTTCCTGCTTCTCCCGCCCTCGCCGCTTCTATAGAAGCATTGAGCGCCAGCAGATTGGTAGATTCGGAAATCTCGCTGATTAGATTCAAAGTGACATCAATTTCGGACACTGCTTCGGACAGTCTCCGGGCAACCTGATTGGTTTCATGCATGGACTCCATCACTTCGTCATTGACACCGCTCAGGGAATCGAGCATTTTTTTGTTGTCCTGTGACTTTTCCAAAAGATTCTTCGATGAACTGTCTACTTTTGCAACATTTTGGTTCAGGATGTCACCCCACTGCTTCAGTTCATTCAGGTTCGCAATACTTTCGTCTGACTTCTCACTCAGCAGATTGCTCTTAGCCAGGAGCGTTTCGCTTGTCGCCGCAAGCTCCTCTGCCGATGCACTTTGATTCGATGAAATTTCTGACAGAATGTTTCCTGACTTCATTAAATTGTCAGCCAGCAGCTTTGCCGTCGAGAGCACTTCGTTCACCTTGCTGTTATTTCTCTCCATCTCATCTTTCTTGGCATCCACCAGGAATTTACCGACAAAAAATGTAATAAGCCAGACACCGGCGAACGACAAAACCAGACATATCATTCGATTGACGATATTCGGCATAAAAAATTCATCTTTATCCGGAAGCATTACTGTTCCGTTCAGGAAAAATGAAATTACAATAGACAGACCGATCTCAACAATTGTAATACTAACCATCTTTACATCAAGAAAGAACATTGCAAGTATCACAAAGAAAAAAGCAAACGCCCAAAATTCTTCATAAGGAATTAAGTATACAATAAAGTTGAACTGGACAAGCATTACAGCAACAATATAGATTTTACCGTATTTCAGCCGCTGCGGCAGTACTGTACCGTCTTCTGCAAATCCGGTTTTTATCTGATAAATTGCAATCAGGAGGTACAATACACATGTCACGTCAAAAATAATCAGTCCCGGCCAGCTTACATCAGGATACCACTTTAACGCTCTCTCCAGAGTAAACGTTATGCCTGCGCAAAGACAAGCTCCCGGAACAATCAACAGCACCATTAAAAATACTTTATTTATATACTCCTCCAATGCAGTTAATTGCTTTTTTTCCATAAAAGTAACCTCCTGTATCATCGTTAGTTTATTCAGACCAATTATATAATAAACTGACAATAAAGTATATACTCTTTTCTATTTTTTATGACATATTTTTCTATATTGTATTCGTGCATGCTCCTTGTCGGCAGACAGAACCGCCCACTCCGGTGAACGGTTCTGTTCGTCCGCTAATGAAATTCCGCTATAATGTTCAATACGCGCGCTACCTTCTGCAGGCCTTCTTCGTCAAATGCTGCCAGCGCCGAAACCAGGTCCTGATCATAATGAGGTCTGTTAACCTGTCCAAATAAAATATAATCACATTCAACGCCTAATGCCTCTGCAATTTTCTCCAGCACTGCCACAGAGTACCCTGTATGTCCTGTCTCTATCTCATACAGAAATTTGCTTGAGATTCCTGCTGCACTTGCCAGTGTATCTCTTGTCATCTTTTTCTTGTGCCTGCAGTTTAATATGCGGACCCCTGATTCCACATATATCTTACTTATTTCCTCTTTTCCTTTATTTCCTGACTTTTGTTTTGTTTTTTGAGTATCCACCACTGAAATCCCTCCTGTTTTGTTAGTACCGGTACTTTAGATATGACAAATAGTTCCTATCTATAAAAGTATACCATTTAAAACAGCAAGAGCTTATTTTATGTCATACCTTACGTTATTCTGTTCAAATATGGTAGATTTTGTCGAATTTTACATTTTATCGCCTGATTTGAAACAGTTCCTCCCGGCTTATTCCGTCACAGCAACATGTAAGAATACTCAAATAATATATAAGTACTTTCTGAACAGCAGCCCGGATTCATTTATTTTACTGCTGTCACTTTTTTCTCTTGACATATGAACTTATGTTTGTTATTCTGGTATTAGAACATGTGTTTACATTCTGTTATATTGCGGGTTACATTTTTTTATGCTATATTATAAATGTAAATAACTGTTCAAATATAACATTCACGAGGTTCTTACATGAGCGAAAAAGACATAATTCAATGGCATCCGGCTTTTTGCTCCGCTGTCAGATTAGAGCTAAAAGATCATTGTGATATTTTAACTTTTGAACAGGAATACAACCTGAATCAAAAACCACTTCAAGTTGATTTGCTGATTATCAAAATGGAAAAACATGCTGTCATAAAAAATGATATTGGCAGAATTTTTCGCGGACACAATATCATGGAATACAAAAGTCCTTCTGACAGTCTGGATATCGACACATATTTCAAGGTTCTCGGCTATGCATGCCTCTACAAATCATATGAAAGAAGCATTGGCAGTATTCGTCCTGATGACATAACAATCTCTTTTGTGCGGGATATCTCCCCTGCCAGGCTTATGAGGTGGTTTCAAGAAAACGGATATACCATTACACAGCAATATTCCGGCATATACTATATTCAAAAAGACAATTTCTTTCAAACACAGATCATTGTTACATGTGAGCTTAATCCTGCTAATCATAAATGGCTGTCTAAGCTTACCAACCGCCTTAGTCCTGTCTCTGCTTCAGAACTGATTACTGACATTCACAGTCTGTCGACTAAGTATGACAAGGATTTGGCTGATTCACTTTTTCAGGTTGCGCTGAAAGCCAATCCTGCAAGTTTTTATATCGTAAAGGAGGATTCAGATATGTGTGAGGCCCTGATGGAATTAATGAAACCGGAATTTGATGCTGCTTTAAGCAAAGCTGTAGCCGAAAATACGCAGCAGGTAAATGCTGAAAATACCATAAAAAGTATTGATAATGTTATCCATAACCTGCATGTATCTCTAAAAGAAGCCTGTACAATTCTCGGCATTGAGGAAAAGGATTATTACAGTGCAAAGGAACTGCTCCAAGTTAAGCAGTAAAGCACAAACCGGAATATGCTTCTGCATATTCCGGTTCTGGACATCCGTTAATACCTTGTCAGAATATAACTGTACGGGTCTTCCAGATTTGACTTTGGTATCTCTCTTCCCCAATGAATTGAGGAATTATAGTTTCCCTCCGCCACAATCACTGAGTTTTCTCTCACCTCAAGCACGATGACTGAGTGGGTATCATTATTTATTCTCAAGATATCGCCTACTTTTATGTTGTCATAATCTCTGTGCACATATGCCGGTGCATCTCCGAATGCCGCATCGCTGACTGCAAATGCAAATCCTGCACATCCATAGCCTCCTATAAAGACTCCTCCCTTCCACTCACGGAAATCTTCATTGGTCCAGCGCATTCCTTCCGGAAAAACTGCCTTCTGCGCCATGATGCTGTCATATATGCTGCTATCTGACACAGGTGCGCTAAGTCCGGCTCCATTAACATAAAATGTCTGTCCTCCAAGGTCAATCCGAAAATATCCATTGCTTGTAACGCCTGTAACCTGTATGGGCAAATCTGCATCCACAGCAGGAATTACCACTGTGTTCTCATCTGCATCTGCCAATATCACTGTATACTCGTTTGTGTACAGAACTGCCTGCGTCTCTGTGACCGTGTACTCTGCCGCTGCCGCATCTATCGGCGGCGCACTCAGAAATATGGTCAAACCAAGCATCAAACCGGCAATCATACTTGTAATTTTCTTCATCGCTTTCTCTCCTTTTTCAGAACTTGTTTAATATGCCTTCGGCTTCTATCATTATAACCTGATATTTGACACAAAGGCAAGAGGATTATATATGCTTCTGTTTCGTAAAGGCGCTGCTGTTCAGCCTTACGGTCTTCTGCTGCCGGACTTTGCAGTAAGTGCAAAGTCCTTTATTGACTAATTTATTGATATCCTTTATAATATTTTGTAGAAATTGGGGTTATCATATGTTTTCAAGATTTTTTCATGTTATTTTCAGAAATTTACATCATATTTACATGATTCCTCAGATGGAATACGTCTCACGCCATCCCGAAAAGTATTCGGAGGAGCAAATGTACGCATTGAATCTTTTGTGCATTAAGCGCATGAACAAACCGGGTCATATCACGACAAAAGGCTACGGCATGCATAATCTTCCTGATGAGGGAGGCTATATCATGTGTCCTAATCATCAGGGAAAATATGACGCACTCGGCATCATGCTTACACATGAGAAACCATGCTCTGTTGTGATCGATATTGACAAATCCAATGCTCCGCTGGTAAAACAGTTTATCAATCTGGTACGCGGCAAGCGTATGGACAGAAATGATGCCAGACAATCCATAAAAATTATACGTGAGATGGCTGAGGAAACCAAAAAAGGACGCAAATTCATCATCTTTCCGGAAGGCGGCTACTGTCATAACGGCAATTCCACAACAGAATTCAAACCGGGCGCCTTTAAGAGCGCTGTCTGGTCAAAGGTTCCTATCGTGCCTGTTGTGCTGATTGACTCATACCGTGTCTTTGAAGAACACACGCTCAAACCTATCAAGACCTTTGTATATTATCTAAAGCCTCTTTACTATGCGGACTATAAGGATATGACTACTGTAGAAATCGCACAGACAGTACAGCTGCGCATACAGGAAGTACTAAATCAATATATTGCAGGCGCTGCTCCTGATACAATCGGGGAGTGACTTCATTTACATTTCAAATGCTTTTTTTATGCTGTCATAATGCAGAAACACTCCCTGTGCAGCAAATGCCTGAATCTCATCAAGCGTAGCAAGCATATACCCGTCTGTTTCTTCCTCCTGCAAGTGAATCTCCTTCTCATCAAAATCGGACACAAAGCGGTAAATATCCACAAAATAATTATCTCCTTCACCGGGATTTTCCCTCTGATAGCTGAACAGATAGCCTCCATCCCAGCCTGATACATCAAGTCCTGTTTCTTCTTGAATCTCTCTGAGCACTGCTTCCTTTGAATCCTCTCCTGCCTGCGCTGCACCGCCTGATACTTCCCACCATCCGGGCGCCCATGCCTTTGTCATGACTCTCCTGGTAATCAAAAACCTGCCATCCGGCCGTGCGACTACACCAAGCACTGTCAAATGGTATTCTCCATCTTTCAGACACCAGTCATTTTTCTTCATCGTGCGTCCCGTACGCTTTTTCTCTGAATCATAGATATCCCATAGTTCCATAATAATAATCCTCCATTGATGTTTCTTCTTATATTTTTTACACTTGTTTTACTTTTAATCTGCATTCCTCACACAGCCCCATAAGAACGGACCCCGAGCATTCCAGCGTAAACCCGTGATGCTCATAAAGGTGGTTCACAAGCTCCTCCATAAAATGACATTCCATATGCAGAATTTTACCGCATTCCCTGCACTGCATATGAATATGCTCATGGCAGCGGGCGTGCGGTTTGGCGCACTGATATCGGCAGCATTCGTCCTCTGCTGTCTTGTATTTCATAATCTCTCCGTCCTCAGTGAGCTTGTCAAGGTTCCTGTAAATCGTTGTCAGATTAACTGAAATCCCTTTTGCCTGCATATATTCGTGCACGTCATATACGCTGAAGCTGTGTTCTCTATGCATCTCTAAGTACGACATAATCGCATCTCTGCTTTTTGTGCGGTATTTTTTCTGCTGCTGATTGTTCTGCATCATTGTATTTCTCCCAGAATAATAAGAATGCGCCAGGCTGTGCTTCCTGAAAGCTCTGTAGCTGTGATGGCTGAGCATCCAGGATATATCAACTATATCACATAAGGCGTTCCATATCCATCACTTTTGCGATTTCATATCTCCATGCATTCGTCAGTCTCTCCAGTGACCATGCCGCATTGGCAGGGCTTGTGGACGGCAGCCTGATAAGCTTGGGCTTTCCATCCCCATCGATATACTGTCTGCAGTATTTCACAAAAAGCTCATATGCTTTTCCGCCATTTACCAATATCGCCTTAATATCTGCCCTGTCCAATATGACACTCATGTCATTCTCTTTGACATTTTTGATACTGCTGTCAGAGGAGCCTGTGATATCACAGGATTCTATCACATCCCATAATGCTATTTTTTTCTTTAACAAAAACTTTCTTTTTTCTTCCGTTGTATTTGGCACCGCATCCTCAAATACCGCCGCAAGCACCTTCCAAAAGCGGTTTTGCGGGTGTCCGTAATAAAACTGCTGCTCTCTTGATTTCACTGACGGCATGGAGCCAAGGATTAATATTTCTGAATTTTCATCATATACCGGTCCAAAGGTATGTATCACATGTTCTTCTTTTTTCATATTGCAATGTCTCCTTTGAAGCTAATTCCATTCTGTTATGGAATTGAGCAGCTTTTTTCTCTGTTTCCAGTCAGGCATCAGCTTTGTCATCAATGCATGAAACGCCTTTGAGTGGTTCGGATATATCAAATGTGAAAATTCATGCACTGCTACATATTCAATGCAGGCAGGCGGCGTCTCGATGAGCCGGCTGTTCAGTGTGATGATTCCCTTATAAGGCTGGCAGGAACCCCATCTTGCAGTCATGCGCCGAATCCTTATCTCAGGATATGACACGCCAAACTGTAGAAAAATATCATAAACCTGATGGCAGATTCTCTCATATACCTCCCTTTGATATGCCTTCAGCCATTTCTCATATAAAATTTCCTTGTGACGCACATCCTGCGGATTTTTCACATAAAAGCAAAGGCAGTTGTCCTCGACAGAAATATCCTCTGTCCTGCTTTTTATCACTTTAATCTCAAGCACTCTGCCAAGAAGTCTTAGCTGCTCATGGTCCGCATACAGACGCGGCGCTTTGTCCATTTCCTTTTCCCTGTCCATTTCCCTCTGTCTTGCACGTTCCACAGCCGACAGAATCGCTTCCTGCTTTTCCCTCAGAAAGTCTTCTATATAATCCACAGGTACACGGCGGCTTGCCGATACTTTTATCATTCCTTTTGCATCAATGCGCAGGTTCACATTTTTTACGTCTTTTCTCGTAAGCTCATATGTAATCATGCTGCTGCCAAGCCTGATACTATGCATTTCACTGCTGTATGCCTTTGCTGCCATGCTCTGCCACCCTCTCTCTTAAAAAGCGTTCCGCAATGATGCGAAACGCCTTTTACTTCTATAGTATAATCGCAAATCGTGCTGTCTGCAAGGAATTTTTCTATTTTTGCCGCTCCTTTTGCACACAGAAAAACGCCGCCTTTTCAGGCGGCGTCCAATTATGGAACTTGTGAAGCTGTTGGTATCAGCAAAACTTAAATTGCTTCATGGAAGGTTCTTGAGATAACATCTGCCTGCTGTTCCGGTGTCAGCTTGATAAAGTTTACAGCATAGCCGGAAACTCTGATTGTAAGCTGCGGATAATTCTCAGGATGCTTCTGTGCATCTAACAATGTATCTCTGTTGAGTACATTGACATTGAGGTGATGACCGCCCTTTGTCGCATAACCGTCCAAAAGATTCACCAAATTGTTTACCTGTGCATTGTCTGCCATAATAATTCCTCCTTTTTATTTCATATTAAAATTTAACATCATATGAAATGTACTATTGATTGATGATTTGTTTGTAATTGTTCAGTACAGCACTGCGCATGACTTGATGTTCGTAACTATGAGGGTACTGAATCGTTACTTTTGTTTTATGTGTTTTAGTAATTACAGTATATTTTGTTATGGGAGAAATATCGGTAACAATTGTTACGCTTTTCGTTTTTTCATGTTTTTTCATCAGTACAATGCTTCCAGTGCATCACGGTTTATGATTCTGATTCTGTTCTTATCTGTCTCTATCAGCTTTTCCTGCTGCATCTTCATAAGCTCTCTGGAAAGCGACGGTCTGGTCGTTCCCAGATAATCCGCCAGCTCCTCCCGATTCATCGTAAGCTTCACGACATCTTTCTCATGAGGTTGTTCCATAAGCCACAAAGCAATGCGCTCACGGAGTGTTGTTCCCGACAGCAGATGCAGCTTTCTGGTCATGGTAAAATTCTTCTCTGATTGAATCTCAAGCATGTTTCTGGTAATCATGCGGTGATGTTCACAAGCGTTGCTGCAAAAGCAGTAAAAGAAATTCCATGGTATCTCAAGGACTCTTACCGTCCCCTGCGCTATCGCATCATACCAGTACTCTCCTGCCTCCGCAAAGAGAAACATTTCCCCAAAGACATCTCCCTGCTCCACCATAAAAAGTACATCACGCTTTCCCGAAGCAAAATCCTTGGATACCATCACCGAGCCTTCGAGCACTAAAAACAGATGTCTGGGAGTCTCACCCTGCCGGAAGATATAGCTCTCATTTTCAAACACGCGCTCAACCGTCTTGGAACACCGGAACATCCGCTCTAATTCTTCCTCGCTTATATTTTTAAACAGATGGATGTCCGGCAAATTGCCAATACTTTTTTTAATTGCTTCAATCATATATGCTGTACTCCATTCACATTAGTGTCAGATTCGTCCAGGCTGCTTTGCTGCCGGTTTCCTTATAGACCCGTGTGCATAAAAAGGTCTGCGGAGCAGCCTCCAACAGACCTTTTTATGATAAATGATTTGCTTTATAGAATCAATGACCGGTATGATTACATCATTCCGCCCATTCCTGCTCCGCCTGCCGGCATTGCAGGAGTATCTTCTTTGATATTTGCTACGACTGATTCTGTTGTCAGCAGTGTGCTTGCTACAGAGCATGCATTCTGTAATGCACTTCTTGTAACCTTTGCAGGGTCAAGGATACCGGCTTCTACCATGTTTACATACTCTTCCCTGTATGCATCAAAGCCGACGCCAACCTCTGACTCTCTAACCTTATTTACGATAACGCTTCCCTCAAGACCTGCGTTTGCTGAAATCTTGAACAAAGGAGCCTCCAGTGCCTTTAATACAATCTTAGCGCCTGTCTTCTCATCACCCTCCAGTGACTCAACCAGCTCTGCAACCTTCTTTGATGCGTGAATGTAAGCAGAACCGCCGCCTGCAATGATGCCTTCTTCTACTGCTGCTCTTGTAGCATTTAAAGCGTCTTCCATACGAAGCTTTGCTTCCTTCATCTCTGTCTCTGTGGCTGCACCTACGCGGATAACTGCAACACCGCCTGCAAGCTTTGCAAGTCTCTCCTGCAATTTTTCTTTATCAAAATCAGATGTTGTCTCCTCAATCTGCTTCTTAATCTGTGAAATTCTGGCGTCAATTGCTGCCTTATCGCCTTCGCCGTCAACAATGATTGTATTTTCCTTCTGAACCTTTACAGACTTAGCGCGTCCGCACTGCTCCAGGGTTGCCTCCTTGAGGTCAAGACCAAGCTCCTCGCTGATTACCTGACCGCCTGTAAGAATTGCGATATCCTCAAGCATAGCCTTTCTTCTGTCGCCATAGCCCGGAGCCTTTACAGCTACTACATTGAATGTGCCGCGAAGCTTATTAACGATTAATGTTGTAAGCGCCTCGCCCTCAACATCCTCAGCAATGATCAGCAACTTAGCGCCTGACTGTACTACCTGCTCCAAAAGCGGTAAGATTTCCTGAATATTTGAAATCTTCTTATCTGTAATTAAGATGTACGGCTCCTCCATTGTGGCTTCCATCTTATCCATATCCGTAGCCATATAAGCTGAGATGTATCCGCGGTCAAACTGCATACCTTCTACAAGGTCAAGCTCTGTCTGCATGGTCTTAGATTCTTCGATTGTGATAACGCCGTCGCCGGAAACCTTCTCCATAGCATCTGCTACCATATTTCCAACTTCTTCGTCACCTGCTGAAATTGCTGCAACTCTTGCGATATGCTGCTTTCCGTTTACCTTAGAGCTCATGGCAGCGATTGCATCTACTGCACAGTCTGTAGCCTTCTTCATACCCTTTCTCAAAACGATGGGGTTTGCGCCTGCTGCCAGATTCTTCATACCTTCATTAATCATAGCCTGTGCAAGCACGGTAGCTGTCGTTGTACCATCACCAGCTACATCATTTGTCTTTGTAGCGACTTCCTTAACAAGCTGTGCGCCCATGTTCTCAAATGCATCCTCAAGCTCAATTTCCTTTGCAATCGTAACACCATCATTTGTGATAAGCGGTGCGCCGAAGGACTTGTCAAGAACAACATTTCTTCCTTTCGGTCCAAGTGTTACGCTTACGGTATCTGCTAACTGGTTTACGCCTGCTTCTAATGCCTTACGAGCCTCTGCTCCGTATTTAATTTCCTTTGCCATGATTGAATCATCCTCCATTTATAAATATTCTGTTGAGAGAGCGCTGCTTTATACGCCTCCGATAATTAAAAATCCTATCATCAATTTTCAGCTTTTTGATTTGTACGCCTTTTGCTTACTGAATGACTGCCAGAATATCATTCTGCTTCACAATGATGTACTCCTCGTCATCAATCTTTACTTCTGTTCCTGAATACTTCGAATAGATTACGTTGTCTCCGACCTGAACTTCCATCTTTACTTCCTTACCGTCAACGACTCCGCCCGGTCCTACTGCAATGACCTCAGCCTGCTGCGGCTTTTCCTTATTCTGCCCCGGCAATACGATACCTGACTTTGTTGTCTCCTCTGCGATTAACTGCTTTAATACGACTCTGTCTCCTAATGGTACTAATTTCATGTTAAATGCCTCCTTATGATTTATGAAAAAATACAATTCGCTTTTTTAGTTAGCACTCTTATCTGTTGAGTGCTAACAAAACATATAATAATTTCTTGTCAGGCGTTCTGCAAACGGATTCAGATTCTATTTTCTCTTGTTTTCTTTTATTTACTCGTAATATCTTGATTTTTCTTTTATTTTCAAAGTTTGTTTCACTTAATAATTATTTTAGATTTAACCCTTTTTCAAGCCGTTCCTTGTAGCCGGGCGCATTTTTTATCTCGAATTTATTCTCCAGCATGGCATATTCCGCATCGGAAAGAACATTCTTAAAGCTTTCCTCCACATTTGTCCGCATCACGCAGCCTACCGCAATGCTTGGAGCCAGCTTCTCATCCTCAAAACTGTTGCATGCCTGCTGTATCTTCTCGCAGTAATCCCTTGCCTCGTCCTCCTCCGCAAGCGGCAGAAGAATATGGAACACGTCACCCTCAATTCTTCCGATTACAGCCTTTTCAAGACCTGCCTCTGCTGCCTTTTCCTTCAGAATGTCAGCAACGGTCACAATCAGACGGTCGCTCTCTTCCTCGCCGAAGTTGTTGTCAACAAATCTCCAGTCATTGATATTCACACAGATTGCCGCCGTAGGAACAACTTCTCTTTCTGCCAGCTCTTTCATGCGGCTTATGAAATGGTTTCGGTTGAGCACACCTGTCAGCGGATCATTTTGTCCGGAATATTTTGCCTGATATGCGTCTCTTTCCACCTGCTGCTCCAGCTCATCTATGTATACTGCCTGTTCGCTTGCAAGATATGATTTTTCGCTGTAATCCTCCAATGTTTTAATATATGCTTCCAGAAACGTTTTTACCAACTCAAGCTTTTCCCCGGCAACATTGTCATATTTTGCATAAATATGACATACCGTTCTTCCCTTCACCCGAATCTTATTTCCGGGCTTATTGACTACATCCGGTTTGAAATCACCAAAATCGCCTTTTGTCATAAGGATGCTTCCGTGCCTGTCTGTCATAAGTGTGTCCAGTCCGAAACTTTTATGAAACTGATCCAGCATTATTTCTGCCTCATTCAGTTGGAATAAATCCTTCGGAGAATAATTTTTTCTGTTCTGTTCTAATCTTTGTGCAAATGCCGTTTTCTTTGTGTTCATCATTAACCCTTTCCCTTCAGTTTTAATGCAGCCGCTGGTTCCTAACAGGCTGCTCACAGCAAGAACCGTTACAATTCAATGCTTCCTTGCAGTTTCAAAATGCCATAGCAATAGTATACCGTCTCGTTTGATGATTGTCTATATTTTGTCTGTTACAAACCTGTCAATAATCTCAGCAATGCCATCATTATTATTGTCATTTTTCGTGATATAATCCGCACATTTTTTGACTGCCGGATTTCCATTTGCCATACAGACTCCGACTGCTGCCGCCTCAATCATAGAAATATCATTTTCCTCATCACCTGCTGCAACAGAATTCTTCACATGGACATGAAGCGCCCTGCAGAGATTTACAAGTGCATTTCCCTTTCCTGCCTTCTTATTATAGAACTCGAGATACTGCGCATTGGAAAAAGCACAGACAATATCCTGACCGATTTCAGATGATTCCACATCAGCCCGAAACGCTTCCAGGCGCGCTCTGTCCTCAAGGTCTATGGCAATCAGCTTAAACGGCGCATGTACAAGCTCTTTTTCCAATTCCACACCAACTTTGTACGCCATCTTTACCGACTTTGTGTAAAAAGCAATCTCTTTGTCATCCGCACAGCTCACAATATGCGTATCCGTGTAAGTCTGAATGTGGATTCCTCTTTCCAGCGCCATATCAAAAATTGTCTGCGCTGTCGGTATTGGAATATCATACTGCTCTATCACAGTGTTGTTCCCACAGTCATAAAGCACTGCTCCGTTGTATGCCGTGGCATAGATGCCGCCTGCTCCCTCCTGCTCAATATCCTCCTTCTGTATGTCAAGCGTTTTGAGCACATCAAGGATACTGTTAATCGGTCTGCCGCTTGCCAGTACAAAGTGGTTTCCATCCAACAGCATCTTTAAAATGCGTTCTCTTGTCTTTTCCGTAATTTTCTTATCTGCAGTCAGCAGCGTCTCATCAAGGTCTGTAAAAAGAATCTTTGTGTGCAGAGCCTTTTTCATTTTTCCTAAGATATCCTCATGCACATACAGTCTGCCGTAGCCTGTCGCAAGGTCAAGCCCCGGTTTGTTGGCGCCGTGAAAGTCAGAACCGCCGCTTTGAAGCAGGTTGTACTTTTGGGCAAGCTCCTTCATCTGCCTTTCCTCAGCCGGTGTATAAGTGCTGTATACGCACTCCATCCCCATAAGTCCTGCTTCCTTTAATCTGTGCACGAGAATGTCGAGCTGTTCACGTCCTAATTGATACAGCGTCGGATGCGCCAGAATCGGTATTCCTCCTGCCTTGAGCGTTACCTCTATCACTTCTTCGGGCGTAATTTTCTCGCGGTGGACAAAATACGGCGTGTGGTCGCCAAGATATCTGTCAAAGGCTTCATTTCTGCTTTTCACACAGCCCTTGTCCAACAAAAATTTGGCATAATGCGCCCTTGTGATGACGGCGTTAGGAAACGCCTCCAAAAGAGCCTCATAGGTAATATCTATGCCGGCTTTCTGCAGATTAGCACAAAGCTTATAATTTCTTTCTGTCCTCGACTGCTGAAAACGTTCCAGATACGCAAGAAATACCGGCGCCTTATAGTCTATAAAAAGTCCTACAATGTGGACATCGCGGCGCTGATATTCCGTTGAGTATTCAATGCCGGGTATAATCTCAACGGGCTTATCCTTTGCGTACTCTACCATCTCATCAATCCCGTCTACTGTGTCATGATCCGTAAGCGCCATGGCACACAGCCCCTTCTCTACCGCATAATCTACCAGCTCCGGCGGTGTCATCGTGCCGTCAGAGCACACCGAATGTACATGTAAATCCACAAATCCCATATTTCGTTCTCCTGTCTCAGTTCAATACAACCCTTCATTTTGTAACAGTTCAGCCATGCCCATTCATAAGTTGTCGAATTGCACATTATTAACAATAATATTTGTTATTTCCGACAACTTATTTCATGTTTGGCGTCTGCCCTATAGAAATGATTGGGCAAACTGCCCTTAGTGATCAAGCTCCCACAGTCAATTTGCCCAATCATTTCTGCATGGCTGAACTGTTACTTCATTTTCTTAGGAGCACATGTGCACAAAAACAGGCAGAGTGAATCTGCCTGTATCAATCGTATAAAATGACTCTGTTACCTTACTCCTCGCCGCTTTCATCTTCCGCTTCAGCAGTATATACAGAGGTTCTCTTTCTTGCCATCTCATCGCTTGCAAGATACTCGTCATAGGTGGTAATCTTGTCAATCAGCGTACCGTTTGGAAGGATTTCCATGATGCGGTTCGCTGTTGTCTCCACAAACTGATGGTCATGGCAGGCAAACAGTGCCACACCTGAGAATTTAATCAGTCCGTTATTGAGTGCTGTGATGGACTCCATGTCAAGATGGTTTGTCGGCTCGTCAAGAATTAAGCAGTTCGCTCCGCTGATCATCATCTTGCTGAGCAGGCAGCGTACCTTCTCACCGCCGGAAAGAACTTTTACTTTCTTAACACCGTCTTCTCCGGCAAAAAGCATACGTCCGAGGAATCCGCGCACATAGGTGATATCGTCTACCGGAGAATAGCTCATCAGCCAGTCAGCGATTGTGTAATCATTGTTAAACTCATTGGTCGGGTCCTTCGGGAAATATGCCTGCGAGGTTGTGACACCCCATTTATAGGAACCCTCATCAGGCTCCAGCTCACCCATAAGAATCTGGAACAATGTCGTCTTTGCAAGCTCGTTGCCGCCTACAAAAGCTACCTTGTCATCACGCCCTAAAATAAAGGAAATCTTGTCAAGCACCTTCACACCGTTTATGGTCTTTGAAAGGTTTTCAACAGTCAGCACCTCATTGCCAATCTCGCGGTCCGGTCTGAAATCTATATAAGGATATTTGCGGCTGGAAGGCTTGATATCATCAAGCTCAATCTTCTCCAGCGCGCGCTTTCTTGAGGTCGCCTGCTTTGACTTGGAAGCGTTTGCGGAGAATCGTGAGATAAACTCCTGTAACTCCTTAATCTTTTCTTCCTTTTTCTTGTTTGCTTCTTTCATCTGTTTTACAAGAAGCTGGCTTGATTCATACCAGAAATCATAGTTTCCGGCATAGAGCTGAATCTTTCCATAATCAATGTCTGCAATCTGTGTACAAACCTTGTTCAGGAAATAACGGTCATGTGACACTACGATAACGGTATTTTCAAAATTAATCAAAAACTCCTCAAGCCATGCAATCGCATCTAAATCCAAATGGTTTGTCGGCTCGTCAAGCAGAAGAATATCAGGATTGCCAAAAAGCGCCTTTGCAAGAAGCACCTTCACCTTCTCACTGCCGTTTAAATCTTTCATCAGGGAATAGTGAAGCTCTGTCCCAACGCCAAGACCGTTTAACAGCTGGGCTGCATTGGACTCAGCTTCCCATCCATCCATCTCAGCAAACTCGCCCTCAAGCTCACTGGCGCGGATTCCGTCCTCGTCCGTGAAATCCTCCTTTGCATATATCGCATCCTTTTCCTTCATAATCTCATAAAGACGGGCATTACCCATAATTACGACGTCCATTACAGGATAATCATCATATTTGAAATGATCCTGCTCCAAAACGGAAAGTCTCTGTCCCGGCGTGATGACGATATCGCCTTTTGTCGTCTCAAGCTTTCCTGACAAAATCTTTAAAAAGGTGGATTTCCCTGCTCCGTTTGCTCCAATCAGTCCATAGCAGTTTCCCTCTGTAAATTTGATATTTACATCTTCAAATAATGCTTTTTTTCCAACTCTATAGGTTACATTGTTTGCACTTATCATTGTAAATTCCTCTTAATTTGTTATTGTTTTTCAGTCATACTCTTTCTATTATACATAAAAGCAGCGATTTTTCAAGAGTTAACGAAATAACAGCACAGGAACCGTAACAGTTCAGCCTTATATATATTAACACCCTGACGAAAACGGCAGATAGTATCCCTCCGGCTGCCATTGGTTCCGAATGGGAATTTCCTAATACGATGAATCAAGGCTTTCTAATGAGGACGGAG
>JAGAQJ010000068.1 GCA_017622845.1 Lachnospiraceae bacterium | reverse complement strand
GTAGCTTGTCAATAAGTTCGTTTGTAAGCACACCCTTATTCACAAAATTTTCCCTAATCTGTGCCCATACCTGTGTTAATCCTGTTGCATCAAGTTTTTTTCCCATAATAATAATATCCTTTCTTTATTAAATATATTTTTATGCAGTAAAGCATAATTAACTGTGCTTATGCGTGTAATGCACGCATGTCTGTTATGTACTCAAAGCAGTTTCTATTTCCGCGGCGGACAATGCTGTTTCATCGGCAGAGCTTTCACCGCTCCATTCTGTATGCAGTGCCGTGTCTATTTCATCAGCAGACAGCGCTGTTTCATCATCAGATGTTTCACCGCTCCATTCTGTATGCAGTGCCGTGTCTATTTCACTGGCAGATAATGCTGTTTCATCTGCTTCGCTGCTGTCTCCTCCAATTTTCGTAAATACTGTATAAAAGGCTTTTTTTATATTCATCTCGTTTAGGCCTTCACCCAATATTGTTTCTAAGATATCATTATTATACCTAACATAATCTATACCATAGTAATCCTCCTCCTCGGGTGCCTTTAATCCAATCTTGGGAGTAACATACATTTAGTTCACCTCCTCATTCTTCAAACGCATATGTCAAAATCTCTGCATTGGTCAAACTTTTTAGTTGTGCATTGGTCAGTCCTGTATTTCTTATTATTCTGTGCGTGTTATACAATAATTCCACATCAATTATCAGATTTAAAGGAGTTATCCGTTCTGCCATCTTGCCTACTTCGTTTTTCATATGTTTTCTTTTTAAAGCTACTCTGATTCTTAAAACAAAGTCTTCTTTATTTAGCTCTATTGTATATCCGTCTTTACCGCACAATGTATCCAGCTGACTACACAGGACTCCATAAGTATAGGGCACATCTTCCAGCATCCTACCGTGAATACGGAAATTTCTAAGTTCCAGTGTATCCGTGTCAAGTGGCTCTATTCCCATGATGCTCTCCCACTTACTTGCGCCTATTTCACTCTCATCCTGCACAAATGCTTCCAGTAAAAGACGGTCAATATTCTCCCAAAGTTTCTCCACTTGTGGCTGCTCTACCTTAGCTATTTCCTTAAATTCGGCATATTGTTTTAATATTTCAGGAAGGTAATCGATAAGCTGTCTATCCAACAATCTCCCCCCTTACTGGTATATCATTTGTTCCCAAGTGAATATTTGTCACATTACCATTTAAGTATGTGTCTGTAATGTCAAGTACCCCGTGAACTTCCAATATTGCAGCCTCAACCCGGCTCAGTCTCACAATCAACCCTTCGTTATTACTTTCCCATAATTTTCTAAGCTCCACCAAGTATGCCTCCACCGCGCCTTCAATATAACTTTTTACATCCTCAAAGCTAAAGCCTGATTCATATGTTATAGTTGCAGTTACATTGATCATAACTACATCGACAGGAACTATTGTAACCTCATGGCCAATTGGAGCAAGACCAAGTCCTTCTGCATGATTCACTGGCGGATCAATAATATTTTGAATATTATCGATAAGAGTGTCAGAAGGTTTATTATAATCAGATGCAATCACAACACATTTGATATATCCCCCGACTTTTTCACCTGATGCATTGGTTGCCCTATAACATTTCACTCCTCCTACTCCATCTATAGATTTGATTTTTTCCTCATAATCAGCCCTGTTTCCTCCAAATGCCATTGCATTAAAGGAAGCTCTCCATCGCTTTCTGAATACCTCGGTGTCCTCTTCATCTTCTCCCGGTACAAGAATCTCCACAAGTTCACAGTCTGTAAGCCCTGCAATATATACAATCGGTATCATGCTGCCAAAATGTCTGTTTCCCTCTTCTCCAGCAGTCTCACATATCACCTGATAATAATATCCTCTGTCATCATGCTCAATGAATTCTCCTACATAATAATTCAACGCATCTAAACTAAATCTGGCTCCTTTACTCACTTCAATATTAAATCTTCCTCTCAATATTGCGTGAGTAGCTTCCTCCGGCACCAGTCCACGGGTGTCATATGCAATCTTCTTTAAATATTCTCTTTCAGCCGTATCACCAAACATCTGCCTGAACATCCATTCAAGCGTAATGTACATCATTGCAGCTTCTGCAGCATTGGCTCCAAGTGCAAAATGTATCATAGAGGCCTCTCTTTTATCAAAAGCAGCATCTATCTTTTTCATTTTTTCTTTCATCAGTTCTTCAAAGGTATATTTTTCGAACATTTATATAGACACCTCCTTCTCAACATTCAGAGTGCCTGCTGTTGTATCAACCTGAAATTTTGCATTTATCACTCCTTTTTTAGGAAAATCAAAGGTAAAATTATATACGCTTATGATTCTGTCATCATTCATCAGTGCTTCTGTTATACGTCTTTCTATTTCAGGTACGCAATATGTTTTCGGCTGTCCAAACAGACTTGCAAGCTCCACACCATAATTCCATGACACAATCGGACATGAATACCGCTCTACATTAAGAATAAGAAATACAGCCTGCTGGATCGCTTTTAAACGGTCACAATAGCCTGTCATATTCGCTTTTTCATGATTCATTGCAAATGTCTTTGACGGCTGTTCTTCTATCTTCAAATCTGCCAAAAGTCCATCATTATCAGGAAGCATATTATCCCTCCATCCTTCCTATCACAAGATATTTCTGACCTCCCTGCTGCCGGATAAGAACCACTCTTTCTTCTTTTTTCAGAGCATTAAAAATCGCAATCTTTTTTCTGCTCCCATCTGAAATCTCTACTTCATGATCAGTAAACTGCTTAGGTACAACCACAAATTCCTTCCCAATTGTAAGTTTATTATCACCATCTATCTGTATAGATACCGGATTTGAACTGATCACAGTGCCATATACAAATGTGCTTGGACTGCCTGCTTCGTTTGCTTCGCATGCAGCTTGTTTTATCAACTCTACCAAATTAGGCAATGAACTCACCTCCTGATAATGTAAGGTCCATTGTATGCTCATGATTGCTGAAATTGTGCGTGACCTTTTCACATACCATGTAATTATTTATCACAATATCATCAAAGCTTAGTTGAATCAGGGGAGATGTACCTGCCCTGACACGTACATCTCCCCATGCATTTTTTACAGTAAGATTTCTTGTCTTTTGGTTGTAATATTGTAATAGCTGATCTGCCTTTGCTGCTCCGTTCTCGCCCTCCTGAAGCTGTTCATAATACTGTAAAATTCCCCACTTATTGATATTACTTGTATCCTTAGCAAGATAAACATCTCTTTTGCCTGTGCTTTCATTGTCGAAAGTCAGTTTTATCTGATCATAAGTCTGAGTATCTATCGTTGATTTGTAATCATAATTCTGCCCTGTTTCTGCATCTATTATCATATTTACTTTCATAGATGCAATATTCTCCAAAGAGATGCGTCCAAAATTATCATAGAGCACATACAGCTTCTTGGTATTCATGAGTGTAGCGTCCAACGCATTTTGTACAATATCAAAAAGAGTTTTGTTTGACTCCAAACGCTGTGGTATCAGATAACCCGTGTCTTCAATGTTCCCATACTTCAAATTAAAGTCATCACATATCATCATTAAAAGCTGACTTGCTGTTTTATTCACATAACTGTATGTGTCCTTATTTTTGAAATACCGTAACTGATCATAGCAGGTAATCGATACCTGCCTGTTTTTATCTCTGGTTTTTGTAAATATATATCCAAAAAACACGTTGGTTTCATCCACTACCATTTTAACGGCATTTCCCTCTTCCACATTGAGATTTCCGTCATTAACAGCGGTGAATGTAAGCTTTCCAGGAGTGCTTTTTCGCTCAGTAGTCCACTGTATGCCATCAACCACTGCCGGTACAAATACCATATCCCCATTCTGTATCAATATTTGTATATTCAATCCCTGCACCTCCTATGGAATGTATAAAACCTGCCCCGGGTAAATCAGGTTCGGATTTGATATTTGGTCACTGTTCGCATCATATATCTTCGTCAAATCAGATCCTTTTCCATAATATTGCTGCGCTATCTTCCACAGACAGTCACCCTTCTGTACTGTATAAGTTCTTCCTGTTTGGGGCTGATCAGCCGAAGGAGCACGCTGCCCGTCAGCCGTCATTGATTGATTAGATATTGTAAAAGTTTTTGTTCCATATGTCCGATACTGCTTCAGTTTTACTGATGCCTTAAGATCGAATCCTTCCTTTGCATCATCGGTAATTGTCAGGTCTTCCATCGTTACGGTAATATTTGTATTTCCAATGTTGTTTCCTGTCGGCATATGCCTTGCCAAAATAAATTGGAATACGCTTCCATCGTCTCTCAAGCCTCTCAGAAAGGATACATAGTACGCTGCTCCACGGTAACCTCCATTATAATTTGCAAAAGGATATTTCTGATTAGGAAGAAGAAGGTCAAAAGCAACCTCCTCCAATCCTGACGGCTTTATAATATTTACTTCTCCTTCATTTATCAGGTTCGCTGTTTTGTTCTGACTTTTATATTTTAGCTGCACTTTTGCCGGAGTTACCGGCATCAGCACACCTTTCATATACAAATCATATGCCATCAGCTATGTACCCCCTCTGCACCTGCTGCCATCTGTTCTGCAATCACATTCCCTATATAATCAGGTATGCTGTCAAGATCATGCATGTTGTTAACTGTGTTATTAACACCACCAAGGTCTACCTTTATATCGCGAAATACCGTCCGGTCTATGACCTCGCGCTCGGCTATATCTTTCATCCATGCAAGATTTTCTTCAGTTATTTCCATAGAATCGGCTATATCTCCAACACCGGATGCTGTATTTCCTGTATATTCACCAATATCCCCAAGCGCATTCATATAGTCGGAATTATCATTAAAAGTATCCTCTATGTTAAATCCACCGAAAAAGTTACTAACCTTATCTTCAAGTCCGGCTCCAACATTATAACCTGCCTGTGCAGCGCTCTCATAACTGACATATTCCATTTTGCTTACATACTCAACCCATCCTGATCCATCCTTGACCTTTTGCTGTGCAGCTTCAATGCTCGCATAAAAGTTATCAAGACCGCTTGTAATGTCAACCTGCATACCCGGAATCTTGTTGATAACAGCTTCTATTGCTTGTGCTATATTTACTATGTACCCTATTACCGTAAGAGCTAAATCATAAAACAATACCTTCAGCGCCGATGCAGGATCATTAAATACATTTCCTATAAAATTTGCTACAGATGCAAAACCGTTCCATAAAGGTACTGCAAAGGTATTTATAATGTGCGCTCCCAAAGCAGCGAAAGCTCCGCCGATCAGACCTGTTGCGCTGACACTTTCTCCTGTAAATTTATTGAATGCTGCTGTTCCGGCATACAGTACAGCTATTAGCGCTATAATCAATACAATAATCCATGTAATAGGACATGCCCGTAATGCAGCATTTAACCCCTCCTGTTGGACAGTTGCAATGAATGTCGCACCCGACCATGCTGTTGTTGCCAACGCATGAATGCCTGTAACAATTGCATGTCCTGCCTGAATCCCTTTTCCAATAATCAACGCAGAGTTGTATGCTCCCAATGCTATAGCTGCACCAATTATCAAAGGCTTGATAATTGACCAGTTATCATATACCCATGCTGCGCCTGTCACAAGCATATTCAATACATCTGTTGCCACATTTGCTGCTGCCGCCATTCCTCCAATAAATCCATCCATCATGCCATTAAACCTGTCACTGTTCGCAATATCATTAAGCTTCACAAGTACAGGTTGAAATTGAGATATCGCATTATTTTGAATAATATTTCCAATTTGCTCAAATGTCATTGGCATCTGATTGAACATTTCATTGATTTCGTCTGCTGATGCAAACATAGCATTCTTTATAATATCCGATGTCAATTCACCTTCTTTTGCCATTGCCCTAATTTCACCAATGGGAACTCCCATATAATCTGCTATATTTTGTATGATATTAGGGGCATTTTCAAATATGGAATTTAATTCATCACCACGTAAAACTCCTGAACCTAATGCCTGCGTCAACTGTAGCATGGCATTGGAAGATTCTGTGGCAGACGCTCCGGCTATGGCAAACTGTTTCTGCACCAATTCTGAAAATGCCACAACTTCGGCAGTAGAAGAAAAAGCATCTCTTGCATTATTTCCGATTTTTGCTACGCTTGCTGCCATATTAGTATAAACACCTCTTGCATTATTGGCTGCCTGCATTACCATATTCTGTAATTCTGCTGTTGTCTGCATACCATCATTCATCAGATTTAACCGTGCTGTTGTTGATGCAACTGTGTCAGATAAACCAATTATTCTATTAATACTCTGAAAAGACACATATGTTGCTGCCAGTCTTTTCACTGTTCCAAGGAGCTGGTCCGCACTTCCTGCTCCCCTCGCGATTTGATTATTCAACTGCTGCTGTTCGTTCCCTGCATCATTTATGCTTTCCGAAAACTGCGCTGCAGCTACATTCATGTCATTGATTGCACTCTCTACACTTGCTATCTGCGATGCATCAAATCCTGCCCCTGCCGCCTGCTGAAGATACGTAAAGCTTCCAAGGCATACATTAATCGCATTAGTCATATTCATGAATGCTGCTGACATATTGTCCTGTACACTTACACTTGTACGTATTGCCACTTTTATCCCCCCTGTTCGCTTTTTATTCTATCTGCTTCCCTTTTCTCCCGTTCAACACGAACATCAATGCTGGCAATGACAAAAGCCCTCTCATATCTGTTAAGTTTTAAGAACCGAGTCGGAAGCATTTTTAATTTGTGAAGGCAATAATATGCATAACCAGCTTCCACATCATTGCCTTCAATTAGTTTTTTGCTTCTTCTACCAGCTCCGCATCTGTTTGATTGTAACCTGATACCTCCAAACATTTCTTTACATATTCCTGAAATTCTCCATCCTTATCCAGCATCTCACAAATCAGATCTTCTTCCCCCATAACCCCATATGAATCCTGCAATGTTTTGTCCTTGAGATTAGGATAAACAGTACATCTGGCAGCCACCATTTTATTAAATAATGCCTGATCTACTTTAACCTTTCCTCCTTTTTCATACTTACTGCAGATTTTTCTGATATTTTCTGCCTCATTTGTCTTAAGCGGACGCACTTCCCATTCTATTGCATTGCCTTTAGCATCCACAAAAGCAGTGGATGCTGCCACCTTCACGTTCTTGGTTTCTCTCTTATTCTGTCTTAAAAATGCTTCTAATGCCATATTCATTCTCCTTCATAAAAAAGGACAAGCACATTAACATACCTGTCCTATTATCTCATTCCTGCGAGTTCCTTAAATTTTTCAGGTTCCTCATAGTCTTCAAAGGTGCCATTTAAAGACTGCTCCAGCCAGTCACCTGCTGCATCAAAGCTTTGCAGTGTGCCATCATCAAGATTACAGTCCTTATATATTTTAGTGGTTCTTCCGGCAGCGCTTGTTGGGTCTTCATTTGTCACCTGCAAATCAAAGTAAATATCTTCACCGGTATCCTTATAGCGGCGAAATAATTCATTAAACATCTCAGTGTTATAATAGATTGTCAGTTTAAAGCTTCCTGACCAGCCGCTTGCCTTATTACCTGCAGCAGTTCTGCCTAAAATATCCACTGTTTTTTTACTTTTCTTGAAACTTGCCTCAAAAGACTTCGCCTGAAAAAGCAGATACCTTTCTCCTTCTATTGTGGCAAAGGCTCTTGCAAGTTTTGCCGATAACGCGTCTTTTGCTTCCATTGTCGTTACTTTATCTGACATTGCCATTACTCCTTCCTATCGGGTGCAGATTGTCATATACAGCTTGTTCATGGCACACACAGGCTGCACAGCATCATATGTAATTACTGTACGCTTGTTATTCCCACGCTCAACTACAATATCCGTTTCCTCAAATTCTTCTATTGCCCTCCGTTTTAAAAGCTGCTTGTGAATATTCACACAATCGCTCCAAAAGGCTATTCTCCCATCTTCATCATTCTGAACTTTTCCATGGTATTTTGCATTAAAAACTGCAGCTTCATCCATCGCAATCTGGTCCAATACCCTGATGACCTGATTGAGTTGAAAATCATCATTCATCTCAGCAGTAACACTTACATAGGAGTTAATGTCACTGAGTACATTGACATTATTTCCTACCTTATGGAAAACGTACACACCATTTTTAATCATTTCCTGAAGCTCAGGCTGCCTGAAATCCGTATTTATCGCATATTCTCCGTCATAAGTCTGATTATCGCAGGACTTATTGACTGCACACCCTGCTTCTGCACCGACTACCCATGGAATCAGTGCATATGGCTTTGCATTGCCATCAGAAACCACATTTTTCAGATTGATTGTTCCAATATAATCTGCTGCATAATCCCTTACTACAAGCTGGAACTTCACCCCCACTGTATCACGCATCCGCTTGCAGTAGGATGAATATAATGCTTTTACACTGTCCATATCGCTCATACAACCCAATACATTAAATGAATATGACTCCAGCAAATTCAGTGCCTCCTGATGCTCCGTTCCTGTAACTGTTCCATCAGCTCCTCCTGTGAGATTCATGCCTGCTGTAAAATTTAATACAGCCCCACTCTTAAACACTACAAACTCATTGTCTTCAAGCTCTGATATTTGACCGACAGTCTGTGTATCTGCTTTATATGTACCAATGTACGTAATGACATCAAACTTATCCGTATCATCTACATTTGCAGTAACAACATGCTTAATATCATTCCCACGTGTACCCTTATATCTCGCTTCCGATATCTCGCAGGAGGCCTTTTCACCCGAATTGAGTTTATAAAACAAACATTTTTCCGCATGCTTGAAAACCTCCCGTACAGGTTTTAACTCCTCTGTATCAGGAGAATATCCAAAAGTATAAAGTGCTTCTGCCTCAAAATTACCTGCTTCTACCTCAAATACCTCTCCGTCCTTTCCCCATTTCAATTCTATTGGTAATGCTGCTATACCTCTGCCGGAGAGTGCTGCATCAGCTCTTTCTGCGCTGACATAATTAATGTAAGCTCCCGGCATAATTTTATTCATAGCTGTAAATGTACCGCCGCCTAATGCCATTTATTCCACCTTTCCTTTCAGAAATCCATCTACAATACCATTAACCTGTTCCATTGTGTACCTTTTATCTGCCTGAAGCAGTGCATCTATGATATCAATATGTTTTGAGAAACTTGATGCCTGCAAAATCTGCTCTTTCGTAAATTCAGGTGCCATCTGCTCCTTCACTTTACTTTTTTCTTTTTCCATCTCCGCTTCACCCCTTCACTTCCAAGTTCTGTTCCAGTTCGTTCATTGCTTCTTCTGATGTCTCTGATTTTCTCTCCTTGATTACCATAGGCTTGTATGTCACTGAAAAATTCAGTATGCCATCCTGTGTCTGCCCACTCAGGCTGTCAGCTCTGTAAACCGTATCACCATTTTTTACGTATTCAAGAATATCAAGAAGTTTATCCGATACCTTACTACACTCGGTATTATAATCCTCAGACTCAGGAAAATACTGTATCATATAGGGATATTGTCTCTGATATCTGTTCATTATGATGTGGCTTTCCGTATTCATTAATGATGTAATCAAAAAGCAAGGTTCTTCCAAGTCCTGCTCTATCGTGTCTATGTATATGGGAAACCCGAACTCTTCGCTGATTGCCCATATGACAGCCTGCCTTATTCTGCTATTCATGTCCAAACTCCCTTTGCAAATACTGCTGTACCTTTTTGTCAACAATGCGCTGTGCAACCGCATCAAGCTCCACTTCCGAATCCCTCAGCATGAAGCGTCCTGGCACCCAGCTTGACTTCAATCTTTTTCCTAATGCCGGAACATATCTTCCCGGCTGCTGCCGATGTCCATATTCCACATATGCTGCATATTTAACCTGATTCACAATCATTATTCTATGATTATTGCTCATGACGTTTACAGGAATCCCATTCACATATTGTGAAACATTTATTTTCTGATCGCCTGTCCATCCACGCCTCAGCGTTCCGCCGACATATCCTGCCCAGCATTCCTGATATCGCGCTGCATCTGCGCTCAAAAATTTTCTTGTTTTACCATTCTCACTTGTTGATTTTACAGTTTCCCTCCTTTTCTTTCTGCCTTCCTTTCCGCAATATTCTTCCGGGATTTTTCCAACCGGCGTTCTTTTTATGACTTTTCTTAACAATCTGGCCGCAAGTTCCTTGGTGCAGTCATCGCACAGCTCACTTGCTCCGTGCTCGCCTATCTGCCGGATATTATCCCGGAATTGTTCAAGCTCTCTAAAATCTACTGACATGTCAGGTCCACCTTTCGAATAGTGTCAGCATAATCTCCTGATGTGTCGGATAAACAGCAGGCTCTCCGCTTGATGCATAAAACTTCAATTGATTGTTCTGCATTACAGCAATCTTTGAACCGGGTCTTATCTGTATCTCTGGAGACAGGAACAGCTTTGTGCTGATACTGCGTTCTGCTGCCCCTGTATTGTCATTGGTTGTCTGAATATTTGAATGTGACAGGCGGCATGGTATATCTGACAACACCTCTGCTTCCTTTTTTGTGGTTATCTTTGTAACCTCGTTCGTCACATTCTTATATTCATAAACAGTACAGCGTCCGGTATACAATTGTTCAAGGGCTTTTCGCTGCAGCTCAAATGTATCTGTATCCATCAGAATATCACTCTCCTATATCTGTTCAACTGCTTCCTGTAATCTTTGAGCAGTGATTCTTCATACTTTACAGACTGCACGGTGCCAAATTCTGTTTTTGTGTCTCCCATGGAAACCGCCTTAACCATCTGCGGCACCCTTTCTGAACCATATGCCTCATTTCTGAACATGTCCACTGACATCTTAATAATTGTACTGGTAAGACCTGCCGGAATGTCTTCAATATTGCAATAATTTCTTACAAGTTCTTCTGTCATATTCAACGCAAATTCTATTTGTATATCAGCATCCTTGTCAGCAGGAGAAAAACCAAGCAGGCTTTTGAGTGTTTCCTTTGCCTCTTGATGCAAAAAGCTGTCTCCCATATATCCTCCTTATACTACCTTGTGCCTGATTGCAACAATTCTGAGCTGTTTTGATTCATATACCGGATTCCAGTTCTCAGCCATGGAAAGCTCCGAACGCAGCGGTGTTTCGACATGCTCCCTTACTTTGCCTGTATAGGCTATTCCACGGGGATGCAGGATAAATGCTTTACGGTTAATAATATAGTCAATACCTCCTCCTGTCTGCTTATCCCTGTCTACTTCCGTTGCCACATGTCCTTCCGGGCTGCCATTGCCATATGCCACTGCTCCATTTCCAAACAGGTATGTTGTATACACGCCGCTGCTGTCTACCGGGCATCCATCGTCAACCGTTACACGCCTGCCCTGATATGTGTCAAACTCTACATCCGTTGAGTCTCTCTCTGTCTGGATGAGGTTCTTCTTTTTCAGATAGCTTTTTGTAGCGGAATGCATTGCCACACCTGAAAGCTGTGACTGTGCATCACCAAGAAGCTGGCACGCATCAATAAAAGCTTCTGCACTAATCTTCTGTGCATTAGCCGATGTCATTTTTGTCAAATCAAGGATATGACTCTCCATAGGCGTTGCAGCAGTACCGTCCTCCTGTGTATAAGTTCCAAATACACCTGCCAGCACCGCGATCAGTTCTCTTTGCATATCTCTTGCCCAGTAAGACGCAACCAGGTCTCCGATCGCCTTCGCCGGATCAGCTCCTGCAAGCGCTGCCGCCAGATTGGTGCTTGCCCACATTTTTTGTCTCAGTATCGTTGTTGATACATCCTTGTTTGAACCGATTTTTGAAGGTGTCATCTTTACATCTTCCAGTGTTGCCTCCGAATCTCCCTGCAAATCTTCAAAGAACGGCATGTTGTGCGTTCTTGCAGCCTCACTCGCAAGTTTGTCAAATTCCGGGCTGTTTACAACAATTCCACTTTTGAAAAACTCTGAAAGCTCCATTGTCCTGTTGACAACGTATTTATTAAACAGTTCCGGTACAATCACATCTGTAAGCTTCGTAATAGCCATAACTTAATCTCCTCCTTAAATTGTTACTCCGGCCGCGGCTGCCAATGCTCTCGCCTGCTCCGGGTTGCTCCTGAACAGCTTTGCCTGTTCTGTCATATTGTAGCTTTCTGCCTTAAAGGGATTTACAGCCGGGCCGGTTCCGCCGCCTGCAGGATTATACGGCGGCTTTTCTGTATTTTTAAAGAGATGCGCCAGCGCTGAATCTTCCCTGTATGGCTTCAATGCATCATCAACGCCTACAGGCTTATTCTCTTTGTCAAAATTGAACTTTTCCACTCCTCCATGCCTGTATATCAGGTAATCAGGATCAACTACTCCGGCTTTGCTCAACTGTTCCTTTAATGCATAGGTCTTTAACAGTTTCTCATTTTCTCCCTGCTGCCTCTTTAAATCCTTTTCCAGATTGCTTATCCTGTTCTGAAGGTCTTCATTACCCTTATTATTCTTTTTCAGATCACCGATAGTCGTATTCAGCGTGTTAATCTGTTTTTCCAGACTTCCTTTTTCTGCAAGCAGGGTATCATATTGGCTCTTGCTCACATACCCACCCTCTGACAAATCAGCGTACCTTACATGCTTGAGCTTATCCGGCTCTTTGCTGTTCACTTCATCCAGCTTTGCTTTTACAGGTCCATACAGCTCCTCACCTAAAAGTTCTTCCAGTTTCATACCATATCCTTTTCCTTTCCGGACACATGTCCTTAACAAAATTCCAACAGTTTATCTGCCTTAATGGTTTTGGGCATATAAAAAGAACGCCTGTTTTTTTAAGCGTCCTTCTTGTTGCGATGTCGCAAATTATTCTGTTTAACTGCATAATCCATACTTTTCCCGGATTTCTTTTATTCTTTTATTCCGTTCGGCATAAATATATGCAAATTCTTCTTCCTGTCCGTCCAAGCCGCCAAGATATTTATTTTCTGATTTCAGGCGATGCATTACCTTTTCTTCTTCGCTTAAAACCCATTCCGTGACTTCCCTGTATTCTTTTTCTGCCAGCTCCATATTATTCACGCGGATACCTCCTGTAGCCTATGCCAAGCCTCTCTGCCATGGAAATCACTTCTTCATGCCTTGTACTATATTCGTCCCACTCTGACAATGATACATGCGGATCAATATCTCCGGGATTCCGGTTGAGCTCATATACATATCTTTCATCAATTCCCCGAAGCACTTCCAGATTGTTGTCCATAAACATATTGATATCATTTTTGCTGAAAGAATACTCATTGCAGGAACCGATTGGGTGATTATGCGTTACGACTGCCCCTGCCAGCTCATCTTTCAGGTCAATATTGGGATATACTCCATTCAAGTCACCAAAGCATTGAATCACTTTCCCACTCTTTGTAACTACAACAGCATTTTCAATGCTGCTGTTTGAAATGACATTCTCATATTCTGTTATTTTAGATAATACCATATCCTTGTTTGAGAAATCAACCTTTTCCAGCACTGCCGGCTGATCATGCGGAGGTATATTGGAGCCGCCGCCTGCTCCTGCTGCCAGTCCATTTTCGGTTACGAACTGCTTTTCCCACTCCCGATAGGTCATACTGCCATCAACATATGTAGTCTTTCCATTCTCATCTCTTGCTGCCCTTTTCCCTTTTTGTCCAAAATCGTCTTCAAAATATGGAACTGTACAGGAACGGCAGAAGCAGTGAAGCGGAGGCGCATTAACTCCAATCTCATAGTCTGACATTTGAAATACTTTTCCATCCATCTCCCTGCAGATGTCTGATGTGCGGCTGTCAAGAGTTGCCACAAATTCAAACTGCTCTACACCGAGTTCTTCGTAGCAGTCCTTTTGGCTTTGCGAACTGATAAATGCAGATTCTGTCATGATTAGCCTTCCGGCATTATACTTTGATACCTTCATGCGTTTTGCCAGTTGGTCAATAGCCTTCTGTGGAGAATCTCCCCTGATAATGCTTTGTGTAAGCACTGTGTTAAGCTCACTGACAAGCTTCTCCTTATTTGTCCAGCACCTCGCCCTGAAATTCTTCCCGTCATTCGCCCATGTCGTATTAACTGCATGTTCTATGCGTCTTGTGTCAAGAACATGGAAGCTGCTGCCCAGGCTGCTGCCTTTCATAATCTCATAGGCAGTATGATAATATCCATTTGTATATATGTCACGCATGGTTCTGTCCAGCCCGTCTGTCAGGTTCCCGTACAAAACTTCGTACTCCTGCTGCATCTGAAGCTTTAATGCCTCCAGTCTGCTTATATGAACCTTTGCTGACGCATTTTCAAGCTGTTGTGCCCATCTTGTATCATATTGCAGACTCTCACCTTTTTTTATATATTCCTCGACACTCATATGGAAATCTTCAAGTTCGTTTTTACGCAGAAGCTCCTTTGCTGCTTCCAGTGAAATTTCATTGTTATCAGCCAGTCTCCTATACCACAATTCTATTTCTTTTTCCAAGGAGTGAATGGATGCCTCGAACTGTTTATCTATGTATCTGGCATACTCAGCGCCCTTGTTATGCGCCATTTTCTCAATTTCTTCTATGCGCTTTTTCCAGTAATCTCCTTTCGGCATTACTCATCATCTCCATCTGAGCCTTTATCAGCCTTGTCCTCTTTTCCTGCAAAGACTTCCCCATACATCATTTTTTCTTCCTGCTGCTGCCTCCGTTCCTCCTCCGCTTCGATCTGTTTCAGTTCTTCTGCCGGATTTTCAACAAGTGGGTGGTTCTTTACAAGCGTTTTCTGGGAAAGAAGCCCGACACTTGAAGTACATATCTGCGCAAGCTCCTGATCATTCCTGATCATATTGCGAGTCCATGTCTGCTGTATATTATCACAGTTTACGCCAAGATACTGACAAACTGCCTGTATAAATTCTTCAAGGCTGAGCTGAAACTCAACTTCCATAAGACCTGCTTTCAGCTCCAACAGCGTATACATGAATTTTAATGCCTCGCCTGATGCATTTCCGTAATTTTCCGGCTGTGGGTCTACTCCCTGCCCCTGTTCGAATATCGCTTTGCGTGTCATGGACAGCATTTTTTCTCTGGCTTCTACCGGTATATCTATCGTCAGCGTTGACAGTCCGGGATTATCCTCATCTCCGTCAAGCTTAACTGTTTTATACTTTTTCAGTTCCCCTATAAATTCATCAAGGTCTGTGCCTCCATATCCGCTCAGGACAAATATGATTTCCTGTATATCTTCCAGGTCATCAACAAATCCGCTGTATATCTTATCATAGGAATCGATCAGCCTTTTGGTATTCTCCAGATCACTTGTTTCCATATCATTATTAAAAAACGGAATAAACGGCACCCTTCCCCAGCCATGATGATAGATGCTGCTCTCCATATGTTCAATATCAACAATGCACCGCTCAAGCATGGAATAATATAAAAGCAGTTCTGTCGTGCTTCCCACCTCCTGCGCATATGACTCACAGCAGGATTCTGTCCATATCTCATAAATGATATAATTTTTTCCGTCCTCCAGTACTTTATTGTAAGTTCTGAGCACAGCCTTAAGCTCGCGCTCCTGATCATCTGTCCATAAAGGAATAATCTGCCTGCTGTCCACCACGCCGTAACACAGCCTGTTATTTTTCCCTTCCCAAAAATGCAGCCATGCCAGCCCCATATTTGATGCATTCACACAGAGATTCTTGCATACCTTTCTGAACTTGGTTCCCAATGTTTTATTTATCTGTTTATTGGCTGCTTCGCTTCCAACGTCAAACAACGGCGGATACGTAAACATATATGCCGCCTTCTGATTTACGAGCATTCCGTGAAAATTATGCGGCACTCTATTATCCGCATTTCTCAAGGGACTCCTGTTTCTGCTGTCATCCTCGTCTTTTTCTTTATTTTTATTGCGGAACAGAATATCATTCTTGTTTTGATAGTACCTTTCTCCTATATCTGCCTGCAATACAAAAGCGCTGTGTCCCGGCATATATTCCTTTATCAGCTTTTTGGCAGCTTCAAGCTCCATTCCATCACCTACTTCAATATACTTATTGACTGCTTGATCTTTATAACTGTCATGCAGAAATATCTCACTGCATCCATTGCATGATCTTCCTGTTTCAGCGGTTTATCTTCTCCGCGTTCCACTGCTTTTTTATCCCATGTGTATGATGAAAACTCCCGAATGGTATTTTCACAGTCTTTGTAAAACATTATCATCTTCTGATTCAATAATGTCCCTACATGGCGGATTCCGTCCAGAACATCATTGTTTGCTTTCTTTACATGAAAGCCCTTCTTTTTTAGCTGCGCAATGAACGATGCCGCACTTGGGTCAACGATTACAGCTTTTACTTTGATGCCATCAAGAAATTTAATCAAATCATCAGCATACTCAATATCTGTCTTCTGAACGCTTTTCTCCCGTCCTGAGTAGTAGTATTCTTTAATGCATATCCATGTTCCGGTTATCGTTTTGCGCCATAAAAGAAACACGGTCGCATTCTGTGTACCATAATCACAGCTAACATAATAATCGTTTGTCCATGATAGTTCTTTGAGAATTTGGATTACATGTTCAGCTTCGGAAAACATATCATAAATGATTCCTTCAGCCATCACCCACAGCCCCAATATGTATCTCTTAAAAAATACTCCACTATACATATTGCGATATCGCAACTTAATTTCTTCGGAAAGGCTGAGATTGTCATCCATTGTAAAATGCAGATAAAGAAGTTTCTTTAATCCGGTACTCTCGCCATTTTTCTCAGCTTCTTTTTCAAGCTGTGATGCTTTTTCCAATCCAAGATATCCAACTGCCTTGTTAATCCAATTGATTTTAAACCAGTGATACGGTCCATCCGGATTACAGTTGAACCAGAATTTTGAACCTGTTACGGAGCAGCGCCCGGTTGCCTGATTGACAAATGACTCCGGCATCAATGCCACTTCATCAAAAAATACTCCGGCAAGCGTGATGCCCTGTATCAAATCCTGTGAACGTTCATCCTTTCCACCAAATACATAAAAATAGTTGGTCACAGCTCTCCTGCTTATAATGATCAAATTGTCTGCACGGTTATCCGATACTATATACCCTCTTGATTTCAGCATGAGCTTTAACCAAAAAAGAACATTTCTTCTAAATGAACCTATCGTTTTTCCACACATGGCAAAATTCTGACCATCAAACGATGACATCGCCCACATCACAAAGCTCAGTGACATGCTTATAGTTTTTCCGGAACGGATAGCTCCGTCTGCGATTATTCCGTCATAATCTTTTACAGGTGAATCAGCACACCACCAGTTCAATACCTTTCTCTGTTTCTTGGAAAATGGCTGAAAATGAAAAAACTGCTTAATTTTCTTCATCTGTCCAATCATCTCCTGCGGTTGCATTCAGTGCATCAAGAAATCCGTCATCAGCTAATCCATCTGTATCATCATTTGTAACTTTCGCCTTCATAACTGCAATTCTGGCTTTCTGTTCTTCGGTAGCAAGGTCCATATGTTCTGCAAGCCATTTTAACGCCTGCATGGAATCAAGCATTTCAATTGAGTTGACTTTTCCACAAGAAACTTTCTTGATCAGGCTTCCATCAAAATCATTTGAATCCTTGAATATTATGGTATCCTTTACAATTTTTACATAGTCATTCATGTCAGCAAATGCAATATCCATGTACCGCTGAAACACATCCTCCTCAGAAAAAAATTCCCGATTGAGCTTTTCTGACTTCAATCGGTTTATTTCTGATTTTATACAAGCATTTCCAAGCAATCTGGGACCATTTGTCAATGCTGTCCTATAATCACATTCATATGCTTTTTGATATGCTTTTGTGGCATTAAAGCAGCGAATATAATAAACGCAGAAAAGCCTTTGTTTGTCGTTCAAATCCGGATTTTCACTGATGCTCTCAACCTCTGCTGCCGGTCCTGCTTTTTTTGTTCGTTTTTTTGAGCGAACGTTCGCTTTTTTATTGTCCGAACGTTCGCTTTTTTCCGAACCCCATTTATATGTACTTTTCCATCTTCTGACAGTTCCTTCCGGTATGTCTAATTTATGAGCAATATCTATCAGTTTCATTCCTGACAGATACAGCATTTCGGCTTCTTTTATCTTTTCTTTTTTTTCATTATTCACGTCACCACCTCTCTGTCAATATCAAAAAGGACACTATGACTGCTGCCATAATGTCCTTCTTCCGGGGAATAAGTGTTATCTGAAAATCGTTTTATGCATTCCATTGCTTAATACCATATTACCACATTAAAACGAGAAAAACGAGAAAGTTGAATTTTTTTCAAATCTTTTTTCAGTGCTCATTGAGATAATTGTTTATCAGCTTTTGG
>JAGAQJ010000067.1 GCA_017622845.1 Lachnospiraceae bacterium | reverse complement strand
CCTTACAAAGCAGCTGTTTCCCTATGTTGACAAGGAAAAGGACATCTTTTACTGTAATCAGGAGGAAGATGCCATTTATGTACCATTTCCTGTCAACCCTCTTTCGGCAGGTTTTCCTCTTGCTGCATCCCAATTCCCCCTGCCCGCATTGGATGCTGTCGTACTTCCTGCCGGCGCAAATGTTCTGCGCCTTTGCAGCATCAGTGTACACTGACGCTAACGTTATATCAAATAATACCATAAATAAAAAGCATCGTCAATCTAATGCGTTTGTCGTGTATCATCCATTTTGGCTCTTGTTTCATTCTGTTAAATGTACTATAGTAAAGATACAAAAAGGGAAAGCCATAGAAGCGGCTCTACCCACATTTATAGCAAGCTTTTACCTCATATGAGGCAAGCCGTCACTAGAGCGAATAGTGGCGGCTATTTCTTTTTTCCCTTGTAAATCTGATAAATCAAATTAGCAAGGGCAACAATGAGTATTCCAATCCGGAGTAAAAAACAAGAGGGATAAAGCCGCTCAAAAAAGGACACCCGCCAACGGATGTCCTTTTAACCCACATTTTGTAAAATAAGCTGTTTCTTTATTCCATCATCTTAAGCTTCCGGCTCCAAAAGCGCCTTCTCATAGCTTTCAAGGATTGTCCTTTGAATGATGTCTCTTGTATTGGAATTAATCGGATGAGCAATGTCTCTGTACTCTCCGTCAGCGGATTTCTTACTCGGCATCGCGATGAACAGTCCCTTCTCGCCCTCAATGACCTTGATGTCATGCACTACAAATTCATCATCCAGCGTAATAGAAACCACTGCTTTCATTTTTCCCTCTTTTGCTATTTTTCGAACGCGAACATCTGTGATTCTCATTCTTTTGTCCCCCTTTTGCAAGTCATTTGTCTTTTACGTTATAATACATACCTCTCATTCTTCTCCACCACAACCTTAATACCGGTTTCCCCGACGTGGTGTGAGTTTGCACGAATAGTATCGCGGCTTTCAACAATACAGTTTTCAATGTGGGTATTATCGCCAAGATACACATCATTTAAAATGATGGAGTTTTTAATCGTACAATTGTTGCCGACAAAAACCTCTTTAAACAATATCGAGTTCTCCACCGTGCCATTGATAATGCATCCGCTGGAAATCAGGCTGTTTCTAACCTGTGAACCCGGATTGTACTTAGCAGGCGGCAGGTCGTCAACCTTCGAATAGATATCCGGATACTGTTTGAAGAAATAGTCGCGGATATCCTTCTTGAGGAAGTCCATGTTTGTGCCGAAATAATCCTCCACTGTCGCAATATTTCTCCAATACGATTCAATCTTGTAGCCGTAAATTCTCTTTACATCTTTGTAGCGGATGAGGATATCCTGAACCAAATCATGTCTGCCCTCCTCAGCGCTCTTTTCAATCAGCTCGATAAGCTGCCTGCGTCTGATGACATAGATGCCGCATGACACGGTCT
The DNA here is from genome assembly GCA_017622845.1 of Lachnospiraceae bacterium. GTDB lineage: Bacteria > Bacillota > Clostridia > Lachnospirales > Lachnospiraceae > COE1. The sequence continues at coordinate 9,856 of JAGAQJ010000067.1, read as the reverse complement.
TTGACTTTGCCACCATAGGCTTCTCTTCAAACTCCTCGATACGTCCGTCGCCGTTCATTCTGACAACGCCGTATCTGTCCACATCCGCATCCTCGGGCATCTCCTTTACTACAACTGTAATATCCGCTTTTTTCGCGATGTGGTATTCCAAAACTTTATTGTAATCCATCTTGTAGACACAATCGCCTGTTGCAATGACTACATATGGCTCATGACTTCTCTTTAAAAATAAGAGGTTCTGGTAAATACTGTCGGCTGTTCCCTGATACCAATTGCTGTTGTCCGGAGTGACCGTCGGCGTAAAGGTATACAAGCCCCCCTGCTTCCGTCCGAAATCCCACCATTTCGAAGAGCTTAAATGCTCATGAAGGCTTCTGGAGTTATACTGCGTGATAACTGCAACCTTCTGAATGTGTGAGTTGGACATGTTACTCAATACAAAATCGATGCTTCTATAGCTGCCTGCAATCGGCATCGCTGAAATCGCTCTCTTATGGGAAAGTTCTCCCATCTTCCTACTGTTTCCGCCTGCTAATACAATACCTAATGCTCTCATATCACTCACCCACCTTTATCAATGTCTTTCCGCTGTCTAAAATGCCGTCGGGATAATCGGCTTCCGTCGTCTCCCCAAAAACAACTGCATTTTTGCCGATCTTAACATTGTCAGGAATCACCGACTTCTCACCGATGGTGACAAGTCCGCCATTGTAAATGTCAGGGCGTGTATCATTATCCTTCTCAGGAAGCAGACCAAGCTCCGTATTGTCGCCGACCTCGACATATTCATCAATAATCGCCTTCTCAATGGTGCAATGGCTTCCGATCTGCGACTGATTCATTATAATGGAATCCCGCACAACCGTTCCTTCGCCGATGGTGACGCCGCATCCGATAACGGAGTTATAAACCTTTCCGTAAATCTCAGAGCCTTCACCGATAATACAGCGCTCAGCAACACTGTCCGCTGCAATATACTGAGGAGGCAGCACCTCGCTCTTTGTATAAATCTTCCAGTATTCTTCATAGAGGTTAAACTCGGGAACAATGTCAATCAGCTCCATATTGGCCTCCCAATAAGAGCTTAAGGTTCCTACATCCTTCCAGTATCCGTTAAACTCATATGAATACATCGGGCATCCCTTTTCATGGCAATACGGAATGACATGCTTACCAAAATCAAGTGCGGGCTGGTCTGCCTTGGCTATCAAAGCCTCTTTCAGTGTTTTCCAGTTAAATATGTAAATTCCCATAGAAGCCAGATTGCTTCTGGGGTTCGCAGGTTTCTCCTCAAAGTCAATGATTTTTTTGTTTTCATCTGTGATGACGATACCAAATCTCTTCGCTTCCTCAATCGGAACAGGCATCGATGCGATGGTTACTTCCGAACCGCTTTCCTTATGGAAATCAAGCATCACCTCGTAATCCATTTTGTAAATGTGGTCACCGGAAAGAATCAGCACATAATCCGGATTGTAGTTCTCCATATACTCTAAATTCTGGAAAATCGCATTGGCGGTTCCTGTATACCACTCACTTTCCCCGCTCTTTTCGTACGGAGGCAGTACGGTTACACCGCCGATATTCCGGTCCAAATCCCATGGAATACCAATGCCGATATGCGTATTCAGCTTTAAAGGCTGATACTGTGTAAGAACTCCGACTGTGTCGATACCGGAATTAATACAATTGCTTAATGGAAAGTCGATAATTCTGTACTTTCCGCCAAAAGCAACAGCCGGTTTTGCCATTTTTGATGTCAGGACACCCAGTCTTGAACCCTGCCCACCTGCTAAAAGCATGGCAATCATTTCTTTTTTAATCATGTTGTCACCCCTAATTGCGTAATAATGGGTTTTGCTACTGGCGTTACACTCCGAAAAACATCGAAATGCAATCGTTTTTGCATAAAAGCAGACCCTAAGGTTATTATAGCATACAATCTGCCTAAATGGAATAACTTAATTATTTTTATAAACCTATGGAAAAGTCCGCGCGTGAGGTGTATGATATAAATGTTTCAAGGGTTTGGGACGCCGGATTTTTATCCGCCGAATACCTTCAAACCCTTGTATCATATTATATAATAATGTATGAAAGGAATCCATTTCATGTATCAGATAAATTTTAATAACCCCATTCATGTACATTTTATCGGTATCGGGGGCATCAGCATGTCAGGGCTTGCTGAAATCCTCATTGATGCAGGCTTCACCGTCAGCGGCTCTGATGCCAGGAAGTCTCCGCTTACGCAGCATCTTGCCTCAATGGGCGCCCATATCAGTTATCCGCAGTCGGCAGGCAATATCACAGATGATATTGAACTCGTCGTATACACTGCCGCCATTGCAAAGGATAATCCGGAATTTGACGCTGCTGTCCGGAAAAATGTGCCCATGATGACACGTGCCGACCTGCTTGGCCAGATCATGAAGAATTACAAAACGCCGATTGCCATCAGCGGCACCCACGGAAAGACGACCACAACCTCCATGATATCTGAAGTGCTTCTGGCGGCTGATACGGACCCTACTTTGTCCATCGGCGGTATCCTCAAGTCCATCGGAGGCAATATCCGCGTCGGAAAATCCGATTACTTTGTGACAGAGGCATGTGAATACACGAACTCCTTTCTGAGCTTTTTCCCACGCATCAGCATTATCCTGAATATCGAGGAGGACCATATGGACTTCTTTAAGGATATCGAGGATATCAGACACTCCTTCCGGAAGTTTGCCGACATCCTGCCTGCGGACGGATTTCTTATTATAAATAAAGGAATTGACCGCATAGAAGATTTTACGAAAGGGCTGGACTGCAAAGTCATTACCTTCGGCACGGACAACGATGCTGATTACAGCTTTACCGATGCGGTGTACGATGAGCTTGGACGCGGTTCCTATACCTTATTAAAGAAGGGACACAAATGCGGGACCGTGAAGCTTGGCGTCGTCGGTGAGCACAATATCCTCAATTCCCTGTCTGTCATTGCATTAATGGATTTGCTTGAGATTGATTCTGAAACAGTGCTTCGTGCTTTATCTGCATTTCAGGGAACGGACAGACGCTTTGAACGAAAGGGCGAGATTGGCGGCATCACAATCCTTGATGACTATGCACATCATCCGACGGAAATCACCGCTACGCTCAAGGCAGCCGCACATTATCCGCACAAAACTCTATGGTGCGTCTTCCAGCCGCATACCTACACGCGCACCAAAGCCTTTTTAAAGGATTTTGCGCAGGCGCTCACGCTTGCTGACAAGGTGGTGTTAGCCGATATTTATGCTGCGCGCGAGAAAAATACAATCGGCATCAGCTCGGAGGATCTGCTCCATGAAATCGAAAAGCTGGGCACGGAATGCCATTATTTTCACTCTTTCGACGAAATAGAAAATTTTTTATTAAAAAATTGTATGAACGGCGATTTGTTGATAACTATGGGCGCCGGAGATGTCGTAAAAATCGGTGAAAATCTGCTTGGTCTTTAATTATCCACATTATCCACATTTTTTTGAGCCAAAAACGGCAAAAAAGGGTGTGGATATTTTTTATTTTCATCCACATCGGGTTTTATTCGAATCCGCATGTTATGTTTGTGGTTTCACAGGGGTTTGAAGCCGCCTCCCCGAAAACTGTCCACACTATCCACATTATCCACAACAAACCGAAAATCCAGTATTCACAAGGGTTTGAAGGGGGTCGGGACTTGCTTTTTCGGACAAGTATGCTACAATACACTTACCTTATAAATGCCGGAGTCTCTCTTTCGGACTTTTAGGGAATTTTGATCAGGACAGGTGACTACTATGAATCGTGTCAACATCTACCGGACTGCCGCGAGCGGTCAGACAAGCATCTCAAATCTGTTTATTGACGAATATATGGCAGATGCCAACGATGCCCAGCTTAAGATTTATCTTTTTCTGATTCGCATGATGAATGCCAATCTGCCGACCAGCGTTGCTGATATCGCGGACAAGTTTAATTATACAGAAAAGGATGTGCTCAGGGCGCTGATGTACTGGGAATCAAGGCAGCTTTTGGCGCTTGACTTTGACGCGGCGCACAATCTGTCCGGTATCAGGGTTCTCTCCCTTGAAGGCGCCCATGAAGCTCCCCGCACAGCGCCCCGCATCACTCCGGTCTTATCCTTCATCAGACCTGCTTCCATGCAGACGGGCATGACCGCAGGAGCAGCAATGGCAAAAAGGCCTTCAGGCACTGCCGCCGCACCGGCGGAAATCCGGAACGCAGAGTCCGGAAACAGCAAGCCCGAGTACTCTCTTGATGACCTTAAGAGCTTCAAGAGCAATGAGGAGATTGAGCAGCTTTTAATGGTCACGGAGCAATACGTCGGCAGGCAGCTTACACGCAGTGATATGGAAACGATTCTCTTTCTTTATGACAGGCTGCATTTTTCATCCGATTTAATTGATTATCTGGTACAGCATTGTGTCGAACGCGGAAAAAAGGACTTCCGCTATATGGAAAAGGTGGCTCTTGCATGGCATGAACAGGGAATCACTTCGCCAAGAGACGCGCAGAATGCTTCGCGCAAGTATGACAAGGTGGTATACACCATCATGAAGTCACTTGGGAAAAACACAAATCCGGCTCCCAAAGAGCTTGAATACATAAATAAGTGGACAAAGGAATACGGCTTTCTGCTTGATGTCATACAGGAGGCATGTGACAAGACTGTGATGACGACTGACAGCCACCGCTTTGCTTATGCCGACGGCATCCTGACGAAATGGTATCAGTCCGGCGTTCATCGCAAAGCAGACATTCCTGCTGCCGATGCTGCTTTTAAGCATGCAAAAACTGACAACATTGTCACAAAAAATAAATTTAATAATTTTGCCCGGAATGCATATGATTTCGATGAACTGGAGCAAAATATATTAAGCAATTAATGGATAAACAGAGGTACGAATCATGCCGCTTACAAACAGTCAATACGATGCAGTCATGCGCTCCTATGAAGAGAAGCAGCGTGCAGCAAGGCACAGGCTTGAGGAACACACCAGAATTGTGTATGAAAAAATACCTGCCTACGAGGATTTGGACAGGCAGGTGGCATCTATCTCCATTGAACAGGGAAGAAAGCTTCTCAACGGAGAGGAAAATGCCTTAACCGAATTAAAGCAGAAATTGAGGAAGCTCTCTGAAAAGAAGGCTTCCTTGCTGTGCGAAAACGGCTTTCCTGCTGACTATTTGTCACAGATTTACGAATGTGATAAATGCCGCGACACCGGATATATTGCAAACAAAAAATGCAGCTGCTTCCGCACGGCAGAGATTAATCTCATTTATGAACAGTCTCATATCAAAAATCTGCTGAAAACTGAGAACTTTTCTTCTCTTTCTTATGACTATTATGAGGGGGAAGACCTGAAAAAATTTACAAAAGCTGTACAAATATGCCAAAATTTTATCAAAAGCTTCTATTTGGACTACCGAAATCTCTTTTTTTATGGTACAGTAGGAACTGGTAAGTCATTCCTATCCTGCTGCGTTGCCAAAGAACTGATGGATCAGGGAAGCCTGGTCATTTACTTCAGCGCCTCCCAGCTTTTTGATACCTTATCCAAAAGCACCTTTGACAGAGACAGCAGGGAAGCCTTATCCGGCATTTCCGATGATATTTATGACTGCGATTTGCTGATTATTGATGACCTCGGAACGGAGCTTACCAATTCTTTTGTTTCGTCCCAGCTTTTCTCGTGTCTCAACAACAGACATTTGAGAAAGAAATCGACAATTATTACAACCAATCTGTCCTTGAGCGAATTGCGGGACCGGTATTCCGACAGAATCTTTTCCCGCATCACAAGCAATTATGAGGTCTGCAAGCTGACGGGCAAGGACATACGCATGCAGAAAAAAACATCTTCTGCAGGCAGAGCATAACGATATCTTATAAATTAATTTATACAGAAAGCGAGGGTTTTTCCAATGCCAGTTCGTGAGGAAAAAAGAAATTTAAATTCAATCCCTGTAGGTTCATTAGGTATCATTCCATTAAGGGGATGCCAGCAGCTCGGTGATAAGGTTGATGAGTATCTTGTAAAATGGCGTGCGGAGCGTGAAAGCGAGCACAAAGATTCTCTTGCATTTGCCGGCTATCAGCGCGACTCTTATATTATCCAGACCAGAGTTCCGCGTTTCGGCACCGGTGAAGCAAAGGGTGAAATCCTGCAGTCCGTGCGCGGAGATGACCTTTATATTTTAGTAGATGTTACCAATTACAGTCTGACCTACTCTCTGTGCGGTCAGGAAAACCATATGTCTCCTGACGACCATTATCAGGACTTAAAGAGAATTATCGCTGCCGTAGGCGGTAAGTCAAGACGTATCACGGTTATCATGCCCTTCCTTTATGAAAGCCGCCAGCACAAGAGAAGCTCGAGGGAATCTCTTGACTGTGCATTGGCGCTTCAGGAAATGGTCAGCATGGGTGTGGACAATATCATCACTTTTGACGCCCACGATCCCCGTGTGCAGAATGCAATTCCTCTGAACGGCTTTGAGACTGTCTCTCCTACGTACCAGTTTGTCAAAGGGCTTTTAAACAATGTACCGGACCTTACCATTGATTCCGATCATATGATGATTATCAGCCCTGATGAGGGCGGCATGAGCCGCGCAATCTATATGGCAAATGTCATGGGACTGGATATGGGTATGTTTTATAAGAGACGCGATTATACCAAAATCGTAAACGGACGCAATCCGATTGTTGCTCACGAATTTCTCGGAAGCAATGTAAAGGGGAAAGATGTCATTATCGTAGATGACATGATTTCATCCGGCGAAAGCGTGCTTGAGGTTGCTGCCAGTCTTAAGCGCAGAAAGGCAAACCGCATTTTCGTGGCAACTACCTTCGGTCTCTTCACAAGCGGTCTTGACTGTTTTGATGAAGCCTATAAAAAGGGACTCATCTACAGAGTCCTTACGACGAACCTCATTTACCAGCGGCCGGAGCTGCTTGAGAAGGAATGGTATATCAGCTGTGATATGAGTAAATATATCGCTTATATCATCGACACCTTAAACCATGATTCTTCCATCAGCGATTTGCTGAGTCCAAGTGACAGAATCCATACAATTATTAATCGATATAAAAACGGCGAGTTGAGATAAGCGATTATAAAAATCAGGCTGCCGGAAAAACATAGCGTAGACTGTACTTCAAAAATAAAAACAGTTCAGCCTTTTATGCATTCCTATCCGAACGAAAACTGCAGATAGTATCTGCAGTTTTCTGTTCATTGAATCCGTAAAGTTGAACTGTTCCATTTTCCTTAGAGCTTAAATTCCTCAATCAGGTTTGTCAGGTTTTGCGACTGTGCGGAAAGCTGTTCGCTTGCTGCCGCGCTTTCTTCCGCCATGGCGGAATTATCCGTGATAACCTCGGAAACCTGTTCCAATGCCTGCTTAATCTGATTGATGCTTTCGTCCTGCTGCTTTGATGCCTCATCAATGCTGATAATCTGGCTCTGAATCGTTTCTATCTGGGTCATCGCCTGCTGCATCTGCTCTGCTGCATGATTGACAATTTCCATTCCGCGGTTAACTGCTTCGAGTGAATTGTGAATCAGCGAAGCAGAGGTCTGGACTGCATTCATGCTCTCACCTGCAAGGCTTCCTACCTCACCTGCCACAACGGCAAAGCCGCGTCCCATTTCTCCTGCTCTGGCAGCCTCGATGGAGGCATTTAAAGACAGCAGATTGGTCTGGTCGGCAATCTCCTCAATCGCAGTAATAATATGCTCAATTTCATTGGAGCATCTGGTGATTTCCTTCATCGCATCCACAGCATCTCCCATCTGCTGATTGCAGAATTCAAGCTCTTTGTTCATATCCGTGACGCGGTGCATTGCGCCTTCCACATACTTGGCATTGGAATCAACCTGACCCGCAATCTCAGTTATCGAAGCCTGAAGCTGCTGTATTGCAGCCGCCTGGGAGGTCGCACCCTCAGCCAGTGATGTTGCCGCCTTTGCTATCTGTTCTGCACCGCCCGAAACTTCTATTGACGCATTGTCAATATGGTGCAGCGTAGTAGTAAGCCGCTTGGATAAATCCAGAAGCGCATTCTTTACTTTCTGAAATTCGCCCACATAATCCTGATTTAATTCAAAGCGCAGGTTTCCCTGTGCAACTTCTCCAAGTACCAATGTGATTTCATCAATATACTTAATATAATCCTTCAAACGGATAACAGTCTTTCCGATTGCATCCGCAACAGCTCCTACTTCGTCCTTGGAAGTAATATCAAGCGTAATGTCCAAATCGCCTTCTGCAATCTCTCCCGCTGCCGCCTCCAGCTCCTTCAGGGGCTTCACGATACCGGCTGCAATCTTATTGATAATAACCATCAGCATCACAACTGCCGCAGCAAAGAACACGCAGACCATCAGAATCAGATAATAAATTGTCTCGTTGTACTCGCCATTCGGCATGCCGCTCAGCACAGACCAGCCTGTCTCTCCTACCATAACAAAGCACCCATGCTGCTTTGAACCGTTGTAATGATATGTAAGCGGCGTGTCTTTCTTTGCAGTAATGACTTCCAGTGTATCCGGCTCCATGCCGATGTCCGCTATATTAGCATTTACAAGCGATTCCTGCGGCGCATACATAATGTTCTGCTCCGGAGTCATCAGGAAAAAGAACCCTGATGTCCCAAGCTGATGTTCCGACATCATCTCATATAACGTATCAACCGATACATCAACTGCTGCCACACCGAGCAGCTCGTTGTTATCCCCATATACCGGAGAGATAACGCTGGAAACCATCTGACCGGTTGATGAATTCTGATACGGCTCTGTTACAATAGTCATTCCTGCCTCCTGAACCTGCGCAAACCAGCTTCTGCTCTGAATATCCCAGTCTCCGATTTCCGAAATATATCCGCTGTCCTCATCTTCAATGCACTGGCTGGAATCCACGTCTGCAATCCAGCAGACCAGAATGTTTTCCTCATCCGTATGCCTTGTGTACGTCATAGACTTACGCGCAGTGTCAAATCTCTGTGCCTGCGCAATCGGACTGCCTTCCTGAACATCAGCGAACAACTGCCTTATCTCATTATTTGCCGCCAGCTGCCTTGTCGTCTCCATATACCTTGTAAAATACTCGCTGACGCGCAGAACGACCTCCCCTGACTGTGCATTAATTTCCTCGGTCCGAAGCTTACCTACCGCCGAGCGGACCACGCATACAATCACCACTTCAACCGCTACAAGTATCAATACCATAGGAATAATGATATACTGCAGCATTTTTTCTTTGATTCCCGCTTTCTTTTTTCCCATTCCCCATTCTCCTTTGCCTTACCCCATATTATGCTTCAAGATAGATTTCGGCAGGCTGCACGTCATCATTCGCGGGGAAATTGCAACAGCCTGGACGGTTAACAACTGTTCTGAAAAATTTACTCCGAATAATAGGAAAGGGCGTATAGAATGCAGAAATGAATCCGGAAGCATGCTCCGATGATACAGAACATATATTTGCATTTCAACGGCTGTTCTGTATCAAACTGACAGGTACTATATTTATAATTATACAGTTTATTGGTCATTTATTCAATACTTGTCAGTTTATTTATTTTTAATAATGTAACAATTCAGCCTTTTACGTATTCCTATCCTGACGAAAGTAACAGTTCAGCCTTATGCATTATTTTAGCCGGACGAATGGCGGCAGTTCTATGCCGGTACAGGCGATTGGACTCCAAATGCGAATTTTCTAATGGGTGATGCCACAAGCTTTCAAAACCGTCCGCGACCGGACTCTACGCGCCGTCCATGGACGCGTTTCGTCCTAAATCCGCATCCGT
>JAGAQJ010000066.1 GCA_017622845.1 Lachnospiraceae bacterium | reverse complement strand
TTTGTCCTTCTTTTATAAGAAGAACTCTCGTTAGAATTTTCAGGGTTGCATTACTGTTTATTTGTCAAGGTTCTGTTTTACTGCTTGTCTCTTTTGTGACAGCTCATTTAGTTTATCATAAGCTGTATGCCTTGTCAAGCACTTTTTTGAAATAATTTTAATTTATTTTTATTTCAAATTAAAATCATTTTTTGTCACTTGCTTTTTTACTTACTTGCCTCAGCGACGTGTTTTATCTTATCACGTAAAAATGCGCTTGTCAACAACTTTTTTTATTTTTTTTGATATAACATAACAGTTCAGCCCTCTGGATAATTTTAGCCGGGACAAAGAGCGGCAGTCTTATGCCGGTACAGGCAGTTGAACTCCGGCATAGCACTGCCGCCCTTCCGTGTACTGACACCTGTTAAGTTATACGGCTTCAATAAACAGAAAACGGCAGATAGCATCCTACAGGCTTCCTGGTGGAGAATGGTGAAATAATTCCCATTTGAAACCAATGGCAGCCGGAGGGATACTATCTGCCAGGACAGGCATAAAGTGCAGCCGCTCCGAAAGGACTGAGCTGCTGCACTTTTTATAATAAAATCTGCTTAAGCAGTTCAGCCAAATAATTCGAATAGTATATGGCTGTGAGGAAACGGCTTTTATCTACCTGGGCAAGCATCCATGTCTTCAAACCCATAATGTCAAAGCTTCCAATAACAAGAAACGCAAGCCAGATAACAAAAACCGCTTCCAGCAGTCCCAGCGCCGCACCTGCAAGCTTGTCCGCAAGTTTCCCTGCCGGAATGGCTCTTACCAGTTTAAATGTGTCAACCAGAAATCTGACAACTTTATGAATAATGCTGACTGCAAGCAGTAATATGACTGCAAGCAAAACATTTACATAGCTCCCCTGCATGAAGCTGCCGATTCCTTTTGCGGCAATAACAAGGACAAGTATTCCTAACAGGCAGGATATGATGCGTATAATGCTTTCCAAAAGTCCTCTTTTCCATCCCCATACTGCCCCTGCTGCCAATATTAAAATAATGATGATAAAAAGTATATTAATATCCAAGACGTTCCCTCCGGTGTTATGCATTATTGAAGCTCTATTGATTGTATTGCATTATCTGTAATCAGTGTGTGTCTGGAAATGTTTCCGCCCGGGATAAAGCAGGTAACCCGATCCTTGAAGCTTCCCTCATATTTGAGCCTGTTATCCCAGTCATAAATAAGGCATTCGCTGTCATTGTAGATAATGATTGCCGATGTTTCAAACAAAATGTCTTTATACTCCATATCAAAAGCAATCTCACTGACTTTTTTAGCATTCGTATCATATATTTCAACACGATATGCTGACTCTGCCGCCGTATTGTAAAACACAAGTCCTACATGGCTTTCATCATAAAATACGCTTTGTATTTCTTCTGATATCAGTATGTCTGACAGGCTTTCCGGCTTCTGTCTTCCTCTAAAAAACATAAGACGGTTATCCGCCACTGCAAATACAGTATCATTCTCCATAAAGTGAACGAGGGGTACGACTGCTTCCGAATATCCGTATCCGCTTACAAGATTGTCGGTATAATTCTGTCCCACTGATGAAAAATTATAAAAGCCTATGCTTGATGATATTTTACCATCTTCTGCTCTTATGTATGAGACAGCTACCAGAGTTCCGTCGCTTGAGATGTCTACTGCGATCGGATAACCGGATTTACTCATTGTGGTCTTAAAATAAGCAAGCTGTTCACCGGTTTTATTGTACAGATATATGGCTGTGACTGTTGAATCATCCAGGACTGCTGCAACAATTCCGTTTGATGAAACACTGAAATCTCTGATTGGCATGGTGGTGTCTATGGTTCCAAGAGTTCCCTGCGTATCACAGACATAGATTTTTCTCCCATTGTAGTCTCCCACGGCTACAGTTTTTTTACAAGTTCTAATCACGGGATTCTGCATTTCATAGGTCTGGTTCCATATCATCTTTCCTTTCATATCGGTACAGCTCATTCCATCATTGCTATATGTAAAAAGTGTTCCGCCAAGATTCAGGCTTTGTGACTCTGATGCTCTTGTCCATTCACTCTGCTGAATCACTTCATAGCCTGTATATACTTTATTTTTCCAATTGATATAGGCGCCGAGCACTGCTGCGGCAATGACAACCAGGGTTGCAAGCACTGTATAAAGCTTCATCTGCCTGTGTCTTGCAAGCATATTGTCCATTGACTTCTTATCCCTGTTTGTGCCCGCACTTTCGCCAGCCTGATTCTTTCCACCCTTTAACAGGTATTGGTTTCTGCTAAAATCTTTTATTTCTGCCATTGGTATACTCCGTTGTTATTCCGAAAATGTCATTGAATATGTACAGTATACCATTATTTTTAAGGAAGTAAAAGCTTTTGACCATAAAGAATGCTGTCAGGGTCTTCAATCTGATTCCATTCGCAGATTTCATCTACGTGAGAATAGTCTCCATAAATGTCATAGCAGATGGTTCTGAGCGTATCGCCTTTGCGGACAATATAATATTGCATCGGCTGTTCCGGCTGCTGTGCAGTATTGCTTTCCCCGGTATTTGCTGCTGCGGTATTTGCAGTTTCGTTATTTGCGGCGGCGTCTGCTGTTTCCGGAGTGCCTGCTGTCGAATCTGCGGCTGTGTCTCCATTTGCGGCGGCGTTGGCTGTACCTTCAGCGGCGGTACTGTTTACGGCTTCGCTTCCGGCGGCAGCTTCCGTCTCGGCTGTAGTACTGTCTGCAGCTTTATTTGCGGCGGCGTTGGCTGTGTCTTCGGCTGTGGCATTTGCGGCTGTTGAGCTGACTGTTTCCGGATTCGCTGCTTGCGGATTCATTGTTTGCGTCTCTGTGGTATCCTGAGTGCTTATTTCCGGGTTCGTATCTGCACCGGCTGTCTGTGTGTTCTGCCGCATCGCTGCCGCTGTCTGTGCATCGTCTGCTTCATTAAAGCGAAATGAGGTATTTTCCTCTATAAATGCCATGCAGTAATCTATCTTTTCCTGCATATTCTGCATTTTATTGTAGTTGTTGACGGCGGTGATGCCATATGCCATGATGCAGACGACAAATCCCAGGCATAGTATATTCATGACATTCCACATAAAACTTACTTTGGCTTCCTCACGATTGTATGCCTGCGCAATTCTTCCAAGGTGTGCAGCATCATCAACGCGGTTTCTGACGCGCGTGCCTTGTTCCGCCGCCGATGCCTGTTCTTTTTCCGCGCCTTTTTCCTTTTCTGCATTCCACTCTACCAGATAGTTCTGCATTTCAGCATTCTGGTCATAATAAATATAAAAATCGTCTAATATGACTGTTGTATTGCTCAGTGTCAGTTCAAGGCGCAGCTTGGAATCCTTATTGCGGCTGATGCCCGCCATTCCTATGTATGTGCAGGAAGGAAAATAGGTATCATTATACTGCCGGACTTTATCTTTGTTATCCAAAACTGCTGCTCCTGATATGACAAGTCTGTATCTTCCATTTTCTTCGATACAATTTCCATATAATGCAATATTCGATTTGGGAATCTTTTCAACCTGATATTCATCGCCAGTTCCGAGGGATATGGTTTCTGAATTTTTGTCCGCCAGAACCTTTTTCATAAATGTATGCACGTAATCCTCAAGGTACAGTATGTAAATTCCTTCGGGAGTCCCTATGGTACGTGTGTTTACCGGTATCCGGCTGCTGGTAGTATTTGAAAGTATACTTGTTTGCTTGTCCATTTTGACATCACCTTTCTTGTATGATTTGACACTAGTACAACATTTCGTAAACTTATCGGTTAATTAAAATGGGTTATACTAGCGTGCTGCTCCTTATCGCTTATCATAGCACGCACAAACCGAGGATTCTGTCGAAACGGGTCGTGACGCAAAAAAATACCTCTTAAGCAGATTTGGTGTTTCCTTTTCTGCTTAAGAGGCGGCGTATCATTCGTTGTAAAATTTGTAAATTGTTGTTGTTCTGTATGGTCTGTCCGGTCCATATACAGGATTTGGGAACTGCGGCTGGTTGACTGCATCGGGGTAGCACTGTGTCTCTAAGCACAATCCGCTTCTTTTTCCGTATGCTGCACCCTGCTTGCCTGTCTGCGGCGTAATGCAGTTTCCTGCATAGAACTGGATTCCCGGCCGGTCAGTATAAACGTCCATCTTTCTGCCCGTTGTCGGTTCTTCCACTGATGCAACCTTCTGAAGGCTTCCGTCATAGCCGTCAATCACAAAGTTATGGTCATAGCCTTGTCCGTATTTGAGCTGAATATCGTCCGCATCAATCTCATCACCTATGGTTTTCATTTCCATGAAATTAAATGGTGTACCGATTACAGGCACGAAATCTCCTGTCGGGATCAGGCGCTCAAAAATCGGAGTGTAATGGAATGCCTTAATCCAAAGTCTGTGCTCCTCTATACTGCCGGAATTGTGTCCTGCAAGGTTGAAATATGTATGGTTTGTCATGTTAATCAGTGTATTCTTATCGCTTGTCACATCATAATCAATCTTAAGCTCATTCTCATCAGTAACGGTATAGGTTACCTGAACCTTTTTATTGCCCGGAAATCCCATAGAGCCGTCAGCGTCATCAATTGTGAATATAACGCTGTTATCCGTTGTCTGTGCATTCCAGACTCTCTTGTGATAGCCTTTGTCATCATCGCTGTGAAGGTTATTGGTACCATCATTTGCTGCAAGCTGATACTTCACGCCGTCAATGGTAAAGCCTGCATTGTCAATCCTGTTTGCGCTTGGTCCGATGGTTGAGCCAAAGAAGCAGCCATTCGTAAAGTATCCTTCTACGCTGTCATAGCCTAAGACTACATCGGCAGTCTTTCCATTTTTGTCCGGAACGAAAAGATTTACGAGAATCGCGCCGAAGTTTGTTACCTCAGCCGCAAAGCCGTTACCATTTTTGATGGTATATAAGCTGACTTCTGTTCCGTCTGCGGTCTTGCCGAAGCTTTTGGTTGTAATTGCCATTTTATTTTCCCTCTTTCTAAAAGAATTTTTGTTTTTGCTATTTTTAGTTTAACAGACAAATAACTGCTTTTCTACATGAATTATTATATTATTTATTGGATAAAAGTTCAGAATTGCTGCTTGTCAGCAACAGTTCAGCCCAGAGGTTTGCACTCGCTGCAAACCTCGTAAGAAAACGCAGCGGCTGAAAGACTCAAGACACCACGAAGTGGTTCTGCATGCCTTGAGTCCTGTAACAGGAAGCCGAAGGCTGAACTGTTACGCTTGTCAGCAACAGTTCAGCCCAGAGGTTTGCACTCGCTGCAAACCTCGTAAGAAAACGCAGCGGCTGAAAGACTCAAGACACCACGAAGTGGTTCTGCATGTCTTGAGTCCTGTAACAGGAAGCCGAAGACTGAACTGTTACGCTTGTCACGCTTTATGAATATACATTCTTGACATGTCAGGTTCTCCATCTCCCTGTACCATGCAGAAAAACTCCCATCCGTAGCGCTCATAAAAGGAGGTATGGCTGGTTAGAAGATATAAAACGTCGATTCCTTTTTCTTTCATGTCCGTGCATACCTCATTTAACAGGGCACCGGCTATTCCGGTGCAGCGCTTTTCTTTTTCCGTATAAACTGCACAGACGTTTGGCGTCAGGTCTTTTCTATTATGGAAGTCATTCTCAATGACTCCTAATCCGCCGATAATTCTGTTATCCTCCATTGCGACATACCACTGGGGAACGGGTTGTCGTTTACTGAGGCATTCCTCCATGCTTTCGATATAGGCTTCTAACGGAATATTCCATTTTTCATGAAACCATTGTGCTGCCTGTTCTTTTATCTCCGGCTTATCGATAAGCCGTATGATTTCATAGCTCATATCAATTTTTCCTCCGTGAGATATTTGTTTTAATTATTTTGATAATAAGTTATTTTGTTTAAATTCCGGCGAGACTTTACAGCTCGGTTCTGCCTTCCAGCGCGCGGAGCAGTGTCATCTCATCAATGCACTCTAAATCTCCGCCTACCGGCACTCCGCTTGCGATGCGCGTGACCTTCACTCCTGTGGGCTTGATAAGCTTTGAAATGTACATTGCTGTAGTTTCCCCTTCAAGGCTTGAGTTGGTCGCTATGATAACCTCCTCAATGTCTCCCTCCAGGCGCTTTACAAGTTCTTTTAACTTAATATCATTTGGTCCGATTCCCAGCATGGGGGAAATCGCCCCGTGAAGCACATGGTATACGCCTTCGTATTTTCCTGTTTTCTCATATGCCGCCAAATCCCTGATATTTTCCACGACCATAATTGTCTTATGGTCACGGTTCATATTGGCGCAGATGGGGCAGATTTCCTTGTCAGTAAGGGTATAGCATGTACTGCAGTAGTGTATATTTTTCCTGGCATCTACCATGACCTGCGCAAAGCGCTCGACATGCTCCATCGGCATATTAATCACATGGAGCGCCAGCCTTTGCGCTGATTTGCTTCCCACGCCGGGAAGCTTTGAAAACTGCTCAATCAGTTTATTGATATATCCGCTGTAAAGTTCCATCAGAAGGGTAAGCCTCCGCCAAGTCCGCCTAAGCCGCCTGTCATCTTGCCCATCAGCTCGTTGTTTGCTTCCTCTGCCTGACGAAGCGCCTCATTGGTCGCTGCCATAATCATATCCTGAAGAGTCTCAATATCATCAGGGTCGACTGCTTCCTCTGAAAGTGTAACCCTGACTACCTCTTTCTTGCCCGTGACTACGACTTCTACCGCTCCGCCGCCTGCTTTTGCGGTAAATTCTTTTGTCTCAAGCTCCTTCTGTCCTTCCTCCATCTGACGCTGCATGCGCTGTGCCTGCTTCATCAAATTGTTCATATTACCGGGCATTCCCATTCCTCCCGGAAATCCTCCTCTTTTTGCCATTGCTCTAATCTCCTTTATTCTTCCTCTTCAATTTCTATATCCATGTTGATTACCTGCGTAATATCAACATAGCTTTCCTCAAAACGGCTGCCTTGTGCAATGCTCTGCACCTGAACGGATACTTCTTTCTGTAAAAAGTTCGATATCATATCCTCTACATGCTTGTGATTTTCTGCATTGCTTAGATAATCATATGCCAGTCCGTCCTCAACTACAAGCATCAGACGGTTGTCTCCTCCCAGACTCAGGCGCGCTTTTTTCAGGTGTGTTTTTAACGGCTGGCTGGTTTCTCCTACGATTCCCTGCCAATTGCTTACGATTTGCCTGATATCCCCGGGTATGGCTTTGGGAAGCTCCGCCTTTGGCGCCGCAGCAACAGCCGTCTGTGTTGATTGTATCGCAGCCGGGGCTGCCTGTACAACACCTTTTTCCATTTTTTCTTCCAAATCTTTTACACGCGCGACAACTGCATCATTGGAGGTTTCCATCGCGGGCCTGCAAAGCTTAATCAGCGTGATTTCGATGAGGATACGCTTCTGTGCGGCATACTTAATCTGTCCTGAAAGCTCTGAAAAAATGCGGATATAGCGCATAATCTCCTCCGCATCTATCGCTTCTGCCTCCTGCTTGAGCCGCACAAGATTGTCGCTTGACATATCAATGACGTCCTCGATATCACTGTCTGAGGTTTTTACAAGCAGCAAATTTCTCAGATACCATGTAATGTCAGTGACAAACTGCGTCAGCTCGCGTCCCTGCATCACGACCTCCTCCAAAAGAGCAATACAGCCTGTCACATCACGGGCTTGTATCAAATCAATCAGGCGTGCAAATACTTCCGTATCCACTGCACCCAATACATCAAGGACTTTATCATAGGTCAGTTCCTCCCCAAAATGAAAGGCAATGCATTGGTCTAAAAGACTTAATGCATCCCTCATGGAGCCGTCGGCTGTCTTGGCAATGTATTTTAATGCTCTTTCCTCTACCGAAACCTGTTCTTTGTCCATCAGCTCCCGAAGGCGTCCGGCAATGGTTTCAATGGTAATTCTCTTGAAATCATAGCGCTGGCAGCGTGAGAGAATGGTAATCGGAATTTTGTGCACTTCTGTTGTCGCCAGTATAAAAATAACATAAGATGGCGGTTCTTCCAAGGTTTTTAACAGTGCATTGAACGCTCCTATGGAAAGCATATGCACCTCATCGATGATATAAACCTTATATTTGCCTTCTACCGGAGAGTAAGACACTTCATCTACAATTTCACGGATATTGTCAACGCCGTTGTTGGAGGCGGCATCGATTTCTATGACATTGACACTTGCTCCCGAAGCGATGGTCTGACAGCTCCTGCACTGTCCGCATGGACTTCCGTCGATGGGATTTTCGCAGTTTACGGACTTGGCAAACAGCTTCGCGATAGTGGTTTTGCCTGTTCCTCTGGTTCCTGTAAAAAGGTACGCATGACCGATACGGTCTGCTTTTATCTGATTTCTGAGTGTTGTGACGATATGGTCCTGTCCCTTGACATCTTCAAAGATGTCGGGGCGGAATTTTCTGTATAATGCGGTGTATGACATTTTGATTACCTTTCTGGCATATGCGGAAATAATTCTTTTACATGCTCCACGTAATTCACCTCCGGATGTCTGCCATCTGCTGATTTATCCGTTCGTTATTTTATTCTACCACAATTCCGGGAGTGTGGAAATAGCAAGTTTATATGCCCATAAAAGCAACAGGAGACGATGAGGCTTTCGCACTCATCGTCTCCTGTTTCAGGATTTATAAAATGATGCAATATATCAGAACAGGTCACTGCACGTTACTGTCCGCTTCCCATCAGAGTACTTTTATCCCTCAATTGAAATACAGCTGCTCTGTGCTGCGGCATTGGGGTCTTTCTTTGGAAGCGTCAGCTGCAGGATGCCGTTTTCAAATTTTGCACGAATCTCATTCTGCGTGATGTTGTCGCCTACATAGAAGCTTCTGCTCATGCTGCCTGCATAGCGCTCTCTGCGGATATAGTTTCCTGTCTTTTCATCCTTCTCGTCCTTATCAAGTCCCTTTGCAGCGGAGATGGTCAGATAACCGTTTTTCAGCTCTGCATTGATTTCGTCTTTCTTGAAGCCCGGCAAATCAATATCAATCTCATAGCTGTTCTCAGTTTCGCGCACGTCTGTCTTCATCATGTTTTTGGCATTTTTTCCATACAGCGGATTGCGTCTGCCGAAAAATTCGTCCTCAAACGGGAAATTCATCATCTCATCAAATAAATCTTCTCCAAAAATACTAGGTCTTAACATAAGTCATGTCTCCTTTCTTATTGGCTGCTCTTTCGCCAGCCCGACTTTCTATATTTAGCACAATCAGCAAATTCTGATGTGTCGAGTTCTGACAAGGGGTTGAGATATTCTTTTTATCTCTTTCCTTTGTTCTATCTGTACTATAACACGCATTATTAGCACTGTCAATAGGTGAGTGCTAATTTCATTCTAAAAAATTCATAAACTTCCTATTGAAACTCAAAGAACTTCGTGTCAAGCTCCGGATATATCCGTTTCAGGGAAATAGGGATTCCTGACTTATTGACAAAGCAATGACGGCTTTTCGCAACGGCTCTGTCTTCGCCTGTCTGCTTGTCATAGATTCTGTAAGCGATTTCCATCTTGTGTCCGTCATAGGAAACAAGATGAATGTCCACAACAACCGTATCGTCGAATTTCACCACGCTTCGATATTCTATGGATAAAGAAAGAACCGGAGACATGATTTCCAATGCCTCCATCTGCTTATATCCCAATCCAATCTGCTCCATCAGGTTCATTCTTGCGTCTTCCATCCATTTAATATAATTGGAATGATGAATAATTCCCTGCTGGTCTGTCTCGTGATATTTGGTGTGATGTTCATACGGATGGAGCCGAATGCTTTCCGGTCCGCCTTTTATTTGTATCTCATTTGCCATTGGAAAATACCTCCTTATGCTGTTCTTTTATTGGCTGTTTTTTTATTTTCAATGTCTCTAAGCTCTTTTAATAAAGTCTTTTCCCGTTCCGATATATTTTTTGGAACGCTAATCTGCAGGGTCACATACTCGTCTCCGTAGGAATCTTTATTTTTCATGGAGACAATTCCCTTATTTTTCAGCCGCAGCCTGCTGCCCGGCTGGCTTCCGGCAGGTATCTTGCATTTCACGGGACCATAAAGCGTATCAAACTCTGTCTCTCCGCCCAAAATAGCTGTTGTATATGGTATGGACTGTGTGATAAACACGTCCCTTCCGTCTCTGGTGTATCGCTTATCCTGCAGAATATGCACTTTTATCAACAAATCTCCTGATTTGCCATTTCGTCCTGCTCTGCCTTTTCCCCTGAGACGCACTGACTGCCCTTCGTTAATACCGGCAGGAATTTTCACTGCCAATGAATCAGAGCGTTCTCCCTTTAAGGCGATAATTTTCTCACACCCCAAAGCTGCCTCTTTGAAGGAAACGGATATCTCGCTTGTCAGGTCTAAGCTGCCTTGATTTTCATAAAAATCGTCATAATAAGAATCGTCATCAAAGCCAAAATGCCTTCTTCCATGAAAGAAGCCGCCGAACATATCGCCGAACAAGTCGTCCATATTGCCGCTGTAATAGTATTCCGCATGGGAACCATTTGTGCCGCTGCTTTTCCAGAAATGTTCCTTTTCTGCGTATTGATTGGGGTCGCTTCCCATACTTCCGTCGAAAGCGGCATGGCCGAACTGGTCATAGAGCTTTCTCTTTTCCCCGTCAGAAAGGACATTGTAGGCTTCGGTTACTTCCTTAAACAGCTGTTCTGCCTTTTTGTCTCCCGGATTCGTATCAGGGTGGTATTTCTTGGCAAGCTTTCTGTAAGCGCTTTTGATTTCCTGACTGTTTGATTTTCTGTTTACGCCAAGCACATCATAATAGTCTTTTTTTGTCATATCCAGTCACCTCCCACGTATATGGCAAAAGCTCACTACGTCCTATGGAAGCAGCAAGCTTTTTCTGTTAATTGTTCTAATTGTGTTATAACACGCCCATCACCATTGGTCAAGTGAGAGTGATAATAAAATTTCTTAAAAAAGTATAAATATCTTTTTTCTGTATTTTTCTATTTTTGATGATGAAGGAAAATAATGCCTCCGACGAGAAATGGTACAATCCAGGTCACAAAGCGAAATACCAGTATTGCCGGGACGGCTGCTGCCTCGCTGACAAAGCGGGAAAAGAACAGCAGGAACACGAACTCTAACGAGCCGATGCCGGACGGTGCAGGAATCACGCCTGCAAGCATATAGATAACCGCCATCAGCATTGTGCTTTCCATGATGGAAAGCGGGCACTGACCGTATAAGACATAAGCCGGAATCAAATAAACTGCCAATAGCTTGCACAAATTCAGCAAAATAACTTGAAGAAAGCATTTTTTGCGGGCAAACAGCTCCCTTCCCGTGTCATTCAGCAGCTTTAAGTCCTCGCGCCATTTCTGTATTTTTTCCTGATACTTTGGAAATTTAAGTTCGAGCTTATCGAGTACAGGCAAAAGCCAGTCTCTTACGGTTTTGGATAAGGTAACTGCCGTCATGGCAAATACTATCACAAATGTTATGATGCAGCCTGCCCCCATTGCTCCCCCATATCCATGCAGAACATTACTTGTGCTGTCCCGTCCAAGAAGAAACAGAAATCCTGCCAGTCCCAGCAGCATTACTGCAATTTTCTTTATGACAAACTGCAGCATTGTCATTCCGGTTCCCCGGGGATATGGCACGTTATCCTTCTGCAGGTAATATATCTCTGCAAATCCGGCGCCGCTTCCCAGAGTCAGCATTCGGTAAAATTCACATACGTATGCTGTCCTGATACCCTTTCTCCATCGATAGCTGTTTTCAAAAAGATGTGCCATACAGTACACAATACAGCCCTCTGTAAGAAAGAAAACGGACGAGAGTAAGAGGCTGACTCCCATCTGAACCGCCGACAGCGCTTTTATCCCTTCCATGATTTCATGCAGGGAATCCTGATAGAAGTACAATGCGGCAATCAGCAATCCAAAAAGTATCAGCCATTTGTAATGCTTTTGGTTTTTATTTAAATCATGAGATTTTTTCGTCTTTTTTACACCTCTCCGGCTTGTAATTTTCATATGCATGTTCCATATGTATCGATTTGTTCCACAGCTTCTCTGCGTGGGGCGCCCACTCCCTGGCGTATTCATGACATTTCGCGCATAAATGCTCTACGCTTTCCGGCGACTGCAAATCGGTTGATTTTGCTCCTGTTTCCTTGACCATTCGCTGCAGAATCTCGGGATTTTCCAGCATGGGACAGGGTCTTAGATGATTGTCGTTAAACGGCTGGTTATCCCGGTATGCCATAAACAACGGCTGTTTTAAACATTCAAGCAGGGTGTTTTCCCTGATATTGGCGCCGGAATAGTGGATAAAGACGCATGGCTCCGCATCACCATTGGCATTAATATGGAAATAATTTCTGCCGCCTGCGATACAGCCGCCGACAAACTCTCCATCATTCTGGAAATCCATGGTAAACAGTCCCTTTCCATGCTGCATATTTCTGATTTCACGGACTTTTGTATACATATACTCTCTTTGCTGCATCGTGGGCAGCAAACTGACATCTGTGTCATTTCCTACCGGCATGTAGTGGAAATACAGTGCGTAGCGGCTGCCGTTGTCCACCAGCAAATCAATAAATTCATCACTGGTAACCGTCTCTATGTTCTTAGAGGTATAGCAGATAGAAGTGCCGAATACCAGACCATGCCGCTTTAACAGCTCCATTGCCTTCATAACCCTTTCGAATACGCCTTCGCCCCTTCTCAGGTCATTGATTCCGGCAAAGCCCTCCAGGCTGATAGCAAGATAAAGATTTCCGACTCTCTGCATCTTATCACAAAGAGCTTCGTCCACCAGCGTACCGTTGGTGTATGCAAGGAAAGCACAGTCATGATGCTTCTCACACAGCCTGATGATATCGTCCTTTCTGACAAGCGGCTCACCGCCTGTAAACATATAGAAATAAATGCCAAGCTCCTTGCCCTGTACGATTACATTGTCCATTTCCTCAAAGGACAGATTCAGTCGGCTGCCGTACTCCGCCGCCCAGCACCCTGTACAATGCAGATTGCACGCGCTTGTCGGGTCCATCAGAATAAGCCATGGTATATTGCACGCATGCACTTCCCGCATGCTGCGGATTGTCCTGGTTCCGTAGAAAAAGGCTTCATAGCCGAGATTTAACGCTGTTGTCTTTAAAACATGCGGATCGATTTCATCAATGATTCTGTTGATATATTTGTTTAAGGTGCAATCCTTATCGCGTATCATTTCCCTTGCCTTATCATAATCCACATCAAGCTTTTCGCCGCTCATGTACTTTTCCATCAGGTCAATGAGCTTTACGACGCCCTCCTCCCTGTTTTTTCTTACCTCCTTCAGCGCTATGTCAATTGCTTTTGAAAATGCAAGCCTTCCTGCTGCATGTGTCATTGTTCCCATAATCCTATCCCTGCCTTTCCATCATTTTGTTTCTATGTTATTCCATTCCCTGACGGTATAAAACACCACCCACAGGTTCAGAATGCCGTCTATCAGCAAATTGATACCGGTAAGCCGCATCATCAGCTTTGCCGCCTCTGCCGGTCTGATAAGCAGCACAACTCCTGCTGCGCCTGCTGCCACTGCGAGTATCAGAATCAGCCACCATTTATCCAGTCCGAAGCGTCTGGCATCAAGCGCCGTCTGTATCTTAAACATCCCGTCTACCAGAATCAGGATTCCGACATAGACCGGAAACAGCTCCATGATATGCTGCCACCGAAACAGCAGAAGGCAGCCAACCACTGCCAGAATAATACCTATGGCGAAATCAAACTGAAATGCAAGATTATACATATCCTCGGTAAAATATCCTATGAGCTTAATAATTCCATACACGACAAGCATACCGCCTGTTATGCAGCAGACACAGGAAAAAGAAGCTTCCGGTTTAATTAGCAGATAGACTCCTAACAAAAATTGAATCAATGACAACAGAATATATGCTCTTTTTTCCGCTTTCATGATACGCACAGCCGCACCTCCTTTTTATGGTCTTAGTATACCGACATTTTTCGACAGGGAAAACGGACAAAAAAAGAACAATGTAACAATTTCGTACATTGTTCCGATATTGACTGAAATTCAGGCACTTTTCGTAAAATGCCCAAAAATATTTTAATTGTCTGACAAGGCCGCGCTGCTTTCCAGAGCTGCCGTAACCGTACCTTCAAAGACTGCTGCTACCCTTTTCATAAATTCCTCGCTGTCTACCTGTGTGTTGCCTTTTATCCAGTCCAACGTCATACCCACAAGCGAATACCCGTAAAAGCTACAGACAAACTCCTGATCCTTGTCGCTGACATCAAGGCGCTTTGCCTCCTTTTCCACATAGATTCTGATAATTTTATCCGATATGGCAAACAGATAATTCTCCAGTACATCACGGCTCTTTGAGTCATACACATGCATGATTGCTGTCCTGTTCTCCACAACAAAGAGCGCTACGCGCCTCAGCTCCTCATACCATGTGTCATACCGTTTGTCATCTTCTAAAACTCTTTTTTCTTCCATTGCAAACACATCATCAATCAAATCATAAATATCTTTGTAATAATAATAAAATGTATTTCTGTTAATGCCGCACTTTTCGACGATATCCTTCACTGTAATTTTATCCAGCGAATGTTCCCTTAAAAGAATCAGAAACGTCTCTTTAATCGCCTTTTTTGTAAATTGTGACAAGTTTTTCACCTCTTTCATCCACTCATTATATCGGTGAGTGCCTGTTTTTGGCAAGTAAAAGCTGCAATTTTGTCTTCTCAAAAACGCCTGACGGATTTATAATAGGTTCAGATTCACCGATACTGTAAATAATACAGTATGATACAGACATGTTTGGGAGGCGCTGGTTATGAAAATATTAATTTTGTCCTGTAAAACAGGCGGCGGTCATGATGCTGCCGGTCATGCGATTGCTGAACAGCTCACGCAGCTTGGCGAGGAAGCCTATCTCTTTGACCATCTGTTGTTGGCAGGCGGCAAGGTATCTGACACTGTCGGCAAAAGCTATGTCAGGCTTGTGCAGAAAGCGCCTCTGCTGTTTGGCGCAATATACAAATTAGGTTCTGTCGTGAGCCGCATCGTACGGAAATCGCCAGTTTACTATACAAACGGACTAATCGCACCTTATCTGAACCAATATCTGCAGGATAACCAGTTTGACGCGATTATTATGCCGCATCTGTTTCCGGCGGAAACAATTACTTATATGAAGCGAAAGGGCATGAAGCTTCCATTAACGATTGCCGTGGCAACGGATTATACCGCCATTCCCTTTTGGTCGGAAACCGAATGTGATTATTATGTCATACCCTCCGATGATTTGGCAAAGGAATTCTGCACCGGAAAAATTCGCCGCAGACAGCTTCTTGCTTACGGCATCCCTGTTTCTCCTGCATTCTCCGCTCAGATTACGAAGGAAGATGCCAGAAGGAAGCTCTCCATCTGCCACAAGGAACGCATCTATCTGGTTGTCGGCGGCAGTATGGGAGCCGGACAGCTATTAACGCTTGTTGATATGCTTTCTGCTTCAAAGAAGAAAAAAGAGCACATTCTCGTCATCTGCGGTTCCAATCAGAAAATCAAAAAGAAACTGCAGAAACGTTTTGAAGGAGAGGATACCATAACAATTCTGGGGCATACCGACCAGATGCCGCTTTACCTCAAAAGCTGTGATATCCTGTATACGAAGCCCGGCGGACTGACTTCCACAGAGGCGGCTGTCGCTGAAATACCTCTCGTGCACACTGCCCCGATTCCGGGGTGCGAAAGCATCAATCGGCAGTATTTCCGAAAACGCGGCATTAGTGTAAGCGCCCCAAGCGCTCCGGGACAGATTGCTGCCGGTCTCCGGCTGCTGGAGCATCCCGAGCAGGTGGAGAAGATGAAGGAAAACCAACGTCGGTATATTCCAAAGGATGCCGCATATCAGATATGTAAATTTGTGAGAGAGCATGCGGACTCCCAGTGCAATGTCTGATTGATATCCCGATTATCAGTCAGGCATTGCATCGGCGTACTGGCACATTTTTGCAGAAAATACAGAAAGGACTATTATGAAACAACTTATGATGACAGGATTATTGTTTGGCATTGCCGGATATTTTCTTGGAAGTATCCTGTTTGCCCAATTATTCTCAGAAAAAATCAGACATATCAATATCGAAGCGGTCAGCGCGGATGGAAATCCGGGAACGGCAAACGCCTTTCAAAACGCCGGATTTCTCTGCGGCATCCTGACGCTGCTTTGCGATTTGGGAAAGGGGTTCTTCCCGGTATACTGCTACATCCGTTTTGCCTCCATTGCGCAAACGGATACCGGTCTGATATCCGTTATGTTGATTTTCGTTATGCTCTCGCCTGTGCTGGGGCACGCTTACTCTGTATTCCGCCATTTTCAAGGCGGTAAGTGCATTGCGGTTTCCTTCGGCGTTTTGCTCGGTCTGGCGCCCTATCTCCAGCCGGCTCTGATTCTGGCAGTAATTTACATCAGCCTTGTACTGCTGCACATTCGGCCAAACGACCGATGCACCAGAATCGCCTTCCCTATGGCGAGCCTTGTTGATCTGATTTTTCTAAAGGAAAAAACCGTTGTTATCGCCATGTTTGGAATTACAACGGTAGTTCTTCGTAAACAGATTCTTTTCAAGAGGAATCTGCGGACGGAACGTTCGGCGTGATGTTTGCAGTGTACTGACAGCCAAACGAAAACGGCAAAGAGTATAAAGGTGTGAATGATAACAGGAAGCCGTAAAGTTGAACTGTTACATCTGAATTAGCAACAGGCAGTTGTTCATACACAGAAGGGCAGCAGTCATATGCTGGGACAGGCTGGTGGAGAATGCTGACATTTTCTTATGCGTGATTCGATACAATAGCGAAAATCCGCATGGACGCGGATTTAGGGCGAAACGCGCCATGGACGGCGCGTAGAGTCCCGGTCGCGAACGATTTTGAAAGACTTCGCATCACACATTAGAAAATTCGCATTCGGAGTCCAATCGCCTGCCCCAGCATATGACTGCTGCCCTTCGTCCTTTTAAAATAATCAGCATGGCTGAGTCGTTACCTTTTCACTTATTTTCCTTTAACCTTCTCGAATAAACAGCGAAAAATATAACGTTTATGATAATGCCAAACACCGTGGCGCTTGGCGCTGCAAGTCCTATCATGGTGAGACTGGCATCGGGCTGTATACTCATGATGTAGGACATCGGCAGTCGGACCAGAAAGGTCTGGGAAATTCCCTGAAGCATCACAAATAATGTCTGTTCATGTCCGTTATAATACCCAATAAAGCTAAAGAGCACTGCCGTCACAATTGCTTCCGGCGCAAACCCTTTCAGGTACTCTGCTGCGCGCAGGATAACCGCAGGGTCGTTGGAAAAAATTCCGGCAAGCAAATCGCCGCGGAAAAATGCAAATGATGCAATAAAAATTCCAATAAAGCCTCCGATGCACATTCCGGCCAGCATTGCTTTCTTTGCCCGCTTCTCCTTGCCTGCCCCGACGTTTTGTGCCACGAAGGATGCCATAGACTGCATCAGAGAGCTTGGGACTAACATAATAAAGCTTACAATTTTGTTGGCAACTCCGTATCCAGAGGAGGCATCTAAGCCAAGACGGTTGATAAACGCACACAATGCCAAAAATGACAGTTGTGTCAGAATTTCCTGAAATGCAATCGGGATTCCCACACGCACAAATTTGCCGATTTCGGGATTAAAGCAGATATCTTTCTTTGTCATGGAAAACGGCAGCTTCTGCCTGCGGATAATCATTAAGGATAAAATCACGCTGACTGCCTGAGCTAATACCGTGGCAATAGCGGCTCCTGCCACATTCATTTTAAACACTGCAACAAATATCAAGTCCCCGATAATATTTACCACACAGGCGATTGCCACAAAAATCAGCGGCATTTTGGAATCGCCGAGTCCGCGGAAAATACTGCTGATGACATTATAGGCAATAATAAATGCAATGCCCCCACCGCAAATACGCACATAGGTTACTGTCAAGTCCAAGGCTTCCTCCGGCGCCTGCATCAAAACGGCAAGCGGTCTTGCAAAGACAAGCATAAGCACTGCAATAACGACCGCCATCACCGCAAACAGGCAGACCGCGCCGCCGATTACCTTTCCGACACGTTCCGGTCGTTTTTCTCCTAAATACCTGCCAATCACAACGGTAATACCCATCGATAAGCCTGCTATTGTAAAGATAATTAAATTGACAATATTGCTTCCTGTTGATACTCCGGATATTCCGGCAGTCGTGCCGAACCAGCCGACTACCAAAATATCAACAGCGCCGTACATTGCCTGTAAAATCAAGGCTCCGAGAATCGGCACCATAAATTTTAACATCTTTGCCACAATATTTCCTTGTGTAAAATCATTTTTATTCTCTGTCATCTGGATAACCTCATCTTATTTGGATTTTATTTGGTTATTGTAGTACATCCTTGCCTCATAAGGGCGCAGCATTGTCTCACTCACATCTTTGTAATTACTAATGAGCAGATTCATGGACTCGTCCGGCTTTTGAAATGGATAAGCTAATGTCTTATCGTAGAAATTGCACACGACAAGGAGCTGCGAGTCCTCGTTTGTCCTTGTATAGGCAAAGATATTCTCATCGTTCTCCAGTAACAATTGAAACCTGCCATCCGTAAAAACCGGATATTCCTTGCGGAGCTGTATCAGCTTCTTGTAGCAGTGAAAAACAGAATCCGTGTCGTTTATCTGACTTTGTGCATGAATCTCTTTGTAATTGGGGTTGACCTCAAGCCACGGCGTTCCATCTGTAAATCCGGCATTTTCCCTGTCGTTCCACTGCATCGGCGTTCTCGCATTGTCGCGGCTTTTTGCATGGATGGAGCGCATGATTTCGTCCTGCGTATAGCCTTTTTCCAAGCGTTCCTTATATAAATTAAGCGTTTCAATATCACGATACTGCTCTATTTCATACTGCACGTTGGTCATGCCAAGCTCCTCACCCTGATAGATATATGGTGTTCCCTGCATGCCATGCAGAAGAATTGCAAGCATTTTGGCTGATTCTACACGATACCTTCCGTCATTTCCCCAGCGTGACACGATTCTCGGCAAATCATGATTGTTCCAGAACAGGCTGTTCCAGCCTTTTCCATATAATTCTGTCTGCCAGCGCGCAAACACTTCCTTTAACTTCAGGAAGGGCAATGGCGCCAAATCCCATTTTTCTTTTCCTGCTATCTGGTCCAAGCAGATATGCTCAAACTGGAATACCATGGACAACTCGCTGTTGTCGGGATTGCTGTATAATTTTGCAAGCTCGGTAGTCGCGCCCCATGCTTCACCGACTGTGACCAAATCCGCTTTTTGGAAGGTCTCCCTGCTCAACTCCCGCAAAAATTCGTGAAGCCTCGGACCGTTGGCGGTAATATGCTTATCCGGCTCTTTTGCAATCTGGTCGATGACATCAAGCCGAAAACCTCCTACGCCTTTTTCTGTCCACCAGTTTATCATATCGTAGATTTCCTGACGCAGCTTGGGATTTTCCCAGTTCAAATCCGGCTGCTTTACAGAAAACTGATGAAAATAATACTGTCCTACTTCCGGAACCCACTCCCATGCGGAGCCGCCGAAGGCTGCCTTCATATCGTTTGGAAGTATGCCTTCCTCGCCGTCTCTCCAGACATAATAATCGTGATACGGATTTTCCCGGCTCTTTTTCGCCTCCTGAAACCAGCGGTGCTCGTCTGAGGAATGGTTCAGCACCAAGTCCATGATGATGCGGATATGATGCTTTGCCGCTTCCTGTATCAGCTGTTCCATATCCTCTAAGGAGCCGAACATCGGGTCAATGTCCTGATAGTCCGAAATGTCATATCCATTGTCGTCCTGCGGAGATTTGCAGACAGGAGAAAGCCAGATTGCATCGATTCCCAGATTTTCGAGATAATCAAGCTTGGATATAATTCCCTGTAAATCTCCGATGCCGTCGCTGTTGCTGTCTGCAAAGCTTCGCGGATAAATCTGGTAAATTACGCTTTTTTTCCACCACTTGGTGTTTGTTCCATCCAATTTGTTAATCATTTCACAATTTTTCTGTTCCATTTGTTATTCCTCCAATAAATTGATTTCTTCCAACAACACATTCGTGCCTTTTCCGTAACAGTTCAGCCTTATGCATTATTTTAGCCGGACGAAGGGCGGCAGTTCTATGCCGGTACAGGCGATTGGACTCCAAATGCGAATTTTCTAATGGGTGATGCCACAAGCTTTCAAAACCGTCCGCGACCGGACTCTACGCGCCGTCCATGGACGCGTTTCGTCCTAAATCCGCATCCGT
>JAGAQJ010000065.1 GCA_017622845.1 Lachnospiraceae bacterium | reverse complement strand
GCAGAGGACTGAAAATCCTCGTGTCACTGGTTCGATTCCGGTTCTGGGCATAGAAAAGATAATCATTACGGTTTGCGTAATGATTATTTTTTTTAAACAGAGTGAACGTTATGGGAGGCGTACAATGTATTATATAGGAATCTGTGATGATGATCCGGTATTTATCAGATACATAAAGCGGCTTTTCAGTGAAGTACAGCAGGAAACAGAATTTTTTGAATACCTTTCAGGAGAGGAATTAATCAGTGATATGGAGCAGAGAACGGTTTATGACCTGCTGATTTTAGATGTGCTGATGCCCGGAATGAATGGGAATGAGACGGCGAAAGCTTTTAGAAAGCAGTTTCCTAATACTCTTTTGGTATTCTGCTCGGGTGTATGTATGCCCACGGCTGAATCCTTTGAGGTAACACCTTACCGCTACTGGCTCAAGGAGTATACAGAAGAACGCATGCAGCAGGAGGTTGAGGAAGTGCTTTGCAAAATGAAAAGGAGCAAGGTGCTGCCTTATATAATGGGGCGAAAGAAAAATCAGTTTGTCAAACTGCCTCCGGAGCAGATTTACTATATTTCCATTGCTAAAAGAGGAACCGTTCTGTACTGTGGAAATGAAGAAAAGACATATACATCTATGAGAAAGCTGGCTGACTTTTATGAACAGTTAGGGGAATTTGGTTTTGCTTATGCGCACAACAGCTATATTGTGAACTTAAAGCATGTAGCAGTTGTCGGACCAAAGGAGCTTGAATTTGTAAACGGGGAAAAACTCACGATTTCCAGATCGAGAGGAAAAGAATTTAAGAAAGCATTTGCACAAAGTCTGTCACAGAAATACGAAAGGTAACAAAATAATGGAAGGTATGAAGTCAAGTATATTGAGCATAGAGGAAGAACGAGTCAATTTTATTGCATTTATCTTCGGGGTGCTTGCATCAGGAGGGTCCTTTATTGTCGTTGTGGGCTTTTTGGATGGTACGCCCAGAGACGCGATTTCGCTTGGGCTGGTAGGAATATGTCTGCTGATACGTTTTTTGGAAAAGCATTTGAGCAGGTTCAAAAAGTATGCCAAATATGCTTATATGACAGGACCTTTCTGGGTCACCTGTGCTATGGTTATCAGTAATGACGGCAAATATGCTGCGGTAACACAAGCATATTTCATGTGGCTGATTTTGTCTATTGCATACTATGAGGTAGTGCTGGTGCTTTTCTGCTCGGCAGTAACGATTTTCAGCACCGTCGGCGCCATTGTCCTGTTTCCCGAGGCAATGCTGCAGTTAGACAATATGACAATTTGGCTTTATATTTTTATGATTTACTTTATGGCAACAATACTGGCAGCGATTATTGCCCGAAGAATGCGCATCTTAATTGAACAGACCCGGGAGATGAAAAGATACGAGGATGAACTTTCTTATCTGGAACAACTGGAGGAGAAGGAAGAAAGGCATGGTGAATTTATCCACAATATCAACCACTATTTCAAGGCAATCGGAGAGCTGGCAAGGGAAGAACATTGTGATCAAATTATCAATCTTATGAAGGAATTAAATCTGAATCTGATGCAGAATGAGCGGACAATTTATACCAGCCACAGAGTTGTAAATGCCGTTCTGTCGGAAAAAGCCCGGGAGGCGTCCGGAAATGGAATTGACTTTGATGTTTATGTGGAACCGGGAATCCGGTTTGGAATGACCGCGGACAGCGATTTGGTCGCTATGCTTGGAAATTTGCTTGATAATGCATTTGAGGCTGCAAAATCCTGTTCAGATGATAAACGGAAGGCAATGCTGCGTATTTACATGGAAAAAGAAGGAAGGCTGTGTGTCGTCAAGCTGGTCAATTTTTTTGCCGAAAAGCCCCAGAGGAAAAAATCAGGTTTTATTTCTACCAAGTGGGAGAAGGGGCTGCATGGCATTGGAATAAAAAGTGTAGAAAATACGGTGAGAAAATATAATGGATATCTGCAATGCTTTATTGATGAGGAACGTTTTACGGCAGTTTTAGTTCTGCCTGTTGAAAAGTGACAAAAAACGCCCTAAAAAGTGCAAAAATTGCCCTTCCTATTGTTGGAAATAATCTGTCATTTTAAAATGTATATAAAATTATGAAGAATAGTACGCAGATGTGTGTTTATTTCGCAACAGTCCGGTCCGGAGGTCTGCAGCACATCTGGGAATGGGGGTATTATGTCACTGGAAGTATTGAAAAATGAAGAAAAATTGATGAACCGTATTCTGTTTCTGTTTGATGCGGTTATTCCCATAGTAGCATTTTTTTACGTAATCCTGTTTAATGGCGGTACTATGATTGATGCTGTTGTGTTGATTATGACAGCATTGGCTGTTCTGACGAAGCTGCTGGAAGGGGTACTGGGAAAATATGCAAAATACAGTTACATTAACATTATTCCGGTGATTGGCGCAATTACAATTGTTGTGGGTAATGACGGCGTATTCGGGGCCATGACGAATGCTTATTTCCTTGTTACAGTGCTGGCTGTGCCATATTACAACATCAATCTCATTAAAGTCAATGCAATTGTAACGATTGTTGTCAATGCGGTTTTTATGCTGATATGTCCTGAAGCGTTTGTTAAGATGCATACGGCTTCCATATGGGTGTTTATTGTGATGGTATACGGTCTGTTTATCACTGCCTGTGTGTACATTGCAAGCCGGACAAGAGGCTTGTTTGCTAATGTTGAGGTCAAAGAACAGGAAGTGGAAAGACTGCTGGGCACTGTTAAGACGGCATTTGACAGTGTGCAGGAATCCTCTGACTGCATTTTTACTTCCATTTCCGGTGTCAAGCAGCTTTCTCAGGAGATTGTCAGCTCCGCAGAGGGAATCTCTGCAAGTGCGAACCTGCAGATTGAAGAAGTAGCGGGAAGTGTGGAAATCTTTAATGAGCTGAATGACGGAATTTATCATTCCGAACACAGCGTCAATGAGACGGTTGCAAATATGCAGCACTTGAAGGAGAAGAACGACGAGGGAATTGCATCAATCGAAAAGCTTTCGGAAAAATTCGATTTAAATATCCAGTCAACCAAAGAGGCGTCAAATGAAATAATGACTCTTCTTAAGAAATCAAGCCTGATTGGAGAGATTATCAGCAGTATCAATCAGATTGCGCGGCAGACAAATCTGCTTGCGCTGAATGCAGCAATCGAGGCGGCCAGAGCAGGGGAAGCGGGAAAGGGCTTCGCAGTTGTGGCGGACGAAATCAATAACCTGTCGGCGGAATCTTCAAAGGCTACGGGCAAAATTGACGAGATTTTAAAGGATATTATTAAAACCATAGAACACACCAGTGAGATTATGGAAGACAATCATGTCAATGTGGAAGAATCTCATGAGCAATTACAGAGTACGGTAGAGGTTTTTGAGGACATTTTACAATCCTCCGAACAAGTGATTCAGGTAGTCAACGGACTGAAAATGGATTTATCCCAAATTTTTGATGTCAAGGATAAGCTGAAATCTTCCATGGACAGAGTGGAGGAAATGTCCAGACAGGCGGCAGGAAGTACCTCGGAAATCAGCTCATCCACAGTGGATCAGATGAAAGAGATTGAAAGCATGTTGAAATCCATGGAAATTGTTCAAGAGGGAATGAAGGACTTAGCAGATATTCTGCATGAAACATAATGGTAAAAGGGCTTTTCAGGTGGCTGAAAAGCCTTTTATTTTGTACTGCGCTTCCGGTACTCGTTC
The DNA here is from genome assembly GCA_017622845.1 of Lachnospiraceae bacterium. GTDB lineage: Bacteria > Bacillota > Clostridia > Lachnospirales > Lachnospiraceae > COE1. The sequence goes on along the minus strand of JAGAQJ010000065.1, from coordinate 54,338 downwards.
GGGGAACATCCTGTTTTTTCCTTGAAATGACGGTTAAAATTGGAAAGATTGTTGTAGCCGCAGTGAAATGCGATATCCGCAATTTTTTCGTCGGTCGCTAAGAGCGCCTCGCAGGCAGCATTGATTCGAAGCTGCGTCAAATGCTCGATAGCGCCAATCCCTACGGCTTTTTTGAAGCAGCTCATAAAATAGCTTTTGCTAAGGTGTACAAGACCGGCAAGCTCTTCAACAGAAATGTCCTGCTGAAAGTTTTTGAACATAAATTCAAGAGCAGGACGGACAATTTCGGTGTAGTTAACTTTGCTGTCCTTGCGGCATAGAATTTTCTCATCTGCTTCCAGCAGCCAGAAAAACCGCAGAAGCTCGCTTTTTAGCAATAAATCCATCTGCGGCGAATTTGCGTGTGCACATGAAAAAATCCTGTCTGCGCACGCTTTGATTTCAGTATAATTTTCCGCGTTGGAGGGAAGACAGACAGTAAGCTTCATGCTTCCATTTATAATAGGACGGACACATTCTATGGTGCAGCGGTCGCTGCTGTTTGCACCCAGCAGAGTAGGGTGGAAGACAAGAGCATAAAAAATCAGCTTATCATTTTCGCAGGGATAAGCGGCATGGAGCATGTTAGGCGGCAGGAGCAGAATATCACCTTCCCCGGCAGTAAATCTGTCATTATCGCAGATAAATTCGCCCTGCCCTTCGACAATATAGTCCAGTTCAAATTCATTATGCCAGTGCATCGGAACATTCATAAATTCCATCGGAAGACGGCATTCGTAATGGCTGTAGGGGATAAAAGCAGTACTATGCTGCCTCTTTTCTTCTGTTTCCCTGCTTGGAATCATAGCCAGCCCTCCTTAAAAATATTATAGTATCAGTTTTGGGTAGTATTTTAGTAGTAATATCGCCCATGTAATAGTATTATATTATAAAAGTTATAACTTCACAAGGCATGCAGCATCCTGTTACTACGGAGCTGTTAAAATTATCATAAATTAGGAGGTTACATATGAGATTTGAAAATGATAACGGCGCATTGGTATTTTATCATCAGGGCGAGACAGTCAGAATTGAAGCATGGGGAAAGGATGCCCTGCGCGTGAGGTCAACCATGGCAGCAAAATTTACCGGAAATGACTGGGCATTGACAGAAAGCGTACCGGAGTGTAGCACGCAGATTGTCGTGGAACAAGAGGACCACTGGGTAGGAGACGGCACCATTGACAAGAAGGAAATAGCAGCGATTACCAATGGACGCATCAAAGCAGTTGTCAATTTTGCCGGAATTATTTCTTTTTATAAAGATGACAAGCTGATTCTGAGAGAGTACTATCGTGCGTATGACGGAACGCTCTCAAGGGAAAGCAGATGCCTGAAGGTGGTTCACAGAGAGTGGAAGGGCATCATTGGAGGAAGCGAATATTCGTTAAATGTAAAATTTGAAAGCAATCGGGGCGAGAAAATATTCGGAATGGGCCAGTACCAGCAGGAATGCATGGACATGAAAGGCTGCGTGCTTGAGCTGGCACAGCGCAATTCCCAGATTTCAGTGCCATTTGCAGTATCCTCTTTAGGCTACGGATTTTTGTGGAATAATCCGGCAGTCGGCCGTGTGACATTTGGTAAGAATTATTCGGAATGGATTGCAAGAGCAACGAAGGAAATGGATTATTGGATTACTGCAGCAGATACGCCGAAAGAGATTCTTGCAAACTATACCTCCGTTACCGGACATGCAGAAATGTTTCCTGAGGATTTGATGGGATTATGGCAGTGCAAGCTGCGCTACAGGACACAGGACGAAGTGCTGACTGTTGCGCGTCAATATCAGAAGGAAGGCATTCAGATTGACCAGATTGTCATTGACTTTTTCCACTGGACGGTTCAGGGAGACTGGAAATTTGACAAGAAATACTGGCCGGACCCGAAGGCAATGGTAGATGAGCTGCATGCCATGGGAATCAAAGTTATCGTGTCAGTATGGCCCTCTGTAGACCGCAAGAGTGAAAACTTTGCACCTATGATGGAGAAAGGGCTGCTCATCAGAACAGAGCGCGGTGCAGCCCAGACCTATGATTATCAGGGAGACTGTGTCGAGATTGACCCGTTTAATCCCGAGACGAGAAAATATGTATGGGAAGTATGCAAGAAAAATTATTATGACTATGGAATTGATGCTTTCTGGCTTGACAATTCCGAACCGGATTACGGCGTCTATGATTTTGAAAATTATCGTTACTGCGATGGTCCGGCGCTTGCGCTCAGCAATATGTATCCGCAGATGTACAGCCGCGTATTTTATGATGAAATGAGCAAAATGGGCAAGGGTACGGTTGTCAATCTGCTGCGCTGCGCATGGGCAGGTTCCCAGAAATACGGCAATGTGGTTTGGTCCGGCGATGTGCCGAGTACCTTTGAAGCTTTTGCTGACCAGCTGCAGTGCGGTTTAAATATGGGACTTGCCGGAATCCCCTGGTGGACAACGGATATTGGCGGTTTTATGACAGATGATGTAAATGATCCGGATTTCAGACAGCTTTTGATTCGCTGGTATCAGTTTGCGGTTTACTCTCCGGTGCTTCGTATGCATGGCGACCGCGGCCCATACAATATTCCTGCCTTAGATGACAGAGACTGGGGCGGCGGATATCTGCATACGGGACAGCCCAATGAGCTTTGGAGCTATGGCGAAGACAATTATGCAATCATGAAGAAATATTATGATATTCGTATCTCCATGCATGATTACATCAGGAAATTATATGAGGAAGCGCATGAGAACGGTTCGCCGCTGCTTCGTGCAATGTTTTATGAATTTCCGCAGGACAGCAAATGCTGGGAATTACAGGACCAGTACATGTTTGGAGATAAATATCTGGCTGCGCCGATTCTGCATTTGAATGAATTCAGCCGTGAAGTATATCTGCCGGAGGGAAGATGGCTTCTGACCTCCACCGGAGAAATCTATGACGGAAACAATACAGTCCGGGTCGATGCACCGATTGACTATATGCCCGTATTCGAAAGGCAATAGAATACCGCTGACAGATTAATGCTTTTATGTATTAATTTCCGGACGAAAACGGCAGATAGTATCCCTCCGCCTGCCATGGACTCCGAATGGGAATTTCCTAATACGATGAGGAAGGCTTTCTAATGAGGACGGAGCCGGCTCGAGTCGGCATCCATGCCTCCGTCTCGCCTAAATTTGCGTCCGTGCAAATTTACTCCTGTGTATTTATCATCGTATAAGAAAATATCACCATTCTTTACCGGGCAGTCTACGGGATACTATCTGCCGTTTTCTGTTCAGTGAAACCATAAAATGCAACAGTTGTCAGTACACAGAAGGGCAGCATAGGACTGCCGCCCTTCGTCCTGCTTGAAACCAATTGGAAGGCTGAACTGTTATCTTAAAAAGCAAAAATTTAATTTGAGGGGTTGACTTTTACACATTGATATGGTAAGCTATAATACGTTCGCAGGGTAAATGCGCGGGTGTAGTTCAATGGTAGAACACCAGCCTTCCAAGCTGGATACGTGGGTTCGATTCCCATCACCCGCTTTACATGAAAAAATGAAAAAGTAGTTGACAAATATGAAGATTTCATGTAATATAATAAAGGTCTGATACAGACAACAGCATATGCGATAGTGGCGTAGTTGGTAACGCGCGACCTTGCCAAGGTCGAGACCGCGGGTTCGAGCCCCGTCTATCGCTCTTGAGGAAACTTGTAATTGCGAAAGTTTAGAGCAGTTACAAGCTTTTTTGTTTTTTTGAAATTTTCTGAAATATTTTGCTCTTGATTCTGGAAGAGCTTCTTCAGGCATGGATTTACTCAGGTGTACGCTGACGCTGGTGATGTCCCATAGTCCAAATGCTTGTTTTTGCAATCTCAGAAATAAGCCGGCTTTAGGCAGTGATGCTTCCCTGTAAACTTAGGGTAAGAGCAGCAACAGCTCAGCCTGGAGGTTTGCACTCGCTGCAAACCTCGTAAGAGAACACAGCGGATGAAAGACCCAAGGCGCCGCGAAGTGGTTCTGCATGTCTTGAGTCCTGCAACAGGAAGCTGAAGGCGGAACTGTTACTAAGAGCAGGCAAAAACAAAGAGAGATATTGCGATGGAAGTAAAAATGAGGTACAATTTCTACGTTATGAAAAATCAACCGGAGGTTTTGGAGGATGATGCATGAATAATACAGAAAGAAAAGAGCTTGGACTGCCATATTGTTATGATGACCCTGCGCTTTTGGGCAAACAGCACATTTACCAGGATAAAATGATAACCTATAACATGACTTTGGCAACAGAAGTAGAAAAACGACAAAGCTTGTTAAAAGAAGTATTTGCAGAAGCAGGAGAAGGGTGTACGGTAGAAACACCGTTAAATGCCAATTGGGGCTGTAAGCACGTTCATTTAGGAAAGGGGATTTATATCAATTCTAATGTAACATTTGTTGATGATGAACATATTTATATTGGGGATTATAGTATGATTTCTCCCAATGTAGTATTTACGACCTCAGGGCACCCGGTTCTGCCGATTCTGAGAGAAAATCATTATGTTTATAATTTGCCGATACACGTCGGCAGGAATGTATGGATAGGTTCCGGCTGCCAGATTATGCCGGGCATTTCAATAGGTGATAATTCTGTTATAGGTGCGGGAAGCGTAGTAACACATGATATACCTTCTAATGTCGTAGCATTTGGAGTGCCTTGCAGAGTAGTTAGAGAGATAGGCGAAAAAGACAGACAATATTATTATAAAGACAGAGTGCTTGATGTATGGGAGTAAAAACTTCCGGTTTGCATAAATGTATGTGCATTTATTGACAAATTATCGTTAAAGTCAATAAAAATGGATTTCTGATAAAAAAATTCTTTTAAAATACAGAAATTTGTTATATAATACCTAACGTGATTTAGCTTACATCGTAAGCGAGTTTGACTCGCTATTCGCTCTCTCAATAACGCCCGCAGGTCTGCATGGATTTGCGGGTCTCTTTATATGCACACACAGGTACTCTTTGAAGGAATGTCAGCAGAGCTGACAGGTGCCGGGCGTACGGGCAGCGGAGAAGACGTTTTCCTGCTGGATGGTACATAGTTGTGTTGTGAGGTGGAAGGGGTAACAGATGAACATTGGTGTTTTTGATTCGGGGATAGGCGGCATGACGCTTCTGCATCAGGCGATGGTGCTTATGCCGCATGAGAAGTTTCTATTTTACGCTGACACAGATCATGTTCCGTATGGGACAAAGAGTAAAGAACAGGTGATATCCTATGTGGATGGCGTGATACAATTTATGATTTCCCATGATTGCAAGGCAGTGCTGATTGCGTGCAATACGGCGACTGCCGTGGCGGCAGCGCCGATGCGGAGCAAATATAAGCTGCCGATTATCGGTATTGAGCCTGCAGTTAAGCCTGCTGTAGCAGAGAGCGAGGGAAAGCGTGTGATGGTGGTTGCAACGCCGCTTACAGTGCATGAGGAAAAGCTTAGAAATCTGGTGCAGCGAGTGGATAATGCACATTTGGTGGACTTGCTTGCGCTGCCTCGCCTTGTCGAATTTGCGGAACGGGGCGAATTTGTGTCGGAGGCGGTTACGGATTACCTGAAAGAACAATTTTCGGAATATGAGCTGGAAAGGTATGGAGAGCTGGTGCTTGGCTGCACGCATTTTAATTTTTTTAAAGATACATTTCGAAAGCTGATGCCTGAACAGGTGCATATGATAGACGGGAGTCTCGGAGCAGTGCGGCAGCTTGCAAGGATTCTGGAAGCAGAAGGAGCGCTTGCGAAGCCGCTGGCGCAAAAAGCGCAGAGCTGGGAGAAAAACAAAAATGACATAAGTGTCAGATATTTCGAATCCGGAAGAGAAATACTGGACGCCGGGAAGCTTCATTATATAGAGAGTCTTCATGAGCGTCTTGAGAAGATGAGGCTGCTGTAATATCAATAAAGAGGAAAGACATGAAATAGAATATGTCTTTCCCCTTTATTAATATTACTCAAGATTGAGTTTTTTGGTCATCATATGCAGGTTGACAAAGTACATTGCGACTGCTATGACGACTACTGAGAGCAGTGTCAGATTCATAGTCGGAGACATGATGCCAAATACAGTAGCATCGTCATTGTACTCGGCGCGGAGCATTTTGGAATACATCGGGATTGTAAAGATATAACCAAAAATCTGCTGTATAAACTGAACCACAAAATATGCAGCAATTGCGCCCACGATGCGGTGTTTTGCATAGAGCTGTCCCAGAGACACACATCCAAGTACGATGATGATATTTGCAGCACATCCGATAACACAGTAAATGACTAAATATACGATATACATACCGATGCTTAGACCAAATTCTTCTTTGAAATCCCTTGCAATATATGCCATTTCTCTTGAAAACTCTCTCCTGAATTCTTCATAATCATATGGTGCCAGGGACATGATGTGATGAAGCCCTACCTGTATGATAAAAAATACAGTAGCGGCTATCGCAAGCAGGATTAGTAAATAAGTAACCAGCGACATAATAATTTTCGCATTGAGAATCTGCTTTGCCGATACAGGCAGTGTGTGGGTCAGGTAGCCCTGATCTGTGTAGCAGGTTTTATAGAAACGGATTGCTATGATCAGCGTGGTACCCAGAGTACACCCTATAATTCCAAAATAATAGAGCAATATGGAAAGAACCAAAGCCATAACAGAATAGCCTGTGATGGTCTCATCATATTTCGGGTTGATTGTTAATATGACACCGCAGGTAAGGGCAGTGGTGCCTGCCAGTACGATAAGCATAATCAGGAGAGGGAAACGGTATCCCTTCCATTCGTATTTTAGAAGCTTTCCTAACATGCGTACACCTCCCTGAAGTAAGTATCCACTGATTTGCCCATCTGGCTCCTGATGGAGTCAACAGATGTGTACAGCATAAGTGAACCATTTTTCATGAATATAACGTCGTCCAGTATATTTTCGATATCCGATATCAAGTGTGTTGACAGGATAATCGTAGAACCGGGATTGTAGTTTGTGATAATGGTGCGCAGGATATAATCTCTTGCGGCAGGGTCAACGCCTGCAATCGGCTCATCCAGAATATAAAGGTCTGCCTGACGGCTCATGACAAGGATAAGCTGGACTTTTTCCTTCGTACCCTTTGAGAGTGTTTTTAAGCGGGCGTTAATGTTGATGCCGAGTGCCTGAAGCATATTGTAAGCACGTTCTTTTGAGAAATCCTCATAAAAATCGGCGAAGTACTCGACCATCTGGGTTACCTTCATGCTGTTGTCCAGATAGGTGCGCTCCGGAAGGTATGAGATGACTCTTTTTGTCGCTGCACAGGGATTCATGCCATTGATGAGAACGGTTCCGCTTGTCGGGGCAAGAAGTCCGTTAATCATTTTGATTAATGTGGATTTGCCGCAGCCGTTCGGACCTAAGAGACCGATGATTCTGCCTCTTGGAATCGTCAGGTTCATATGGAACACGGACATATAATTTCCCATTCCCGGATAACGTTTGCACAAGTCATTAATCTGAAGAAGCGGTATGTCATAGGGAACGTTTCCCTGGCTGTAAAATGCAGAATTGGCATTTTCTGCATAAGGCGTCTGCTGATTCACGTAATCCTGATTGGGCTGGATAAACTGTGCATTAATCTGGTTCTGCTGATTTGCCTGCATATTGCTGCTTTCAGCAGAAATTGGGTTTGCCTGTACATTGCTGCTTTCAGCAGAAATTGGGCTTGCCTGTACATTGCTGCTTTCAACAGAAATTGGGTTTGCCTGTACATTGCTGCTTTCAGCAGAAATTGGGCTTGCCTGTACATTGCTGCTTTCAGCAGAAATTGGGCTTGCCTGTACATTGCTGTTTTCAGCAGAAATCTGATTTGGCTGGATGCTGCTGATTTCATGATATATTTGGTTTTGCTGAATGCCCTGAGTGTGGTCATTTTCCGAATAAATCTGTCCTTGTGCGTCTGGTGCGGCATTTTTGCCTTCGGTGTACATCTGGCTCTGGGTTATCTGCGAATTCTTGTTCCGGGCATATGCCTGTCCCTGGCCGCCCTGCAAAGCATCAGTCTGTGCATCATTGCTGACAGGATAGTTATTTTCATTCACTTTGTATTCCTCCCCTCGGATGTTACGATTTGATAAAACTATTGATTAATTCTGTGATTTCCTCGTTGGTATATCCAAGCTCCCTCATATTTGCAAAGAAGCTGCTGATTTGTGTCAGTGCAATTTCACGTCTTGCTGCATCAATCATTTTCCGGTCCTCCGTTACGGTGCGCCCGCTGTTTCGCTGTGTTATAATTAATCCGCTGCGTTCAAGCTCCATAAAAGCCCTCTGCATTGTGTTGGGGTTGACATTTGCTTCGGCCGCCAGTTCGCGCACGCTCGGCAGACGGTTCCCGGCCTGATAAACACCGCATACGATGCGTGTCAGTATCTTATCGTAGATTTGAGTATATATCGGCCGGTCGGAATTCATCTCCCATGCCATGGCATCATCTCCCTTCTGTATTAATCGATTAGTACACTAATACAATAATACATATGGAAAAAGATGTCAATAGCTTTTGCAAAATATTTTTATTTCATAGATTTATGGTTTTAACGAACAGAAAACGGCAGAGAGGAATACTATCTGCCGTTTTCGTCCAAGTGTAAATACATAAGAAGCTGAGCAGTCACTATTTTTCCAAGAGGACTGCAATTGTGGGACACTCCTCCTGATATGCTCCTCCTGCAACATCACTGAAAATTCCGCATACATGAAATCCGGCTGCCAGTGCTTCCTGTATCAGAAGGTCTTTGGTAAAGCAGGTATTCCACAAATAGTATGCTGCAGAATCAGCGTCAGAGATAACAATGGTCTGCTCTAATGTCACATTGCCAGGATATTTATAGCGTCCGCTCAGTTCAATATATTCTCCGTCCTTCCAGAATCCGTCCCCATTACACATTTTCCAGCTCTGTCCTTCCTGGAATGCGTCATACTCCGTCATGGAGAATACATCTAATAAAAATCTGCCGCCCTGCCTTAAATGGCGGTAGCCTCTGCTCATAATTATCTGCCTGTCATCTGATGACAATGCCCCGTAATCGCAGTAGATCATTGTGCAAAAATCGAAGGTTTCCTTTAAATCCATAGACAAATAATTCTGATACAGGTATTTGATGTTTAATCCTTGCTGAGCTGCCATATCTTTTGCATAGGCGATTGACCTTTTGGAGAAATCAATCCCTGTTACCTGATAACCTGCCTTGGCAAAACGTTCGGCATAGATGCCGGGACCGCATCCGATATCAAGGAGCGTGGGATAGAGCGTGGGATTTACAGTCTTCTTTATCCATGCAGCAGAGCTGTCGATAAAGTCCAGCTTTCTGCTTGCTCCCTCAAAGCCGGGGTCCAGATGTGCCTTAAGCATTTGTTTTGAAATATATTCGTCATCCCAAAACGCCGCCTTTGACTTCGTGTAAAGTGGTGGTTTTTCTAAAAGTGTACACAGTTGATGAAACATAATATGCTCTCCTTTCTGAATGGGCAAAGAAAAAGCCGCAGATTTTACTCTGCGGCTTATCTTCAAATGATGAAACACAGCTAAGAGTAAAATAAAATCAAACGTCAGGTACAAAAACCAAACTGCCGGAGGCAGCTTCCTTTGACCTGATTCAATTGATTTTATCTGCTCTTTTCCAGTCATGTCCATGCTGCTGGATGCACAGCATCGAACGTGCCGGATTTCATCACCTTTTCTTTATTTTTTGTTACATTTTTATCTTATGATGCAGGGGAGGCTTTGTCAAGGGAATTATTCGTAACAGTTCAGCCTGATGGATATTTTATTCAGGACGAAGGGCGGCAGTCCTATGCCGCCCTTCTGTATACTGACAACAGTTCGATTTTATGGTTTCACGGAACAGAAAATGGCAGAGAGTATCCTGCAGGCTGCCTCGGTGGAGAATGGTGATATTTCCTTATACGATGATAGATACTCAGGAGTAAATTTGCACGGAAGCAAATTTAGGCGAGATGGAGGCATGGATGCCGACTCGAGCCGGCTCCGTCCTCATTCGAAAGCTTTGATTCATCGTATTAGGAAATTCCCATTCAAAACCAATGGCAGCCGGAGGGATACTCTCTGCCATTTTCGTCCGGAAGTTAATGCATAAAAGGCTGAACTGTTACCAGAAAAGTATGGAAATAATTGTATGATTATGTTAAAATATCTGTTATACAGCCGTGTATTATCGATAGACTGAAAGCGGCAGAAGGGGCGGAGAGGAAATGGATTATAATGAGGAACAGTTTAAGGCGAGTGCGAATAAAAAGGCATCAATAGTATGGGCGGTCATGTGCATACTTCTGCCGGGGATTTATGCCGGAGAACTTGCAAAGGGAAGAATGTCTCATGCGACGTTTCTTCTCATGCTGTTTTTTTGCTGGGTACCCTATCTGGTCGGAGTTCTGCAGCTGCATTTCAAGGGGAAGGCAAATGAATGGTACAAGGCCATAGTGGCAGTAGGCTATGGTATTTTTTACGGTTTTGTAGTGATTACGCTCAACAGCACGGTAGCATTCTGTTTTATGCTTCCGATTGCAGGCATGCTGATTCTGTTTAAGAACAAGAGGCTTATGACTGCCTTGGGAATATATAATCTTATCATCATATTTATTCAGAATGCCCTGATTTATACAAGAGGCCAGTCTGCAGACGGACATCTGGTGCAGATGGAGATTGAGATGGGCTGCACCATTATGTGTTATTTGGGATATGTTCTTTCGATAGACCATCTGCTGAAATCAGACGGAACGATGTTTAAGGCGATGCATGCCAATCTGAATAAGGTAATCAATACGATAGAGCAGGTAAAGGATGCCAGCACCTCCATTGTTGACGGCGTGACGGTGGTTCGTGAGCTTGCCGACGAGAATAAGCAGGGAGCGCTGGATGTCGTTGACAGTATGAATAAGCTGTCGGAGAACAATGCTACGATGAGTGAAAAGGCGATGTCCTCCCTTGATATGACAAAGGATATTAATACACAGGTGGAAAATGTGGCTGCGCTTGTCACAAAGATGGCAGGGCTGATCAATGAATCTGCCGCACATGCAAAGACAAGCTCCAATGAGCTGTCGGCCGTTGTTGATGAAACGAATGAGATGGCAAATGTCTCTGCGGAGGTAGAGAAGGTTCTCGACGAATTTAAGAAAGAGTTCGAGATGGTGAAGCAGGAGACAGGAACCATTGAGAAAATCACGGCGCAGACCAATCTGCTTGCGCTCAATGCATCGATAGAAGCGGCAAGAGCAGGAGAAGCAGGAAAGGGATTTGCAGTTGTTGCCGACGAGATCAGAGACCTCAGTATGGGGACAAAGAATTCCTCAAACAGTATTCTTGCAGCGCTTGGCCATCTGGAGGAGACTGCTGACAAGATGACCCATTCCATCACCACAATTCTTGAGCTGATTACAGACGCGCAGGGTAAGGTGAACCATGTCGATGAGAGTGTGGCAAGCATCAGTAATGAGTCAGCGGAGCTTGATGACGGCATTCTGGTCGTTGACAGGGCGATGAAAGAGGTTGAGGCTTCCAACAGGAATCTTGTTGAAAATATGACGCAGATCAATGAGGTTATGGAGCTTATGACGCAGAGCGTGGCAGGCTCGGAACAGACAACAAAAGCGATGCTCAGCAAATATGAGGAGACTTCTAACAGTGTCATCAGCATAGAGACTGTTGTCGGAGAATTGATGAAAGAGTTGGGCGAAGGCGGATTTATGGGGGTGAAGGATATCATCCCGGGCATGAAGGTTTCCGTATTTGCTGCAGAGGACAGGAGCGCAAAGGAGTACAAGGCAGAGGTTGTCGAGGTAAACGGGCAGCATATCAGGTTAGGTACGATTTCTTGCGGAGGCGAGGTGCTTGACACTAAGGATAAGCATAAAAAGTATAATCTTCATGTGATTGTGCAGAATGCCCTTTATATATGGAAGGGTGTCGCAATTGTTCCCGTAAGGAGCGGCGACAGAATGGTGAATGCCATAGATATTCAGGACAATCCAGAGGTTGTCAACAGGAGAAAGTATCCAAGACTCCCGATAACAAATGCCTGCAGAGTAACGCTGAAGGATAGGAATATAGTCTGCGACGCTAAGATGATTGACATCAGTGCCAACGGATTTGCTTTTTCAACCTATGCAAAGGAATTTAAGGAGACGAGAGGAAAAGAAGTCTCCATTGCAGTAAGCAATTTCCCGCTGTTGGAGGGTAAGACGTTAGACGGCGTGATTATCAGGGTATCCGATCACAGCGGTGAGCTTTTAATCGGCGGACGCATGTATGAGGACAGCAGGACAATCCGCGATTATGTGAATGAGAAAATGAAATAATAAAGGATGGACCTGCCGCATTTCGCACAGGTCCATCTTTTGCTTTTACTCTTTCAAAGAGAATTGTTTCATGATAGAATGAGCGTTAGAGAGCGGGAACAGACGAAGTCTGCTCAATGCGAACGGCGAATGACGTAAAGGACTGAGCTGGTAAAGACGGAATGGAAATGAGGTTTATGGCGGAATAAAATATGGAAAATTTAAAAAGAATACTGAATGATTATTTGAATAACAATGAAATGATTTTAAATGCGACAGTCAGCAATCCGCGCAATCGGGAGAAAATACAAAAGCTCCGCATTCGTCCGGTGCTTAAGAAGAAAGAGCTTTTCTATCAGGCAGAGCGTTTTGTGGGAACAAAGGTATACCATGAAAATATAACGCCTAAAGAGCTTCCAGAGCTGATTGCAGAGGCGCTTACACAGGATTTTAAACAGCTTGAGCTTGAGTCGCAGCAGCATAAGCTGACTGTGCTTGTGAGCAGAAAAGGAAAGCTGACCATCAAAGAGAAGCAAAAGACGCAGCAGGCGTCTTTGCAGGAGGGAGACCTTTCACACAACAAGCAGAAGCAGTATATCCTGCCGCAGGGAGAGCCTGTGCCGTTTCTGGTGGAGCTTGGGGTACAGACGCCTGACGGGAAGATTGTCAAGGCAAAGTATGATAAATTCAGGCAGATTAACAGATACCTGGAATTTGTAAGAGATGTGCTTCCTGCCCTTTCGCGCGAGGAGGGGCGCGTGATAAACATTATTGATTTCGGATGCGGCAAATCTTATCTGACTTTTGCACTGTACTATTACCTAAAGGTGATGAATCAATATGACATTCGTGTCACAGGGCTTGATCTGAAAGCGGATGTCATAGAAAACTGTCAGGCACTAGCGGATAAACTTGGATATGATGGGTTAAAATTCCTTGTAGGAGATATCGGTTCGTATAATGGAACGGATAGTGTGGATATGGTGGTGACTCTGCACGCATGCGATACGGCAACCGATTATGCGCTTGCGAAAGCAGTCCGGTGGAAGGCAGACGTCATTTTGTCTGTCCCATGCTGCCAGCATGAGCTGAACAAACAGCTTTTCTGTGAAGAACTTGCGCCGCTGCTTAAATACGGTTTGATTAAGGAGCGTATGGCGGCGCTGATGACAGATGCGATTCGGGCAAATCTGCTGGAGGAACAGGGATATGACACGCAGATTCTTGAGTTTATTGATATGGAGCATACTCCGAAAAATATCCTGATCAGAGCTGTGAAACGAAATCATATGAAATACGATGCAGGCAGGAAAAAGAAGGAGGAGCCTGGCAGGCTTGAGGAGTTTTTGGGTGTCACTCCGACGCTTCGGAGGCTGTTGGAAGAAAAATAAGACGGTTTGTCATAACGGAGATTATATATGAAAAGAGTTATCAGCAAATTGATTGTCTGCATTGCGGTTTTCATTCTCACGCTTTTTGTGAGCAGCAGCATCTATAATAAAGGAAACGAGGAAACAACTGCAAATATGACACAGGCGTCACTTCCGCTTGTGCATATTACGACAAATGGAATTGCATATAATTATCTTCACGGCTTAAAGCAGGAGATGGACGGAAGCTTTTTCAGGGATACAATTACGCCTTTGGGGGAGGGACGGACACTCAGCTTTGTGATTGACAAGTATGGGAACCAGATCGATGCGATATCCTTTGAAGTCCGAAGCATCGATGGTACACGTCTTGTCGAGAGCACAGAGGTCAGTGATTTCGAGGAGGATGAGGAAAGCATCCGTGCATCGGTTACGATTAAGGATTTGATTGAGTCCGGAAGGGAGTACAATTGGATTCTGAGGCTTGAGTCCTGCAATGAGACTATCCGCTATTATACGCGCATTGTTGACGGCGGAGCTTATAATACGTATGAAAAGCTCAGCTTTGTGAAGGATTTTCATGACAAGACCTTTGACAAAGAACAGGCAGCGGAGCTTGCGGCCTATTTAGAGCCGAATTCCAAGGGAGATAACACGACGCTGAGTCTTGTGGATATTCATTGCAGCTTAAAGCAGGTTACGTGGGCTGATTTGAAGGTAAAGGAGATTACTGAGCCGCAGATTATGATCAGCGAGATGGAACCGCAGACGGCTTCGATACGTATGGAATACAGAGTGATGACTACAGAGGGGAAAACAAACAACCAGTATAATATCGTAGAGTTTTTCCGTATCAGATATACGGCTGACAGAACGTATCTGCTGGATTATGAGCGCACGATGAACCAGATATTTGCCCCGGATGCAGATGTGTACGGCGGCAATAAGATTATGCTTGGTATCAGGGACAGCGAGGTTCAGATGATGGAGAGCGACGGCGGCTCAAACCTTGCATTTGTCAACGAGAACCAGCTTTTCTGTTATCATGCCGCTGATAAAAAAATTGCTTATCTTTTCAGCTTTTATGATGGTGACGACCCCAGAAGCAATTATAACAATCACGATATCAAGATACTCAATGTTGATGAGACAGGAACGGTGAGCTTTGTCGTGTACGGTTACATGAACCGGGGAACGCATGAGGGCAGCATCGGCATACAAGTGTATGAGTACAATGGTATGCTCAACACGGTGGAGGAATTGATTTTTATTCCTTACAATAAGTCCTATGCGACGCTTAAGACGGATATGGAACAGCTTTCCTATATTAATAAGAACGGCATTTTTTATATCTATCTGGACGGTTCTATCCTTGCGGTCAATCTCATGGATCAGACCTGTGAGGAGATTGCGCAGGATTTGCAGCAGGGAAGCTTTCAGGTATCCAACACGGACAAGATGCTTGTATGGCAGAATTCAGCAGATGCCTATGACTGCACGAAGCTGATTTTGATGAATCTCAATACAGGAAATACGCGGGAAATTCATACGGACAGCAGCAGCCGGCTGCTTCCGTTAGGCTTTATCAATGAAGACCTGATTTATGGTGTGGCGCGTTATACTGATATCAGTACCGATTTCTCCGGCTCCGTGACCTTCCCGATGTATGTGGTGTATATACAGGATGAGCAGGGCAATATACTCAAAACGTACCAGCAGGATGGAATCTATGTCACAGAGGCTTCCGTTGATGACAACCTGATTACGTTTGCGAGAGTCTCCAAGGATGAGGATGGCGGTTACACCGGTATCAAGGACGACCAGATTGTAAACAACCTGGTAGAAGACGACGGCTATAATTCCTCGGAGGTTGTGGCGACTCAGAATTATGAGAAGATTGTGCAGCTTGTGCTGAAGAATACAATAGAAACCGGAAAGCCGAAAAATACAAAACCGCTTCAGGTCATGTTTGAGGGGTCAAGGCAGCTTGAGGTGGAGATTGAAAATCCGGTCAGCAGGTATTATGTATATGGAAAATACGGCATTGACGGTACCTTTACGCATGAGGCGCAGGCAGTCAATCTGGCATACACCATCAGCGGAACGGTAGTCAGCCAAAATGGTGACTATGTCTGGAAGAAGACAGCAAGGAGCACCAGAAATCAGATTATGGCGATAACCGGAAGGGCAGGCGGTGAGGGTGAGTCCGATCTGGCAGTCTGCCTGGAGACGATTTTGGAGTTTGAGGGGATTTCCAAGAATGTACAGCCCATGCTTGACAGCGGCAAGACGGTGGGACAGATTTTGGAGGAAAATCTGGAAGATATCAGGGTGCTTGAATTAAAGGGAGTCAGCCTTGACGCGGTACTCTATTACGTAAACCGCGATATCCCTGTGCTTGCTACTATGGAAAACGACAGAGCGGTGCTGATAACCGGATTTAATGAATTAAACGTGGTGTTTATGGACCCGCAGACGGGAACCGTTTACAAGGTTGGCATGAATGATGCGGCGCAAATGCTGAGCGCTTCGGGAAATTCGTTTGTGACTTACATGAGGGTGGATTCGTAGGCGGAGCCATAAAACAGCATAACAGTTCAGCATTTTATGTATGAACATCCGGACGAAAACGGCGGATAGTATCCTTCCGACTGCCATGGATTCCGAATGGGAATTTCCTCATCATATAAGGAAGTATCACCATTCTCCACCGGGCAGCCTGCAGGATATTATCTGCTGTTTTCTGTTCATTGAAGCTGTAAAATGGAACAGTTGCCAGTACACTTGACATCACCCATTAGAAAATTCGCATTTGGAGTCCAATCGCCTGTACCGACATACGACTGCCGCCCTTCGTCCTGATTAAAATAATCTATATGCTGAACTGTAGCAAAGCAGTTGTAAAGTAATGCTAAAATGAATTGAAAAAACGAAAAAGGAATGCTATAATTGCTGTAGATTTGCCCCCACAGCTATCAGGGAGTGAATTGCTACAGGAATATAGAAAGACGGAGGAGAATGGAAATGAGAAAAAGATGCGGATTATGGCTTGCACTTGCCATGATGATGGTATTTTTGCTGCAGACTACAGTATCGGCAGCAGAAAGTAAAATTACCATTAATCAGTGTGTGATTGCAGGTCAGGACGTGGTGGTAGTGGCTTCAGGCGCTGTTGTGCCGAGTGATTCCGGACAATATTATTTGTTTGAGTTAAAGCCATACGAATTGGGAATTGGTTCCAGAGTGGACTACTGTGCAGCCGTTCCGGCAGCAGAACTGGCACAGTTTACAACACCTTTGAATTTTAATACAGCAAATTCTAAACTGTATTCAAGGTTTGTGGTTGCTGCATTACAGGGCGGTACATATGTGCCGGTCAGCAACGAGATGTATATTACCAATCCGGAGGCAGTTGCTTCCAAGGCTGCCGCTTATCCGATACGTTCCAAGAAGGGGCTCACCGCTGACTGGAGATATGCAGATGATTTGACAGACTTAGGAGTCGGATATGCTTCCTATGAATTAGATGTCAGCAGATTCTTTACAGCAGGCGGTACAAACTACACTTATAATGGAAAGACTTACAGCTTTAATTCCGGCGTGGTTGCTGAATATGATGTTGTGTGTCAGAAGTTTGCCAATGCAGGCTGCAATGTTGTGATGGTTATTAAGAACTCATACAATCCTGCAACGCTTGATTTAATTCTTCCGACAGCACGTGTGGCAGGCAAAAACTGCTATGCACTCAATGTTGCGGAGCAGGCTTCTTCCGAAAAGATTGCGGCATTGCTGTCTTTCCTTGCAAACCGCTATTCCGGCGCTAACGGAACAATCCATACATGGATTATCGGGAACGAGATTAATAACAATTCACCATGGCACTATGCCGGTGATATGGACGCAGAAGCTTTTGCAGCGCAGTATGCAAAGGAATTCAGACTTTGCTACAATGCGATTAAGAGTCAGAATGCAGGAGCAAGAGTGTTTATCAATATTGACCAGAGATGGACACATACAGATTCCAATCCGTATGCTTATGCAGGAAGACAGATAGTAGACAGCTTTGCAAATAATATCAACGAGACAGGCAATATTGACTGGGGATTATCAATCCACCCGCATCCTGTACCGTTGTATAACTGCCAGTTCTGGAATTTACCGCCTGCTTATGCGGCAATGAAGCTGGTAACACATGCGGATAATTCCAAGATGGTAAATCCGACTAACGTAGATGTTATAACAAATCATATGGCACAGCCGTTTTTGCTTTCACCCAGCGGTTCGGTTAGACATATTCTGATTTCCGAGATGGGATTTACCTCATCAAACCCACAAATTCCGACTGATCAGAATATTCAGGCAGCGGCTATGGTGTATGCATATAAGCTCACATCGTCTAATCCGTTTATTGAAGGTGTAATCATTCACAGACAGATTGACCATGCATCTGAGGTGATTAATGATGGAATGGCTGTCGGCATCAGAGATGCAAACGGTGTACCGAAAGTGTCTTACAATGCATTTAAGTATATGGACACTGCAAACACCTCAATCTCAGACTCGCTGCTTCCTTATCTCGGAGCTTCAAGCTGGGCTGACCTTGGTGTAAATTAAAAACAAATCGAGCAGGCTGCGGTCTGCTCGATTTGTTTTTTCACCTGATTGCTAAACTATTACACTATTTGCTGCGCCCGCGCGGAAAAGCGTTGTAATCAAAGACTGGAAATGCTATAATGAAATCGAAACTTTGGACAGCCTGAGCGCTGTTAATAAAAATTTTGGAGGTATGAATGAAAAGAAAAATCAGCTTATGGGCGGTATTGTGCATGGTATTTATCTGTCTCACGCAGATGACAGCCGCCGCAGCCGGCAATGTAACTATTAATCAGTGTATCATCAGCGGAAATAATCAGGTCACAGTTGTGGCAACCGCTCCGTCGGCAGTGCCAAGCGATGACAACAATTATTACCTGTTTGAATTAAAAACATATCAAAATGCAATTGGAAACCGACAGGATTTCTGCGCTTCGGCAGCAAAGTCAGGTACCGTTACCTTTGTGACAACGCTTGACAACGGGACTGCAGCGTCTAAGCTCTGTTCCAAATTCATTGTTGCTGTTAAGACCGGCGGCACCTTTGTGCCGGTAAGCCAGGAATTTTATATTACCAATCCTGAGGCAGCGGCAACGCACACGGCAGCAAACCCTGTGACCACATCAATTAAAGGAATTACAGCAGATAATGCAGCGATTATGAAACTTTCTGAGCTGGGCGTTCAGCATGCAAGCTATGAGCTGGCAATCAACAGATTTTTCGAGCCGGGTGCAGGTCTTGCTTACGTTTATAACGGAAAAACCTACAATTTCAACCAAGGAGTTGTTGCGGAGTATGATATGATTATGACATTGTTTGCTACACAGCAGGTAGAGGTAACAATGAATATCGTAAATTACTACAATGCAGCGACGGCTGTAACTGTAAAGCCTTCTGCGCGTGTAGCTGGTTACAGACATTATGCCTTTAATACGGACGAGCAGCTCGGGGCAGAGTCTATCGAAGCGCTGATGGCGTTCCTTGCTTCCCGTTACAGCAATCAGGCGACAGGGCTAATCACAAACTGGATTATCGGCAATGAGGTTAACAACAACAATCCATGGTATTTTGCAGGAAATTATAATGTTACGAACTTTGCGCTTGAGTACGAGAAGGCATTCCGCATGTGCTACAATGCGATTAAGGGCCAGAATGCAAATGCAAGAGTCCTGACCTGTATCGACCAGCGCTGGACATGGGAGGACGGCACAGCAAACCAGTACGGTGCCAAGAAGTTTATTGATGCCTTTAATACGGACATCGCTTCCCACGGCAATATTGACTGGGGCGTAGCATGGCATCCGCATCCGGTACCGCTGACCGCAGCAAAATTCTGGGATATGCCGTCAAATTACAAGGCACTTCATCTGATTGATAATACGGCGAATACAAGAATGATAAATCCGCAGAATATGGATGTATTTACGACATATATGAGTCAGCCGGCATTCCTTGCACCGAATGGTCAGGTCAGATATATTATGATATCTGAAATCCTGTTCAACTCCATGAGTTCCAATGAGGCGACACAGGCAGCTTCCTTTGCATATGCATATAAGCTGGCGGAGAAAAATCCATATATTAAGGCATTTGTCGTACACCGAATGGTGGATTCCCCTTATGAAAAGGCAAGCGATAAGATAGCCTGCGGTCTTTATAACTGTGATGCAAACGGATGGGCAGCAACGCCGAAGCAGATATGTGATGTATTTAAATATATCGACACACCGCAGTCGGCGGCATATACACAGTTTGCCCTGCCGATTATCGGAGCGTCAAGCTGGGCGGCGCTCGGCGTGAACTAAAATCAAATCGGGACAGCAGCGGTCTGTCCCGATTTTTTGTGTCAGCAGAGCTGACGGGTGCCCGGCGCACGGGTAAAAGCCTGCCTGGCTAAAATGGAAAGGAAAGTTTGCAATGTATTGTGAACAGGATTTAGTAAGAATTGCAAAAAGAGAAAATAACAATAAAAGAAAATATCTCGTCGTAAATCGGCTTCAGGGTAAGCATATTCCGGTAAAACCTCATGAGGCGTTTGCGATGTTTCGGGCGCTTGCAGATGTCCTGCGAGACAGATATTCCGGCGAAAGGCTTCTGCTGATAGGGTTTGCGGAGACAGCGACAGCTATCGGCGCGGCAGTTGCCGTGGAGCTTGGGGCAGATTACATGCAGACAACAAGAGAACTGATTCCCGGTGTGGAGTTTTTGTACTTTTCGGAGGAGCATAGTCATGCTACAGAGCAGAAGCTTGTAAAAAATGATATCGAAAATGTGATAGGAGAGACAGACCGCGTTGTTTTTATTGAAGATGAAGTCACCACGGGAAATACCATCTTAAATATCATTCATATATTGGAAAAGCAATATCCGAATCAGGTTCAATTTGGAGTTGCTTCCTTATTAAATGGTATGGACGGGAATGCGCTGGAGACGTACAAGGACAAGGAAATTGATTTGTTCTGGCTCGTGAAGACAAATCATGCGGATTACACGAATATTGCAGAGGCATATAAGGGAGACGGGAAATACGTTGTGTGTACAGAGGTAAGAGAACATGCGGAGACGCCGCTGTATTCGGAGGATGGGAAATTATGCACAGATATGCAAATGTCAGGAGAGACAGACTGGAATGAAAGGCATATAAAAATAAAAGGTTTTATGAATGCAAGACGCCTTGTTCATTCGGCTGACTATGCTGCCTTCTGTGAAAATCTGTATCAAAATATCGTAAATCAGGTTGATTTGGATAAATCCGATACGCTGCTTGTACTTGGAACAGAGGAATTGATGTATCCTGCGCTTTTTACGGCAGACAGACTGGAAGCACAGGGGAAGAAGGTGCGTTTCCATGCCACGACCAGAAGCCCCATTGCAGTGAGCATGGAGGAGGATTATCCGCTTCACACAAGATATGAACTGAAAAGCCTCTATGACAGGGAACGGACAACGTATATCTATGATTTGAAAAAATATGACACAGTTGTCATTATTACAGACGCACAGGAACCAGCGCAGGACGGGCTTGCTTCTCTGATGAATGCACTGAAGCTAAGCAGAAATGAGCATATCATTGTGGTTACTCCATAATGCAGACATTGTATTCCGGCTTACGGCTTTCATCTGCTGCGTATTAGAAGCTCAATGCTTGCAATGAATAACAGGAAGGAAAACAATATGAGAAGTTCATATAAAGAAAATGATGTCACACTTCTTCTAAAGGATATCACAGGACTTGTAAAGCCGCAGCCTACGGAGGAACGCGAACGGCTGATACAGGCAGGAAAGCATTACAGTGAGATGCTTCCGATTGAATATGTGCCGACAGAGAAATATATGGAGGTTTACCAAGAGGCGCTCAGGAAGTATTCCGGACCGACGGCTCTTGCTGTCGGACGGCTTTGTGATAAGATTGTGGAAACCAGAGGGAACGATGTTGTGCTCGTATCTTTGGCAAGGGCAGGCATCCCGATAGGAATTTTGATAAAGCATTATATCCGATTCAAATATGGGGCTGACGTGCCGCATTATTCCATATCTATCATCAAAGGAAGAGGAATTGATAACAACGCGATGAAATATCTGCTTGAACGGTATGCGCCGCAGCGGCTTCTTTTTGTTGACGGCTGGATTGGGAAGGGTGCGATATTGGAGGAGCTCAAAAAGGATTTGAAAGCTTATGAGGGCGTGTCCCCGGATATTGCCGTGGCAGCGGACCCTGCCAATGTGACAGCGCTTTGCGGCACGCATGAGGATATCCTGATTCCAAGCTCCTGCCTGAACTGCACTGTTTCCGGGCTTGTCAGCAGAACCTTTTTACGGGACGATATCATAGGTCCTGACGATTTTCATGGAGCAGTCTTTTACGGAGAGCTTGCAGACTCCGATTTGTCATATGAATTTATCGAATCGATAGAACGGTGCTTTGTGCTTGATAGCACTGTGCCGGAAAAGGCAGTACAAGGCTGTGGAGCTGATGAGGTGAGAATGCTCGCAGAGAGATTTGGCATAAAGGACATCAACCTCATCAAGCCGGGAATCGGAGAGACAACGCGTGTGCTTCTGCGGCGGATTCCATGGAAGGTATTGATTGATGAACGGTACAAGGAGAATCCGGAACTTGGACATATCGTGAGACTTGCTGAAGAAAAAAATGTCCCCATAGAGTATTATCCGCTCAAGCATTATAAGTGCTGCGGCATCATCAAAAAAATGGCAGAAGCATGATACGCATTGCATGCTGGCGTGATGTGCACTGATGCTAAGCTTCCCTGATTCCAAAGCTTTCAGCCATAAGCAAAGTGCGCTGCGCCCAGTTGGAATGCGTTTTATATTCATTCATGCGTTCCCTGCCGGCGCTTGCAGATACTAAGGAATGTGACTGGCTGTCCCAGTGAAGAACCGCACAGGCATCATCATAATCTTTTTGGGAAACCTTGCAGGCTTCATTTACAATATGAATCTGCGCAGGGTGGATAACTGTTTTGCCGACAAAGCCGCAGAGCATATCATCAGCGATTTCCTTTCTGAGTCCCTGCTCCCAGTTTGCACTGCGGTAGTATTCCCACACCGGCCCCGATATCACATAGTCCATGCCATATATTGTTATGATATCAGAGAAGATGTTTGCAACGGGACGGAGCTGATGAATGGATTCATCGTCGTGGCGCCGGAAACCAAACGCATGACACAGGTCATTTCCGCCGACTCTGATATTTAATACCTTGTCTTCAACCGCTGTAAGCTTCTCTTTTAAAGTATATAAGATGTCATACCGGTTTCGAAGGTCGATAATGCTTGGACTTTCATAGATAGGCATAGTGTAGACAGGCTGACCGGAGATTTCATTGACCCTGATAATCTCCTGTATGTAGGCATCTGCATTTTCCAGGGAAAATTTAGGAAGGATAAAGCCTGTGACAAGGTCTGCATTTTTGCCGAGCGCTTTGTAAAGCCTTGTAATCTGCTGTGCGTTTCTTACGCGTATAAAAATTTTAGGAAGATAAAAATCACGCTGTGCGCAGGACGCGGACAAACGCTGCATGGCAGCCATCAATTTTCCTTCTGCTTCTGCAACGCAGCCGTCCGGTATCGTATCCTCAAGGCAAAGAGCGAGAGAATATTTCGTTCCGAATTTCTGATTGATGATGGAATCGGCGACAGTCTCGTTGTTGGCAGGGCAGTACAGCAGTGCGCCGACGCTATAGTAAAGTAACGATTGATTCATAATAATGCTCCTGATTGTAACTCCATAGACGCGTTTCGTCTTAAATGCATGTCCGTGCGGATTTTCGCTGATGTATCGAATCACCCATAAGAAAATGTCAGCGGAAGGGATACAATCTGCCGTTTTCGTCCGGATAGGAATGCATAAAAGGCGGAACTGTTACTAATAATAACACACATTTTCATGAAATGGTAGCGAAATAAATAAATATGTGTTAAAATCAAATAAAATATTGTTTATATATTTTGGATATTACAGGGTAGACAGTTGTTTAGAAAGAGAATATGATAATAGGCTTTACTATGAACGTTTAAAGGGAAATGGAACCTAATTATGAAACAAGAGATTATCAGATATATGCATAATGCGATGAGCATTCATTCAATAGAAGCGTTTGGGAAGATAAGAGGCGTACTCAGCCAAAACCGCAGAACCGTATATTTTGTGCGTGCGCTTGGCATCAGCACAGGCTATACGGAGGAAATTCTAAAGCTTGACCGCACCATGCTTCAGCAGATGCGTGAGGGAAGAACAGTATATAAAAGAATCAGTACGCCTCCCCCGATGCCGACAGCGCAGGAGGCAGATTATTATGCCGGATGCTTTCAGAAGTGGCTCGACTGTCAGAGAAAACGTGTGGATACAAAAATGACCGTGCAGAGCACGGGACTGCCGGAGGCGCTTGGAAGAGCGCTTGCAGAGACGCTTGGGCAGTACAGGCTGGCAAAACCCGGCGTGTCTGAGACGATTGAAAAAAATTTTGCAGTAAAGCTTCTGTACTGGTTTGACCTTGCTGTGAATGACCTTTTTGCAGGGCAGCAGTGGAGTGAAAAAAGCAGCATCAAGCTGGCAGTACATAATATCACGAAAGAGCAGGAATATTTATTTTATTATCTGCTCACACTTGTGGGGGCGGATGTCCTCCTGCTTCAGAGCAAAGCGGATATTGCGCTGAGTGCATCATTAAAAGAGCTTTCTTCGGAGCTGGTGCTTGGCAGTTATGGCGACGTGGAGATTCCTGCTTTTTCACCTGCATTTTCTATAGAAGAAGCACAGCAGCCTGCCATTGCGGTGAATACGATGTATCAGCCGGCAGAATCAGGCGTTGGCAGCAATTCGGGCAGTATCAGAATGGTCATTCCCGAAAGACCTGCCAAAAAACAGACACAGCCCAATGCGGCAGCACTGCAAAACAGCCCTCTGCCGTCTGCTGCGGTTTCGGTACAGATGCCGCCGCACACATCACAGAGGGCGCCCCGGACAGAAAAAAGCTTTGAGCAGCTTGCGCTGCTTGCGTCCTCTGTTGTGATGATAACCATACACGACAGCACCGGAAAACCAATAGGCTCCGGCTCGGGAATTATGATAGGAAGAAAAGGGTATATTCTTACCAACAGCCATGTTGCCTGCGGCGGAAAATTCTATACGGTGAAGATTGAGGACGATGAAAACAGTTATCGGACAGATGAAATGATTAAGTATAATCAAGTGCTTGATCTTGCGATGATAAGAATTGACAGGTCACTAAATCCGCTTCCCGTATACAAAGGAGCGCAAAAGCTTGTCAGAGGTCAGAAGGTTGTTGCTATCGGCAGTCCCTTAGGGCTTTTTAACTCGGTATCCGACGGCATCATATCAGGCTTCCGAAGCATTGACCACGTGGGTATGATACAGTTTACCGCACCGATTTCCCATGGAAGCTCCGGCGGAGCGGTTCTGAATATGTACGGGGAGGTTATCGGAATCAGCACGGCAGGATTTGACGACGGACAGAATATTAATCTGGCTGTCGGCTATGAATTTATAAATATGTTTATTAAGGGCTTTGAATGAGAAAATGTTTTATTAAAATGAGATTAAAAATGTATTAAAAACCAAAAATATGTTCTATGCCTGTTGAATCTGTTATGTCAATGTAGTATAATTTTATCTCATGTAAAACCTTTTCGCGGTATCAAAGCCACGTATCGCAGCCTGAGTCTTTCAGGGGAACATTTCCTGAATTGAACGGTATGATTGAAGGAGTAACATGTTTACGCATATTAAAATAAAAAATCTGAATGATTTTTTTACGGAACGGGACAGAAGACCGGAGCAGGGTGTATATTTTTACCGGATTAACGGGTACACGGAGGAAATCGGTCAGTTTATACAGAAATATTATGAAGCAGCAAGGCTGTCAGGTGTTATTATAGAAGGAAAGATACCCAATCCCGATGAGAAAAATCTCGCTTACTATGAGGAAATCATGGGAATGGATTTTCAAATGAACAGGCAGTTTATCGCACAGAGCCTCAAAAAGTGGCTTCCGCGGATGAATGATTATCAGAGAGAGAACGTGGCAGGGGCTATTTATGAGACGCTGGATATGCTGCGAAAATCAGGCAAGAATGACAATATGCTCAAAAACGCATATATTAAGTTCATGTGCTGGCTGTATTATAAATTTGAGCGCATTGTCAATCAGCTCGGCGAAAAGAAGCTGCCCAAGATATTATATGAGGGAGAAATCAGCAGTTATGAGCTGTTGTTGGTGACGGTGCTGACCAAAGCCGGATGCGATGCGGTACTGTTACAGTATCAGGGAGATGCAAAATATTTAAGCCTTGATGCCGGCAGCAGCAAGTCAGACAATCTGGTGCTGCCTGATATGAAGGAATTTCCAAAGGATTTTAATTTGAAGCGGATTCGCACGGAAATCCAAAACGCTGTGAATCAGGAAAGAATCTACGGAATAAAGCCGCAAATCCTGAACTGTACCAATGCATGGATAGACGGAAAAGGATTTTCGGATTTCAAAAAAAGCATTACAGCAAGGGGAAATGACCCCGGGCTGTTTTACAATTGTTTTTACCGCATCAATGGAGCGGAGGATAAGGTTACTTATGTAAATGAGCTGTACCAGTTTCAGCTTGAGTTAAAGAGCAACCGCCGTCATGTAGTGATTGTTGATGAAGCCATACCAATGCCGACGATGGAGGAAATCGCGGCTGTGAAACGCAGAAATTACAAAAAGCACGATGAGATGCTGATGGACTTGTCAGCCAATATTCAGTACACTGCTAATATAGAACTGCAAAGACTAATGGTGAAAGCATTTGTTGATGTCATGCTTGCGGAGGCAAAAGAGCCGGACAGCAGTCTGAATAAGCTGACAAACAAGGCGGTTTACATGCTCTGCTGGTTAAAGCGGTATCAGAAGGAGCTGTTTTCCAACTGGAAAATGCCAGATATCGGCTGCTTTATCCATATGGGACCATGCACAAATGAGAATGAGACGTTGTTCCTGCGAATTCTCGCAAGGCTTCCGGTCGATGTGCTTGTGTTAAATCCGAACCTTAATACAAAATGCCGTCTTGAGGATAGTCTTTTATATGAAATTACATTTCCGGAGTCTCTTGCGCTGTGCAAATATCCGCAGCAAAGCTCTGATGTGCATATGGGAACAGCGGCGTACCATGCGGAACGGGAGCTTGACGGACTGATGTATCAGGATACCGGAATTTACCGCAATCAGCAGTATGCGAAGGCTGACTCCATAACCCTGCAGACAATGTATGAGGAAATACCGATTTTGTGGAAAGAAGAACTCAAGTACCGGCCCAATTTCAGCACGGAGAATGGCGTGGTCACGCTTCCTGTTATTTTTGCCAAGGTATCAGGCGTGAAGGACGGCATTGTTTCAAAGTACTGGAGCGCGGCAAAGGAGCTGATGACAGAGGATACATTTGTAGTGAAGGCAGTTCCGTTTATTGACGCTGCCGCTCCTAATCCTATGAAAGCATTTGCAGCGGAATTTTTTAAGAACGGACGCGTACAGAAAAAAAAGATTAAGGAGCACCAAAGCTATCCCTACAGCTTTTTGAGGGAGGAAATACAAGAGCATATTCTTGATAAGCTGCAGCTTCTGATTGACCAGAAGACAATCAGGGGAACCTTTGAAAACGGAACGGAGTACACGATTGTCGCGACGATTCTGAATCTGCCAAAGGAGATTGTCAGACTGATACAGAAGTTTGACTTTACGAAAAAGAATCCAAAGCTTATTTATTTTAATACCGGTGAGAAAATGATTTCACTTGAGGACTCGATTCTTGCGGCATTTCTCAATCTGGCAGGCTTTGATGTGGTATTTTTCGTGCCGACAGGTTATCAGAATATCGAAAAATATTTTAACACAAGACCGATGGAAGAGCATCAGATCGGCGAATATGTATATGATTTACAGGTTCCCAACATGGCGCTGGTTTCATCTAACACACGGCCTTCATGGCGTGACAAAATTTTTAGGAGGGGAATATAATATGGGACTTGATTTCACCAAAACAAAGGCACAATCACCTGTGATGGCGCCGGCAGCAGAACCCAGGAACGAGATTGAGGTTGTCCAGTCGTATGACATTGCGGAAGACCGAAAGCAGATGAATGAAGTGCTTACAGGCTCTAAGGAGGTTGACGACATCGTAAGTACGATTGAAGTCAGCAACCTTGAGACGATTGTATCCTTCGGAGCAGAGGTTGCGGAGGAGATTTCCAAGGCGTCCGATGTTGTTTTAAATAACGTAAATATGTCGCAGCTTGATGATTCGAGCGAGCTGCTCAATGCGCTTGCAAAGATTATGGATAAATTTGATATTGACGAGCTGCAGGAAAATCCGTCTCTTTTTAACAAGCTTTTTGGAAATATGAGGAAACAGCTTGATAAGATATTGGATAAATATCATACGATGGGTGATGAAGTTGACAAAATCTATGTGGAATTGAAAAAGTATGAGTCAGAGATTAAACAGTCCAACCGTAATCTGAATACGATGTTTGATGCAAATGTCAATTATTATCACGAACTGGTAAAGTATATTCTTGCAGGTGAGCAGGGCTGCAGAGAGCTTGAGGCATATATTGCACAGAGAGAGGCAGATATGCAGACGACAGGCGACAGCTCGATTCAGTTTGAGATTACAAGCCTGAATCAGGCATTGATGATGCTGGAGCAAAGAACGCAGGATTTGAGAACCGCTGAGAGCGTTGCGATGCAGTCTATTCCGATGATTAAGGCGATGGAGTTCAGCAACATGAACCTCGTCAGAAAAATCAACTCAGCATTTATTATTACGCTTCCTGTATTTAAACAGGCATTGGCGCAGGCTGTCATGCTCAAGCGGCAGAAAATGCAGGCGGAGGCAATGAGCGCGCTTGACGCAAAGACAAATGAGCTTCTGATTAAAAATGCCCAGAACACTGTAGAGCAGACAAAGCTTACGGCAGCCATGGCGGCAGGCAGCTCTATCAAGATTGAAACATTGGAAACAACCTGGCGAACGATTGTGAATGGTATTAACGAGACGAGAGAGATTCAGAATGACGCAAGAAAGAAGCGTATTGAGGATCAGGCAAGACTCGAAAATATCAAACAGGAATTTAACAGGATGTATCATATGCCCGACAAGAGATAGTATTTCATAGTTTGATTTAAGGAGGAAAAAGAAATGCCGATCAACTTATCCAAAGGACAAAAGGTAGATTTAACAAAAGGAAATCCGGGTCTGAAGAACATTATGGTCGGACTTGGATGGGACGTCAATGCATTTGATTCCGGAGCGGATTTTGATCTTGACGCAGCAGCATTTATGGTGGGTGCAAACGGTAAGTGCCCGACAGAGAAAGAATTCATATTTTATGGAAACCTGACGCATCCAAGTGAAGCTGTCAAGCATATGGGAGATAACCTGACCGGAGAGGGAGACGGAGATGACGAGCAGATTCAGATTGACCTGACCAAGATTCCCGCAAATGTCGAGAAGGTAGCCTTCACCGTTACGATTTATGACGCTGATGTCAGAAGACAGAATTTCGGTCAGGTTTCCAATGCATTTATCCGCATTGTTGACGAGGCGACAAACACAGAGCTGATCCGTTATGATTTGGGAGAGGATTTCTCCATTGAGACGGCAGTTGTTGTCGGTGAGCTTTACAGACATAACGGCGAGTGGAAGTTCAATGCGATTGGAAGCGGCTTCCAGGGCGGTCTTGCAGCGCTTTGCGGTCACTATGGCATTGAGGTTGCATAAAGCGGAACGATTAGAATGGATATAGTGTGAAAAAACCATATATGACAGTTTTTTCACACGGCAAATTTGTGCCTGCGGCTCAAATTCGCAAGCTATGAGAAAGTCATGGTTATAATATAGAAAATGGAGGATATGAGTTATGCCGATTAGTTTGCAAAAAGGACAGAAGGTCAGTCTTACGAAGGATAATCCGGGATTAAAGAATGTTGTTGTCGGACTTGGATGGGATGTCAATGCATTTGACACAGGCGGAGACTTTGACCTTGATGCGGCAGCGTTTCTGCTGACCGATTCCGGAAAGGTTTCAAAGGCGGAGGACTTTGTATTTTATGGAAATCTGACGCATCCGTCAGGAAGCGTGCAGCACATGGGAGATAATCTGACAGGAGCCGGAGACGGAGATGACGAGCAGATTAAGATTGACTTGGCAAAAGTGCCCGAAAACATTACAAAGATTGCATTCACAGTGACAATCTATGAACCTGAGAAAAGAAGGCAGAATTTTGGACAGGTAAACAACGCATTTATCAGAATTTACAATGAGGCTACAGGTGAGGAAATGCTCCGTTACGATTTGGGAGAGGATTTCTCCATTGAGACAGCGGCAGTATTCGGAGAGCTTTATAAGAATGGCAGTGAGTGGAAATTCAATGCGATTGGAAGCGGCTTCCAGGGAGGACTTGCAGCGCTCTGCGCTAATTTCGGCGTGGACGTTGAGTAAATAGTATTTGATGCAGAGTGGTTTATTGTGATTCATTTGGAAGCAGTTCAGTCTTGCCTGAATTGCTGCAATTGTTTAGATAATGTGGAGGAAAAGAAAATGTCAGTTAGTTTACAAAAAGGGCAGAAGGTAAGCTTATCAAAGGACAACGCAGGACTTTCAAAGGTTCTTGTCGGCTTAGGCTGGGATGAGGTTCAGCAGAAGAGGGGGCTTTTTGCACCAAAGCCGCAGCCGATTGACTGTGATGCATCTGCGATTCTGCTGAGAAACGGAAAGCTTTGTGCGAAGGAGGATTTGGTTTATTTCGGCAATCTCAGACATATGACAGGAACAGTACAGCATATGGGAGATAACCTGACCGGAGCCGGAGACGGAGATGATGAGCAGATTCTTGTTGACCTTGCTGCGATTCCTGCTGAATATGACAGAATTGTCATTGTTGTAAATATTTATCAGGCATATCAGAGAAAGCAACATTTCGGATTGATTCAGAATGCTTTTATCCGTCTTGTTGACGGCAGAAACAATGTGGAGATGTGCAGGTACAATCTGTCAGAGGATTATTCCAACATGACAGCAATGATTTTTGGCGAGATATACAGACACAATGGGGAGTGGAAGTTCAATGCCATAGGGCAGGGAACAAATGACCCGGGTCTTGGCGAGCTTGCAAACAGATTTATCTAAAAATGAGGAGAAAATGAAAAATGAAATTTAATGGACTTAGTGACAAAGAAGTCGAGCAGTCGAGGGAGAAATATGGTTCGAATGCGATTCCTGACTCGGAGCCAACTACTTTTTGGGAGGAGTTTAAGGAGACCTTTTCCGATCCGATGATTAAAATCCTTCTTGCAATTGCAGCATTGATGATTGTGATGTTTTTCTTTGGCTATGCAGAAATATATGAGCCGTTGGGAACCATTATCGCAGTATTTATTGTAGCATTTGTTTCCGCAAAGACGGGTGTGGCAAGTGATACGAAGTACCGTGAATTAAAGGACAACACGGAAAAGGACAAATGTAAGGTACACCGGAATGGTGTTGTCACTGTCATTGAGGTAGATGATGTTGTAGTAGGCGATAAGGTTTTACTGCAGTCAGGTGATAAGATTCCTGCTGACGGTATTTTGATTGACGGTGCGCTCAAGGTGGACAACTCTGCTCTGAACGGAGAGGCGGAGGAGTGCAAAAAGACAGCGGCAGACCCGAGTGTGCAGCTTGCAGATGATATTACCGGCGATACCTTTGTCGACAAATTTTCCCTGTTCAGAGGCGCTGTTGTCTTTGACGGAGAAGGTATCCTCGATGTCAGAAAAGTCGGTTTAAAGACAATGATGGGTAAGATGGCTGAGGAAATGCAGGAGGATGAGCCGGATTCCCCGTTAAAGGTAAAGCTGGCAAAGCTGGCAAAGCAGATTTCAACCTTCGGCTATATCGGTGCGGTTGTCATTGCGCTGTTTTATCTGGCACATGCCATACTTGTATTTGAGGGCGGTCCTTCCGGCTATTTCGCACAGCCGGTGCAGGATATCCTTATGAGCGTGATTAATGCGGTTTCTCTTGCAGTTGTTATTATCGTCTGTGCTGTGCCGGAGGGATTGCCGCTGATGATTTCTCTGGTATTGATGCAGAATACCAGCAAGATGCTTGACCACAATGTCCTTGTCAGAAAGGCAGAGGGTATTGAGACAGCAGGTTCATTAAATATTCTTTTCAGCGATAAGACAGGTACGATAACAAAAGGTTCTTTGGAAGTTGTTGATTTCTTCTGTGCGGACGGAAATTCCATTGACATTCCGCAGCTTAGCAGGCACAGTAAGGTAAAGGGACTGGTAGACCTTGCAATCGGTAAGAACACACAGTCTATGTTTGACGCATCACACAGGGTTATCGGCGGTAATGCCACTGATCAGGCTCTTATGAAATTTATCGGCGAGGATACTTTCAATGCGCTTGCTTCCAACACAGAGTATGTTGTTACGGCGCAGCAGGGCTTTAACTCTACCAATAAGTTCAGTCAGGCAAGAATTGACAGCGTTGGCAAGACCTTCTACAAAGGTGCGCCGGAGAGGCTTCTTGCGTCTGCTGCTAAGTATCTTGATGCAGACGGAAATATCCGGGAGATTGATAAGGCAGTTCTTAACAGAAAGATTGACGAGCTTGCGGCAAAGGCGATGCGTGTGCTTGCTTTTGGCTATTCTGAGAGCGCGCTTGTGGAGAGCAAGATTAACGACGATATTGTAATCATTGGTTTGGTAGGCATCCGGGATGATGTAAGACCCGAGGCACGAGATGCCATCAAAGAGGTTCAGAATGCAGGGATACAGGTTGTCATGATTACCGGCGACAGACTGGAGACAGCAGTTGCAATTGCAAAGGACGCGGGACTTTTGCGGAGCAATGATGACATGGCGCTTTCTTCTGCCCAGCTAAATGAGATGACAGATGATGAGGTAAAGAAGATTATTCCTAAGATTCGCGTGATTGCACGTGCGCTTCCTACTGATAAGTCGCGTATGGTAAGGCTTTGTCAGGAAATGAATCTTGTAGTTGGCATGACAGGCGACGGTGTTAACGACTCGCCGGCATTGAAGCGTGCCGATGTAGGCTTTGCAATGGGCAGCGGTACGGAGGCTGCTAAGGAAGCAGGTAAGATTGTTATCCTAGATGACAACTTTAAGTCAATCAAGGATGCGATTCTTTACGGCAGAACCATTTACCATAATATTTTGAAGTTCTGTAAGTTCCAGCTTGTCATTAATGTAACGGCGGTTATTGTCAGTGCAATCGCTCCGTTCTTCGGCATTGATGAGCCGCTGAAGGTAACACACTTGCTGTTTGTAAATCTTGTAATGGACAGCCTGGGCGCAATCATGCTTGGCAACGAGCCTGCACTTGAGAAGTATATGCTTGAGAAGCCAAGAAGGAGAGATGAGAGCATTATCAGCAGACAGATGATGGCTCAGATTATTACCATGGGTCTCTGGCTTACTGTGATAAGCTTTGTCTATCTGAAAGCGCCGTTCTTTACCGGTCTTTTTGAGACAGAGGAACAGCACTTGACAGGCTATTTTGTACTGTTTATTGTCAGTGCCTTGTTCAACGGCTTTAATGTCAGAGATGACGGCTTCGGCATCTTTAAGGGACTTGACCAGAATACGGGATTTTTGAAAGTATTCCTCCTGATTATTTTAGTTCAGGCATTGATTGTAAATGCGGCACTTGTGCCATTCACGGTATTTACCTGGATTGGAAATATGTTTAGCTGTGTGCCGTTTGGCATTAAGGGCTGGATAGCAATTGTTATCTTAGCTGTCACAGTGATTCCTGTGGATATGATCAGAAAGATGATCGTAAACAGAAAGTAGTTTTCCGGCAGCAGTTCAGCGATTATGCTTTCGGACATGCGCTGAATTGACGGGATATGATAAGAGAATCTATTTTAGAAGGCTGAACCGTTCATGGGGGACATGACAGTTCAGCCTTTTTTATGATATAGGAAAGTGCTTCGCATTTTCCTATATCATAAAAGCCTCCGGCAGGATGCGCACAGATGCGTATGGAAAATGTCACTATGTGACCGCATCTGGCGCGCAAAAGCAAGCAAGCCCCTCATGAGTGAGGGGTTGGGGAGCTGAGAGCAGGCTTGCCTGCTTTTGTTCTGTGCATCCCCGTGATTCTTCTTCTCAATAGCACAGCTCCATGCAGGGGAAAAGGTCGCTAAAGCGCCTCGTGGGCCGCGATGTGGGAAGGAAAGAAAGGAATGGAGAGCAGCATGATTATTTTTCACACGGATTTGGATAATACATTAATATACTCTTACAAGCATGATATCGGAGAGGATAAGCGTTGTACGGAGGTGTATCAGGGACGGGAGATTTCTTTTATTACACAGGAGACTTACCGGCTTTTGAAGGAGGTACAGAAAGAAGTTGTTATTGTACCTACTACGACAAGGACGATAGAGCAGTACAGGCGCATTGATTTAGGAATAGGAGATTTCCGGTATGCACTGGCTTGCAATGGCGGTGTGCTTCTTGTTGATGGAAAGGAAGAGGAAAACTGGTATCAGAAGTCATTGGAGCTGGTAAGCGACAGCGAACAAGAGCTTTCCAGAGCGGTTGCATTTTTGCAGCAGGATAAAAGAAGATGTTTTGAATTGAGATTTATCAGGAAGCTGTTTGTATTTACGAAGTGTGAAGAACCGGAGTCTGTAGTTGAGGAGTTAAAGAGTGTGCTGGATGCGGGAGTCGTCGATGTCTTTCATAATGGTGCAAAGCTTTATGTGGTGCCAAAGACATTGAGCAAGGGAAACGCCGTAGACAGATTCCGGTCTTATATTCGTGATAATGTGAATGTGGGAAAAGACAGGAAGCAGCAGGAACATGCTGTGAAAAATTGTACCGGAATTGACTGTGTGATTGCGGCAGGCGACAGCGAATTTGATATATCCATGCTGGAAGCAGCCGATTATGGGATTGCTGCACCGGAGCTTGTGCGGAAACATGATTTTTCTGTTCATGTAAAATGCCCGCCTGCAGACAGGCTGTACGCAGAAGCAGTGCTTGAGAGCGTACTTCAAATCTGCAGAAGCAGGCATTGATAGTTAATAACAATTTAGTTTGGTCTGCTGCCGAGGCGGCCGCCGTCCATGCCTATGCTGACACCGCTGTTACGTTCGCTTGGCTGGATAATGACGGAAACAGGCTGGTGTCCTCCCCACTCAAAGCTATAAGATTCACCGGAGGACTGTCCGATAAAGGTTTTCCAGTTTACGTCCATCTTGATGTCAGGATCACAGGGACCTGCACCCATCCAGCATACGACAGCATCAGGGTCAACGGCAAGCGTGGCGCCTGACTGAATGTTGCTCAGCACGATAGGATTTCCGTCGACTAAGACAGCAACATATGCGTTTGGCCCCATGCCTGTAAGGGTTGAGGTTGCCAGTCCCTTTTGCGAGATAACGCCGCAGCCGATAAAACGCACATCATATTTGCAGTCCGGGGTAAATGCAAGGATATTTTCCGATTCAATGGAGAGCACTTCACCCTGCTGAAGCTGGTATACAACTACATGCTGACTGTGATTTGCATAATATGTAATGCTGTCGCCATTCATCATTACCTTCATCAGAGGAAGGTTTTCACCTGTTACACGTCTTACAATAGAACCCCAAAGCGCCTGTCCCATATTCTGCTGGGGACCAAGCAGGAGCTTTTCAAATTTATAATTCTTATATCCTCCGTTTTCACCGCAGATAAAAGAACCTGCCTTTGCAAACAGGACATCATTTCCTCTGCAGGTAACCTTCAGGGTTAATTCGTTTACAATTTCAAAAGTTAACATAAAATCCTCCTAATCGATAACCTGTACGCCATATAATTCACATAAACCGGCAAGGTCCTTTGCGACACCGTTTCCGACGGCATTAAATTTCCATGCTCCATTGTGCTGATAAAGTTCACCAATCATCATGGAGATTACATTGCTGTAGTATTCCGTCATCATAAAGCTGACAAGCTCATTTCCCGCTGAATCCATGATTCTGACATAGGCATCCTTGAGCATTCCGAAATGCAGCCTGTTTGCCAGTGCGTCATTGATGGTCAGTACAAAAACGATTTTTTTGACACTGCTGTCAAGTTTTTTAAAGTTAATCTGGATTGTTTCGCGGTCTGTCGGGCTGTCTGCTGTAAATCTTGTGCTTTGGTCGGGGCTGAGCGTCTGACCGTAAAATACAAACCAGGAATCTCCGATTACCCTGCCGTCTGCGCCGAGCAGGAAAGCGGACACATCAACATCACATCTGCTGTCCGTCGTATTCCACCCAAAGCAGGCATTGACGGCGTCAAGCGGTGTGGCGCAAAGCAGTGTCTTCTGCCCCTTCTGCACTTTGTTTTGCAGTGTGGGAATCGGCTTTATGACAGATGAAGAGGCAATGCTTCCTGTATTTTGCATAGCGGAAGTGAAGGCAGGCTGGACAGTCTGCGGCTGCGAAACACATGTCATGGCAGGCTGTGAGTACTGCGGCTGAGCGTGCGAGGTATCAGGTCGTGAGTACTGCGGCTGAGCGTGCGAGGTGTCAGGTCGTGAGTACCACGGCTGATTTTGCGGCGCGTCAGGTCGTGAGTACTGCGGCTGATTTTGCGGCGCGTCAGGTCGTGAGTACTGCGGCTGATTTTGCGGCGCGTCAGGTCGTGAGTACTGCGGCTGAGCGTGCGAGGTGTCAGGCTGTGAGTACTGCGGCTGATTTTGCGGATGCCGCATCAGAGTTTGGATATTTCCTTGATTTTTCACGCTCTGCGGATCAGGTACATTGATAGATAGAATAGAGCTGCGGTCTATGGTACCCTTTGATTTCACCGCTACATTTATCATGTTAGAATCTCCTTCAATGTATTAAATGTATTATTGGACGTAACATTTCAGAACAATTCATACCTGCCTGAAATGTTACAACGAAGTAACAGATTTATTATAGCACATTGATAGCGTCAGTGTACAGGGGGCAACATGCAAAGAGGGAAGATATCGTAACAGTTCAGCCGTATGGATATTTTAATCAGGACGAAGGTCGGCAGTCCTATGCCGGTACAGGCGATTGGACTCCGAATGCGAATTTTCTAATGGGTGATGCCGGATTTTCTCTGCATATCGAATCACCCATAAGAAAATGTCAGCATTTTCCGCCAGCCTGTACCGACATCGAACTGCCGACCTTCTGTGTACTGACAACTGTTCCATTTTATGGTTTTAATGAACAGAAAACTGCAGATAGTATCCCGTAGAATGCCTCGGTGGAGAATGGTGATATTTCCTTATACGATGATAAATCATCAGGTTGGAGACGGAGGCATGGATGCCGACTCGAGCCGGCTCCGTGCTCATTAGAAAGCCTTGATTCATCGTATTAGGAAATTCCCATTCGGAACCAATGGCAGTCTGAGGGATACTATCTGCAGTTTTCGTCCGGATAGAGATGCATAAAAGCAAAAACACCCGGAGAAGGACATTCCGCTGCCCAATTACGGATTATGTGTCTTTCAAACCGTCTGATTGGTCATTTATCCGGTTTCATTGATGGCGGCGGAGCTGTTCGGTATAGTATGGATAACGTAACAAGCAGAAAACAGAAAAGCCGCTTCCGTAAAATATGCAGAAGCTTTTCATAAGGAATGTTACGGGAACAAATAAGCTGCTTTCAAAGGCAGCCTGTATCACAGAAAGAAGGATAGGATCATGAACAAGGAGGAAAAAACGGCACTGACAGATATCCACTATATCAAGCTGGTGCCGATAGGCAGTGTCAATCCCAACAATCCCCTGTCAGATCAGGCAAAGGAGGCTCAGGCAGCTCTGCTCAATAAATGTCTTAACGATTATCCCAAAGGAATGATTATCGGAAAAGATATTACGATAGGCAGATATTTAATCGGAGAACATGAGCTGACAATGGAAAAAATCACATACCACGTGGGTTTTGTGAGAAAACCCGGGTGGGAGGAACAAGAAGGAGGAGATACCGCATGACAATTGAAGCAAGGAAAGAGCAGGAGAAGCTGACGCTCAAGTTAAAGGGCAGGCTGGACACGACGACAGCCGGACAGCTTGAGGAAGCATTGAGAGATTATTTGGATGGAACCGGTAATCTGGTACTGGATTTTACGCTGCTGGAATACATTTCCTCTGCCGGGCTGCGCGTACTGCTTGCGGCACACAAGGCAATGAAAAAGCAAGAGGGAACAATGGTGGTAAAGGGTGCCAATGAGGAAGTACGTGAGGTATTTACCATCACCGGCTTTGCGGACATTTTGAATGTGGAATAGCGGGGGCACGGCAGCTGTGGAAGTAAATTGGAAAAAGGGTATCCTGATGTGCTTTATCGCAATTATGACAGGAGTGTCAGGCAGCACCGTATCTGATTTAAGCTTTAGCGGCAGAGAGAATCAGGAAAATCCGGACAAGGAGTATGTCATTTACATAGGCTTGAATGACAAGGATGAGTATCATCAGCGAATCTCTGATGAGGAAGCGCAGGAGATTGTGAATGCCATCTGCTTAGAATATGTCAGCGGTTATACCATGCAGGAAGCATCAGGAGCATGGGTAGACGACTCGGGAACACTCACAATGGAAAAAACATTGATTTATTCTTTCCACAATGCGGATTTAGAAGCGGTCAGGGCAATTATGGATAAGTCGCTTACAGCACTGAACCAGAACAGCATCTTAATAGAAGAAAGAGACTCTGTTTCTTACTATTATTCAGGCACAGGAGAGGAGCAGCAGGAATATGACAAAGACTGAAAGCAGTATTTTGCTGTTCTCCATCACGCTCTGCTGGTCTGCCTCATATATTTTTATCAGGAATCTGCCGGAGGAATTTTCCTCATATGCTTATCTGGCGCTTACCTGCGGTATTGCAGCAGCTGTGATGGCAGTCATTTTTGCAAAACGATTCCGGCAGATGACAGCAGGAACCTGCAGAAGAGGTTTTTTGCTGTCGATCATATTAAGCGCCAATCTGCTGTTGGAGAAAAAGGGCATTGCCATGATGGAGGCTGCCAATGCCAGCTTTCTTGCATCGCTGACAATTCTCATGGTGCCGCTGCTGCAGCTTTTTCTTCATCAGAAACTGTCGCGGAATCATATGGCAGGCGCAGGCGTGATTCTGCTTGGATTGTGTGTCAGTAATGGCTTTGACATCACGGGGTTTTGCACAGTGGGAACCGGATATATGTTAGGCGCCTGTTTCTGCTCATCGGTATATACGATTGCGGCGGACCGTTATGCCAAACAAGATGATCCGCTGGTTATCTGTATCGTGCAGATGACGTTCACGGCAGTGACAGGATTTATTCTGTGGCGCCTGGAAAGTCCTCAAGCCTTAAGGGAGATTACATTTACAAAAGAACTGCTTTCAAAC
This sequence comes from Lachnospiraceae bacterium, assembly GCA_017622845.1. GTDB lineage: Bacteria > Bacillota > Clostridia > Lachnospirales > Lachnospiraceae > COE1. Next base: position 15,040 of record JAGAQJ010000065.1, on the reverse strand, counting down.
ATTTTTATATTAGCGTTTTTTACAAAGGCATATGCTTATATCGCACTGATGTTCTCTCAAAAATATACAGATGCGCTGCGTGTAACGGTTATTGCGTCCACAGAGCCGATTGTCACACTGCTTCTTTCTCTGCTGCTGCCTGCGGCTTATGGAGGAGGCGGGGATTTTCGTTATGAGTCTTTAGCAGGAGCTGTGCTGATTGCGGCAGGGGCAGTGACAGCAGGAATGGCAGGCAGTCAGCAGCAGATGGAAGGTGAAAAATGAGCAGAACAAAAAAATTTATGATAACGTTAGGAGCATTTTTACTGTTAGGAATTTCTTTTAAGGCGATGGTGCTGGTGGAGGGGCTGACAGAGGTACGCCCTGTCAATGCAGTGCCGCCGGTAGCCGGGCTTTTATGGGGATTCACAGGAGCAGCGGCATGCGGACTGGGCAACTTGCTTGCAGATATGGCCGGGACATTTTCCGAAGCTTCCATACTGGGAATCATCGGAAATTTTGCGGCAGCATGGCTTCCCTACCGGTTATGGTATCTGTACAGAAAGGAAGCGCCGAATCTGCACAGCAGCAGAAATATTGTCTGTTATTGCTTTGTCTGTGCAGTCAGCGCCATGACTTCCGCGTGGTTTCTCTCTATCGGACTTTATGTGATGGAGGAAATATGGTATGAGGAAATTTACCGCTATGTATTTTTCAATAATCTTGGGTTTTCGATTGGCTTGGGAATGCCGGTTCTCATCATGCTGACCGCAGACTGTGTGGAGATATCCTGCTGTCCTGCGCCGCGCAGGTATCTGATTTTAAGAGGCAGGGCAGCAAAAGCAGTGCTTCCGGCAGTTTATACGGCATTGATGCTGGTGATTTGCGGAGGCATCCTGTTTTTTCACAGTAACCCTATAGAGCATCTGTGGATGAGGATACTGTCGGGAGCGTCATTGATTCTGCTTATGCTGCTATCTATATAATGGCTGAATTGCTGCTGTGAGATGTCGGCGCGGCAGATGATTGCCGCAAAGGAGGGAAAAAGATGCGTAAAAAAGGAACTGTGTTTTGTGTGACTGCCTTATTATTCTTTGCGGTTACAATGCCCTTCCGAAGACTGTTTGCAATGGCAGGACTGACGGAGGTGCGTCCGGCAGGCGCGTTTCCGCCGGTATTTGGAATGCTGTTTGGGGTGCCGGGCGCGCTGGGCTGTGCAGTTGGAAATCTGGGGGCGGATATCTTGTCAGGGTATGCAGCTCCGGTCTGCATATACGGTTTTGCTGCACAGTTTTTATATGGCTGGCTGCCCTATGTACTATGGCATGGGTTTGGAAAAGCGAAAAGAAAAGAAGGTCCGTATTTCCGCAGCGTTGCAGATGTGAAACGATATCTGTGGATTATTTTTGCAGACACCCTTCTGATGGCGGCAGTCCTGGGAAGCATGCTGCAGCTTCTCGGCATGGGAAAAGCTTTGTCGCAGTCTACATTGCTGCTGTTTTTTAACAACCTTGTTTTTTCTGTTCTGTTAGGCATTCCGATGATTCTGCTGTGCCGTCTGGCAGGAGGACTGGGGCGGAGAAACGTGCTGACCTTAAATGTAAGGTTTGTACTGATTTTTCTTCTGCTGAGCGTAGTGTCGGCAGCGCTGGCAGGAGTCCTGTCCTATGCAGCGCTGGCTGATACGGTTCGGGACCCGTTAAAGCTGTGGAACAGCATTTATATCTGTGTATTTGCGGATTTTTTCGTCATGTGCGGCCTGTCCGTCTGCTTTCTGCAGAATATGGAGAAAAAAATAATTGTTCCGATTGAGGAGCTTTGCAAAATTGCGGCAGCATATGCGCGAAGGGGAGATGTCCTGTCAGAGAGCGGGGAAACAAAGCTGGCACATGAAAAAAATCTGGAGCAATGGACGATGAGGTGTGGGGAATTGGGCAGACTCTCCGGTGAAACAGGACAGCTTGCGTCGGCGTTTGGAATTATGCTTGAGGAAGTAGAGCAGTATATTCAAAATATTACTTCGATTATGGCGGAAAAGGAGCGCATTCGCACGGAGATTCTTGTGGCTTCCCGTCTGCAGGCGGACATGCTGCCAACGACGGACGGAATTTTTAATAACAGAACAGACTTTCTGCTCGCGGCATCTATGACGCCTGCAAAGGGTGTGGGCGGAGACTTTTATGACTTTTTTCTGCTGGGAGAGGACAAGCTCGCGCTTGTCATGGCAGATGTGTCCGGCAAGGGCGTTCCGGCGGCGTTGTTTATGGTGGTGTCCCGTACCCTGATGAAAAGCAGGCTGATGAGCGCTGCAAAAGAATGGGAAGGAGCACCGGAAACGGAGAACCGGCTGGCGCATGCGGTGATGGAGATTAATGACAGCCTGTGCGCTAACAATAAAAACGGAATGTTCGTCACAGCGTGGATTGGCGTGCTGACGCTCTCCACCGGCGAGCTTGTCTTTGTCAATGCCGGACACTGCCGGCCGCTGATTCGCCGTAAGGACGGCGCCTGCCTGTATGACACTTTTCGCGGAGGTCTGGTGCTTGCAGGCATGGAGGAAGCGCCGTATCAACAGAGCAGTCTCCGTCTGCATCCGGGAGATACCCTGCTGCTTTATACCGACGGCGTGACGGAAGCGACAAGCATTGAAAAGAAGCTGTATGGAGAAGAACGGCTTAAGGACGTGGCAGGAAGCAGCGGAGACAGTCCGGCATCTCCTTCAGAGCTGATACAGGCAGTGTGGAAGGATGTAGAAATTTTTCAGAAGGGGACAGAGCAGTTTGACGATATTACACTGCTGGCAGTCACTTATCTGGGGAACGGCTTTGCAGAGAAGACCGGAAAGCCGGACATGGCGTATATCCGGGAGTTTTCAGCCTTTATCGAGGAGTGTCTGGCGGAAAAAGGCGTAACGATGCGGACCCGCATCAAAATTTTAATGGCAGCAGATGAAATCTTTTCCAATATCTGTTATTACAGCGGCGCCGCTGAGGTTACGGTCAAAGTGCGCGTGGATGAACAGGAGCACAGAAACGTAATGCTGTGCTTTGAGGATGATGGAATCCCGTATAATCCTTTAGCGAAACCGGACCCGGATATAGAAGAAGCCTGGGAACAGAGAAAGGAGGGAGGGCTTGGCATCTATCTGGTTAAGAAGCGCATGGACAGGGTCATATATGAATACGCCGGGAATAAAAACTGCCTGACCATACAAAAACAGGATTTATAGCAGTATAATTCCGGAAATAAAATGCCATAAGACCAAACTGTAAAAGTTTGTGAGCATTTTTGCACGGTTGCTTCTGCGGATTGTAAGTTGACGGCTTTGCCGTTTTATGATGGTAAAAACAACCGGAGGGCACAGACATAAGAGAAAAGATGGATGAACATAAAGAGAGTTTAAGAAAAACAGCAATGAGCATTATTGACACATTATATCAGGGAGAAGCATTTCTTACAGCAGGATTTCTGGCTTCCGATACGCAGCTGTGGACACCGTTTAACAGTCAGGAGCATTATCCTGCTCAAGTGCAGGCATACCTGAAAACGCTTCAGGCGCAGGCTCATAAAATCCGCCACAAATCATGCAGCATCGTGGAACAGACAAATGACTTGTGCATTCTCTCAGGAAGCTACCATGTGGAGTGGGAGCATGACCGTGCTAAAAAAGAACTGATGTGCTATACAATGGTTTTAAAGCGGGACAGCAGAGGAAAAACGAAAATCAGGCATTTACATATCTCTCAGGACAGAAACAGCGGATTGGAGCTTTATATCAAGGACATCAGGGAAAGAGCATTTTTTATTGAGGAAGATGAACTGCTTTATCTGGAGGCAAGCCATAATCATATTATTTGGCACTGCAAATATTTTGAAGTGGAGTCGGTAGGCTCTTTAAAGGAGATGGAGAAGGTACTGCCGCAAAGCTTTATCAGGGTTCAGCGGAGCTTTATTGTCAACACCAGGCATGTCCGTAAAATTGCGCGGTGTTATGCAGAAATGGACAATACGGAGACGATTCAGATTCCGGTGAAGCGATATTGTGACATCAGAAAAAGCATTTTAAGAACGAAAGGAGAACAATAGAATGGAAATTATTAAGAGTATTTTAACAAATAATCCATGCTATAAGGCTGGAAAGAGAATTACGGTAAAGGGACTGATGCTGCACAGCGTAGGCTGTCCGCAGCCGTCGGCGGAAACCTTCGTGCGCAAGTGGAACCGCCCTGAGGAAGCAAGGGCGTGTGTGCATGCATTTATTGACGGCAATACAGGAAAAGTCTATCAGACCCTTCCCTGGGATTACCGCGCATGGCATGGCGGCGGCAGCTCCAACAATTCTTATATCGGCGTGGAAATGTGTGAGCCTGCCTGCATCAGGTATACAGGCGGTTCGGCATTTGTCTGCTCCCACAGGGAGACGGCGCTTGCCGTGGTGAAGCGTACATATGATGCAGCGGTGGAACTGTTTGCGTTTCTGTGTGAGAAGTTTCAGCTGAATCCGATGGCGGATGGTGTGATTATCAGTCATAAGGAAGGACATGACAGAGGCATTGCGTCAGGCCACGCAGACCCTGACCACTTGTGGAACGGACTGCAGAGCGGCTATACAATGGACGGCTTCCGCAGAGATGTATGTGCAGCGATGGGAAACGGCAGGATGTCATTGCCGTCAGGGCAGCAGAGAGATGCACAAAAGGAAATACACGAGTTTTTGACAGGCAGCGCTCCAAAGGAAAACAACGGAGCTTTGCAGGCAGGAGATATTGTGATGCTGGCTTCCGATGCAGTGTATTACACCGGAAAGGAGATACCGGACTGGGTGAAAAATGACAAGTGGATTGTCAAATCCGTCAGCGGCGACCGGGCAGTAATTGACAAAAATGTCAGCGAAAGTAAGTCTATCTGCAGTCCGGTGCATGTAAAATATCTGATTGCGGCAGCTATCGGTCTGCAGTGCAGTGTTTCCGTGCCGCAGGCAGCCTATGACGTCGGATACACGGAAGGTGAAAAAACAGCTAAGGCAAATGAATCGGGGGAAATGGCGGTTTCCGACTGCGGCGTGGAGCTGATTGCCAAGTATGAAGGGTGCCGTCTGGAGGCGTATAAATGCCCTGCCGGCATATGGACAATCGGGTACGGGCATACGCAGGGAGTGAAGTCCGGGGACAAGCTTCCCTCGCAGGAGGCGGCAAAGGCGCTGCTAAAGGAAGACCTGAAAAAATACGGCGGATATGTAAACAATTGTTTCAAAAAGGGACTGATTACCTTTCCGCTGTCGCAGAATCAGTTTGATGCACTGACCAGCTTTTGCTATAACTGCGGAAACGGAAGCCTGCAGAAGCTGGTCACGGGAAGAAGCGCCGCCGCAATTGCGGAGACGATGCTGCAGTACAATAAAGGAGGCGGAAAGGTGCTTGCCGGACTGGTACGCAGGAGAGAAGAGGAAAGAGCATTATTTTTGAAATAGAGAAGCGGATGCAGGAGTAAAGGCATCGAAATGATTGCGTTTCATGAAGGAGTGTAGGACATGGCTGACGAAGAAAAGTATTATGGCGGAGAATATTATGAGGGCGATGAGGAGGGGGAGGACAGCTCGGGCGGCGGATTTAAGGAAAGTGATTTTATCCCGTTAGATGATTTGGTGTATGCCCCCCTTCATGCGCTTGCAAAATCCAATCAGCAGCTTCGTGCGCAGGTGGTAGATGCCATCAAAAGCATGGGAACGCTGCGCCAGAATGGTACGGAGGAGACGGTACGGCTGAATAATATTAACATTGCTTATGAGCAGGTCCGTCCCGAGGGAGAGGAGGGATACAGCGTGGATAATCTGCAGATGCAGGTACCGCTGCTCTCGATAGTTCCCATCACAAATCTCAACGTAGAGAAGGCGGAGATTGACTTTTCCACGGAGGTGAAGGCAGAAAAAAGCGACGAAGGAAAATGTGCCATTACTGCCCGTATCTGTTCTCCTGAGCAGAGGGAAAGCGATTTTCTTCCCAGAGTTACATATAAGATGCAGATTAGCTCCCTGCCGGCAACAGAAGGGATTCTGCGCCTGACAGACCTGCTCAGTTCCAACCAGATAGCAAAGAAAACAGATACCACGCCGGTAGCGGTGGACGGCAATCTGGGAAGCGATGACCAGAAGAATACATGGCAGGAGGTATCCAAGATGAAGGCAAAGATTAAGCGGTTAAGGCAGCTCTACCAAAAGATTACGGATATGATTGCCGAGCAGGAGCGGCTGCAGCAGATTAGCTACGATGCTTTTGAAGAGGACACCAGAGAGTTTGACAAGGATAAGTACCTGATGGCGCAGTCTAATATTGCCAACCGCATCATGGAATATCAGGAAAAAATTATGAACAAGGAAATCGAGTTTGGCTTGGAAAAGGATTATGAATAAAAACGCTGCAAAGAAAGAAAAGGCAATAGAACGTGCCCAAGAACAGGAACGGGTGAAGCAGGAAATCCTTTTTCATGCAAAGGAGCTGGCAGCAGAGATGAACCTGCGGCTGTTATTGGAACAGGAAACGCAGGGAGAAGTCCTTTTTGTGGAGAGCATTGCTGTCATGGATATATCTTATCCGCAGGAACAGAAGAAAGCAGGCTTTTTTGCACGAATGCTTTGCCGTATCCGCAGGCTGGCATACCATATCATCGGGCGCCGCCGAAGCTTTGACAGACAGGGTACGCAGTACAGAAACGGACACGTTTCGGCTACAAGGGAAGCGTGCCGCAAAAACAAACGGTAACACATAAGTTACAAATATAAAATACAAACAGAAAGAAGGGATTATTATGGCAATTGCAGAACAATTTGCAGGATTACAGATGGACCAGCTTATCGGAGCGCCCTTGCGTGCGGCAGCAGATGCCGGCACACAGCTTGCCAATTCTACGGCTGATTTTATCAATCGCGTCGGTTTTGACGCAGAGGGAAAAGTCCGCACTGCGGCGTTTGGCTATCAGAGACGCAGCGTCAACGAGGACGGAACGAGCAACCTTGACGAGATGAAGGTAGACGTGCCCATGCTGGCAATCGTACCGATTCCGAATCTTCAGGTGGACGAGGTGAACATACTCTTTGACATGGAGGTAAAACAGAGCGAGCGTCAGGAATCCGGCATGGACCTGAGTGCAAGCATCACAGGCGGCGTGAGACTGGGAATCGTTAAGGTCAGCGTGACAGGAAGCATCAGTGCGCATCAGTCACATACAAGAAGCTCTGACAATTCCGCAAAGTATCACGTAGATGTACGGGCAACAAACCATGGGACACCGGAGGGGCTTGCAAGAGTGCTTGATATGATGGCAGCGAATGTAGCGCCGATGCTGGTGGGAAGCACCTTGAAGGACGGAAACGGACAGAACCTTTCCGAGCAGGCAAAGGCAAGAGCAGAGCGGCTTAAGGCGCTTCGTCAGGAAATCAGCCAGATAGAAAATCGTCTGGCAACCGCGCAGGACGGACTTTCCTGCAGCCTGATACAGATGAAAAAGGTTGCATCCGCCCAGCTCAATGCTTACAGGGAGATTATGAGCCGTCTGCAGAACAGCGTTGACAGAGAGGAATTTGACAACAGACTGAAAAATGCCGCGACTGAGGAGGAGAAAAGACAGATTGAGCAGCAGCGTGAGGAAAGCGATAAGAGGGCATTGGCTTACACACAGACGATGGACAGTATCAATCAAAGCTGGGGCGCATTCCAAAATCAGGCGGGCGACTTTGTGAAGATGATTGCCGACAGCCAGAATATGCCGGAGGGTGTGTCTGATCTGTTTGCACTAAAGGCGGTGGACAATGAGGGCGCCGCAAAGAGCTACGACAGCAGCGAAACATATTACAAGGCAATGGAAACAGCACAGCAGAACGCTGTCAATAACCAGAGAAATGTAAGCAAGCTGGAAAATGACCTCTTTAGCAAGAAAGCCGAGTATAATGATGCTATGGCAGGCAGGACGGCTGCTCTTCCGGAAAAGACGCAGAAGTCAGGAGAGAATTAGAGCATGCAGTCGCATAAGACAGGAGGATTTTTATGAATACAGATAAAATTACACAGGGACTTGACGGGCTGACAGGAATGTTTGGAAAGGAAAAAGCATCGGGAGACGCTGATATTATGGGAAGCTTGTCCGGTGCAATGACAGAGGGCAGAAACTATCACAAAGCAGGTCCGGAGGGAACCAAAAGCGGCAGGGATTTTGACGAATCGGAGCTCATCGGAGAGAAGCAGAAGCAGCCGGCTGGAATTGTCATTCGCAGCGGAGGAATTATCGATGCGATTCAGGTGCTTTATACCGACGGCGAGAGAGGGCCTCTGCATGGCAGCAGCTTCGGAGGGCAAGAGCAGGTAATCCGGTTTGAGGACGGTGACAGTCTTGCAGGAATACAAGGCAGAAAGGGGATTTCCTTCGGCGGCGGCAAATCCTTTGCAAAGGTTGTCATCAAGACCGTAAAAGGAAAAACCTACGGACCCTTTGGCAGCTGGGGCGGCGGTACGGATTTCAAGCTTGAGATTCCCAAGGGCGGAGAGTTTAAAGGCTTGTGCGGCAATGCCGGAACCGGAGGAAACGGAGGGTACGTAGCGCAGCTGGGATTAATTTATTACAAAAAAGAAAAGTAGGAAAAAAGAAAGCCCCGGTCCTTAGAGAGCAAGCTCCCACGGACTGGTTGAATATGTTTTATGGATGCAGGACAGCCATGCCATGCATAAGTTGGCGGGGAAAGGTATAGGAAAAATATAAGGAAATGGAGCCAACTTATGCATGCCGGGCGTGCGCCCTATAGAAAAAAAGAAAGCCGCAGTCCTTAGTGAGCAAGCTCCCACGGGCTGCGGCTTTCTTTTTTTCTGCATGGCTTACTTTACATACATTTTACAAAACTTTGTATGTAAATTTTACACATTTATGATATTCTGGCTTTGTATGGGTGATAACTGTATATATAGTAGAACGGCAGCAGGAGTTGGGATAGAGGAACTGCTGCGGCAGAAAACTGAAGGAGAAAAGTATGAGTGTATTTGATTTATTGACAATGGTTGGAGGGCTTGCCCTGTTTTTGTATGGAATGCATTTGCTCAGTGAGGGGCTTGAGAAGCTTTCGGGCGGACGGCTTGAGAAAATCCTTGAGAGCCTCACCAACAATAGATTGAAGGCGGTACTGCTGGGTGCAGGCGTGACCGCGGTGATTCAGTCATCCTCAGCGACAACCGTTATGGTAGTAGGCTTTGTAAATTCGGGAATCATGAAGCTTTCGCAGGCAATAGGAATTATCATGGGCGCGAATATTGGAACAACAATTACCTCATGGCTGCTGAGTCTGACGGGAATTGAAAGTGATAATCTTCTCTTGCAGCTTGTCAAGCCGACTTCGTTTTCTCCCATACTTGCCATAGTCGGCGTAATTTTTATCATGTTTTTAAAAAACGGCAAAAAGCGCGACTTAGGCAGTATCTTAGTAGGCTTTGCAATCTTAATGTTCGGCATGGATATGATGTCCTCCGCGATGAAGCCGTTAAGCCAAATACCGCAGTTTACAAGGCTTTTTACCATGTTTACCAATCCGATACTGGGACTTTTGATGGGTATGATTCTGACCGCGGTGATTCAGTCGTCCTCTGCTTCCGTAGGTATATTGCAGGCGTTATGCAGCACCGGAACAGTGACCTATGCAGCAGCAGTGCCGATTATCCTCGGACAAAATATTGGTACATGCGTCACCGCGCTGATGTCCGGCGTAGGTGCAGGAAAAAATGCCAAGCGCGCTGCAATTGTTCATTTGCTTTTTAATATTATTGGTACGATTATTTTTATGGCAGTATTTTATTCTTTAAATGCGCTGATGCACTTTTCGTTTATGTCACAGGCGGCGGACACAGCGGGAATCGCAGTTGTGCATACCGGATTCAATGTCGCCGCCACCTTGATTTTACTGCCCTTTGCTAATCTGCTTGAAAAGCTTTCCTTTATTATTATCAAGCCTGATGAGGAGGAGGAACGGCAGGCAAGAGAGAACGAGATTTTTGCCAAGATGGATGAGCGTTTCTTAAGTACACCCTCGTTTGCGCTGGAGCAGGCATACTCGTATGTTGTGAAAATGGCAGAGATTACAAGAGAAGCATTGAGCGATGCCATGCGTGATTTATTTGAATATGATAAAAATACGACAAAGGAAGTGGAGCGCAAGGAGAATCTTGTAGACCGCTATGATGACGAAATCAGCGGATATCTGGTAAAGCTTTCCAGCAGAAATCTCAGTGAAACGGATTCCAGAAAGCTCAATATGCTTCTGCATAGCGTGGGGGATTTGGAGCGTATCTCGGATCATGCGATGAATCTGGCAGACTGCGCAAAAGAGATGAATAAAAAGGAGCAGAGCTTTTCTGCGAAAGCAATCGAGGAGCTTCGGATTTTTTCACAGGCTGTTCTGGATATTGTAGATGCGTCTATCAATGCATTCAAGACAGAGGATGAGCAGGCAGCAAAGACGATAGAGCCTTTTGAGGAAGCAATTGACACGCTGCAGAAGGAAATGAAGAAACGCCACACCAAGCGCCTCAGAAAAGGAAAATGCACTGCCGAGATGGGATTTGTCCTTTCGGATATTACCAACAATTATGAGAGAGTAGCGGACCACTGCTCTAATCTGGCAATCAATGTCATGCAGCTCTATGAAGACGACACTCACGCACATGAGTATGTGGATAATCTGCAGAAGGGTGAAGGGAGCGAGTTTGACAGGCTTTATCAAGACTACCTGAAACATTATGAGCTTCCAATAAAGCATGAATAAATAATAATAGGAAAGGAACGTAATGTTCAGTACAGCGCTGCGCACTTGCTGCGGAGTGCGTAAGAATGCGTAAACTGCGTTAGGCATCAAGCCGCCGCGAAGTGGTTTTGCATGACTTGATGACGTAACTATGAGGGTACTGAAGCGTTACAAGGGAATACAAAAATGCCGCTGATTTATATTGTAGAAGATGATACGGATATTCTTGAGGTAGAGAGTTTTGCGCTGAAAAACAGCGGATACGAGGTGAAGGGCTTTAGCAGCGCAAAAGGCTTCTATGAAGCGATGCGCGAAAGGACTCCGGAGCTTGCAGTGCTTGACATCATGCTTCCTGATGAAGACGGCATGCAGATTGTGCAGAACCTCAGGGAACAGAAGGAGTGGAAGAAGCTTCCTGTTATCATGGTAACGGCAAAGACCACCGAAATCGATAAAGTAAAGGGACTTGACGCAGGTGCGGACGATTATCTGACCAAGCCTTTTGGCGTCATGGAGTTAATTGCAAGGGTAAGGGCGCTGCTTCGAAGGACAGCAGCCGAGCAGACTCCGTCACAGTCCGATACCTTGTCGCTTGGTTCCATCCTGCTGGACGACAGGAAGCATGCGGTATCTGTCAGCGGGGAAAGCTGCGAGCTGACCTTTAAGGAATACGAGCTTCTGAAAATGTTTCTGGAAAATACAGGAATTGTTCTGACTAGAGAAAGCATTATGAACAGAATATGGGGTGTGAACTACAGCGGTGAGACCAGAACAGTAGATATGCACATCAAGACCCTCCGGCAAAAGCTGGGCAGTGAAGGCAACCATATCAGAACCGTCAGAAATGTGGGGTATGTAATCGAATGAGACGAAGAATCTATCTGCATTTTATGATTGTCACGGCGATTGCGATTCTTTCGACGCTTTTTCTCACGCTTTTTGTGTCTTATGATATGGTGAAGGAACAGGTGACAGAGGAGATTCGTTCTTATGCATATCTCCTCAAAAATTTGTATGATAATGAAGGAATCAATTGGCAGAATTTCGGAGAGCTGCGGGATGATATCCGCATCACGGCAGTTAAGGCGGATGGAAGCGTTCTGTATGATAATCAGGCAGATCAGGAAACCATGGACAATCACGCCGGCAGGGAGGAAATTATAGAAGCATTGGAAAACGGCGAGGGATATGCAGTCAGAACCTCGGATACGTTATCGGAAAATCTTTTCTATTATGCAGTAATAACGAGGGATAACAGCGTTGTCAGGGTATCAAAGCAGGCAAGCAACGCCTTTGGCCTGCTGCAGAGAATTATTCCGATCCTTGTTGCAATCGCCCTGCTGCTGTTTGTGTTCTGTGCGGTGCTTGCGCGGTTGATTACGGACAGACTGATTGCCCCGATTGAAAATGTGAGCAAGCATATGGACGATATTGAATCCGTGGAAATATACGAGGAGCTGAAGCCCTTTGTGGAAACGATCAGCAAGCAGCATCAGGATATTCTCAAAAATGCAACGATGCGTCAGGATTTTACTGCTAACGTGTCACATGAGCTGAAGACACCGCTCACTTCTATCTCCGGTTATGCGGAGCTTATGGAGAACGGCATTGCCGATCAGGAGCATACGATTCAATTTTCAAGGGCAATTCATAAAAATGCGGACAGACTGCTGACCCTGATTAATGATATCATACGGCTTTCGGAACTGGACTCCATGCAGTCCGTTCCGGAGTTTGAAGACATTGACCTGTACCGGCAGGCATGCGCAACCGTTCAGCTTTTGGAGCTGGCAGCAGCAAATCAGCAGGTGAGTATCAGGGCGGAGGGCACCTCGCAAACGATACACGCCAACAAACAGATGATTGATGAACTGATTTATAATATCTGTGACAATGCAATCCGCTATAATAAGCCCGGCGGAAAAGTTGAAGTGGCGGTATACCGCAGCAGCCGCGGCGTGGCTCTCTCTGTGAAGGATAACGGTATCGGCATACCGCCGGAGCATCAGGAGAGGATTTTTGAGCGCTTTTACCGTGTGGATAAGTCACGCTCAAAGGAGCGGGGCGGCACCGGACTTGGGCTTGCGATTGTAAAACATATTGCACAAGTGCATCATGCCGCGCTGGAGGTGGTCAGCGAGCCGGGAAAGGGGACGCAGATACTTGTGATTTTCAGGTGATATGCTGCAATTGATTTCGAATGGGAATTTTCGAATGCGATGAGTCAGTCTGATAACCGGAATCAATGCTGTACCGGCAGTTTATCATAAGTGTTATCATTCAGACATTCCAATCATCTTAAAATGCGCTATAATCATCTTCAACGTACGCTAAACAAGACTGAAAATCGTTAATTATGACAACTAATTTTAGTAAATTGCACAAAATTAATTGTTAAAGCATATTTTTGTTGTGTTGGAAAAAAAATTAATCTATAATAGGTTTGTTGAGTTTAGTGCACTACAGTGTTGAAACGGACAAATTTAAAATTATATTTTTTAATAAACCAAGGAGGATTTTAAAATGTCTTACGTAGATGAGGTATTAGAGCTTGTAAAGAAAAAGAATGCAAGCGAGCCGGAGTTTATCCAGGCTGTAACAGAGGTTCTTAATTCCTTAAGACCTGTTGTAGATGCGAATGAGGAGCTTTACAGAAAGAACGCTGTGTTAGAGAGAATTACAGAGCCGGATCGTCAGATTATGTTCCGTGTGCCTTGGGTAGATGACAACGGACAGGTACAGGTAAACAGAGGATTCAGAGTACAGTTCAACAATGCGATTGGACCTTACAAGGGAGGACTTCGTTTACACCCTTCTGTTAACTTAGGTATTATCAAGTTCTTAGGCTTCGAGCAGATTTTCAAGAATTCTCTTACAAGCCTTCCGATTGGCGGAGGCAAGGGCGGTTCTGACTTTGATCCTAAGGGCAAGTCAGACAGAGAGATTATGGCATTCTGCCAGAGCTTTATGACAGAGCTTTCTAAATATATCGGCGCTGATGTGGATGTTCCTGCAGGCGACATCGGAACAGGCGCAAGAGAAATCGGCTTTATGTTTGGTCAGTACAAGAGAATCAGAGGAACATTCGAAGGTGTTCTGACAGGCAAGGGACTTACATACGGCGGCTCCTTAGCACGTACAGAGGCTACAGGTTATGGTCTTCTTTACCTCACACAGGAGTTAATGAAGTGCCATGGCGAGTCTATGGAAGGCAAGACCATCGTTGTTTCCGGTGCAGGCAATGTTGCAATCTATGCAATTCAGAAGGCTCAGCAGATGGGCGCTAAGGTTGTTACATGCTCAGATTCTACAGGCTGGATTTATGATTCAGAGGGAATTGACGTAGAGCTTCTTAAGGAAATCAAGGAAGTTAAGAGAGCAAGACTCACAGAGTACGCAGCAGCAAGAAAGAGCGCTGAATATCATGAGGGACGCGGCGTATGGCAGATTAAGTGTGACATCGCACTTCCCTGCGCTACACAGAATGAGCTTCTTATCGACGATGCAAAGCAGTTAGTTGCAAACGGCTGCAAGTGCGTATGCGAGGGCGCTAACATGCCTACTACAATCGATGCTACAGAATACTTACAGCAGAACGGCGTATGGTTTGTCGGCGGTAAGGCTGCTAACGCAGGCGGCGTGGCAACCTCTGCATTAGAGATGTCTCAGAACAGCGAGCGTTTAAGCTGGAGCTTTGAGGAAGTAGACGCAAAGTTACAGAATATCATGGTTAACATCTATCACAACATTGATGATGCAGCTAAGAGATACGGCATGGAAGGCAACTATGTAGCAGGTGCAAACATTGCAGGCTTTGAGAAGGTTGTAAATGCTATGTTGGCTCAGGGCGTTTGCTAATTAAGAATTTCTAAGATAAAAGATTATATTGAGAAGTCCTGGAAATGCTGAATTTCCGGGGCTTTTCTTTTTGTATGGATAAGACAAAAGAATTGTCAGAATATTCATAAATGAAAAGCCTAATCCCCCAGCTATGCTCTTAACTTGACCCATATTTATACAAGATAATTTCGATAAGCAAGCAATGTGCATAGTACCTCTAGTACATTAAATAATTAATAACTGATACATTAAACGATTGCTTCCTCAACTGAAATTTCTTCCATCTTGTATGTCCAGTGATATACGACTGGCTCCCTGTTTACTTCATCAAAATACAGATATATTCTGTTTGCCAGTTCCTCTTTGGAGGTTACCCTGATCCCCCTCAACATCTGCTTTGTCATTTTACTGAAGAAACTTTCGATTAGGTTTAACCATGAACCATGT
>JAGAQJ010000007.1 GCA_017622845.1 Lachnospiraceae bacterium | reverse complement strand
TTTTCTTAAACTAAAAGCATTTCGGCGGATTGCTACCAGATATGACAAACTGGCATGCACTTATCTTGGATTCCTTTGTA
Organism: Lachnospiraceae bacterium; assembly: GCA_017622845.1. GTDB lineage: Bacteria > Bacillota > Clostridia > Lachnospirales > Lachnospiraceae > COE1. The sequence goes on along the minus strand of JAGAQJ010000007.1, from coordinate 10,359 downwards.
TCGCTTCAATTTTGATTTGGATAAAATGACTAAACGAAATGATTTTTCAAACACGCTCTAGAATTTATTCTGAGAAATAAGTTCTGGGAAAGGGGTTTTTCTATGGAACCAATCATTAAGATGGCAGGCATTAATAAAGAATTTAAAGTATTAAAACGGCGGGAAGGAATAAAGGGAAGCATCCGCGACCTTTTTTCCAGAGACTATCAGATATTAAAAGCAGTAAATGACGTGACGATAGACATTATGCCGGGGGAAATGGTGGGATATTTAGGACCCAACGGCGCAGGAAAATCGACAACGATTAAGATGATGACAGGCGTATTGGAGCCGACAAGCGGCGAAATCCTTGTAAATGGCAGAGTGCCGTATGAAAACCGCACCAGAAATGCGCAGGACATTGGTGTTGTGTTTGGACAGAGAAGTCAGCTTTGGTGGGCGCTGCCAGTCATAGAATCCTTCCGCATTTTAAAAGAAATCTATCAGATCAGTGACAGGGATTTTAAGGATAATCTGGAGTATTATGATGCATTGGTGGGGGCAAGCGAACTCTATCATAAGCCTGTGCGTCAGATGTCATTAGGACAGCGCACGCTGTGTGATATTCTTGCAGCTTTTCTGCATAATCCGGGTATTGTGTTTATGGATGAGCCGACAATCGGGCTGGACGTGTCCATGAAAAGTAAAATCAGAGAATTGGTTGGGAGGCTGAATAAGGAAAAGGGGACGACGATTATTCTGACTACACATGACATGGGAGACGTGGATGCACTGTGTAAGAGAATCGTTATCATTGATAAGGGCAGGATGATTTATGATAATGACATTGAGCATTTGAGAAGTTATTTTGGCGCGTACCGTACCATTCGGATACAGTTTGACAGACATGCAGAGGATTTAGATAACGAGGTCTTAAAGCAGCAGGCGCTGGAGGCCGAAGAATGGCTGAGTGTGGAATTTCCGCGTTCTGAATCCATTGCCGTATCCATGGAGGAGAAATGGATTCAGATTCTGATCAATGAGGAAGAAGTACATATGATGGATGTGGTGAACTGTATTCAGAAACAGCGGCGGATTGCAGATATGAATCTTCAGGAGATATCGACGGAACGTGTGATTCGCAAGATTTATGAGGGAGGGATTGTATGAGCAGCAGAAGCAAGCCGGGGACCTCTTTCAAAGGATATGCGGCGGTTTTGCGGGGAAGTATGATGGAAGCATTATCGTTTCGTGCAAGTACATTTCTGCGGATTGCAGGTAATCTGGTCTATCTGGTAATCATCTATTTTTTGTGGAAGGCAATTTTTGATTCAAGCCCTGCAGATACAGTCAATGGCATGAGCTTCTATGACACCATGATTTATCTTGTTCTGGCGGCGGCGATGTTCAATTTCATGGATACATTTGTGGTATATTGGATAGGAGAGGATTACCAGACCGGACAAATTGCACTGTATCTGACAAAACCGATAGAATACCAGCCATTTTTGTTTTTTTCCAGATTAGGTAATTGTGTCATATCCTTTTTCGTTACATTTATGCCAACGTTTCTCATTGTATATTTTGTGACAAGGGGGAGCATCTCGCTTGGGGTAAATTTGCTTTTCTTCATGGTCAGTATTCTGCTGGCGATCGGAGTCAATTTCTGTATTGACTTTTTTGTAGGAATTATCTGCTTTTATACCCAGTCTGTCTGGGGTGTGAACATCATGAAGGAAGTGGTGGTATCGTTGTTATCCGGGGCTACAATTCCGTTGGCTTTTTTCCCGGAGGTGTTTCGTAAAATAGTGGATGTACTTCCGTTTCAGGCAATTTATCATATACCGCTTCATATTCTGACAGATAAAACCATGCAGTTGTCAGATTATGCGGCAAGCCTTGGGATACAGCTATTCTGGCTGGCAGTTATGCTTGGAATCAGCAGGTTGTTCTGGAAGGTTTCCGTCAAAGGACTGACCGTGAATGGAGGGTGAAAATATGAAAAAAGAAAAACGGGGATTTGCGTATTATGCCCATATTTATAAGATGATTTTGCTGCAGGATTTAAAGAGCAAGATGAGTTACCGGTCGGATTTTATCATCTCTACCGTCGGCATACTGTTTACCGATATTGCAGGATTTATATCCTTTTGGATTTTGTTTCAGAATTTCCCGGAAATTAAGGGATGGCATTATTATGAGGTATTGTTTCTGTATGGCTTTTCTTTGATGGCGATGACGCCGGTGCAGTGCTTTTTTGATAATAATTGGAATCTGATGGAAGCCTTGTATACAGGGAATTTTATTAAATATTGTTTTCGGCCGATTAACTTGTTTTTCTACTTTATTTCGGAGGTGTTTGATATCAAGGGAGTGGGGCAGTTCATATTTGGAGTGATTACGGTGGTCTACTCGTGGAATAAGCTTGGCATTCTGCTGTCCTTTCGAAATATTGCAGGTTTTTTGGTTGGTGTGATTTCCGCCTCTTTGTTTATGATTGCAATTATGAACTTTGCGGCGTCTGCCAGCTTCTGGATGTCGGGAGGCACCTCACAGCTTATGATTTTAATGTTTAAATTTAAGGATTATGCAAGATATCCGATTAAAATATTTAACAGAGTGTTTCAAATCATATTTACATTTATCATACCAATCGGATTTATGGCGTACTATCCAAGCTTATATGTCATACGTCCCGAGGAGGTAACGCTGCTTACTTACCTCACACCGATCTATGGAATTGTTTTGGTCTATTTCAGCTACCGCGTCTGGATGAAAGGTGCAAGACAGTATTCCGGCACAGGCTCATAAGTAGATATCGATTTTATTTTTGGTACGAATAATCTTCATCCGCCGTTTCATCTTCCTGATTTTAATATGGTAAGTCATTATAAAATCTGATATAATCAATATAAATGTCCCTATCAATCATGAGAAAGGTCAAATGTTAAGCAGCTCGTATGCTCATATATTGGTTAATAAGAATGGAGGAACGGAAATGAGTGTCGATTTTAAACATATTTTATATGGAGGAGATTATAATCCCAATCAATGGCCGGAAGAAGTATGGGAAGAGGATATGAGATATTTTGATAAGGCCAGGATTAACAGCGCCACGATTAATGTTTTTTCCTGGGCGAAGATTCAGCCGGAAGAAGACAGATATGATTTTGAGGAACTGGATAAAATAGTAGATTTATTAAGTAAAAATCATAAGGATATTGTTATGGCTACTTCCACAGGCGCTTTGCCTGCATGGATGGTCCGCAAATATCCTGAAGTGGCAAGAACAGACTACGACGGAAAGCACCATAAGTTCGGGCAGCGTCATAATGCCTGCCCGAACAGTCCCGTTTTTCAAAAATATTCTGCCAGACTTGCAGAAAAACTGGCTGAGCGGTACGGCCATTCCGATCGTGTTGTATGCTGGCATATCAGTAATGAATACGGCGGAGAATGCTATTGCGAAAATTGTGAACAAGCATTTCGCAAATGGCTGAAAAAGAAATATGAGACTTTAGAAAATTTGAATAAAGCATGGAATACCGAATTCTGGGGACATACGATTTATGATTGGGATGAAATTGTTCTTCCGAATGCGTTAGGTGATGGATTATGGGATGGAAATACTGCTTTTGCAGGCATCTCGATAGATTACAGACGTTTTAATTCCGACAGTATGCTGGCTAATTATGTAGGCGAACGTGATGCGATTAGGAAATTTGATGCTGCAACGCCGATTACCACAAACTTAATGGGTACTTATAAAGGTTTGGATTATTTTAAGTGGGCGAAGGAAATGGATATTATATCCTGGGACAATTATCCGAGCTACGACACGCCATGGAGTCAGACGGCAATGTGCCACGATCTGATGCGGGGTCTGAAAGACGCACCTTTCATGCTGATGGAACAAACTCCCAGCCAGCAGAACTGGCAGCCATACAACTCCTTAAAAAAGCCGGGTCAGATGAGAGCGCAGAGCTATCAGACTATGGCGCACGGAGCAGATACCATTCAGTTTTTCCAGCTCAGACGCAGTGTAGGCGGATGCGAGAAGTTCCATGGTGCGGTTATAGCACATGCAGGTACAGATAACACACGCGTTTTCAAGGAAGTGGCGCAGCTTGGCGGAGAACTGGAGAAATTGGGCGGTCAGATCCTTGGGTCAGGCAGTGCAGCTGAAGTAGGAATTGTTTTTGACTGGGATAATTATTGGGCATTGGAATATACCAGCGGTCCGAACAAGGACTTAAAATATGTGGATCAGATTCATCAATATTACAGATACTTTTACAGCAGGAATATTCCTGTAGATATGATTTCCAGAGAAGCGGATTTTTCAAAGTATAAAATAGTGGTGGCGCCGGTGCTGTATATGATTCACAAAGGCGTTGCAGAAGCTTTGGAGACTTATGTGAAAAACGGCGGCATTCTGGTAACCGGATTTATGAGCGGTATTGTTGGAGAATCGGATAATGTATATCTGGGCGGATATCCGGGACCTCTTCGGAAAATGGCAGGCATATGGGTGGAAGAATTGGATGCGCTTGCACCGGAACAGAAGAATACAATTCAGTTTGCAGATGGAGAGGAAAGCTTCTGCAATTTGGTGTGTGACATTATGCATTTAGAAGGCGCAGAAACGATTGCAGAGTATAGCAGCAATTTTTATGCAGGAACGCCATGTGTGACGAAGAATTGCTTTGGACAGGGAACGGTATATTATGTTGGAACCCAACTGGAAAAAGCAGGACTGGAAAAGATACTGGATACCGTAACCAATCAGGCATCAGTACACAGTTTGGTACAAGAGACAACAGCGCTGGAAGTGGCAGTCAGAAGAGCAGAAAACTGTGATTATTATTTCCTGATGAATTTCAGCGGAGAAGAAGTTTCAGCACCAAAAGCATTTGCGGATAAGATTGATATCCTGACAGGTGAAACCTTAACGAATCAGACTGTATTCAGACCATATGATGTAAGAATTATCAAAATGCAGCGCCAGACAGATTCCCGGCAGTAGGATTGTTGACAGCGCTTGGCGTGGAGGTCGGTGAGACAATCGACGATATCAGAAAGGCAGTTGTGGCAACTGTGGAGGAAGGCGACACCAGAACTGCCCTGGAGCTTTTGTCCGAGTCGGAATACCGCATCTATGATGCGATGGCGGAGTGTGAAGGCTTTGCATTTATTGCCGTAGGGCGTCCGGAAAGCGCAGGCTGCTATTGCAAAATCAACAGCTATCTCAAGATGGGAAAATGCCCCAGGTATATGACTGCGGATAAGTTTGCGGAGCGTCAGGATTATGTGCACCAGCTTGTGGAGGAATATCATGCGGACGGAGTTATCTGCCAGCAGATGAAATTTTGTGATTACTGGGGGTATGAGTGCGCCGGGTAGTTGGGAGGAAAACATAGATGACAAAATTTGCAGACACAGAAAATATGGTATTGCGCATTGCCGCGCCGGAGGACGCAGCAGAGCTGCTGGGTATTTATGCGCCTTATGTGGAAAATACGGCGATTACTTTTGAATATGAGGTTCCGTCAGCAGAGGAATTTGCAAGCCGCATCAGGCATACACTCAAAAGATATCCTTATCTTGCAGCAGAACAGAACGGTGAAATTCTGGGCTACGCTTATGCAGGAAGCTTTAACGACAGGGCAGCATATGACTGGGCGGTGGAAACCTCAATCTATGTCAGGCAGGATAAAAAGCGCATGGGAATAGGAAGCAGGCTTTATGAGGCTCTTGAGCAAGCCTTAAAGCGGCAGGGAATCCTGAACCTTAATGCCTGCATTGCTTACACGGAGACAGAGGATGAGCATTTGACCAATGATAGTGTTTATTATCATGAAAAGCTTGGCTATCGCATGGCAGGACAGTTTCATAAATGCGGCTATAAATTCGGGCATTGGTATGACATGGTATGGATGGAAAAAAGCATTGGCGAGCACCATAAGAATCAGCCGCCGATTAAGCCTTTTCGCGAGTTGGAGAATTTCCTGATATGATGAGGAAGGGGACAGCTCCAGCCGGAAAAGGCTGAGCTGTTATGTCAGATTGACAGGCGCGACAGAATAAACGCAGGAACCGCCTCTTCCTGTATAGACAGGGCATGGGAAAATTCCTGATGAATCTTTCTTTCTGCGTCATGCAGCATTCTTTCGTCCGATGCAGGGAATTTTTTCCCGATTTCAATGATATGCTCACGTTTCCGGTGAAGCAGGGTAATCAATGCGATGATTTTGCTGATATTATCACTGTGAATAATGTCTGCGTAAGCAGCCTTTCTCAGATTCGTGTTGTCAATCCATTCTACTTTTTCTTCGGCAGAATGTTTGATAAGAGAGATAATCTCATCTTCGTTCAAGAGCTTCCTAAGATGCACCTTATCCGTATCAACAGGCACATAGATGGTGGATCTGTTCTGATCAGAAATCGGATGCATAATATAATATGTGCGCTTTCTCTCAGTCAGCTTTTCTTCTCTGATATCCTCAATACTGCATACTCCGGCAGAGGGGTGCATAACGACATTACCGATTTCAAACATTCTAAAACTCCTTTCCTGAATGAATCCTGTGTAACGGTTCAGCAGCTTTATAGTGACGGCATCAAGCCATACAAAACCGCTTCGCGCCGTCAAAGCCACGCACTGTGGCAGATGAACAAATATTCTGCGTCAATGTATCAGAAACTTATTATTCGTTGTACTGGTGCACTGAACAGTTACAATCTTACAAGATAAAACACTCTAAACAATTGTTTTTATAAATGGTTCTAAGTAAATTTCCGATAAGAAAAGAACTGCTTCACATTCGGTGAATTAGCTTGTGAAGCAGTCCAATACATGTAATTACCGGAGATATTTACATAATTATTATATCATAAAATTTTTCTTTATGTAAGCAAAAAATTAGGATTTTGTCTTCAGCCTTATCGGACTCTGCGCGCCATCCATGGACGTGTTTCGTCCCCAATCCGCGTCTGCGCTATCAAATCACCCATAACAAAATGTCAGCATCAAGGCAGAACTGTTACAATTCTCCTGCAGGAGGGAATAGTTACGCTTGTTTTATAACTATGGTAGTGATAAACTGTAACTGTTTAGGGCAAATTAGGAAAAACGTAATTGTAACAGAACACTTATGCGCTATCACGGGTTAAAGTGCTGTTTACGGTTTTGACTCTGAATAGTATGTGATATGGAAGGTGGTACATTTGAAATATTTAAAGCAGTTTTTGGTGATTTTGTTTATTTCATTTATCGGTGAAATCTTAAAGGAAGTGCTTCCCCTGCCTGTGCCTGCGAGCATCTATGGCATGATTATTTTATTTGTGGGGCTGGCAGCAGGTATTATCAAGCTGGAGGCGGTCAGGGAAACAGGAAAATTTTTGATTGAGATTATGCCGGTGATGTTTATACCGGCAGGTGTCGGGCTGATGTCCTCCTGGGGGGTGCTCAAACCAATGCTCGTACCCGTGAGCGTTGTGACGGTTGTCGTCTTAATCGCAGTGATGGCAGTAACTGGCAGAGTGTCGCAGGCAGTCATACGGCACGGAAACCATTCTGTTAAAAAGGAGGAGGAAAAAGCATGAATGAACTGATGCAAAACTCTGCTTTTGCAGGTGTAACCTTAAGTCTGGTTTCCTATATGCTCGGCATGGAGCTTAAGAAACGGCTCAAATGCGGAATCTTTAATCCGCTTCTGATTTCTATTGCAGTTTCCATTGCTGTCCTGCTGGCAGTTCATGTAGACTATGATACTTATAACATGAGCGCGAAGTATTTGAGCTGGCTCCTTACTCCGGCGACAGTCTGTCTTGCGATTCCTTTGTATGAGCAGCTTGCGCTTCTGAAAAAGAATTGGGCAGCAGTTCTTGCAGGCATCGTGTCAGGCGTGCTTACGAGCATGGCTTGTGTGTTTGCGCTTGCACTTATGTTCGGACTCAGTCATCAGGAATATGTCACACTGCTGCCAAAATCCATCACGACAGCAATCGGAATGGGCGTATCGGAGGAGCTTGGCGGATATGTCACAATCACAGTGGCAGTCATCGTAATTACAGGAGTGCTCGGAAATATTTTGGGAGAGCTTGTCTGCAGGATATTCGGCATTAAGGAGCCGATTGCCAAGGGACTTGCGCTGGGAACATCCGCTCATGCAATCGGAACAGCAAAAGCACTTGAAATGGGGGAAATCGAGGGCGCTATGAGCAGCCTTTCCATTGCAGTAGCGGGCGTGCTCACTGTAGCAGGAGCTTCCCTTTTTGCAGGCTTGATATAACGAGAGAGAAATCGCAGGTACACTTTATAATGAAAACATTTCGCTCACAGAGGTTTGATAGAACGAAAGATAAATAACAGGCAGGATGTTACAGTTCTGCGTGAAAGTTTTGGAAAGATGCAACGGAGGGAGGAAGCAGTCGTATGAAGGATTTTGAGAAAAAGACAGCGCCAAGGGGAAATATTGACACCGAGAGCTGGTTTATAGAATGTTACCGCCGCTATCAGGGACACCCGATAAAAATATTGATTTCCTTATATAAAGGAAACTATCACAAATTTGTGCTGGCTGTGATCAGCTTTTTTATCAAGCATTCCTGTGTGTGGGTTCTGCCGATTGTGACAGCCAATATTATCAATGACGTAACAAATGCAAATCCAAATACCATAAGGAATATTATTTTTTATGTGGTGCTTGAGGCAGCCTTGATTGCCATTAATATACCTGCGAATTATCTCTATACAGCATACAAAAGCCTTGCCACGCGTTATGTGGAAATAGGGCTTCGCAAGGCTCTGGTACGGAAGCTGCAGCAGCTTTCCATCTCGTATCATGTGGAAACGCAGTCTGGAAGACTTCAGTCAAAAATCATGCGGGATGTGGAGGCGGTCGAAACACTTTCAACACAGATGTTTTTAAACATCCTGAATATTGTGCTTAATATTGGCGTAGCGCTTGTTGTGACCGGTTCAAAAAGCAGAACGGTTTTTGTATTTTTTATCTTTGCGGCTCCGGTGGCGGCGATTACGATGGTTTCCTTCCGGACAGCCATGAGGAAAAGGAACACGGAGTTTCGAAAGGAAATGGAGGAAACCTCGGCGCGCGTCATGGAAATGGTAGAGCTTGTTCCGGTGACGAGAGCGCATGCACTTGAGGAGGAGGAAGCGCTGAAAATGAGCGGACAGCTTCTTGCCGTAGCGGAAAAGGGCTATCAGCTCGATGTGATTCAGGCGCTGTTTGGTTCAGTGGGATGGGCGATATTTCAGCTTTTTCAGGTAGGCTGTCTTGCCTTCACCGGATATCTTGCCATAAAGGGAAGCATTGGAGTAGGAGATATTACACTGTATCAGAGCTATTTTGCCACAGTAGTCAACCAGGTATCGGCAATTGTCACCCTGCTTCCGATTATCACAAAGGGAATCGAGTCGGTAAATTCCATAGGGGAGGTATTGCTTTCTGACGAGATTGAGAAGAATGAGGGCAAGGAAAAGCTGACGGAAGTAAAGGGCGTATTTGATTTTCAGGAGGTGTGCTTTCATTATAAGAATAATGAAAACAGCGTATTGAATCATCTGAACCTGCATGTGGAGCAGGGCGAGACTATCGCTATTGTCGGTGAATCAGGCGCGGGAAAATCTACAATATTAAATATGGTCATAGGATTTCATATGGCAAGTGAGGGAAAAGTGCTCTTGGACGGTCGTGATATGAGTCAGATTGACCTTCGCACTTACAGAAAGTTTCTTGCAGTCGTGCCACAGACTTCGATATTATTCTCAGGCACCATCAGGGACAATATTACATATGGCTGTGACAATGTGACGGATGAGGAGCTGGCAGAGGTGGTACGCGCCGCAAATCTGACGGATATGATTGCAAGCCTGCCGAAGGGACTTGACACGATGGTAGGCGAACACGGCGGCAAGCTGTCCGGCGGACAGCGTCAGCGCATTGCCATTGCAAGAGCGCTTATCAGGAATCCTAAGATTATCGTTTTGGATGAAGCGACCTCAGCGCTTGACAGCATTTCCGAAAAGCTGATACAGGAAGCGGTCAACCGCCTGGTCAAGGGCAGAACGACCTTTATCGTGGCTCACAGGCTGTCGACGATTCGGGATGCCGATAAAATTGCCGTGATTGATAACGGCAAATGTGTGGAATACGGCACCTATGAGGAGCTTCTGGAGCAAAAAGGCGCGTTCTACCGTATGAAGAAGATACAGAGCTAGTACAAAAGAAAATAAATAACTGACACAAATAAAGTTATGGTGTATAATGGTATTATCATTTGAAAGAGAGGTTGCCATTATGCCAAGAAAATCATCAACACTCATACTCAACGATGGAGATTATGAATATCTCCGTT
>JAGAQJ010000064.1 GCA_017622845.1 Lachnospiraceae bacterium | reverse complement strand
TTATATCATTGGAGGTTTTTTACACAACGCTAAAGCTATTCCAACCACCCGCAGAGCAGGTGGTTTATTTGTTCTCCAAAGTTCCGTTTTTCGGATCAGCGAAAAACTCCTCAATGGAGAACAGGGCCATGCCCTAACAAATAAAGCAGGTGCTTTGAATGCACCTGCTTCATTTATTTAATAATTAACAGCTTATCCCCTGCCTTAATCTCATCGCCGGCCAGATTATTCATCTCACGGATTCGCTGGACACTGACATAATACTTCTTGCCTATCTGCCAAAGCGAATCGCCCGGTTTCACATAATAAATCGCAAATCCCGGCAGCTTTTCAAGCACTTGTGCATTAATCGGCGCAATATTCAACTCCGTAAGGATATCCTCATTCTTTTCACAATACATCAGAATTTTAATATTCATGGTTCCTCTCCACTCAAGCTGCGAGCTGTCTTTGATACTCGCTGTCTGCTGCGGAATCAGGACGGCAGCCGAATACTGATCAATCTGTGTCTGGTCAATCGAAGGCAGTTCCTTGGTAATCTCAAACGGAACTGTGTCCTTTACCGGATATAGCCCTTCTCCGTTTGATGCATAAAGAATCTGAAGTTGAATTTCACCGCTGAGCTTTAACTGATTATCCTGAAATACAATTTCCTCAAGTTTTGGCTGTGCATCACAATGACAAATCTGCAAAAGCTTCGGCTCCGCATCTTCCAGACGGATACTCCTGCTGAACTTTTCCTCCAGATTCAGCTCAGTGTGCAAATCCCGAAACTGTTTTGTATCAATGCCTGCCTGTACCTCACAGCTTACGCCGTACACATCAGCCACAATCGAAGTGCTCTCCCTCTGATAAAGCTTGATTTCCAGCTCGATTGTCATCTCCACGCCGATAACCCGAAGCTCTCCGTCTGAATCTTCACGGATTGCAATTTCCTCATGCCCCACTTCATATGCCACATCTGCGAGCATTCCCTCTCTGCTGTTCTGACATTCAACGCTTCCGCTGAAAGGAATCATCGTCTCATACCAGTTCATTTTATCCGTGCTGTCCTCTCTGTACACAATAAATACACTCAGCTCTCCTGCAATTCCAAGCTTCTCGTCCATCGGTCTGAAACTGATGCTGCCAATCTCCACGCTTTTCCACAAGGCGGTGCCGATTTCAGGCATTCCTGCCGGAAGTCTGGTTTCCTCATGAACACGGAATAAATCCCTTTTTTTGACAATTGTTTCAAGGAAATCCAAACTTTTCTTCCTATACTCAAGCTTATCGCCAAAATCTGTGTTTTCGGAATGGTCAAGCTCTACGCACAGTTCCTCCGACACGCTTTCCTCTACTCTTGGTTCCAGTGCAATCACTGACTGTATGCTCAGCTTTCTTGAATTAATGATATGCACCCTCAAATCCTCAAGTTTTGTCTTGCATATGACGCGGTCCTGTCCCTCCATCTTGTCAAGATAGATTTCCTCCATAAAAGGAATCTCCCCATCCATTCCTGCAAGTGTACTGTTCTCTCCGTCCGCCTGATACAGAAGCTGATAGCAGAGTCTTCCCTTCACCCAGATTTTGTTCATTCCTGTCTTAATCTCATCTACCTTAATTTTTCCGCTGTGATAGATAACCCGCGCCACATCCGGCTTTGTATCCGATACATTGATATCCGTCTCTAATGGTATCTGTAAAAATGCTTTTGACTTCGTCCGCTCCATATGTATATTTTTCTTCAACAGCTCCATATCAAAAGACCTCCCGGCATACATTTTTCTAAGAGCGTGTACGCTCTGCTTTAATAGTTAAATGTATGTACCGGAAGGTCTGTTTATGACTAAACGGTTCCTATGATATCCCTTAAATTCTCAATGCCATACTGCTCCATATAGGCTTCTATCCCCTTGACAACCTCAGCCGTTGTATAAGGATTTACAAAATTCATGGCTCCGACTGCCACTCCGGAAGCTCCGGCAAGCATAAATTCAATCGCATCCTCTGCGTTTGCGATACCGCCCATTCCGATGATCGGAATCTTGACCGCATGTGCCGCCTGATATACCATGCGCACTGCTATCGGCTTGATTGCCGGACCGGAAAGCCCTCCTGTTTTATTGGCAAGTGCAAAGGTTCTCTTATGAATATCTATTTTCATGCCTGTTATGGTGTTAATCAGTGATATTGCATCACTGCCTGCCGCTTCTGCCGCCTTTGCCATCTCGGTAATATCCGTGACATTGGGCGAAAGCTTCATAATAATGGGCTGTTTCGCCTTTGCCTTAATTTCCTTTGTGATGTCAAAAAGGCACTTCGGGTCCTGTCCAAAAGCAATCCCGCCATGCTTGACATTGGGGCAGGATACATTAATCTCAAGCATGTCAACCGGCTGGTCCGCAAGCTTCTCCACTACTTCCACATAATCCGCTGCTGAACGACCGCACACATTGACAATAATCTTTGTATCATACTGCTTCAAAAACGGAATGTCCCGTTCGATAAACACATCGATTCCCGGATTCTGGAGTCCGATTGCATTGAGCATTCCTCCGTAGGTTTCCTGTACTCTGGGCGTAGGGTTTCCCTCCCACGGCACATTTGCCACACCTTTTGTCACAACTGCGCCAAGCGTGTTCAAATCCACAAATTCCGAATATTCCATACCGGAGCCAAAGGTTCCTGATGCGGTCATGACGGGGTTTTTAAATTCAACGCCTGCAATATTAATCTTTGTATTTAACATTTGTATGTTATCCCTTTCTTCACTCTATGAAACTGCTCTGTCTGTTTGCCTGCATCATTCCAATCAGTCCAAGCCTGTACTATGGCGCCCTGCTGACTTAGATTTCCACATCCTCTGCCGCGTAGACCGGACCATCTGTACAGATTCTTGCATTGTTCACATGAGAATGATGGTCAACTTCTTTTGTCTTTACCACACATCCAAGACAGGCGCCTACACCGCACGCCATCCGCTCCTCAAGTGAGATATATGCCTCCATTCCTTTATCTGCTGCATACTGTTTAATCGCCCTGAGCATCGGCATAGGACCGCAGGCAAAAATCACGTCCCCCTCAAGTCCTTCTGACGCAATCGCATTCATGACATTTCCCTTCGTGCCTGCGCTTCCATCCTCCGTAGCTACATGCACCTGCCCGTATTTTGCCAAATCCTCTGACAAGAAAAGCTCGTTATTCCGGTAGCCAACGATAATATCAACAGAAGCCGCTCCTTCTATTTCCTTTGCAAGCTCCAGCATAGGAGGAATCCCGATGCCGCCGCCCATCAAAAAGACCTTTTTCCCTTTCGCCTTTTCCAAAGGAAATCCATTGCCAAGCGTTCCAAGCACATCCACACGCTGACCCGGCTTGTAGCCTGCAAACTCTGCTGTTCCCTTTCCTGCCACGCGATACACAATGCGAAGCCTGCTGTTTTTTCTGTCTACCTCGCAAATGCTGATAGGACGCGGCAAAAGCGCCGATTTATCCTGTGTATACACGCTGATAAACTGTCCGGGCTTTGCCTGCGGTGCAATCGATGTTTCAATCCACATGTCAAAGATTCCTGCTGCAATCTGCTGCTGTCTGTAAACCACAGCCGCTTCTTTCTTCTTATGCTCCAAAGCTTTCTCCTCCGTTTCCTTCCCACCGTATTCATTCAAAACGGCAATTCAGGCTACGCTCCCATTACCGGATGCAAACCATACAAAACCGCCTCATGGGGACCTGCGTTCTTTCAGCCGCTAACCCATTATACCACACCCTTGTTTCTCTGTACACAGAGAATCTTACTTCCATCCAGGCCGCCGCTTTACCGGCTCATACAGCTTCTTGAGCATATGCACCACCCGGTTGCTGTCTCCACGCTCTACGACAACATCATAGCGTCCCGGTATGGTTCCAAATGTGACCGTATGTGACAGTCCTGTCATTTTTTTGAGGTATTCAACCATATTTTCCTTCGTTGCATTGCGGTTATAAATCTTGATATACGCATAGCCGGGATAATCCTCTGAGGCGTATTTAAGAACCTTCAGCTCCTTTGTAATGCCTGCCTCCTCAAGCTTCTGATAAAAATTTTCTATGACTTCGGCAGGATAAATCAGCATAAAATATACCGCTTCCTCATCCTCCGGGAAAGCTCTTTCCACATAATTACGGTAGGGCGAGCGGCGCAGCTCCCTGACTAACTGCCTGTGCACTGCATCTTCTGATTTATTATAATATATGACAAGCATGTCATCTATAATCACATTTGTAAAACAGCTTAACCCCTCCCTGCGTATCAACGCCTGGACCTGCATCGACTTTTCCCTCGAAATCACATACACCTTCAGATATCTTTTCTCGTAAATGTCAAACAGGACAGCTCCATCCATTGCAATGACAGGAAGCTTTAACCTGATGTCGCGGACAGGCTCTATCAGCGAAGCCGGAGTACGCATGGTTGAGATCGTAAAATTCATCCCGTCATCAAGCATCCTGTTCAGCTCAATACGGCTGTAATCACTCATATTATCCTTTTGTCCCAATAAAGTGTCATCAAGTCCGGACAGAAAGAGAATGTCCTTTCTGTGGTCCCTCGGGAGCGACAGAATGTTTACTCCGACACCAATTACAATGCCGATTACCGTATCCAGAAACCGATTCCATACAAACAGATACGGGTTGACATCAGATACATGGTTCACCACAATACTCAGGAATACAACACACGAAAAATATGATGCCTGCTTCTTATGCAGCAGCACCGTTGTATATAAAATAATGACAACCAGGGCAGATATAAAGACAGCATCCAGTATCTCATTCATCACTGTCAAGCTTCCTGTCCATTTTCGAATCAATAAATACAGAAGCCCGTACAAGGCTCCTATGACCGTACCGATAAATCTCTGCACGGCATTCTTCTTGCTGTTTGCCACGTAAACCTGCATGCACCACAAAGCCGCAAGCTGAGAGTAAAAAACAATTCCGCTGTTACCTCTCAGAAAGGACACTATATAGCAAAGCAGGATTGCAACGGCTGATTTTATAATACGCATACCAATTGGCGGTACTTTTAATTTTCTTTCCATCTTTCTCTTACGATATCTGCCAAAAGTCCGGCAGCCCCCCTCTATTCCAAATCTGTTGCTGTCAATCATGATATCCTTGTGGTCAAAAATGCTTTTACCTGTCTCCTTTTGACAGAAACAGCATGCAAATTACTGCGCAGCCTGTGCGTCGATGAAACGGCATATTTCGTCTGCACAGATATGTACAAAAAAGCGGGGGTGCCGGATATCCATCCAAGCGCCCTCGCTTTTAATAAAAATAACGTAACGATTCAGTATACCCTCATAGTTACGAGCACCAAGTCATGGTGCCTTGATGCCTAACGCAATTTACGCATTCTCACGCACTCCGCAGCAAGTGTGTAGTGCTGTACTCAACAATTACGAAATAACAGTAAACCAATCAGGAAAAAATGTCAAGTTAATAAAATTATTTTTTTTCACATTTGTTACAGCATTTTTGTAAATATCATGTATAATAGAAACAGGTAATATTCCATTACTGTGTTTTACACATTTTTGAAATGAACAAAAATTGCATGTGCATAAGACTGCACGAAAATGGAGGATCACATGAAAGGAAGAATACACTCTTTAGAATCATTTGGAACGGTAGACGGACCAGGCGTCCGCTATGTCGTGTTTGTACAGGGCTGTCCCATGAGATGTGCCTACTGCCACAACCCGGACACATGGGAGATGAATGCCGGCACTCTTATGGAGCCTGCTGAAATCCTTGAAAATTATGAGCGGAACAAGCCTTTTTACCGCGGCGGAGGCATTACGGTAACCGGTGGTGAGCCGCTGATGCAGATAGACTTTCTGCTGGAGCTTTTCACAATGGCTCACGAGCGCGGAATTCACACCTGCCTTGACACCTCAGGAATCGCATACAAGCCAAACGCCAATCCGGAATGGCTTGCCAAAATGGACAAGCTCTGCGAAGTCACAGACCTCGTCATGCTTGATATCAAGCATATCGACCCTGAGAAGCACAAGGAGCTTGTCAAGCAGCCAAACGATGGAATCCTTGCATTTGCGGAATATCTTGACAGCAAAAATGTGGAAATTTGGATTCGTCATGTTGTCGTGCCCGGTATTACAGATAATCCTGAGGATTTACGCAGACTCGGATACTTTATCGGCGGTTTGAAAAACCTCAAGGCGCTCGATGTCCTGCCCTATCACACAATGGGCAAGAAAAAATACGACGAGCTTGGCATGAAATACCGCTTAGAAGGCGTGCCGGAAATGGATAAGAGCCGTGTGCCGGAGTTAAAGCAGTATATCCTCAACGGCATCAGGGAACGCCGCGGACTGCCTGTGAAATAATGCATTGAAGCATTACTTATGGATTTTTAGTCAGGACGAAGGTCGGCGGACGAAAACGGCAAATAGTATCCCTTCGGCTGGCATTGGTTTCGAATGGGAATTTCCTAATACGATGAATTAAGGTTTTCGAATGAGGACGGAGCCGGCTCGAGTCGGCGTCCATGCCTCCGTCTCGCCTAAATTTGCTTCCGTGCAAATTCACTCCTGTTGCGTGTATCATCGTATAAGGAAATATCACCTTTCTCCACCGAGGCACTCTACGGGATACTATCTGCAGTTTTCTGTTCATCGAAGCCGTAAAGCCGGACAGTTTTCAGTACACAGAAGGTCGGCAGTTCTATACCGGGACAGGCTGGCAGAGAATGCTGATATTTTCTTATGGGTGATTCGTTACATCGGCGAAAATCCGCACGGACGCGGATTTAGGACGAAACGCGTCCATGGACGGCGCGTAGAGTCCGGTCGCGGACGCATTCTAAGACATTGGCATCACCCATTAGAAAATTCGCATGCGGCAGTCCAATCGCCTGTACCGCCATAGGACTGCCGACCTTCGTCCTGATTTAAATAATGCATAAAAGACTGAACTGTTATGATACTTTGCAATATTTTATATTTTATGCCTTGTATTTAACATCATTTTATATTAGAATATCTGTATTGATAAGTAAATCTGATTGTTATATATTTATCAATCAGATATACTTATCATGCGGCTGTGTTGTAACAGTTCGGCAATATGGAATTGTTACGCTGTGTTTGCAGTGCTATGCTGCATCATTATTGATGCCGGATAATCCGGCAGAATCAGTGAAAGATATAAGGAGGAATTGTATTATGGCATACCAGATTTCAGATGCATGTGTTGCTTGCGGCGCTTGTGAGGCTCAGTGCCCGGTTGGCGCTATCAGCATGGGTGATGGCAAGTTTGAGATCGACGCCGAGAAGTGCATCGATTGCGGTTCTTGCGCAGGCGCCTGCCCTACAGGATCTATTGATCAGGCATAATTTCATACATAAAAATGCCACACCATTCCGGTGTGGCATTTTTATGTATGCGCTGCCCACGTTATTTCGCTTCCACAGTTTTTCTGAACAGATGAAATTCTTTTTTTGCTTTCGTGTCTCCTTTTTCCTCGCTCTTATTCTTAGAACTTGGAAATAGAATCGTTTTATCCTTATTTTTGTCCTTATTTTTATCTTTTGTCTTTTCCTTTTGTTTTGTACTTTTACCGCTATACTGTCTTAACAGCTCATCAATGCGCTTATAATATTCCTCGTTGCGCTTGTCCTCCTGTTCGTGTCTGTTTGTCACACGCTCGTCGTCGCGTTCCTCCATCAGCCGGAACTGATAGTCCAGCTCTTTACAGATATCGCCTTTCACATTTTCCGTAATGCGCTCTATCAGATGCTCTGCCAGTTCCTCATTATTGGCGGCTACTGCTTCCTTAATCAGCTTTTGGAAAAGATACTGCAGTCTCATCGTCTGTTCCCTTGATGCTTCCTCGAGCTGGCTGCTGTTCTCATAAGAGGACTCTTCCCCGACTGGTCTCATCTCCTTAATCTCTATCATATTTTTCATGCTGCTTCTGCTTACCGGAGCCGCATCATTTACAGGCTCTTCCAAAGCTTCATTCGGCGTTTCGTGCTTTTTACTGCCAAACCGTTCACTCCACCGGATATCCTCTGCGTTTTTTACCGGAACCGTTTTTGCCTCTCCTGCCTTTGATATTTTTGTCATCTGCTTTTGTGCAAAGGGATTATCTGCCCTCATATCATCTTCGCCTCCATCATCACTATGCACCTGTTCCAACAAGGTTTTTACTGCCTTTAGCTGTAGTCCCTGGTCTTTCAGATTTTTAATTGTTATAAATCTGTCAATATCCTCCTGTGTGTACACTCTGTGTCCCTGCTCATTCCGCCTGATGGGCAGCTCCAATTCCTCTTCCCAGTACCTCAGTACATGCGATTCCACATGCACCTCTTTTGCAGCCTCGTTAATCAGATACTTTTCCTTTACCACGTTAAACTCCTTTCCTGTCATATACAGTCTGATGATGTCGACTGTATATACAAAAAGAGGGCATGTACTATTCATGTCCTCTTTTGTAACGATAAAGTTTTTATAATGAAATCCTACTTTGCAAGATTTGCAAACTGTGTGTAATCAGGCAGCCAGGCGAGGTTGATTGTCCCGATGGCGCCGTTTCTCTGCTTCGCTATAATAATCTCAGCCACATTCTTAAGTTCTGTATCCTTGTTGTAATAGTCATCGCGGTAGATAAACATCACCACGTCGGCATCCTGCTCAATCGCCCCCGACTCACGAAGGTCAGAGAGCATCGGTCTGTGATCCGGTCTCTGCTCCACTGCGCGCGAAAGCTGCGAAAGCGCTATCACCGGCACATGAAGCTCACGCGCCAGGGCCTTTAGGGACCTGGAAATTTCTGAGATTTCCTGCTGTCTTGACTCGTTTTTTCCTGAGCTGGTCATCAGCTGTAAATAGTCGATAATTATCATCTGCAAATCGTATTCCAGCTTAAATTTTCTGCACTTGGAACGAAGTTCTCCGATGCTGATGCCCGGTGTGTCGTCAATTATCAGCTTGGACCTTCCGATTACATCGGCACTCTCAATCAGGCGCTCCCACTCATCATCCTTCATATTTCCGGTCCGGATAGACTGTGAGTTTACCTTAGACTCAAGGGACAGCAGACGGTTGACTAGCTGCTCCTTTGACATCTCCAGTGAGAAGACAGCCACTGCCTTGTCCTCATGAAATGCCACATGCTGTGCGATATTTAACACGAACGCCGTCTTTCCCATAGATGGACGGGCTGCTATCAGTATCAGGTCTGAGGGCTGAAAGCCCGCAGTTTTATAATCCAGATCAAGAAAGCCTGTCGCAATTCCTGTCACTGCTCCCTTGCTCTTAGAAGCTTCTTCTATCATATTCATGGCGTTCATAACGATCTGTCTGATCGGTATGAAATCACCATTGTTTCTCTTTTGTACGATATCAAAAATACTTTTCTCAGAGGTTTCCAATATTGTCTCAAGCGAATCATTCTGTGCATAGCAGCTATTGGCAATCTCCTCGTTGACACGAATCAGTTTTCTCAAAACCGCCTTTTCCGCCACAATATTCGCATAATGCTTTATATTTGCGGAAGTCGGAACTGCTGCCATAACGTCCCTTATGTACTCCAGGCTGTATATTTCCGGCGGTACACCCTTTTCCTTAAGCCGCTCCTGAAGCGTCACCAGATCGACCGGCTTTCCCTCATCATTCAGCTCCACCATGGCATCAAACAGAATACCATACTGCTTGCCGTAGAAGTCATCGCCGCTGATCTGTTCGCTTGCTATGGTAATCGCTTCCTTGTCCATCAGCATCGAACCAATTACCGATTGCTCTGCCTCTATGCTGTGAGGCAGAACTCTTTTTAAAACTGCCTCATCCATTTCAGGCATTGTTCAAACCTCCTATACACTCTCAACGTGCACTCTGAGCTTTGCTGATACCTTGGGATGAAGCTTTACAGTCACTTCATGGGTTCCTGCCATCTTAATCGCCTCATTGATCTGTATTTTCTTTTTGTCAATTTCCTTGCCGTACTGGTCGGCTACCGCCTTTGCGATTTCCTTAGAGGACACGGAGCCAAAGGTTTTTCCGCCTTCTCCGCCCTTAATCTCAAGCTTCACTGTCATCTGCTCAAGCTCTGCTGCCAAAGCTTTTGCTGCCTCAAACTGTTCCTTCGCAATCTTCTCCTCATTCTGCTTCTGAAGCTTCAGCGTGTTCATGTTTGCTCCGGTAGCCTCTACGCCAAGCTTTTTGGGAATAATGAAATTCTTCGCATATCCTTCCTTAAGCTCTACCAAGTCCCCTTTTTTTCCTACTGATTTCACATCTTCTAATAATATTACCTTCATGATATTCTTGTCCTTTCTGTATCCTGTTTCCGTGCTGCTGTTCACTCCCCGTCAAAACACAGGGATTCTGCGCTAAATCGCACCTTCCTCAAGCATCTGGCTGACTGTTGCCTTCACAATTGCAATCGCCTGCTCAGGAGTTTTATCCTTAAGCTGCGCCCCGGCAATGTTCATATGACCGCCTCCTCCAAGACGTTCCATGATAATCTGTACATTGACCTCATCAATCGACCTTGCAGATATATAAATCGTTCCATTGTAATCTGTCGCCACAAAGCTTGCCTTAATCCCATTGATGCCAAGCAGCTCATTGGCAGCCTGCGCGCCTATTTCCGTAGGGCTTTCCAGTCCCTCTGAGGGACAGATTCCCATCGCATACGCATTCCTGTAAATCTCAGCGTTACGGACCGTCTCAGCCTTTGCCTTGTACTCCGAAGCGCCGTCCCGGAACATCTTTCTGACTCTCGTCACATCAGCGCCGCAGCGTCTCAAAAAGGCGGCTGCCTCAAACGTCCTGACACCGGTTTTGGCAGTAAAGTTATTGGTATCGACCATAATACCCGAATACATGCAGTCCGCCTCATTGCTCCGCACCTTAACGGTGCCTGCTATGTACTGGAGCACCTCCGCCACCATCTCACAGGTGCTTGATGCATATGGCTCCACGTAGGAAAGCGTGGCATTTTCTATGACCTCCGAACTCTGCCTGTGATGATCCAGCACTACGACTGTCTTACAGCTCTTAATCAGCTCAGGGCACTCTGTAATACTCGGTTTATTGACATCTACCACAACCAGCACTGTACTGCTGTCTGCAAGCTCAAGCGCATCTGCACTGCTTATGATAAAATCTTCCTCATATATATTTCTGTCTCTGAAAAGCTCTACCAGCGGCTTTACCGATGTTGTAATATCATTGATTACAATGTGTGATTTTCTGCTAAGCGCTCTCGCAATACAGCTAATGCCGACAGCCGCTCCAAAAGCATCTGCATCTGCCAGGCGGTGCACCATAATCAGTACTCTGTCCTTGCTGGTAATAATTTCCTGCAATGCGTTTGCCTTAACTCTTGCTTTCACACGTGTATTTTTCTCAATCTGCTGGCTTTTTCCGCCATAATATACGATGGAATCCGGCGACTTCACCACCGCCTGATCTCCGCCCCGTCCAAGTGCAAGGTCAATGGCTGTACGCGCATATTCACAATTCTGAACATAAGTCGGTGCGTCAACGCCCACACCGATACTTACTGTCACAGCCATCTCATTTCCGATATTCACTGTCTTAACGTCCTCAAGCAGGTCAAATCTTGCTTCCTTCAGGCTTTTCAATGCTTTCTTGCGCATAATCACAAGATATTTGTCCTTCTCCGTCTTTCTGACAATTCCGTCGACAGACGCAACATATTTATTAATCTTTCTGTCAATCAGCGCCATCAGCAGCGACCTTCTGACCTCCTCCACACTTTCAAGCGCTTCATCATAGTTGTCAATATAAATCATTCCTACAGCAAGGCTCTGATCATCATTCTCGCGAAGTGCGTGCTTCAAAGCCGTCTCATCAAACAGATAGCCTGCTATCAAAAAGCTGCCGCTGTCTCCGCTTTCAATCACATCACTGTTGTCAAGGACATCTTTCACAGAAAGCTTCTTCATTTTAAAAACATATTCATGTTCTTCAAAAGAGAGTTCCATCTCTGTATCCTGTTCAAATGCAAGCTTGTCTCCTGTCACAGCAGGAAAAACCGTAGTAATGGACTTTCTATAGCCCTTATCCTTATGTATCACCTGCTCAAATGCTGCATTGGTCCATATAATCCTGCCCGTATCGTCCATCAGCACATGAGGAAGCTCCAACTCCCTCAAAAGCATTCTCTGTATCTGGCCATACTGTGTCGCAAAATTGATGAACTCATTCATGATAATCGGCTTGTTTCTGTAGAGCAGCATACTCATGACAAACAGATAAACCACCAAAAAACCTGAGATGCAAATGCCTGCCCTGATGTCCAGAAAATAAATTCCTACATTCACTAACGCCAATAAGATTCCCAATATCAGGGCTGTCTGAAGATAAACCTTCAGATGGCCCTTTAATTTCACTTTTTGCTTCATGTATTATACCTCCCGCAAATGCGTTTCGGGATACGTCAACTCTGTACCTTATCAATTTCAATATTTCTGTTTTGTGTACGACTCACACAATTCAAGTATAACATTAAATCTTTTAAAGTTCCATAGCAGATTTTGTCTCTTAATAGCATAAAGCCTAAAAATTTGTATAAATATCAATCAAATTTATTAAAATTTCCACGATCTTCTCCATATCCTCAATGCAGGCAAACTCGTTTCTGCCGTGATGCCCTTCCGAACCGGTACATATGTTTGGGCACAAGAGTCCGTCAAAGGACAGTCTGGCTCCGTCTGTTCCTCCGCGTATTGCTGATATCTTCGGTTCCACTCCTGCGCGCCTCATCGCTTCAACCACATTGTCAACAATATGCATTTCTTTCTCGATCATCTCACGCATATTGCAGTAAGAATCTGATATCTGTACTTGAAATGTACCAGCACCGTATTTTTGATTGAGCCTGTCTGCCGTATTTATAAAAACTGCCTTACGCTCCTCAAATTTTGCTTTATCGTGGTCTCTGATAATATACTCTGCAACAGCCTCCTCCACATTTCCTCTCATGCTGTCCACATGATAAAATCCCT
This sequence comes from Lachnospiraceae bacterium, assembly GCA_017622845.1. Lineage (GTDB taxonomy): Bacteria > Bacillota > Clostridia > Lachnospirales > Lachnospiraceae > COE1. Next base: position 13,166 of record JAGAQJ010000064.1, on the reverse strand, counting down.
CATACCCTTGTGTATTCTCAGGGCATTCATTCGGAAGCGCACTCATAAACTCATATGCAAGCTTTATAGCATTTTTCATAATATCCTTGGCATAGCCCGGATGAACACTTTTTCCCCTGACAGTAAGCACTGCTCCGGCAGCGTTAAAGCACTCATAGCTCATATCACCAAGCTCGCCGCCGTCTACCGTATAGGCATAGTCAGCGCCAAAGCCTTCTATATCAAAATATGCAACACCATTTCCTACCTCCTCATCAGGTGTAAAGCCAATACAGATTTTACCATGCTTTATCTCCTGATGGGTCAGCAGATACTCCGCCATCGCCATAATCTCAGCAACTCCGGCTTTGTCATCACCGCCAAGAAGCGTATTGCCGTCTGTCACGATCAGACTCTTTCCCCTGCACGCTTTCAGCATCGGAAATTCCGATACCCGGGTCACAATATTTTTTTCTTCATTTAAAACAATATCCCTGCCATCATAATTTTCAATAATTCTGGGTTTTACCTGCGCACCGCTCACAGCCTCGGAGGTATCCATATGCGCGATAAACCCGATTGCAGGAACCTTCTTTTTCTCAACCAGATTTTCAGGAATCACAGCGTAGACATAGCTGTGCTCCTCATCATACCGCACCTGACTTGCCCCAAGCTCTATCAGCTCCTGATACAGCAGCTTTGCCAAATCTCTTTGCTTTTCAGTTGATGGAACCTTATTGGAAAACTCCTCTTTTGACTGTGTGTCGATTTGTACATATCTTAAAAAATTTTCAATAACCTTTGAATATGCCATTTCATGATCTCCCCTTGTATTATTGCCGCCTCATTCGCCCATGACTTCCGTGGGCGCATTAATGCATCTGTTTTATTGTAGCATCCTTCTGCCCGTTTGTCATTAGTATAACGCTTCCTCCGGGCGTTCATACGTAACAGCTCCGCCTTATGAATTATTTTAGTCAGGACTGCCGACCTTCTGTGTACTGACAACTGTTCCATTTTACGGTTTCAATCAACAGAAAACGGCAGATAGTATCCTGTAGGCTACCTGGTGGAGAATGGTGATATTTCCTTATACGATGATATATGCAGCAGGAGTAAATTTGCACGGAAGCAAATTTAGGCGAGACGGAGGCATGGATGCCGACTCGAGCCGGCTCCGTCCTCATTAGAAAGCCTTGACTCATCGTATTAGGAAATTCCCATTTGAAACCAATGGCAGCCGGAGGGATACTATCTGCTGTTTTCGTCCTGATAAAAATACATAAAAGACTGAACTGTTACATTTATACTGATAACTGTTCTGTTTTACGCTTTCAATCAACAGAAAACGGCAGATAGTATTCTGCAGGCTGCCTGGTGGAGAATGGTGATATTCCCATTCGAAACCAATAGCAGCCGGAGGGATACGCTCTGCCGTTTTCGTCCGGATATAAATGCATAAAAGGCTGAACTGTTACATTTAATCATATTTGCGGGGTTTGCACACCACTGCCACTACTATCACGGTAAGTATGACTACAATCACAACAACCGCTGTCATCACTGGAAGGACAGATTTCCCTTCATACGATACCGATTCAATGTCAAATATTTCCACATCAACATCAGCCAGTTTGATTTCACTGACAGTCTCCTCACTTACTTCATCAACGCTTCCACCAAGAGACTCAACCAAGTCCTTATCACACCTGAGCTGATCCATTAATACGGTACCATCCTGCAGCCGGAAACTAATCTGCGACAAGTTGACATTGGCCTCATTCGCACCTACGCCATTCCACCAGGAACCATAGCCGAAATACAATGCCTCCGCACCGGAAATCCACTCAAGAATACTGCTGAAATCAGAAGAAGATGTAAAATCTCCCGCCCCTTCCAACGAATTGTCAAGAATTGTCTGGTCATAGCAGAGTTCGTCATTCGCATATACTGCAAATCCCTCCGGCATAAGCTCTATCCTAATCAGCGCTCCGTCTTTTATGTAGTCTGTGACAATCGTATAGTTAAACAGATTTGCATCGAAATACCCTCCAAATCCCGGGCTGTTAAAGCCGAGATACGAACCGGGAGAAAAATAAAGCTTTCCGTCATATGCTCCTGAACCGTTAATTGCAAAAATTGCCCCCAGCTCATGTACCTCCCAGGTAGGTTTTGCATAAAATTCAATCACGACACCTTGGGAAGTATCCTGTCCCTTAAAAGGATTTTCATAGGCATACACTGCTGTAAAGTCACCTGTTGTTTCTTTATGAAGCGAAAGGTCGATTACCTCAACGTCCACCATATTGCCCCGCGGAATTACAATTCCTGTATCTGATTCTGACTCTTCGGCTGTCTCCTGTGCATTTTCTTCTGATGTTTCCTCCGCCAGAACTGTTTCCTGCTCTGCATTTTCTGTCTCTGCTTCTGTCGCACAGACAGGCATGATATTCACAGCCGTAAGCATTCCTGTCAGAAGCACTGCCATTACTTTCTTTCTCATTCTCCTACCTCCATTACAGCTTCGTAAATGCGTCTGAATGCTGTTTGAGATTCTCTACAACTCTGACACTGGACTCTACGTTCTCATAAACCTGCTTCATCTCACCGACAAGCTTCGAAGTGCTGTCCGCCGAAGAGCCAATGCCGTGACTGCATTCACTGACAGAACTTTCAATCTGTTCCATTTGATTGACAAGCCGCTCAATGTGGTTCTGTAACTCGTCCATTTCGCTGATACACTGGTTCATAGCATTGCTGACCGCATCTGCATCTTCTCTGTATTGTTGTCCTGATACTGCATAACTGTCATAATCCGGAAGAATGGTTCCCGAAATATATCCTACAATCTCATTTGCATTTGCACTCAGTTCATTTACCGCACTGATGACAATTCCGTTGATGTTTTGGATTTTATTCGCTGTTTCACGGCTCGAATCGGCAAGCTGGCGAATCTCATCTGCCACGACAGCAAATCCCTTGCCAACCTCTCCTGCACGCGCTGCCTCAATTGACGCGTTTAGTGCCAGTAAATTCGTCTGTCCTGAAATATTCAGGATTTCATTGGTAAGCTCATCAACTCTCGCAACACTCTTGCTGTTTTCTATTGCCTGATTTAAACGTGTCAGAATTTTACCGACAACCTCGTTGGTGCCGTTTTTGTTCGTGACTGCTGTCCTTTCCATCTCCTGTGCACGCCGTTTCATCTCCTTAGTATGGTCATAAATGCCGCGTGTAACATCTGTCACATTATTGACCGCCTCTCCCACGCGCGCTGTACTCTCATTAATGTTATGTATCGTTGATGTCACGGAATCCATGGTTGCGGCAGCTTCCTCCATCGCAGCGGAAATATCACCCGATTCCTTATTTGCTTCCGAGATGCTTGCATTGACCAGTCGGAACGTCCTGTCCAAATCCTCTGATGAGGAAACAATCTCACCCATAATTTTCTGAAGTGTCACAAGAAACAGATTGATGCCTCTTACAAGCTTACCGACTTCATCTGCGGTCTGAACTGGCACACGCTCTGTCAAATCGCCATTTTTGTCATTCATTTTCTGTGTGATTTGACCAAGCTTCTTCTCATAGGAAACAGTCGGCATGATAATCGTTCTCACCGTGATAATAACGCTTGCCGCAAACAGCACAACCATGATAATCAACATGCCATAAGCAATAATAACTGCATTATTATAAATATTGTCCTGCTCCCCCTTTGCCAGACCAATATCTGTCTGCTCCTGTGCAATCATCACTTTCATTTTATCATCAAGCTGTCCGAAAATATCAGACAGCACGCCATTCACCTGTGCTGTCACCTCGCGTGTATTGTTCATTGCACTCAGGCTCAATGTATTATTATAATTCACCATATACTCCTCATAGAGCGCATACATCTGCTGAAAAGAAGTCTCATCCTCTGTCATTTCTCCATATGCTTCCAGATAAGCCTTGAGCGTAGAAGCCGATATGCTAATCTGCTCCTCGACACGCTGTTTGTCCTCTTTCGTATCCATAACACTATGTGTCAGCAAAAGCTGCTGCATCTGCTGTATATTCGAGGAAATAGCATCCAGCGTAATGATTACCGGAACTCTTTTTGCAGCAATCTCATTTCCTGCCGCCCCAAGCCGCTGCAGCGAAAAAAGTCCCATAAAGGAAGACCCTATTCCAACTAATGCCAATAGAAGCAATGGAATAATAACTTTCGTTTTTAAACTTTTCATTGCCTGTAACACCTCTCCTTTTACTTTTTTACCAAAATTTAATTTTTTAAGCTACTATTATCTTACCAAAAGCAACAAATAATTTCTATATATTTTTTAAAAATAATTAAAATAATTTAATTTTTAGTAAAAATGTTAGAAGAATATGTGCACTTTATTCATACCTTACAGGTACTTGAGTGCTTGTACACCATCGAGCAGGGCACGTCCTATGCTTCATCACAGGAAAATGTTCTTCTCCCCTGAGCGCGGTCTGCACATAAAAAACCGCCAAACCACATGCATGGCTTGACGGTCCTTCTTTCTCTGATAATCATTAATCAATTGTGTAAGGCATAAGCGCTATGTGACGTGCTCTCTTGATTGCTACTGTAAGAGCTCTCTGATGCTTAGCGCAGTTTCCTGTAATTCTTCTGGGAAGAATCTTACCTCTCTCAGATACGTATCTTTTTAACTTTGCTGTATCCTTGTAATCAATCACATTGTCCTTGCCGCAAAATACGCAAACTTTTTTTCTTCTACGGATTCCGCCTCTTCTCTTCATTGGAGAATCAGCTTTTTCAGTTTTATTAAAAGCCATGATAAAGCCTCCTATTCTTTCAATCTTTTCAAAACAGATTCTTAGTTAAATGGCAGCTCCTCGTCAATTCCATCCGGAATATTCATAAAGCCATCGCCTGCTGCCATAGGCGCTGACGACTGGCTGCTGCTGCCTCCGAAGTTATTTCCATAACTGCTGTTTCCATAGTTATCTCCGGAATTACTGCTGCTGTTTTTGCTCTCAGCAAATTCCTGGTCTTCAACAACAACATCTGTGGTATAAACTTTCACACCGTCTTTATTAGTATAACTGCCTGTCTGGATACGTCCCGTTACTACAACCTTTGTTCCCTTGCGGAAATATCTCTCTGCAAACTCTCCTGACTTGCCAAATGCAACACACGGAATAAAATCTGCAGTATTCTCATCACCGCTGCGGTTAAATCTTCTGTCAACAGCAAGCGTGTATCTTGCAATTGCCATCTGGTTATCACCCTGGGTATATCTCACCTCCGGGTCTCTCGTTAAACGTCCCATCAAAATTACTTTATTCATATAAAAGTTCTCCCACTAAACGCACCGGCTTATCACTCAAGCCCTGCAGGTGCGCACTCTATTTCTCGTCCTGTCTAACACACAAATATCTGACAACGTTCTCCATGAGACGAACTCTTGACTCGACCTCAGCCGGAACAGTTGCTTCGCCATCAAACTGGATGAAATAATAGAAAGCTTCCTTCATCTTACGCACTTCGTAAGCAAGTCTCTTCTTGCCCCACTCATCTACGTTTGTGATTGTACCACCATGTGTAGTAATAATCTCTTTTACCTTTTCAATGGTAGCTGCTCTGTCATCATCCTCAAGCTTTGCGCTGACAACAACGGCTAATTCATACTTGTTCATTTTGTTACCTCCTTTTGGTCTCTGGCCTCTTCCTTTCTGAAGAAGCAAGGATTTATATATCACGAAGAGTTATGATACCACATTTTTATAAGGTTTTCAAGGCTTTTAATATTTTTTTCACTTTTTTTAGCAACAGTTCAGCCTTTTATGCATTCCTATCCGGCCGAAAACTGCAGATAGTATCTGCAGTTTTCTGTTCATCGAAAGCAAAAAACTGTGTTAATAACGAATAAACTTTACTGTATTTAGAAATCTAAAACAATAAATAGTGGCAAGCTTTAAGATAGATAACAAGCAGTTGTTCATACACAGAAGGTCGGCAGTCCTATGCCGGAACAGGCTGGCGGAGAATGCTGACATTTTCTTATGGGTGATTGATACATCAGCGTAAATCCGCACGGACGCGGATTTAGGACGAAACACGTCCATGGACGGCGCGTAGAGTCCGGTCGCGGACGCATTCTAAGACTTTGGCATCACCCATTAGAAAATTCGCATTCGGAGTCCAATCGCCTGTACTGGCATAGGACTGCCGACCTTCGTCCTGATTAAAATATCCATACGGCTGAACTATTACTTTTTTAAATCTTTTGTATTCTTCTCCACTTGACGCCGCGGAATCATAATCTGATGTCCGCATCCCACACATTTGAGCCTGAAATCTGCTCCCACTCTCAAAATCTCCCACTCAAAGCTGCCGCAGGGATGCTTTTTTTTCAACTTTACGATATCGCCAACTTCATATTCGAATGTCATTTCGTTCCACTCCTAATCCTTATTTTATGAAGCACCGCCTCATATGCCAAAGTACAGCGTCACATCTCCACAACCTGTGAGAATACCTCGCCGATGCTTCCTGTAATCACCAAATCAGCCATGGTATCTCTCTGTGTAGGCGTTTTATTGATTAGCACCAGCTTATTTCCCCGATAATAATCAATCAGACCTGCCGCCGGGTACACTGCAAGCGAAGTGCCGCCTATTATCAGCATATCCGCTTCGCTGATTACACGCACCGATTCCTGAAGAACACTCTGGTCAAGACCTTCCTCATATAAAACTACGTCAGGTTTAATCCGTCCTCCGCAGTCACACACCGGTATTCCTGCAGCATTCATAATTTCCTCCACACCATGGAACTTATGACATTTTTCACAGTAATTTCTAAGCACGCTGCCATGAAGCTCCAATACTTTTTTGCTTCCTGCCGCCTGATGCAGCCCGTCGATATTCTGTGTCACTACAGCCGTCAGCTTTCCGAGTTCTTCAAGCTTTGCCAAAGCCTTGTGTGCGGCATTTGGCTGCGCATCAAGGCACAGCAGCTTATCTCTGTAAAAACGGAAAAATTCTTCCGTCTTTTTCAGATAAAAGGTATGGCTCAGTATTGTTTCAGGCGGATAGTCATACTTTTGATGATACAATCCGTCAACGCTTCTAAAGTCAGGAATTCCGCTCTCTGTTGACACTCCTGCGCCTCCAAAGAAAACAATACGGCTGCTCTCGTCAATCATCTGTTTCAGTGCTTCTATTTCATTGCTCATATCTGTGTCCTCCTGTCTTTTTCTCAAAATTTAACCCTCTCCTGCCACATCTAATACAAGATATTCGGGTATGCTTTTCCTTTTTGCCGTCATTCAACTTTAACTGCCATGCTTATACAAGATATTCGGGTATGCTTTTCCTTTTTTGCCGTCATTCAACTTTAACTGCCATGCTTATACAAGATATTCGGGTATGCTTTCCTTTTTGCCGTCATTCAACTTTAACTGCCATGCTTATACGAGATATTCGGGTATGCTTTTCCTTTTTTGCCGTCATTCAACTTTAACTGCCATGCTTATACAAGATATTCGGGTATGCTTTTCCTTTTTCCACCACAATTCAGGTATGCTACCATGTCTTATATGAGATATTCAGGTCTACTTTTCCTTTGATTCCGCTAACCATGCCGCTCTCTGTATACTGCCAGCAGCTTACATCATAAGGCATATACATGTAATCATCATAAAATGCATACCACTTATCATAGTCATTTAACCTTGTCATATCAAGAAGCTGCGTGAAGCAGACTATATTTCCGTAAATCATAGGAGTATATCCTGCTGCTTTTACAGCCTCGCAGAAAGCTATTGTAATATCTGTGCGTTCTTCTTTCGTAAGATTATCAGCTCGTCCGTCCGCATTCGTAATCAGCTCCACATCAAACACAACAGGATATGGGACATCATAGCCTGCCATATTTTGAATGACAAACTCTGCCTCCTCCTTCGCCTCATCAACGGTAACTGCCTGCGTAAAGAAATATACTCCCGCCATCACGCCTGCGTCATTGGCGCCTGTCATATTATCGGCAAAATAATCATCCAGCACAAGTTTTCCTGACTCATAGCCTCTCAGGCCCAATCTGATAAAAGCATACTCCACGCCATCAGCTTTCGCAGCATTCCAGTCAATCTCTCCCTGGTATTTTGAGACATCAATTCCCTTATGCGATATAACTGTACCATTGTCCACATACTGCATCTGATCGTCATCTGTCTTTACGAAATTCTCGTCAAGAAGTGTATGTTTTCTGACCCCTTCCAAAACAGGTGCAAACACATATTCGTCCTCATAATAATAAATCAGATTCTCAGGAAAAAAGGAGCGCAGCATTTTAAGCGGGCTTCCGTTTTCGCTGGTCACAAGCGTTTTCATCTTATCCTTAATGGACTGCTCTATCTCATCTTCCTTTGACTGCATGAGCTCCGAAATCTGCGCGGCATTCTCTCCGTGCTCCTCTCCTGATGCCGCGATTTCATTGGCTGACTCTAAATCAGCAATACTTTCTCCTGACTGCGTGCTGCTTATCTCCTGAGTCCCTGTTACATCCAGTGAGACGGCAGGCAATGCCTGTTCGGAAAGCAATTGTTCCTTCTCATTCTGAAGGCGGCTGACTTCGCCGACCTCCTTGACATACAATGCGCCAAGTATCCCTGCAAATGTAAGTGCCATGATTGTTACTATAATCAATAAAATAATAATGGTATGTAATGTTTTAATCCTCTTTCTCTGCATATAGGACCTCCCGTATTCAGTCAACTGCTATCGGCGTCTTCTTTCCATCCGTTTCTCTATCTCTACAGTTTACACGAAACATGGCTGATATGCAACCTTATTACACTGCCATTCATTACCTTAATATAACATTCGTTATTTTTTATTCCCATTAAACTCTATAAGCCCTATATCATCTACGTTTTCTCCGTCAAACATTTTGTTTTACTATATGGTAATGTCGTTAGCATATTGATGTTTTCTGATTTTCAATAATTATATCCATAGCCTCTCAATACTACAATCATCGCCACAAATCCACATCATATCCCCTCAGTTTACAAGAGCACACACGGTCAGGACAGAGTAAATTCTGCGTCCTGCTTCGTTACTTTCACTCCGCGTACGCCCTGTACGCGTTGTTCAAGTGCCTCGCAGGGCACAAAATTTATCTCTGCCTGACTCTTCCAACCGGCTTAAACCGCTACAAAGCTTATAATTCAAGACTTGTAACGGTTTTCTTTTCATCCAGCTGTCAAAGCTTGGAATCTATCATGCTGTTGTCCGCTTCGAAAACATGCAGAATGAAGAATGGTGTGAACGGCAGCCAACAGTTCAGCCTCACCACTTACCATATGAACAGACGTTATTTTTGATTACCGCCCTCAGCTCCACAAAGCAGCCGCACGCTCTGCACATTCCTGCCTCAAGATAACCACATTCCTTACAGACAGACAGGCGCTCCTCATAGAGCGCCTGGTCAGCTTTTATATCCTCATCAAGTCTTTGGATATAGTCATATAGATTATCCATGTAGGCTTCCCTGTCCATCTCACGCAAAAGGCACTTCAAACAATGTTTCTTTACACCTTCTGTTTCCAAGTTTCTTCCTCCATGTATATGCAAAATCATAAACCAGTGTATTGCAAATGGTCAGTACACTGATGTGCTTCCTGAATATCAGTCAGACAGTACGCTAGCGTACTCTGAACTGTACGACACTGCATGCCGGCATCGTAAAGCAGATTCCCTTCTCTGTAATCTGATAATCCTCAAATACCATTTCCTTTACATTATCCGGATTATCAAATGTATTATAAGCATCCATTTTACTTGTAACGATAGCTGCCGTTACCTCACTTGGATTTAATTCAGCAAATGCAATTTCCATGTTCTCACTGTCTCTAACCGACAAATTATTGATGGTAATTGTAACGACTCCCTCTTTGTCAATGGAAACGGACTCCTGAAGATTAGGGACCATATATTCCTCATCCTCTCCAATCGTCCTTACTCCATCAATATAGCTTTCAACAAGTTCTGCATCCTGATGATATTTATACATATGGAATACATGATAAGTAGGCGTCAGCAGCATTCTTGGTCCGTCAGTGAGAATCACTGCCTGCAGCACATTGACAACCTGCGCAATGTTTGCCATCTTCACACGGTCGCAATGCTTGTTAAAAATATTGAGGGAGAGTCCTGCAACGAGCGCATCACGCATTGTATTCTGCTGATACAAAAATCCGGGATTCGTGCCTGGCTCACAAGTAAACCAAGTTCCCCACTCATCACAAATCAAGCCGATTTTTTTCTCCGGATCGTACTTGTCCATAATGGCACCGTGCCGGTTAATCAGCGTCTCGATATACAAGGCTTTGAAAAGTGTCTTGTACCACACCTTGTCGTCAAAATCGGTAGCGCTTCCCTTGATTTCCCAGCCTTCCGGGTGTACATAATAATGCAATGACAATCCGTCCATATATCCATGGGAATTCTCTGCTGCATTCTCATAACAGGTCTTTAATACTTCTTCGGTCCAGTAGGTATCATCAACGTTCGGTCCGCCGCAAACCTTAAAAATAGGCGTTTTAGAATCATAATTTCTTACATAAGTCTGATATCTTCTGTACAGGTTTGCATAATAGCCTGGTGTCATATTGCCGCCGCAGCCCCAGTTTTCATTGCCCACGCCAAAGTAGTCAACCTTCCATGCTTTCTCATGACCATTCTTTTTTCTAAGCTCTGCCATCGGGGAGATGCCTTCAAAAGTCATATACTCAACCCACTCTGACATCTCCTGTACTGTTCCGCTTCCAACATTTCCATTAATATACGTTTTGCAGCCTATTTGCTCACATAGTTCAAAAAACTCATGTGTGCCGAAGCTGTTATCCTCCGTCACTCCACCCCAATGCGTGTTGACCATTTTTTTTCTGTTTTCCTTTGGCCCGATGCCATCTTTCCAGTGATACTCGTCAGCAAAGCATCCTCCCGGCCAGCGCAGAACCGGAAGCTTCATTTCCTTCAACGCTGCCACAACATCATTGCGCATGCCGTTTGTATTGGGTATCTCTGAGTTTTCCCCTACATAAAGACCTTCATAAATGCATCTTCCAAGATGCTCAGAAAAATGACCATAAAGCTCTGCATTGATATGTCCCTTTTGATGTTTTTCGTTAATATATAATTTTGCCATATGATTACCTCTCGTTTTATTTTAATTTATCGCTTCAATACAGCCATCCTAGAGCAAGAGTGCTGTCTGACTCACATTTCGCCAAATAACTGTAGCCGTTCAGCTCTTCCCATTCATTAGTTGTCGGATTATACATTTTTAACAATAATATGTGCTCTTTCCGGCAACGGATTTCATGTCGGGCGACCTCAGGACCTGCAAGCAGCTCTTATAGAAATGATTGTACAACCTGCCCTTAGTGAGCAAGCTCACACGGTCATTTTGTGCAATTATATCTGCATGGCTGAACTGTTACAAATAACTTGCATGACCTTGTAAAGGTTCTTGCTGAATTATGTATAGCTGAACACCGGTCTGTCATTTTCCCACCGGATTTTCATCAGCATTGTGTGTCTGTTTGGATTATAAAGCGGATCTCCTTCTATGACACTCTCCTTGCGCGCATGATATACAAGGATATCGTTTCCGTCCTCGTCAGCAGTAAATGAATTATGCCCCGGACCATATATTTCTATAGAAGGGTCCGATGCCAGCACCGGATACCGTTCCTTTCTCCATGCAAGCGGGTCAAGCAGGTCAGAGCTTTCATCTGCCGTAAGCATACCCATACAGTATGGTGCTCCTGTCTCACTTGCAGAATAGGTAAGAAAGATTTTTCCGTTTCTCTTTATGACAGCAGGTCCTTCATTTACCCAAAACCCGACACGCTCCCAGTCATAATCAGGCGTTGTCAAAAGCACCTGAACAGTCTTTAATTTATTAGGCTTTTCCATTTCAGCAATATACAGATTTGATATCTGCTTTCCAACACCTACTTTTTCAGCCCACACATAATAATACTTTCCATGATTTTCAAAAACAGTCGCATCAAGCGAAAACGCTCTAAAAGAAAATTCATCGTCATCCGCACACTGCATCATGCCAAGTTCTCTCCACGTTCCAGTCATAGGATCTGCATCAGCACACTCCAATACATAAGGGCGGATTTTCCAAATATCTTCTCTCTCTCCGCCTGCAAAATAGATATACCATTTCCCCTCGAGATAATGAAGCTCCGGTGCCCATATATGTTCACTCATAATGCCAGACTCATGCTTCTCCCAAATCGTAATCTCTGCTGCATCTGCAATCCCTGCCAGCGTATCTGCACATCTCAATATAATCCGGTCATAAGCAGGTACCGAAGCAGTAAAATAGTACTTTCCGTCGCTCTGCCTGCATATAAACGGATCTGCTCTCTGTAAAATCCAAGGTTCATTATATTTTAATTGTGTATCCAACGTTCTGCCTCCTTGATTTTGTTGTTTTATTTAAAATTGAAATGCTTTAATTATATCTAAATTATAAATACTTTTTTGTTTTTTGCAAGCTATTTTTGCCAATTCCGACTTTTTCGTTATTTTATCTATTTTTATACCAATCACTTATTCAACTTTCACAATATCAAAAACAGTCGCCTCAAGTGAAAACGCTCTAAAAGAAAATTCATCGTCATCCGCACTGCATCATGCCAAGTTCTCTCCACGTTCCAGTCATAGGTTCTGCATCAGCACACTCCGTGCACCGGTTCAACGGCGTATTTCCTCTGCACGTTTTTTTGCATACAAAAAACCCGAAGCTAAACTTCGGGTTTTTAGAGGCGACTAACGGATTTGAACCGATGATCAGGGAGTTGCAGTCCCACGCCTTACCACTTGGCTAAGTCGCCATATTATATAATATTCATAAGCGAACTCTTTATGACTCTTACCAGCCACATTTTCACTTTACCTCCCCGAGTAGGGCTCGAACCTACAACAACTCGGTTAACAGCCGAGTGCTCTACCATTGAGCTATCGAGGAATACCTCCTGATACCATAAAAAGAAGCCTCGCTTCTTTTTACACTATGGGAAATATATTCCCTCAAAACCGAACACAAAAACTTATCTCTTTCCTATTCCCTGTTATTCCATCTTCTTCACATTCTTACCCATACCTCTCAGGATAAGCCCTCG
>JAGAQJ010000063.1 GCA_017622845.1 Lachnospiraceae bacterium | reverse complement strand
GCTTCCACCGCACGGATGGAATGGGGTATCTCGGCATCAAAGACTTTGATTTTCTGTCCGTATGCACTCTTTACCGTTGCTGTAATCTCCTTAGAAATGTTCGTGCGGGGCATTACCATTGTCATTAAGATACCGTCAATCCGCAGCTTGGGATTGATTTGCCGCTTGACCTTTGATACGGAGCGAAGCAAAAGCTCCAGACCTTTCGCAGAAAGATAGTGGGGCTGTGTCGGGATAACCACGCTGTCAGCCGCCGCCAATGCGTTAATCGTAATCATACCGAGGGATGGCATACAATCGATAAGCACATAATCATAATTCTTTTTGACCTCATTCACATAGGTTTTCAGAACACTCTCACGGCTCATGGCGTTGATAAGCCTTACCTCAAGACCCGACAGCTCAATATTGGACGGGAGCAGCTCAACGCCCTCACTGTGGTGGATAATCCCGCCAGAAGCATCAAAGGATTTATCATCCATGATGTCCTGCATCACAGTGGAGATTGTAATGGGTATATCATCTGGTCGGTTATATCCCAGAGCCATTGTGAGATTTGCCTGTGCATCGGCATCAATTAACAACACCTTAGAGCCTTGCTTTGCCAGACCCACACCGAGATTGACCGCTGTGGTCGTCTTTCCGACGCCGCCTTTCTGGTTTGTCAGAGCAATCACTTTGCAATTTGACATAGGTGCGTCCTCCTTTCGCATAGATTTAGCCACTTTGTCAAGGTGGCTATGTAACAGTACCAGAGAACGCAGCTCGATTAGCATCTCGCTGACCGTGGCAGTCGCCAAATGGAAATGCAAGCATTTCCGCTTGGCTCGTTGCAACACGCAAAAAAGCCGCTTACTCTTAACAATCAATAAAGAATAAGCGGCTTCGTAATCTGCCTTAAATATATTCAATTTTCATTCTCTTGGTCGGTGCATTTATGACCTTAAAAATAAGCTCGTCAACACAATCCGTATATCTGCCCTGTTGTATAAGCTGATTTTTCAGCTCCACAAGGCTATGTAATAACAGGTTTCTTTCTTGGCTATCCACATATAGATGATTGGTCTTTTCTCTCATAAACACCACCGTCCTTTTTCTTTCATTATATAAAGAGATGGCAGGCGGTTCAAATATGCAATTCATAAAATTAAGCGTACCACTATTTCTAATGATACGCTCATAATTCTAAATAACTTCAAAATGCTTCAAAGCATCTTTAATTGCTTCCACTTTCTCTGGTGTCGGATGTTTCCTCGGATGTTTCAATTCCTCTACCGCATTAGGAGCATCGTACATCGGCAAGCCTAAATCCCTCTTTACTTCTGCGATGTATGCAGTATGTACTTTGAAGCCGTATTTTGCTTCTATGTACTCCTTAATCATCTTATAGGTCACTCGCTCTTTCGGCTTGTACGCTTCGGCTCTCTTAGCGATATTATCAAGCGGTACTTTACCCTCTCCCTCACCAAACTCCACTTTTACGTTGATTACGCTATCAGGTTTTTTGTGGGAAAGCATTACTACCGTCTCAACATGCACCGTCCCCGGAAACTGGTCCACTGCCCTCACTTTTTCCAGCCTGTACCCATTCCCACATAAGTATTTCAAATCCCTCGCAAGGGTAGCACTGTCACAGCTTACATATACAATTCGTTTTGGCGCCATTTTCAGCATGGTGTTCAGGCAGGCTTCGTCACAGCCCTTGCGAGGCGGATCAACGCAGATGACATCGGCATAAATGCCCTCATCCTCATAAAGCCTTGGAAGAACTTCCTCGGCCTTACCTGTATAAAACTGAACATTTGTTATATTATTGCGCCTTGCATTTTCTCTTGCATCCTGGATTGCCTGCTCTATGATTTCGATACCATAGACCTGCTTTGCCTTCTTTGCCATAAATAAACTGATAGTTCCAATGCCGCAGTATAAATCCCATACAGTTTCTTCCCCTGTAAGTCGGGCATATTCCAGAGCAATGCTGTAAAGCTTTTCTGTTTGAATTGGATTCACCTGATAAAAGGACAAGGGCGATATCGCGAAAGTAATACCACTGTCCTTTGCTGTACCATCAGCTATGCCATCTATTCCTGCATTGATGTCTGCCATGCTCCGCGCATAAATAACATCAGTTATTTTATCATTTCCCCATATCGTGCGGCATTTTGCTCCCATGATAACATTTGTTTTTTCTTTATTCGTATTAATGGAAATGCTTGTCATGCCCTCCACTTTTGCCAGTGCTTCAACCAGCTTCTCCTCCTGTGGGAGCTTGTCCCCGTTTATGATAACGCATACCATAATTTCACCGGAGGTAAAGCCTTTTCGGATTAAAATATGTCTGATGAGTCCTTTTCCTGTTGTTTCATTATACGGCTCTATTTTATATTTCTTCATGTAATCAAGCAGAATTTCCAAGATAATCTTATTCTCCCTGACACCAAGAACACAGTCGGTATTCGGTATGATAACATGCGTTCTTCCTGCATAAAAGCCTGTTATGATTTCACCGTTTTTGTCTGTTCCGATGGGAAATTGCGCTTTATTCCTGTAGCGGTATGGATTCTGCATTCCTACTATCGGCTCCATGACCATGTCAAGAAGTTCTTCAGAAAATCCGCCGATTCTCATCAGGTTATTCTTTACTTTATTCGTTTTGAATAATAGCTGCGTCTGATAATCAAGTGCCTGTATCTGGCACCCGCCGCACTGCTTATGATATTGGCACTTCGGTTCTGCACGATTGGGGGAAGGGACTAATAATTTCATCAGCCTTGCATAAGCCTGGCTCTTTTTCACCTTCATGACCTTTGCCTCTACCTTATCACCGATCACTGCATCTTTTACAAAAAAAGCAAAGCCGCCGAGCTTTCCGATGCCTTCGCCGTCAACTCCCATATCTTCAATATCCAATATTATGACATCGTCTTTTTTATATTCCACCTGCGTCCTCTTTCCTAATATATAAATTCGTAACAGTTCAGCCATGCCCATTCATAAGTTGTCGGATTGTATGTTGCCCCTATAGAAACGATTGTACAAACTGCCCTTAGCGAGCAGGCTCCCACGGTTATTTTACACAATCATTTCTGCATGGCTGAACTGTTACACAAATTCTCCGGAAGTGTCTGCTTCTGAAGAATTCCACTGCTGTTTTTCCTGCTTACCTGTCACTTGTCTTTCTGAGATTTGACTCAAACAATCTGTTAAATCCAAGCCAGCCCGTTTCCTGTGTACCCTCGAGAATTTCCGTGAAGGTTTCCATCTTTGCGTCAGTGTCATCCGCATGGTTGAGTGCTACTGCTTCAATCAATGCCGGCTTTTTGGGTGAGCCGTACTCGTATTCGCCATGATGTGCAAGAATGCAGTGCTTAAGCTGCATCTCAAGCATTGGTGGAAAGCCTGCAATCTCTCTTGCCTTTTGGCTTACCATCTCTGAGCCGATAACGATATGCCCTAAAAACTGTCCCTCGTCTGTGTAATCATTGAGTGGAAACGCACTGATTTCTCTTGTTTTTCCCATGTCATGACAGATGGCAGCCGTAAGCAGCAGGTCTCTGTTTAGGATGGGATATGCTGTACAGTAATAATCGCAAAGCTTTGTCACGCTGAGCGTGTGCTCCAGCAAACCGCCTATGAATCCGTGGTGAACAGATTTTGCAGCGGACGCCTTTCGAAATCTGGCTGCAAAAGCCTGATCCTCCACAAAAAATTTGTTTAACAGTGTCCTATAATATGTATTTTCAATACTTTCTATCAGTGTTAAAAGCTCTGCATACATTTCATCGATGTTCTTCCTGCTTACAGGCATATACTCGCTTTCGTCATACTCGCCCTCATCACACTTGCGCACCCGTTTAACATTGACCTGAAGCGCACCGTTGAAACTCGTAACCTCACCATATACTTCAATATAATCCATAGCATCAAAGTCCGCAATCCCGGCATTATTCGGGTCCCAGATTTTTGCATCGAGCGTGCCTGTTTTATCCTGCAAAATCACATTGTCATAGCTTTTTCCGTTTTTTGTGACAGCGGAGCTTTTAAATTTGCAGAAATAAATGTCGAATACCCTGTCGCCGTCTTTGTAATCCTTAATATACTTCATTTTCATCAATTCCTTCCCTATTTATATACTTTGATATTCTAATGTGCCTGATCTTATCCTCCACACGCCGATAATGATTCCTAAGCCTACTCAGTATTTTCTAATGTGCCCGCCTGACCGGTTTCCCGACTAAGGCTGCACTGTAAACTGCATTTCCTCATATTCATCAAGGCTTGCTCTCTTTACTACTATCTTTATGCTTCTTCCTGCCGATGCATTCCGCAATGCATTCATGTAATCAGCAGCGCTTCTAATCTCCTGTGAACCTACCTGTACTAAAATATCCCCTTTCTGTATACCGTTGAGCATCGCTGGAGAATCCATATCCATGTCAAAAATATACGCCCCCTGCGGCAGCCCCATCTCACTTCTTGCCTGTGCCGGAATATCTTGTACATAGATTCCAAGATAGGGAATTTCCTCCCCGTTGGAAAGCTTTGTGATAATTCCCTTTAGTTCTGTGATTCCAATTGCTGATAAAAGATTTTTTGTGTCATCATGATTATAACTGTTATCAATAATGCCGATAACCTCTCTATCCATATTTACGAGAATACCGCTTGGATTCGTGCTTGCATAAATATCAGTTGTGATAAGCTTGTATTCGCTGTCTGCCATAGAAATCGCATTTCCACTGGAAGTAATCATTCCATAACACACATTGTCTTTATATCCAAGCAGGTTTCCAACTGCTATGACAGGCGTTCCCGTGATTCCGGAAAGGGCAGAGCTTCCCAGTGCTGCCACAGATACGTAGTCAAGCGTCGTGTTGTTGATATATTTCAAATCGACTGCCAATACTGCCAAATCCGTATTCTTATCATACTGCTTAATCTGTGCATCGGCATCGACGCCATTGCAAAAATTGATTCGAATTGACTCCGCCTCATCTAATGGAGACTTTTTGCTGAGGATCAGAAGCTCCCGGTTATTGTTTGCGATAATGACTCCGGCTGTTGTTCCCTCGCTTTGATAGGTATTATTAAACCAATCCACATCAGAACGGACCGCGGTAACCGTTACCATACTTGATGCCACCTCATGGTAAACCTTATACAGCTCCTCATACTGCACCTGGTAGGGCTTTAGCGGATCGATGATTTCTGTTTCATCTTGTCCTGAACCTTCTGTCAAACTGCCTTCACCGGAATTTGGTGCAATCGCCTCTTCCGTAGTCGTACCGCCGGCTTGTGTCTGTTCCTCACTGCCCTGAAGCTGCGTCTCCTGATTTGCAGCAGTGCCCTCTGTCAGCATATCCTCGGGGAGCATTTCGTTTTTCTCCTGCGGAAAATTCACAACCTCGGGTTCCTCCTCAGGATACAGCCAGTTGTTTAAGACCGGCTCCAGAAGCAGGAAAGACAGACATGCCAGAAGTCCGAAAAGTACTGCTAATGATGCTGTAATGATTGTCCTTCTTAACAGTTTCCTTTTATTAATCGGACGTTCCTTTATTTTTTCCTGAAGAAATTCAAAATCACTGACTGACTGAGGCTGTTGTTCTGTCTCGGGAAGCTTCCGATCCTGCTCCTCCAACGCTTCACTTTCTTTTTCACTCATTGCTGTTATGCCTTTCTATTGCACATGGTAAGTATGAAATGATAAATGTTGTGCAATCATTATTTCTTATCTTATACAGTATAGCTGATAGTATTTCCACGGTCAATGAGTTTCTCGCAGACGGCGTGCTCCAAACGGTTCCCACAGTTTATCATTTCTTGATGAAATTCACAATTTTATCACATTTAGATAACATTTGAAACACAAATTCCTTTTATATTATAACCATAGCAACGATATGAGACACAGCATAAAAATATAAGGCTTACTAAAATACATTTGATGTTTAGAAAGGAGATCGTCATTATGTATGACAATAATGAAAACTATTCACAACAGACAAACAATACAGGAAGTTCAAACAACAGCTACCAGGAATATTATTATTCCGCCGGAAATCCAAACGACAATTATAATCAGACGTTCAATGCCGCGCCTAAGAAAAAATCAAAAAAAACAGGAGGCTTTGGCAAAAAAGCAGTTTCTGTTGTCTGCCTTGGTCTGGTATTCGGCGTAACAGCAGGTGCAGCCTTCAGTGTTCCGGCATATATGGCAACTAGAGAGCTGAAATCTGCAAAACTTGAGCTTCAGGATATGCAGTCTGCTTCTGAAGAAGAATCTGCGCAGAAGTCAACACTCTCCACTACGACAGATTCTCTCTCAGCTTCTAATGCCTCCTACACCTCAGGCAATAGTGCAGATGTCGCAGCCATCGCCCAAAGCTGTCTGCCCAGTGTCGTTTCCATTACGAATAAGGGCGTGACAGAGGTTCAGACAATGTTTGGCAAGTACACACAGGATACGGAGGGCAGCGGTTCCGGCATTATCATTGGCGAGAATGACTCTGAGCTTTTAATTGTAACCAATTATCATGTTATATCCGGAAGCAACGAGCTTAGCGTCGTATTCAGCTATGACGAGGACAGTGATAACCCCTCTCTGGTAAGCGCAAAGGTGAAAGGCTATGATGCAGATAAGGACTTGGCAGTCATTGCTGTTTCCCTTAATGATATTACTAATGAGATGCGTTCCCAGATTAAAATTGCCACAATCGGCGATTCTTCCAGCCTTGTACTTGGCCAAGAGGTTGTCGCTATCGGCAATGCCTTAGGATATGGCCAATCCGTAACCACGGGCATTATCAGCGCTCTTGGACGCGAGGTCACGGTGACTGATGACAGTGGAAACACCATTACCAATAAACTGATTCAGACTGATGCTGCTATCAACCCCGGCAACTCCGGAGGCGCGCTCTTAAATATGAATGGAGAGCTAATCGGCATTAACTCTGTCAAGGTTTCTTCCAGCTCTGTCGAGGGCATGGGTTATGCGATACCCATCTCTGACGTGCAGTCCATCATTGAGGAGCTGATGCTCAAGGAGACAAGAGATGTTGTTGCAGAGGCAGCTCAGGGATATATCGGTATCGGCGGTGTCGATGTGACAAGCGAAATTTCCGAGACTTATGACATGCCAATCGGCATTTACATTAATACCGTTTATGAAGACTCTCCGGCTGAAGCTGCCGGTCTTGCCAGGGGCAATATCATCACAAAGTTTGACGGACAGACTGTCAGGTCCATGAGTGAGCTGAAGTCTCTGCTTACTTATTACCGCTTTGATGAAACAATTGACGTAACTGTCATGGTACAAAGCGCCGGAGGCTATGAAGAGCAGACTGTCCAGCTTACGCTTGGCACAAAGGACGTTCTGGGTGAAGACGGCAGGAACCAGAGCAATCAATCACAGCAGCAGGAGGATAACAGCCAGTATTATAATCCATTCGGTTCCTTCTGGTCTATCCCATAACTATTGGTTACAAGTATTTTTTCGAAAAACTTTTCTCATATCCCTTTTTGCAGCGTATCATACGCGGGCAAACATAAAACGCAGGTTCCAACAAACCTGCGTTTTATGTTTTATTCATATGAGACGCGCGCTTATCCTAATCTGCAAAGCTCTGCTGCTGTCTTTGCCGCCAGTTCTGCGTTGTTCAGTACAAGCTGAATGTTGGAATCCAGACTGTCTCCTCCTGTGATTTCTTTCACTTTTGCAAGCAGAAACGGCGTTGTATCCTTTCCATGAATCCCCTGTCTCCTGCTCTCCTCAATTGCCTCGTCAATCGCCTTGTTGATGATATCCGGCTCCATGGAATACTTCTCGGGAATCGGATTGGCAACGAGCATGCCGCCCCTTAAGCCAACCTCCTGCTTTACGTGAAATGCTTCGGCAAGCTCCTGCGGTGTATCCAGCTCATAGTCAACGCTGAAGCCGCTCTTCCTGGTATAGAACGCAGGAAGCTCCTTTGTTCCATAGCCAATTACCGGAACCCCCTTTGTCTCAAGATACTCCAGCGTAAGTCCAAGGTCAAGGATTGACTTTGCTCCGGCGCATATTACCATAACCGGCGTCATGGCAAGCTCCTCCAAATCAGCCGATATGTCCATCGTTGTCTCTGCCCCTCTGTGCACTCCGCCGACACCGCCTGTCGCAAAGATTTTGATTCCGGCAAGGCTGGCAATAATCATTGTTGTAGCTACCGTCGTAGCGCCATCCATGCCTTTTGCAACGATAACCGGCAAATCTCGTCTTGAGACCTTGGGCACATCATAGCCTGTCTTTCCCAAATATTCAATTTCCTCCTTCGAAAGACCTGCTTTGAGTCTGCCGCCGATAATTGCAATTGTTGCGGGAACCGCACCGTTTTCCCGGATTACCTGTTCTACCCTCAATGCTGTCTCCACATTTTGAGGATATGGCATGCCATGTGAAATAATTGTTGATTCCAGCGCCACGACCGGCTTATTCTCTGCCAGTGCTTTTGCGACCTCAGGCGATGTATCAAGATATTTATTAAATTCCATATTATTATTCTCCTTTCATCTTTATCAAACAGTCTTTGTGAATTTCTAAAGCTCCATCTTTGCTCTCTGGGCAACTGCCGGAATACACAGCTGCGGATTGATGGTCTGATCTGCTTCAATTGTAAGGCTTGCGGCAGCAAGACCGAGCTTTGCCATCTGCCTGATGCCCATGTGCTTCATAAAACCAAGCGACACGCCTGCCATAAATGCATCTCCTGCTCCGGTGGCATTGACCAGCTCGCCGCCGAGTCCGTTCATCATAAACTGCTCCTCATCAGATGCGCAGTATACGCCTGCCTTCCCCATTGTAATAAATACATTTTTTACACCTTTTTCCAGGATAATGTCCGCAGCTCTTTCAAGAGAATCCCTGTCAGTAATGCTGATGCCGCTTAACACCTCTGCTTCCAGCTTATTGGGCGTGGCAACATACAGCTTATCCAATACAGGCAAAAGCTTTTCCGCTTTTTTTGTTGATACAGGGTCTGCAAAAACAGGGGCTTTGCACTTCTCGCAGATTAATGCAATCGTCTCAGCAGGAATATTCGTATCAAGAATTACCATACGCGCCCTGTTTAACTGCTCCATCTTCGGAGCAATAAAATCCGGCGTAAGATTTTCATAGATACGCATATCCGAAACGGCAAGCTTCATATCTCCCTTTGCGTCTGATATATATAAATAAGTAGATGTATCTGCCTTTGCAGTCTTTAGGGCATCTGCAATATCAATGCCAAGCTCTGTACAATTCTCAATAATTTTTTGTGCATATGCATCATCACCGATTGCAGTGATGAATTTCACTCCCACGCCGAGAAGCCTTAAATTATGCGCCACATTTCGTCCTACTCCTCCAAGCGACTGCATCGTCCTGCCAGGGTTGGAATCCTCATCAATCAGCTCTCCGTCAGGCGTTCCGCCGATATCAATATTTGCACCGCCGATTACCATGCAATAGCTTGGACCGTTTGTCACATATCCCTTTCCCAGGATATATCCCTTCTTCATCAGATTTGAAATATGCACTGCCGCCGAAGAACGTGCAATTCCTGCTTTTGCCGCAAGCTCCTCCTGTGAAATCATCGGATTCTCCGTAATCCACTGAAATATTTGTGCTTCTCTGTTTGTCATATATGCTCCCTCCTGTGCCGTGCTCTTCCTCATATATCAAATATATCAGTACATACCCTTTTTGCCAGATTTTTCCTGCTTTTTATGATATCATTCCCCTAAAATACTGTCAATGCATTCGCTTTCTTCTTCATTTTAAATTAAGGATTTCGGTGTACAAATGACTGACAATTTGATATACTTAGATATAGTTCTTTCATGATAAGATTTTATACCACAAATTCAGGAGGTTTTTATATGAGTAAGAAAAAAGCAGTCGTTGCATTAGGTCATGATGCCCTTGGCTCTACAATCCACGAACAGCTTGATGCCGTAAAAAATACGGCAAAGGCTTTGGCTGACTTGGTTGAAGCGGATTACCAGCTTACCATCACGCACAGCAACGGTCCTCAGGTAAGCATGATTCACAAGGCGATGACGGAGCTGCGCAGAATCTATATTGACTACACGCCGGCTCCTATGTGCGTGTGTTCTGCGATGAGTCAGGGATATGTGGGCTATGATATCCAAAATTCGCTCAAATCCGAGCTTTTACGCCGCGGCATCTCTAAGCCCGTCAGCACAATTCTCACGCAGGTAACTGTCGACCCTTACGATGAGGCATTTTATGAGCCTAAGAAGGCTATCGGACGCTATATGTCTAAGGAAGATGCGGACATCGAAGTCAATAAGGGCAACTATGTTGTCAAGGAGGCAGAGGGCTACCGCAGAATCATTGCTGCTCCGCAGCCCATCGATATCGTGGAAATTGCTGCCATCAAAGCGCTCTCTGATGCCGATCAGGTCGTGATTGCCTGCGGCGGCGGCGGTATTCCGGTGATTGAACAGCAGCATGTGCTGAAAGGCGCTTCCGCCGTTATTGAGAAGGATTCTATCGCCGGCAAGCTTGCCTCCGATCTCAAGGCTGACGAGCTTTTAATTCTGACAAGCGTAGACTACGTATGCCTGAACTTCGGGAAGGAAAATGAGGAGCCTGTCCATGCAATGACTGCTGCCGAAGCAAAAGCTTATATTGAGCAGGGGCAATTTGGCGAGACAGATATGCTTCCAAAGATTATTGCTGCAATCACATACCTTGAGGCAGTTCCAAACGGCAGGGTTATTATTACGTCCCTGAGCAAAACTGCTGATGCCATCAGCGAAAAAGTCGGTACGATTATTACTGCATAACGCCAAAAAACGAGCAGGGGAAATGCCCTACTCGTTTTCTTTTTGAAAAAGCTCACTGAGCACCAAAAACATTGCACCTATGATGATTCCAAAGTCGGAAATATTAAACACAATTGTTCCGAATTTATCAGCCGATTTTTTTACCATTTTGTTTTTGCAGTTTTCTGTATTCACGTGAAATGACAGGTAGTCAACCACATATTTTCTTTTCAGCCGGTCATAAGTGTTGCTGTAGGCGCCCCCCAATATCAGCGCAAGTCCCATGTTGAGCAGGCTCTTTCCTTTTCTGCCAAGTGTTGCAGCAAAGATTCCCGTCACAAATGCACTAAAGACCAGGGAAAGCATTGCAACAAGGGTTTGGTTCCTTTCGCCGATATTGCACATGGCACCTTTATTGTGGTATTTTTTGATTCTGATTTTTCCGTTCAGTTTTAGTGTCTCTTCATCTTCTTTTTTATTTTTTTCTACCAGATATTTCATGATACTGTCTGCCGAAAAAAGCGACACAAGTGTCATAATATACGGCATCTCCACCACATCCTTTTCCGCTTGATGCTTTAACGCTATCACAGGTGAGAAGGATTGTCAATGCCTGTATGCTATCGTGATATTGTTCCCTCTATCACTGTATCGGCACCGGTAGCGCCCGCATTATTGGAAGCGTTGGAATTATTTGTATTATTTTCGTTGGTTGTTGGTCTGTTGTTGGTCGTTCCGTTGGTCGTTGTTCCGTTCGCGCCTGTTCCATTCGTGGTTGTTCCGTTCGTGTTATTCCCATCCGCAGCTGCTCCGTTTTCATTGGAAGTGTCTGTCCCGTTTGTCTGCGTATGCTCACCGTTTCCTGCAGTGTCAGCCCACTTTTTCACATCAAGACGCTCGTGGAGTCCCATATAGAAATCCTCCATTGCATCATTAATCTTGAAGTCATTCGCCTGAAGAATCGTGACATATTCTGCAACGATACGTCCCAGATTGCTGTCCGGATTTGCTTCGGCAAACTGCTGATAATACTGTAAAGACTCCTGGTCTATTACATCATTGCTTTCCCCTTTATAGAAATGTGAGATTCCCTCAGTCTTGTCATAGCCGCCTGATATCGCATGGGTGGCAATCTCCTCATACAGTCTTGCTGCTGCATCGGTAGTGGCATTATCAGGGTACTTCTCTAAATGCTGTTCAAATAAAAGCGCTCTCTCAAGCATTTCGGATAAGGTCAAATTAATGACTCTGCGATTCTCCTCGTCGGACATTACCATAGACGGGTCATCCGCTTCCAGCTTCATAAGGTCCATAAATGCAATCATATCCTCGGGCATATACTGCCTGCTTTCCTCAAGCCCTGTAAAATCAATGTCCCTGATATTTTCGCCGAAGCCCAAAAGTCCCTTAAAGAAACGTTCTACATCATTCACGCCTGCACTTACAATATTCGTGTTGATATAACCGATAATATCATTAGGATTCGTATTTTCATCAGCAATCATCGTGTCAAACTCACCATAATTGCCGCCTGCTGCCGTTTCAGAGCCGTTCTCGTTCGTGTTCTCCTCTGTCTGCTTCATATCTTCGCCTGTAAGCGGGTCTTTATTTTCATTTGTTTTCTTGTTGCTTCCGCATGCTGACATCGAAAGTGCACAGGTTAAGCAAATTGCTGTAAGCAGTATCTTATGTGATAATAAAGATTTCTTTTTCATAATCATTTTCCTCCATGAGTTTGCATTGTTTTGTGTGTTTGTGTTAGCATTTCTCATTTTCGGAAAAATATTCAGAAACATTTCTATTTGTAAATCTGCTAAATTTGCTTTTAAAAATTTTGACCAAGACCTGCCATAAACTCAAAGATGCCTGAAATGTCGAGACGACCGTAGCCCCACTCCCTGTTCGGATAATCAAGATATGCCTCTCTCTCAGCGCCGCGGATCAGATAGTTCTTGATATTAACCGAATTAACAAGAATATCGTTCTGCTGCACTACCGCCCACTCCATCAACTGTGCACAGCCTCCTGCGGTGATTGCCGCCGCCACACTGCTGCCGCTTCGCTCACCGAAAGGCGTCGAGACATTCACTCCGGGAGCCGCAATATCAGGAACCACATAATCATCGCGGGAGAAGCCTCTGCCTGAGGAGGCTGCAATACTGTTATTTGTAAACTGATAATTTGCCACTGTCACCGCGCCGTGCACATATCCCGGCTCCGTGATGGTTGTCTGCGGATTCGGCTCCAGAAAATAGGTATCCGATGAGAGAAATTCCGTAATCGGCAGCCAGATGTCAAAGCGGCCGCCTGCCGTATTGCCTTCTGAATATATTCTGATATTCCAGACCCCCTCAGTCGGTTCGGTAAAGCGGAAACGGATTACCTCCGCCCCTGACATCGTCTCGATTAACTGATATTCAATCACAATCCTTGTCTTTTCATAGACAAATGTAAATTCCTGCGGTACAAAGCTTCTGGGATTATTCCAGCGGACGCTCTCACCGCCGGGCGAGCGTATGGTCGCATTATAAAAGTACGGCGCGTCTCCCCAGAAATCCATGATAAAGCCTTTCTCATTCGGACCGACGCGAAGCTCTACATCACGGTATCTCTGTCTGTCATTAATCTCCCCATAGAAATGATGCGCCGCGTTCCCTTCATTTCCTCCTGCCACAACAAACGCCCTGCTTCTTTTCATGCTGATATAGTTGATATAATTTCCCAGCATTCCAGCCCCCGTATGATCCCCAAAGCTGGTGCCGATTCCAAGGCAGATGACGAGCGGCGTTGTTAAAATGTTGACAAACTTCTGCAAATACTGAATTGCCTGCAGAATATCAGCCTCACTGTAGCAGGGAACTCCGGGCGGTATCTTGTAATATTCCCTCAGATATGGCTTTGCCTCTTTGAGCTTTACGACTGCAATCCGGCAGTCCGGTGCTGCGCCGATAAAGCGTCCGTTCTCAATGGAGCTTCCTGCTGCAACACTTGCCATGACGCTTCCATGACCATTCGCATCCGTACTGGGCACCACCGAAAGCGGATTATCGCTTGCCAGCGCCTCATTAATCATCTCATTGGTGTACTCTGAGCCATACTCGAACCCTTCCGGGGGCGTCCCTGTCTGAATCGTCTGATCCCATATTCCTACAATGCGGCTTCTGCCTGCCAAATCACGAAATACCGGCTCCTGATAACGGATACCCGTATCGATAAATCCTATTGTCACATTTCTCCCTGTAAGATTCAATGGTTCCCTCTGCACAGACAAGATTCCTGCCTCTGCAAGACTTAACGTATTGAGATTCCTGTTCTGGGCCGCCATAATCTGCTGCATATCACAACTCTGCAGACCATAGCATTTCGGCATAAAAGAATAGGTGTTCCGCTCCATACGGCTGCTCAGCAGTCCGCTTCTTTCTATATATAGTATTCCCCAGTCATTCTGCAGTTTATGGTAACAGTAGTCTGCCGGTATCGCAAATTCGTATTCATCAGGCAGAACAAAATCCGCCAGAATATCTGAATAATCATTTGATAAAATGCGCTCTTTACAGGTCACGGCTTTCCCCCGCAAAAAAGTTATCGTTATAGTGTATGCCGTAAGAAACGCTTTATCAACATTTCCCGTCAATTATTTCACTGCAAAAGGAGTCTCTTTTCCCTCCATGTAGTCTCTTGCACATACAATAGAATTTTCCACCATGTTCGCAACTGCCTCATCGGTATAAAAAGCGGTGTGCGGCGTCACGAGCACATTCGGGTAAGAGCGCAGAACAGCAAGCTGCGGATTATTTAAAGGCTCTCCCATACGGTTAAAATAATAAAGACCGCTCTCCTGCTCGATGACATCAAGCCCTGCAAAGCCAATCTTCTGCGCCTCAATGCCGGCAATCAGCGCTTCCGTGTCAATCAGGGAACCTCTGGCACAGTTGATGAGCATAACGCCCTGCTTCATTTTGCTGATGGCATCAGCGTTAATCATATGATAATTGTCTTCTGTGGCCGGAGCATGCAGTGAGATAATGTCACATTCCGAATAGATTTGTTCAAGGCTTACATATGCGGCAAGCTCTTTTACTTCCTCACTCTCACAAATGTCATAGGCAAGTATCTTACAGCCAAATCCACTCAGATGACGGATTACTGTTTTTCCGATTTTCCCTGTTCCAATGATACCGACGGTGCAGTTGGGAAGCTCG
Source organism: Lachnospiraceae bacterium (assembly GCA_017622845.1). Classification (GTDB taxonomy): domain Bacteria; phylum Bacillota; class Clostridia; order Lachnospirales; family Lachnospiraceae; genus COE1. Next base: position 598 of record JAGAQJ010000063.1, on the reverse strand, counting down.
ATTCCCATCTTGCCTTTGAGTGTAAAGTCCTGAACTGCTGCACGTTCCATAATGTGCTTTGCCTTTCTGCATCCCATCAGCATCATCATAATTGTATAATCCGCCACGCTTGACGGCGAGTAAGTAATATGAATCACTCCCATTCCAAGGCTTTTGGCGTACTCATAATCGATGTGGTCATAGCCAATGGTTCTGGTTGCGATGCATTGAATCCCGATTTCATGCCAGCGGTCAATCATCTTCCTGTCAATAACAGTGGTAATGATGTCCACCACGTCGCTTCCCTTTGCATAGTCAAGGTTATCCATACAGGGTGTCTCATTCGTATAATCCCATGCTACATGATATTTTTCACAAAAGCGCTCGAAATCAGGCAGCTCGTCAAAATCACGCATACTGTACACATACAATTTCATAAGCTTTTCCTCACTTTCCTTTTGTACATCTGTCTTCACGATTACTAGTACAACGAATAATAAGTTTCTGATACATTGACGCAGAATGATTGTTTCATATGCAAGGCGGAGGAATGAGGCGTAGCGGTGGCTACGTCGATTGACGACAACGCCGCAGATGAAAAATCAGACAAGTCAAAGTG
>JAGAQJ010000062.1 GCA_017622845.1 Lachnospiraceae bacterium | reverse complement strand
TCAAGGGACTGGTCCCTTGCGGGTTCTCAGGGCAGCACCCTGAGCCCTCGGAGAGCTTTCTGGAATCAATATCTGCAATTTTCAAGGTTCTTTTGAGCCTTTTTTTAGGCACGGTTTTTTCATAGATTACTTGACACTACCGTACTTCAGCACGCATTCCAATCAGTCATTTCAGAGTTTCCTTTCAACCCCATATTTATTCTGCAGGTATTACTAATTTGTCAAAACCTTCCAGAAGTTCTGTTACGATATGAAAGAGCTTATCGCAGTCGCCTTCTCTGACGCCTTCTACATTAAGCGGCATCTGTGGGTCATGAAGCGACATACGAAGCAGAAGCCACCCCTTTACTTCATCTGTGTCAAAGGTAATACGCACGCCTTCATAGGAATTGGGTGCAATCTGATAGCCTTTTGCTCTTGCCCTCTCCTCAAAAGTATTCAGTGCATTGCTGCCATATGACTTAAAATCCTCATCGTTGATTTTAAACCGGTACTCTCTCTCTTCAAAGCCCTTTTCCAGTTTTTCGATAAAAGATGCAAGCGTCTTATTCTCTTTTGCAGCCTTCGCTAGCGCTATCAGAAGCCTGACTGCCATATAAGCGCCGTCGTCAAGGAAATAGTTCTCGCTGAGTGCGCCGTGGCCTGATGTCTCAATCGCAAGCGGTGAAACGATTCCTTCCTGATTCAGGCGGATTGACTCGTTGATTACATTCTTGTATCCCCGCATATATCTGTGCTGCTTCATGCCGATGCTTTCGATAAATCGTGTCAGCCTGTCGCTTGTCACGGAGTCCGTTACAATCGTTCCGCCGGGATAATCCTCTGCGATAATCGCTGTCATCATTGCAATAATCGCATCTCTGTTTACCTCATCGCCGTTTGGCAGCACTGCTGACATTCTGTCCACATCCGTATCAAAGATAATCCCCAAATCCGCTTTATTTTTCAATACTGCCTGTCTAATGGACTCCATAGCCTCTTTGTTCTCAGGGTTTGGTATATGATTCGGGAAATGTCCGTCAGGCTCCAAAAACTGGCTTCCTGTCGTGTCAGCGCCAAGCGGATTCAGCACCTTTTCCACAAAGAAGCCGCCTGCGCCGTTGCCGGTATCCACTACGATGTGCAGACTGGCAAGAGGCTTATCATAGTTCTCAGCATTGATGCTCTTTTTTATCTTATCCTGCAAAAATCCACAATATACGGAAATAGAGTCAACTTTTTCCACTGCCGATAAATCCGCATCGGCAACTGCAAGCTCCGATGCAATCTCAAGCACCCTGGTGATGTCATCATGCTCTAAGCCGCCGTCCCTGTCAAAGAATTTATAACCGTTTCTGTTAAACGGAAGATGGCTTGCCGTAATCATGACAGAACCGTCGAATGCAAATTCCTCAAACACTGTAGTCATAAACATTGATGGCGTTGATACCAGACCGCAGTCATAAACCTTTGCGCCGGCTGCCGCGATTCCTTTAGCTGCCGCCTCATAAAGGCTGTCCGCCGTGATTCTTGAGTCATGACCGATACCGATTCTAAGCTCCTCTGTTTTCTTTCCCTTTTTATCTGCAAGCCATCTGACGAAGCCGCCGCCAATTAAATTTCCTGCTTCCTGTGTAAGGTTGACAGCCTCCCCTGCTATGCCTTCACACGCAATTCCACGTATATCGCTTCCGTTTTGAAGCTTCATAATATTTGCCATTGCACATCCTCCTTTGGTGATCATGCAGCCACCCATTTTATCTTTTTAAATATATCATATCTGCAAAAAAAAAGAAATATAAAATGCACATTGGGCAAATACTATTCATATGAAGAAAAAACGAATCCTACATCCATTTGACTACTATGTACTGTTATTTTTTACTGCCGCCTTTATCGGCTGGCTCTGGGAGGTTTTATTATATCTGGTTACCTCGCATACCATCGTAAACAGAGGCGTATACCGCGGTCCCTATCTTCCCATCTATGGCATCGGCGGCGTTCTTCTCATGCTTGTGCTTCATCGCTTCCGCAGGAAGCCCTTTTGCGTGTTTCTGTTTTCGTGCATTCTCTGTACCACACTGGAATACTGTGCAGGAATATGGCTTGAGTGGAAATGGGGCGTGCGCTGGTGGGATTACAGCGGACACCGATGGAATCTGAACGGACATGTCTGTCTGACAAGCTCTATCGGCTTTGGGCTTGGCGGAATCCTGCTCATCTGCATCTTTCAGCCGCTTTTTAACAAGCTGTATCATCGCATGACACTTAAGCTGCGTGCGGCCTTATGCATCATTTTCATATTAATCTTTATCGCAGATGCCGCTTACTCCGCTGCATTGCCCAACACCGGGGCGTATATCAATGCATCTTTATGAAATTCCATTTTATATCTTGTATTTATCTGTCAGGTATCATAACATAAAATCATACAGAGGAAAGGACTGAAACAAAATGGAAAATATGGAAATAGAAAAGAAATATACTTTAAAAAGACTGCCTGACAATTTGGAAAGCTATCCTTGTAAAGTCATTGAGCAGGCTTATCTGAACACATCTCCTGTAATACGTGTTCGAAAATCAAATGAACATTATTCCCTCACTTACAAGGGAAGCGGAATGATGGCACATGAAGAATATAACCTTCCGCTTGATGAAGGCTCTTACCAGCATCTGCTCGAAAAAGCTGACGGAAATGTCATATCGAAAAAAAGATATGTCATACCTGTCGAAAATCCTCAGTTTGATGACAGTTATTGTCCTGTCGTCATGCCGGAACTCTCAATCGAGCTTGATGTATTTGCTCCGCCTTTTGCACCGCTCATCATGGCCGAGGTGGAATTTTCAAGCATCGAAATGGCAAATGCATTTATTCCGCCTGAATGGTTTGACAAGGATGTGACAAACAACGTGGAATACCACAATTCATACATGAGCCGGAAAAAATTTTATTAATCCTCAAAAGCCGGTCCAAGCATGCCAAGCTTAAAGTGCTTCCTGCAGAGCGCCACATAACTGTCATTAGCGCCCAGCACAACCTGTTCACCGTCACGTACGATACCAGCGCTGTTAAAGCGCGCATTGCAGGTAGCCTTTCTGCCGCACCAGCACACAGTCTTAATTTCCTGTATGGTGTCGGCTATCGCAATCAACCGCTCACTCCCCGGAAACAGATTGTTTTGAAAGTCTGCCCGAAGTCCATAGCATACTACCGGCACCTCCATAAAATCAACAATATCAGAAAGGAAATCTATCTGCTCCTTTGTGGCAAACTGTACTTCATCCACGATAATGCAGTGATATGATTTGATTTCATCATCCGGCATCTGCATCAGTTCATTTAACAGAATACATTCCATCTCCAATCCTATACGCGAACGGATCACCCTCGCCCCATCTCTCGTATCAGCCTCGGTCTTGCACAATAGCGCCTTCTGCCCCACTTCTTCATAATTAAAATGAGTCATCAGTGCATTCGCCGTCTTGGAGCTGTTCATTGCACCATAATAAAAATATAGCTTTGCCACTTTAAAGTCTCCTTCAAATCATTTTGACTTGCTCAAATTTATAAGCATAAAACTCATTATACATTATTCCTAACTATTTGCAACCGGATTTTGTTCTGCATGACTTGCGTTTTTCAACCGCTGCGCTTTCTTACGAATTTTACAGCAAATGCAAACTTCCAATTTAACTATTGCAGTAGTACAGCCATACTGATTCCTATTACAAGGCTTAAGCCATAAAGAACTACTTCCTGGCAGCCTGAGTCCTTCGTCCATAACAGATTCTTACATTATTAACATATATTTCCAGTATTTCTAAAGCAGATTTTATCATTTGTTCGAACAAATGCTCTGATTATATGCTATAATGTACACGAAAGCAATGAGCAGTGCCGAATGTTGAGTGGCAGAACGGCTGCCTGCAGACGTTTCTGACAAGCAACAGGCGGATAGGGCGAAGCCCGGGAACAGTGACACTGCGGCGTTCATGGTATTACAGAACAGGCGTTTAAATTTCACGAAAAGCGAGGAGGAATCATTTTATGGATACGAACAGACAATATCTTGCTATCGACCTAAAAAGCTTTTATGCATCTGTAGAATGTGTAGAACGCGGACTTGACCCTATGAAAGCCCATCTGGTTGTGGCCGACCCGGAAAGAGGCAATGGGACAATCTGCCTTGCTGTCACTCCTGCAATGAAAAAATCAGGAATAAAAAACAGATGCAGAGTTTATGAAATTCCCGGCAGCATTCCATATATCAAAGCAGTGCCGAGAATGCAGATGTATATCGATTATTCAGCAGCAATCTATCAAATTTATCTCAAGTATATTGCCGGAGAAGACATTCACGTGTATTCCATCGATGAAGCATTTCTTGATGTCACCGACTACCTGAAGCTGTACAAAATGTCCGCCAGAGAGCTTGGAATGTGTATTGTAAGGGAAATCCATGAGCGGACTGGAATTACTGCCACCTGCGGCGTTGGCACAAACCTTTATCTGGCAAAAGTTGCCATGGATATGATTGCAAAGCATGCAGATGATAACATCGGAGAGCTGGACGAAGCCTCCTACAAAGCCTTGCTGTGGGAGCACCGCCCACTGACTGATTTTTGGAGAATCGGTTCCGCAACAGCTAAAAAACTGTCGTTATATGGAATATTTACAATGAGAGATATCGCTGACACAGACCCCAAATTACTATACCGTATTTTTGGAAAAGATGCCAGACTTCTAATAGACCATGCACTGGGGCTTGAGACTGCCACGATTTCCAGTATCAAAAATTATAAGCCAAAAGCCAATTCGCTTTCAAGCAGTCAGGTCTTATTACGTGATTATCATTTTGAGGAAGCTGGCATTGTTCTCAAGGAAATGGCTGACAGCTTATGTCTTGAACTTATAAAGAAAAAATTATTGACAGATAAGCTCTCCTTAAGTGTTCATTATTCCCGCACATATGGAGTGCCTCATGCAAGTGCAGGGATATCGCTGCGCACTGCATCCAGTTCCGCTTCCCTGATATGCGCTGAACTTTATTCCCTTTATTGTAAGATAGTAAATTCCCACATTCCGATAAGAAAAATTGATTTATGTTTTCACAGAGTTTGGAAGGAAGACTTCCGGCAATACGATTTATTTACATCACCCGAAGCATTAGAAAAAGAATACAGGCTTCAGCAGGCAATCATAGAAATCAAAAGCAAATATGGCAGCAATGCGGTACTAAAAGGAACAAGTCTGGAAGCAGGCGCTACAGCGAGAGAACGAAATCTGCAGATTGGAGGACATAAGAGTGGACTTTAAAGAAGAAATGGAAAATCGGGCAAAGCAATTTATTCCGTTTGATGCATTAAAGGGATTCGATGCAGCTCTGCATCAAAAAGAACAGGAGCATAACCAAAATAATGCGAATGAATTGATGGAACAACATACAGGGCACATGCCCGTACCCGTCATAGCTTCATACAGCAGCCATGGCAAGGTGGTTCCCCTTTATTTCTCAGTTGAAGGCGCTAAAGTAAAAATATCCCGCGTCAAATGGCAGGAAAGGATGCAGGAATGGGGCTGCAAATTCCGGTGTGAAGTTATGGCAGATCATGCTGTGAAAGAAGTTGATTTGTATTATTACAAAAATAAGAATACCTGGATGGTACATTATTAAAGAGGAACTGTTTTTCAAATCTATCCAACTGGCAAAAGGTGGCCGAGTCATCGACCACCAAACATTTGCATACTCCTCTTTACAAGCAGCTTTTGTATCTTATCTCTTTTGATTGATTGGCTGAAGACCTTCCTTTTTTACATTGTGCGTCTGATTCTGATTCTCTGGTGTCGTTTTGGAAGTTACGCTGTTAAATTTGTTCAAATTTTCTTGTCTGTGCAAGAATTCCTGTTTCTTCTTGTTCATAAAATCACCCCATGGTTATTATGGACAATTTCTATCAAGAATAATCTGCCTTTTCAGGTAATCAGACTTTCAAGATTTTACATTTTTTCTGTATGGATACGCTTATTTTGACACCCTTCTGCCAAATTTGTTCTAATCTCTCACACTTTCTTACTGCTTACATATTTATCAATAACAAAAATAACCTTCCACATTGGACTTATGTCAATACTTTCGACACGAAAAGCTGATGAATGTTGTATCACCGGACATTCCAACTACTGGTTTTAATTCATCCGGACCATAACTTCAACGCTTTTATTTGCAGATATTATGAAAGTTCCAACATTCTTTGTAATGGTTTTCTTGCCTCCACAATAATATCATCCGGCAATTCCACTGTAGAAGTCATGCTTTCCAAAGCCTGTTCCACTTTATCAAGTGTCACCTTCTTCATATTAGGGCAGAACTGTCTGTGGCCAACCGAATAAAATTTCTTCCCCGGATTCTTCTCCTGCAATTCAAAGAAAACTCCCATTTCAGTACAAATAATGAATTTCTCACAATCTGTTTTTGTCGCAAAATCAATAATCTCTGATGTACTGCCTACGAAATCGGAAACTGCAATTACGTCCCCGGTACATTCCGGATGAGTAAGTACAATTGCATCCGGATAAATCTCTTTCGCTTTTAGTACATTATCAACGGTAATACTTTTATGCACATGGCAAAATCCATCATTAAAAATGAAATTCTTTTCTGGTATCTTTTTCGCCACATATCTTCCAAGATTTTCATCCGGAACGAAGAAAATATTTTTCTGTGGTATCTTCTTTACTACTCTTAATGCATTTGATGAAGTAACGCATACATCAGATACTGCCTTTATCTCAGCGGTTGAATTTACATAACAGACAACTGCAAGATCATCATATTGTTCTCTCACTTCTGCTATTTTCTCCACTGTTATCATATGCGCCATAGGACAATCTGCGAAGTCGTCTGCCATCACTACCTTTTTCTCAGGGCTTAACAGTTTTGCACTTTCTCCCATGAATCTTACACCGCAAAAGAGGATATTTTTCTGTTCTAACCCTGCTGCAATCTTGCTCAAATAGAAAGAATCTCCTACATAATCTGCGATTTTCTGTACTTCTCCATCTACATAGTAATGGGCAAGAATTGCAACATCTTTTTCCTTTTTCAATTCGCTTATTCTATCTTTCATACTGCCATTCATAAAACTCTACCTAATATGTCTTGCTGACATCTTCTTCCTTAGCACTTCTGTTACCCAGAACTGCTAATAAATTATTTACTGTTCCATTCAACTAAATCTGCTAATGATATGTTATCAACCCTCTTCAACGCAGGCTGCCGGCGCCAGGTCCCCTTCTGTAACTCTTAATATAGAGCCGATGGAATCCTCCTTTTGATTCAGAGAGTCCTTTGTCTACAAATTATCATATAAATCTTCTGTAAACGTGAGACTGCCTCTATAGCCGGCATATGAACGATTGAGCACCAATCTTTCACTCATCGGAAATGATGCTAAAAGAAACTGAATATCTTTCTGCAATCCAACTTCTCTTTCATTACTGCTTCCAATCAATAATGAAATATCCTCTTCCTCTGTCAAAATTGCCTGATTGATTTCATATTGATCTGCTGTAAAAACAATTTTCGGTGGTTTCGCATATTCTAAGTCGGATATCTCAGAAATGATTCTCTGTTTATCTTCTTCCCTGAAAATCGGCTCTGAGATAATAACCAATACTGGTGTAAAACTAAAATCATTGGCGAGATATCTGGTTAATCCTACTGCACTGTTCGCATCTGCAACAATCGCAAACCTTTTCCAGCTTACTACGCCAATAGACTGCGCCAAATAATGATATACATAATCTTCTTCCTGTGCTATCACTGTTTCCACCATATCATTATCCAGCTTTAATGCTTCTGCTACCTGATGTATAAACTTAGTTGTGTCTGCAGCACCTATAGGAAGTCCCGGAATTCGAATGGATGGTACACCAAATTTTTCTTCGAATTTCTTAGCTGGTCCTTTAAACAACCATGGATTAATAATAATATTTAAGGCTGCACCTGAACATTTTCTAATATCCTCCATTCCCTGATGGTCAGTGAAAAACGTATTCACTTTTAAACCAAGTCTGTTAAGTATCCTTTTTATCTCTTCCAGATTTCCGCTCCAGAACGGATCATGATATGGCACAATGCCAAATACATTGACCAATTTATCATCTCCCGGCACATTCTCCTCTATCACTTGATCTATCAGTGTATTCCATACAATCTCATATCCAAGGTTGCTGTCCCCGGCAAATCCCGGAGTTTCTATGGGATAAACATTATGTCCCTTTTTCTGAAATTCCTCAGTAACACGAGCAATATCATCTCCAATTATTCCTGCTGTACAACCGGTCAATACAAAATATGCGTCCGCGTCAATTATATCTATTGCTCCCTGAATAGTTGTTTTTAATTTACCTGCACCGCCAAATACAACCTCCCGCTCCAGCATATTACTAGATGGTACTGACACCCCGCTTACAAAGCAGGATGATTTGTGTCCTGACTGACCTTGTTCAGCCGCTGTCGTCTGCATACAGCATCCCGGTCCGGAATGAAAAACCGGGCATACTTTGTTTATAGCTGCTAATACAGAGCTAATGCCTGCAAGTACACAACCTCCTCTTGGATTTTCTAATATCTGTGACATATCAATTTCCTCCTGCAATATATTTGAACGCATCTTCTTCATACCAACTGTCTTTATATGGAAGTTTGACATGCTTAGCAAGCTTTTTATTAAAGCCCGGATTTTCCAATTGGTCTGCAATCTTATTACCAAGGAAAAGAAGTCCATCGTATCCCATCGTAGGTCTTTTTCCATCTAATACATGCGTTGTCGGTACTCCCAGCTTTGCAGCCCATTCAGGTACGCCAATGAATGCATCAGGTTTTAATTTCTTTACTAAATTTACCTGTTCAAATGGCTGCATATTTGCTATATCCAACACAAAATCCTTATGAATTCCATTCAGATATTCAATGTCCACTTGTGCATCCTCATCATAAGTCGGTGTTTCCAAGCCGACCAGCTCCATTCCAAAATCATCAATCAGTGCTGCCGCCGCAAACGAACGTCCTGTTCCTCCACAGATGAATACCCGCTTTCCTTCCAGCCGCTTTTTTAGTTTTTCAACCAGCGGTTCTATTCTTTCGTGTTCTCTTGCAATGATTTCTTCTACTTCTTTCTCTTTGCCGATTACTTCAGCAATACCACGATACCATTTATCTGTATTTCGTATGCCAATCGGCATTACTGTGTGCGAATAAGGAATGTTGTAATCTTCCCACAATGTCTTCATAAATTCATCTGCAAAAACCTTACAGATTGAAGTAGAAGCCTCCGCTGCCGGAATTCTTTTTATTTTTTCCAATGAGCTATAAAAAGGAATATAATTTACTTTTGCCCCAAGAAGTGACAGCATTCGCTCCATCTCTTTCTGATCCGCATAGCTTATGGTTGTCGGCGCGAACAGATTAATCAGCCCCTCCTCCTTCGGCAATTGTTCTCGTTTCAATATGTACTCATTGATAGCTAAGAAAGCTGCGTCAAATCCTGATGCACATATTTTGGATTTGAACCCTTCACAATGAATTGGCACAATAACTGCCTCATATTCTTTTTGCAAATCTGCCGCAATCGCATCAATATCGTCTCCGATAATACCGGAGGCACACGATGCATATATGAAAATCAGCTTCGGATGATATCTCTCTACTGCTTTCTTTACAGCTTCTCTCAGCTTTTCCTCTCCACCAAAAACAACGCTTTTTTGGTCAATATTCGTTACAATAATACGAGGATTTCTGATGTTCTTTATTCCTCTATGTGCCTGTCCTACTCTAAACATATCCACAGCCATAATAGAACATCCTACACATCCTTGAGGGGAATGTGAAATAAATACTGCATCCTCTAATGACATCAATGCTGCCATACTGTTTATTTGCTGGCATTGTAAGCCTTGTGCAAAACTTCTGTCAGCTCTTTTCAAACAGCCCTTTTTGAAATTCTCTTCTGCCTCTTTGCCTGTCGTTCCTAAATCATTAATTCTTCCGGTTCTGCTTTCTCTGACACCTGAATATTGTACTTTCGCCATATCCATGCCTTCCTTTCACATATTTTGACACTTTTTATATTGGACCCCGCAGAAATTTCTACTATACTCTTCTGCATTTACGCTCACATTAAAGATATCTTTCTTTTCACCACAAACTCTGCACTCCGGCGATTTGCGTGAAAAGTCTGCAACTCTAAACTGCATCGTCAATCCACATATCTGTCTCTGCTGCTGTGTTAATCCTTGTTTATAGTATACTATTTCTATAGAAATTCTCAAAATACATATTTCATATAATTAACTATAGTTTTTGCCTATAACATGTATGTGTCCGGAAAATGATATCTTTCTCTATTTTTCATATCTGTAACTGCTATATTCAAATTAACATTTTCTACACTTTTCAATATATTCCCTCTACAAATAGATTATTTTCTTTTAATTTAACTCGTTGTGCTAATTAATATAATTAACCCGGTATAATCAACAGAAAGGTCCGAAAAGCCCAAAAAGTCCCTACTGAATTCTGAACGTTTATTTTTCAGAATACCAGCTGTTTGATTTTCCCAATGTCACACG
>JAGAQJ010000061.1 GCA_017622845.1 Lachnospiraceae bacterium | reverse complement strand
CTCTGCTCTACCGACTGAGCTATCTGGGCGTTTCGACAAAATTTATCATACATGATAATGATGCGGTTGTCAATGTGTTTTTGAGAGAATTCACATTTGCAACAGCAGTTCTGCCTTATGGATTATTTTAAACAGGACTGTTGCCGAACCGCTGATGATTTTGAGAATTTTATTGTCATGGAAAAAATGATATGTTAGAATCAAGGGAAACATTGTCAATTATAAATACAATTGCGAAAGGGATTCGAGCATGCACAACTTATTTGAACCGGGAGATATCCTGAACTCTCCCTATGAAGCTTTTTTATTTGATACATGCAAGATGAGTTTTCCCATTCGCCCTCACTGGCATCATTATATGGAAATCCTTCTGATGGTAAAAGGCACTGCCGTAGTGGAAAGTGATGAGAAGAAATACCTGTTAAAGCCCGGAGATATGGCGGCGCTTCCTCCCAAAAGCATTCATGCCATCTACAACGTACCCGGCAGTCACGAAAATCTTCTGTACTACGTCATCAAATTTGATTTGAACCGATTTCGTGAGAATATCGGCTATGTACCGCAGCTTAAAAGCGCTGTGATGCAGGCCATGAACGCTCCCGGGCTTTCTTTTTGCTTTTCGTCGGAGGAGCTTTCCGGTTTTTCGGTGCTTGAATTTGTCAGTGGGTGCGCGAAGGAAGCTGAATCAAGGCATTATGGGTACTATATGATGATGCATTCGTATCTGAACTGCATCTTAGTAAACATGCTTCGCATTTGGCGCGAACACGGATTTACACCGTCATATGAAGTATCTGCCCCCTCTGCGCACTCAATTGATACTATCACGGAATATATTGATGCACATTCCAGCCAGCCCTTAAAGGTAGAGCAGCTTGCCGCGCACTGCAACATGAGCTATTCGTTCTTCGCGAAACAGTTTAAGCAGCTTTACGGGCGCTCCTGCAAGGAATATATCGAATATATCCGTATTATCAAAACGGAAGATATGCTGCTTTTCACGGATTACGACCTGACCTATATCAGTCAGGCGGCAGGCTTCTCCGACTGCAGTCATATGATTAAAACATTCCGCAAATATAAAAATATCACTCCGAAACAGTTTCGGATGCAGAATACCAAAGTACTGCCCTAGAACAGCACAGACAGTCAATCCATTTACTTAATCTTCCTCCTGCCACATGAGTGCGCAGCGAACCGCCTTATCCCAGCCCTTGAGGCGTTTTTCGCGGCTTTCCTGGTCCATAGAAGGCTGAAATTCCTTGGATAACTGCCAGTTTTCCTTGATTTCTGCCTTATCCCTCCAGTATCCAACAGCAAGCCCTGCAAGATATGCTGCGCCAAGCGCTGTGGTCTCGATGCAGCTTGGTCTTAGAACCGTACCGTTTAGGATATCGGCCTGGAACTGCATCAGGAAATCATTGGCGCTTGCTCCTCCGTCGACCCTGAGCCGTTTAATTGTGACACTTGTGTCATTTTCCATCGCATGCAGTACACTGTAAGTCTGATAAGCGAGCGATTCCACCGTTGCTCTGATAAAATGCTCTTTGCTGCATCCTCTTGTGATGCCTACTACCATTCCGCGGCAGTACTGATTCCAATACGGCGCTCCAAGTCCTGTAAATGCCGGAACAACATACACTCCGTTGGTATCTGCAACTGCTTCGGCGTACTCCTGCGACTGCGACGCACTTCTAAGCATTCGCATCTCGTCTCTTAGCCACTGTATCGCCGCACCTGCGACAAACACGCTTCCCTCAAGCGCATACTCGGCTTGTTCTGTGTCTGATGCCGCCATCGTAGTCAGCAGCCCATGCTTCGAGGTGACTGCTTCCTTTCCGGTATTCATCAGCAAAAAGCAGCCTGTGCCGTAGGTATTCTTCACATCGCCTTTTTCAAAACAGCACTGTCCGAAAAGCGCTGCCTGCTGATCGCCTGCCGCACCGGAAATGACAATCTCTCCCCCAAGAATGGAAGCATATGTCTTCCCATAGACACAGCTTGACGGCTTTACATCGGCAAGCATGGACCTTGGTATGCCGAAAAGCTCCAGCAGCTCATCATCCCAGCATTTTTCATGAATATTAAACAGCATCGTACGTGACGCATTGGTATAATCCGTAACAAATATCCGGCCTTTGGTAAGATTCCATATCAGCCATGTGTCAACAGTTCCAAATGCCAGCTCACCTGCCTCAGCCCGCGCCCTTGCACCCTCCACGTGGTCAAGAATCCATGCAAGCTTCGTAGCGCTGAAATACGCATCCGGTATCAGTCCTGTCTTTTGGCGAATCATTTCAGCATATCCGTCTTTTTTCAGCTCCTCTATCCTGTCAGCGGTTCGATGGCACTGCCAGCAGATTGCATTGTAGATAGGCTTCCCTGTCTTTTTGTCCCATACAATTGTCGTCTCTCTCTGGTTCGTGATGCCGATTGCCGCAATTTGTGATGCCTCTGCGCCTACCTTTGCCATCGCTTCCGTCACAACGGCAAGCTGGCTTGACCATATTTCCATCGGGTCATGCTCGACCCAACCCGCCTTGGGATAGATTTGCCCGAATTCCTTCTGTGCCATGCTGATAATGCTTCCTGCTTTGTCAAATAAAATGCAGCGCGAGCTGGTCGTTCCCTGATCCAGCGCCATGATGTACTGCTGTGCTTTGTTTATCATATTGCTCCTCCATTTCCTTCTCAGCCGCTCTGCTTCTTATGCCTTACAGCAGATGCAGAATCTCAGGCTGAGCTGTAATCTGTTGTAATTGTTCAGTACAGCACTGCGCACTTGCTGCGGAGTGCATGAGTTACAATCTGTTTTCCTTTTTATGGCAGCCATAGCTTGTTTTCATATCGAACAGCAGTTTGATATAATTTTCATAATAAGGAATAAATTCCACTTTTCTTATCATTTCCAGCACTTCCTCACGGTCAGCCCATTTTGCGTCCTGCACTTCTTCGTACTGCAGCTTCATCCCGGACAAATCGACCTCCTGCTCGATTAAGTAGATATCGTCAAAGCCGTCCCCGAATTGAATGGTAAAATGAGGGCGGATTCCCTGCAGGTCAAGCCTGATGCCAAGCTCCTCAAACACTTCACGCTCAGCCGCCGTCTGACTGCTTTCGCCGCTGACAGCGCTTCCGCCAACCGTAATATCCCACATATTTGGCCAGCCTTCCTTGAAGGACTGCCTCTGCTGAATCAACATCTGTCCTTTCGCATTGAAAATGCAGACATGCACGACTAAATGATAATCTCCCCCGGCAAGCGCTTCTCCTCTTTGAATGGTTCTGCCTGTCTTGTTTCTGTCAATGTCATAAATATCCCATAGCTCCATTATTTTATTTCTCCTTTATGCTTTTCGTAATCCGCCCTATCCGCAGCCTGAATCTTTGCCTTGAAATCCGAGACATCAATCACCTGACATCCTGCCTTAACCAATGCTTGCGCAAACAAGCCCTGTCCTTTTATCAATTTCCCTGAAAAGATCTTTTCCTGCTGCATCCATCACAACTCCATTTACCAGTTCGGCACACGCTCTCGGCGTTGACATTCCTGACAGCAATTCAGGGCATATCTTGATCACTTCATGATTTTTTAAGTATAAACATTTTATAAGCTTTCCGGACATTGTATTGTAAAATTACCTCTTTGTTGCTACAATGGCAGATAATGATTTTGATATACAAAGGAGTATGATTTTAGATGATTTATGTTTTCTATGTGCTGGCAGGCTTAGGCGCAGGTGTCGTGACAGGACTGGCAGGACTGTCTGCCGCTGTTGTGATCACGCCTGTTCTGGTAAGCTTGTGCGGCTGGGCTTCCTATGATGCAGTAACTGTTGCGCTTACTTCTGATGTACTGGCAAGCCTGCTGTCGGCATATACCTATTTTAAGAACAAAAATATTGACATCAAACGCGGCAGTCTTGTGACAATCACGGCGTTTGCCGGAACCATTATCGGAAGCTACTGCGGCTATCTGTTCAGTCAGGCACAGCCCGACGGACTCGGCTATATTTCCATGGCAACGACCATCTTTCTCGGCATCAAGTTTCTGTTTCAGCCAATCACCGGAGGCACATCGGAAACAAAAAGCATGGATTCCTCAAAAGAAATGAAGAAAACCATGCTGGCAATGCTCTGCGGCTGCTTTATCGGATGGGTATGCGGTTTCACCGGAAGCGGCGGCGGCATCCTGATGCTGACTGTTTTTACCCTTCTGCTGCAGTATAATCTGAAAATCGCAGTTGGAACCAGTACGATGATTATGACGATTGTCGCGCTTACTGGCGCAGTCAGCCACGTGTCTATGGGAGCTGACATTTATCCCCTGCCGATGACAATTGTGGTTGCCTCCTGTCTGCTGGGCGCCGGTGTCTCCGCACGGTTTGCAAACCGGTGTGAAATCAAACGGCTCAACAAGGTTGTCGGAGTCACGCTTGCTGTCTTAGGCATTATTACAATAGGAATTAAATATTTTGCCGGTTAATTCATACTTTACTCTACAACGGCTGTCGTGGAATCTCCTTCGGCAGCCTGTGCCAGCACGGCTTCTGCCAGACGCTCGAAGTTTCCCCCGGAGCTGCTTGCTCCGGATACGATGTCCACTTCCATGTCCGCCTGCTGTTCTATAAGCTGCCGCACATACTCACGCGTGTATTCATTGGGATAAGTTCCCATCAGTGTCATCATATTTTTCATGTAAGAATTATCCCATGCTTTGATAAAGCCGCTCTCATTTTTGGCATTAAATTCCGCCGAAACAATTTTTCCGCTCTTTACCTGTATAATCAGGTATTCTCTCCACCCGTTAGAAAACTCTGCCATCTCTGCGGTATAATAGCCGTCCTTTAATCCGTTCGTGCCCGCACAGCCGGAAAGCATTCCGGCTAACAGCACAATGACTGATAATATTCCTATTTTTATCTTCATATACAACTCTCCACCTGACGTTTTATCTGCTTCAAAGTTACTGTTCACGCCCTGTCAAAACCATTTTGCCTGCAGGGGGCGTAAGCAGCATTTCTTATTCCTGTCTGAGCTTCACAATCGACACAATCTGTTCAAGCTCCTCTGCCTGCTGAAGTGAGACAGAAGCCGTTTCGTCGGTTTCCCTGGCAAACTGCTGATTGGTATCCGCAATCGCAAGCACTGCCTGCACTTCCTCAGATGCCGTTGCAATTGCCTCCTTCTGCTCCACTGTAATATGTATCATATTATCCGATATCTCGGTAAAGTCCATGGTTGCCTGATTGACATTGCGGAAGGATTCCGCCGTACCCTCCGCTGTTCTCATGCCCTGTTCAATCGACTGACTGGCCTTTCCGATAATGCTGCTGGTCTTTTCCAGCGCCTCTGCTGTCTGCTGCGCAAGCACGCCAATCTGCTGTGCCACAACTGCAAATCCTTTTCCTGTCTCTCCCGCTCTGGCTGCCTCTATCGAAGCATTCAGGGACAACAGACTCGTCTGCGATGCAATGTCCTCCATCATCTCGCTGATGGTAATAATTTCCTGCATGTCGCTGTGAATGCTGTTCATTGTGTGAAGCATATCCTCCATCTGGTGTCTGCCTTCCTCCACACGCTCTCTTGCCGCGTCTGCACTCTGCTTCACATGCTGTGCATTCTTATCGATTGCATCCGTTTTGCTTGTAATAACGTCCATTTTCCCATTCAGACGCTTTAAAGCGGCTGACTGCTCGATAGAACCGTCATACAGCTTCTTTGCGTATTCCGATGTCTCTGACGAATTATTTCTCACCGCCTGCGACGCCTGGCTGATACGGTTCATTGTCTCATTTAAAGACAGCGTAATCGAAGACAACGCATCTTTAATCGCCACAAAATCGCCGTCAAAGGTATCCTTAACGTCTGACGAATAATCGCCTGATGACAGCAAATCCAAATACCGGGTAATATCATCAATATATGACGCCAGGCTGGTAATCGTCTTGGCAAGCTCCATCGTGAGTACCTCCGCTTCCTGATTGCTGTCCGCAAAGATAACCTCATCCTTTAAATTTCCGGCTGACAGCAGCGTCAAACGCTGTGTTGCCAGTGCGAGGGAGTTGGATATTTTATCTGCCACTCCTACTGTCAGCTTTCTTGCGCAAAGCAGCATGACCGCAATCACCGCAATGCTGACCAGCACAGCCCCCAGAAGAACTCCCATAAAGTCCATGCCCGGCGCTGCGATTACCAAAGACCAGTTCGTACCTGCAATCGGCGAGTATGCCATATAATACTGCCTGATTCCTGCAAACATAGAGGTCGAATCGGTCTGCATATCCAGCATGGCATCAAAGATGCGCTGATTGGCAGAAGAATCATACATCTCATAAATGTTTCTGTCCTCCGCCATAGCCTGCAGATTTTTATCCGCAAGAATGCTTCCATCCTGATTAACGATATATGCCAATCCGCCGTTTCCGATATTAATATTGGAAAGAACGTCGTTGAGCATGTCATACTTATAGCTTCCAATCAGATAAGCGGATACGGCTCCTGTCTCATCGAGTACCGGCATTCCCACGCAAAGCTGCCATATTCCGTTATCGTACTCCGGAGTCCCGATCGTGATATTGTTGGTCACGGTCAGATATGTATAGTAATCCTTATCCGCAATGGAATCCGGTGCTGCGCTGTCTCCGTAAGCCTTGCTGCCGGAAGCGTCATATGCTGCAATCCACACAAACTCAATCCGTTGCTTCGTCTGGTCAATCAATTCCTGCTTCCGGGCTTCTGACACCGTTTCATCGGACCATTCCGGCTTCTGTGCGAGATTGTCCATGCGATCTGCAAGCAGATGAATATTGGAGCTGATATTCTGTGCCGAGGCTCTCGCGATAACCTGCAGATTGTCATTTAATACGGAGGTGGTCGAAAACAGCGAAGTCACAATCATCAGCACGACCAGCACAATCCCCAGCGTCACAGACATCGCAGTCACATAACGTATAATAATCTGCTTAATGCTGCGCTTCTGCTCCTTATTGCCATCTTCATCACGATTTACTTTCATCTTTCCTTCACCCTCTGCAATATTTTTAATCGCGGCAGTTCAGTCGTGTGCCAAACTGCCACTTTTGCTCTATCTTATCACAGAAGTAATGGAACGGCAACTGCAAATATCAACAAGAACGCCTGCCGTTTCCGCCGGTTATATGCGCACATCTATCGAGGCATCCTGCGGTCCGGCGTGCTCTGCACTGCGGCTGTCCTCTGCCTTTGCCGTATCGGGTTTTTCTGTATCCCCGGGAGAAGCTTCCTCAGGATTTTCTGCCTTTGATGCTTCCTCAAGGCTGCTGTTTGCTTCTTCAAGCGTATTGACTTGAGCCGAGACGGCATTTGCTGCAGTCTGCTCTGCGTCAGCAAGTTCTTCTTCCTTTTTCTGTGTGTCTGCCCCCCGTGCAGCATCCTGCTTGATTTCCGCTTTCAAAATGTTTGCCCTGCCCTCCATCTGCTTTGCGACGCTTCCCTGTACACGTGACTGCTCAATGGCATTGTCGGCAGAAACAAGCGCTTTCATGCCTTCCTGTGACATTCCACGCCCATGCTGTCCGCTGCTGTCTTCCCGGGTGCTTTTCCTGCTGCTTTGCTGTGAAGAAGCTGTCTTTTCCTGCTGCTTCTGCCTGCGAAGGTCTATCTGATGCTGTCTGAGCTGCTGGTTCAAGCTGCTGATTTGCTTTTGAAGCTCCTGACGTTTCTTCATTTTTTCCTCGATGTCCATCTCCTGATTCGAAGAAAGCTCCTGCATCTGCTTTTGCAGCCTTTCCATTTGCTGCTGTAAATTTTTGCTTACAGAATCCATCGCCTGATTCAGCCCTGTCCCCCCGGACTGGGGCATCATCGCATTTACTCCGTCAATTTTCATATTGCCTCTCCTCCTGATATCTAAGTGTCAGGTATTCGAACAGTTCCGGACTATTACTGCTTCCACTAATGCAACGAATAATATGTTTCTGATACATTGACGCAGAATGATTGTTTCATATAACTGTACCGTAATACCTTCCTGAACTTTTTTACTGTTACATATCAGTTATCGGAGCTTCACAATGTATGCTGAATGCAAATGTTGTGAAAGAGCTTTTTTTCGTTGTAAAGCCCGCACCAACATAACAGTTCAGCCTTATGTATCCCTGTTGCGGAACTCATGCCGGCTGTACCATCAGCATAATGCTCAATACTGCCTCATCTTCCTTGTACTCAAAATCAATGTCTCCAAAATACTTCTGCGCCACTTTTCTGATGTTATGCATGCCAAAACCATGTTCATAGCCGTTTTTCGTGCTTTCAGGCAGTCCTGTTTTCTCATCTGTCATAAGCTTTCCTGTATAATTGTTTCTGACTTCTATGATATAGGCGTTTTTCCGGCGGTAAGACTGAATGGCAACATAGGGATGGCTGCATTTTCCGGCAGCTTCTACGGCATTGCCCAATGCATTGTTTAAAATTACGCTGACGTCAAAGGCATTGATGTCTGTCCCCCCGGGATAGTGAAAATCGCATAGAAATTCAATTCCCTTTCCCTCTGCCTCCCTCCGGTACTCTGTCAAAATCACATCCGTAACAGGATTTCCGGTTCTGACCTCTTTATTAGTCTCGTCTAACTCTTTCTTGAGATTCCCAAGGTATGCGATTGCTTCCTGCTGCTCCTGCTGCAATACCAGATTTTCAATTGTCATGATATGATTTCCCATATCATGCTTTAATCCGCGGATATCTCCATACAGCGCTTCCACCTGACCGATATGCCTTTTCATATTTTCTATCTGCACTGACAGCGCAGCGCTTTCTTTAATCCCCTGATAGCTGGCAACCGCAACCGCCATTGCCAAAAACGATATGAGCTGATACAGCGCCAATATCCAGCTATATTCCGGACGCATGTCCTGTATATAATAGTTCATGTCCATCTCATAGGCATTATCAAAAAATGTAAATGCATAATACCCTGCCAATACTGACATCGGTGTCGCCAGCATTAAGCCAAGCTCCTTTTTTGTCATATTTTCATTTTTGCAGGTATAAATTCTGTCTATGATATGCGTCAATCCCGCCATAACCAGGAACCACGAGAGCATATAGATTATCTCTGTCACTGCATAACAGATGACTTGCAGTTTCGGTCTTGCCGTTATATTGGAAGCATTGATAATCAGCTCAAATAAAATCCCTCTGGGGACAATCGCAATCCCATGCGTTATCCACCATAAAAGGTACATCATTACCGCAAGAAATATTTTCTGCTCCGTCTTTGCATGATCTATGAAATACATGCTCAGAAATGCTGCAAGCGAGCCTGCCGCGTAAACCAGTGTCGATTCCAGCTCGTCGGGAATAAAGTACAGGATAAGCATTGCCGTAAAATAGGAAGCTCCCACAAGCCATGCATGCTTTCTCCTCACCAAAAACGGTCTGCTGAAACAGGAAAAAAAATATCCCGTGATACCAATTACCGCTATCCGTGTCACATGCGATATCACTGCCCAATAAATTTCCATTTTACCCAAGCCTCCTCCTGCTATAGCAGCCCACTTTTTTGATTATATTTCATGTACCGTTTTACAAATTCCGGGTATTTCTGCCTTGCCATCAGCGCCGTTCCATGTTCCAGTTCAATTGCAGAAGCATTGTATCTCAGCACATATTTGAAATGAATCAAATATGCCCTGTGCGGCCGGAAGAAATCCTCTCCAAGCTGCTTTTCCAAATCAGATAATTTCCCGTAATACTCCATCTGTCCGTCAACCGTGTGAAGAAGCACCTTTCTGTTAAATACCTCCGCATATACGATATCCTTGAGATAAATTTTTACATGTGCTGCTCCTGTACGTATTATTATGTACTTTTCTTCCCGTCCCGGCATTCGGCTCTGTCTCGTTTCAAGCATGTCCTGGTACTGCGCCTGCGCCTTTCTGAGTACTGTCTCGAATTTTTCCCTGGTAAACGGCTTCACCAGATAATGAAAAGCCCCTACATCAAATGCCTGAAATACATGTTCTTCGCTTGCTGTGACAAAAATCAGAATCAGGTCCTTCTTCCTGCAGCGCAGTGTCTTTGCCGCATCCATGCCGTCCATATGCGGCATCTGAATGTCCAAAAGCAGAATGTCGGGCTGGTGTTCCTGTGCCAGAAGCGCCTCCCCTGTCTCATAAAGGCGCAGGTCTGCTTCGGGACACAATGTCCGAACCCAGTTTCCAAGCAGAGTCCGGATTTCCTTCTCATCATCACATACTGCTATCTGCATGTTATTACCCCCTGTGAAAAATATGTATGCTTGTTCTATCCCCTCAGTTTATAAGAGCATAGCTCATCGCTTTCATGCTTAGTATAACTTATTTTCTGCATGGAGGAAGCAGAATATGCTGTGAAATGCGTTCTTTTTGTTGTAAAAAATGCCCTTCTCCACCGCATGCCGCAGTGGAAAGGGCATTTTTCCGTTCCGCTTCTGTTTTATCCGATTACCCGGATTTCAAAGGCTGTCGTCTGAGGCGGAATACTTGCTGTCATAAAAGAGGCGTGGCGCACCCGTACCCTGAGGCCGGGAACCAAATTGGAAAAGTTCATCGGTCTTCCAAAGACATTGAGGATTACGGCATCCTCGGGCACATTAAATTGAATCACGGTGGATAAGTTTCCATCGCTTATCGTTGTAAAGCTTCTGTTTTGTCTGTTGATATTGACAATTCTGCCAACTGTTGTCTCATCGTTTGTGCGCCGCCGCACTATCTGTATAATGTACGCTGATGCCTGCGGCGGAATGCTTCTTGTCGTCGCAAGGGAGAACGCAGCATTCACAATCATGCCGTTTCTTAGATTCGTGAGCGGTATTCTGTTTCCGTTTTCATCCAGTATGAGTGTATTTTCTCCGACATTGAGCCGGAGCGTCTCATTTGCATTGCCGCAGTCGGTGCATTCTCCGCCGGAAACAACTACAAAAGAACCGTTTCTGCCGGATTCGACGCGTTCAATGCGGGCATTTGTAACCTGTGCCAAAAAAGCATTGTCCATGACTGACTCCATCGTGTTTTATTATAGTATATTCTGTTTCAATATGGAGGTTCTTGCCGTTCAGGCGCGCAGCAGCTCCAGCAGTTCCTCCTTGCTCATGCTTCCAAGCTGTCCCAGCTCTCCGTTCATAACCTGCTCTGCAAGGTCGCGTTTCGACTCCTGCAGCTTTAATATCTTTTCTTCTATCGTATGCCCGGCAATCAGCTTGTACACTGTAACCTTCTTGGTCTGACCGATGCGGTGCGCCCTGTCCGTCGCCTGATTCTGCGCTGCCGCATTCCACCACGGATCATAGTGAATCACCACATCAGCGCCTGTAAGGTTTAATCCTACTCCGCCTGCCTTGAGCGAAATGAGGAATACAGGAACCGTATCTTCATTAAAGCTCTTTACAAGCCGGAGTCTTTTCTCCTTGGAAACCTCCCCAGTAATCACATAATACGCGATTCCCTCCTGGTCCAGCCTGTTTCTGATAAGCTCAAGCATTGATGTAAACTGGGAAAACAGGAGCAGCTTGTGTCCGCCGTCGATTGCGCTCTGAATCAGTTCGATGCAGGCATCCAGCTTTGCTGATTCCCCCTGATAATTGTCAAAGCACAGGTTCGGGTCGCAGCAAATCTGCCGAAGCCTTGTAAGCTCTGCGAGCACCTTTATTTTGTTTTTATTAAAGTCTTCCTCATCCTGGCCTGCGAGAAGCTCCTGCATATGTACGACCTGCGCGTCATACGCGGTCTGCTGGACAGTATTAAATCTCACGTAGTGCACTTCCTCAAGCTTATCAGGGAGGTCCTTGAGCACATCTGACTTTAATCTCCGCATAATAAACGGACCTGTCATTCTCTGCAGTCTTGCCATTGCCTCCTTGTCGTCATACTTGACTACAGGTGCCTCAATTTCTTTTTTAAATACCTCATAGCTGTATAAAAATCCCGGCATCAGGAAATCAAAAATGCTCCATAATTCACTCAGCCTGTTTTCAATCGGCGTGCCTGTGAGCGCAATCCGCATACGGCTTTGAATCACCTTTACCGCCTTTGCCGCTGCTGTCGTGTGGTTCTTAATATACTGCGCCTCATCTATAATCTCATACGTAAATTCCTTATCCTCATAATAGGAAATATCTCTTCTGAGAAGGTCATAAGAAGTGACACTCACGTCATATTTCTGATATTCCTCTATTTTCTTCTGCCGCTCCTGCTGGTCTCCTGTAATAATCTGTACCTTCATTTCCGGTGCAAACCGTTCAAATTCTTCTCCCCAGTTAAATACCAGCGAAGCCGGAGCCACTACAAGCGCTGTCACGCCCTTCTCCTTGGCTGAAAGCAGGAAAGCTATCGCCTGCAGGGTCTTTCCAAGACCCATATCGTCTGCAAGGATTCCGCCAAACTGACAGGATTCCAGCGTTTTCAGCCATTGGAAGCCCGTTTTCTGATAGCTCCTCAGGACACGCTCCAAGCCGGAAGGCACCTCATAATCCGCATCGCTGATTGTCTTAAAATTCTTAACCATGCTGCGGAAGGTATGGTCCCTGCTCGTGTACAGCCCTTCCTTCTCCTCCAAAAGCTTGTCCAGATAAAGCGTGCGGTACATCGGAAGGTGAACCTTGCCCTTGATAAATTCCTTAGGCGGAAGATGCATCGTATCCATAAGCTCTTTCAGAGTTTGAAGATTCTCATCGTCCAGATTTATGAAATCGCCGTTTTTGAGCCTGTAATACTTCTTGTGAAGCTTATAACCCTTCAGGACATCAAGAAGCTCCGCACGGCTGACCCCTTCTGTCTCAACTGTCAGGTCAAGCAGTCCGCTTGCAACCGACACGCCGACTGTCAGCTGCATCTTCTTGACAATATTAAGGCTCTTAAAGGCATTGGTGCATCGTACCTCGCCAAGTTCCGCAAGGCTTTCCACGCCGCGGCTGAGCACCTCATAAATGGCATCTTCCTCCTGATTACAGTAAAAGATGTCCTTTTCCTTGTCAACATAGGGAAACAGCTGCTTTGTAAGGAAGAAAATCTCCCGTTCCCTTCCCTCCAGCCGGAAGCTTTCATATCTGACAGCGTACACGTCATCCGGTACAGAATCCATAATCGAACATTCCCTGTCTCCATAACGCGCTGCCACATGGCAGACAATGTCATGATTGACAGAATCCAGATAGAATATAAATTCGACCTCCGGCGGCAGGTATTGATGTATCTCATCGCTGTCCTCTTCCATTATGGAAAACATGTCCGTAAGCTGCGGAAGCACTGTGTAGTAAAAATCCGTAAGCTTACTGCGCCCAACCTGAAAATACAGCTCACCATTGGACGTCCTGTCAAGAAGCGGTTTTATCTTATTTATGACACTAATGTCAGTTTTATGCAGAATGTTATTTTTCAAATAATAAGCGTGCTCCGTCCCCTGATAAAACTCAGGCATGCTGCAGGAAACTGCAATTCCATCAAATTCTTTCTTTTTTCCCAGAGTGCTCTTTTGAATCTGCATGGTCATATCAGGTCTGCCTTCCCTGCAGGTAAGTCTTGCTTTTTCATTTTTTAAGCCTGCCTTATCCTCAAAGGCAATGGAACCTTCACCCAGAATCTCGCAAAACTGCTCCAGTCTCCATCCGTACAGCCCGAAGTCAGGACACTTTCTTTTATTCTGATAATAATAGAAATGCATATCGTCGAGGCGGTTCAGCAAATCCTCCTCCTCCTGAACGACCTTGCTGATAAACTCATACCACTGCCGCGCTTTTGGCGTAAAGTTATTGATGTTGTGGTTGAGCCTTGTACTGGTGCCATACGTGACGCTCTCGGAATTGCGGACCTGCCTGCAGAAATCAATCAAATCCTTAATAACATAAAGCTTCCCTTCTCCAATCTTGAAAGAGAGCCTGAGATCGTCCCGCTTGTGAATCAGCCTTGGTTCCAGCGTAAGGGATTCCTCCTGCACCGTCGCATCCGCCACAATCCGGTTCGTATGATCCCTCTGGAAGTCCGTGAGAATCATTGCTCCGTTTTTGTCCGTAGCGTCTCCGACCTCCTGGCAGTCAAGATACTGCTGTGTAAGCCGGACCACTGCCGCCATGAATGCACAATTGCTTTTCCTGCTGGTCCAATAATAATTCCCTCTGCATTCCGAACATCCGCACTCCGTCCTTATCACATTATCACGGTCAAAGACTAACATAACGGAAAATGACCGGTTCCGGTAATCTACGGAAGCATTTACCTGTGCTACCATGTCATCCGAATAATCAGAATATCCGGTATAAACCTTTTCCAGCTGCACCTTATTTGTTTCCGCAAGCTTATATCCTTTTTCCAGATTTTCCGGTGATATTTTAAGCTGCTTTTGAATGGCATCCATGTGAAAGTACTGGTATTGGGGCTGTTTCCCTTCTGCTTGTTTTTTGGCAATTGCCGCCTTTACCTTCTCTTCCTTTCTTCTTGCCGCCTCTTCCTCTTGTTCTTTTCTCATAGCTTCCTCTTTTCTGCGCCTCTCGCTTTCTTCTGCCTGTCTGCGCGCAAGCTCCTCCTGCTGCTTCCTTAGCTCTTCCTCTTTTCGGGCTGCTTCTTCCTGTCTTGCCCTTTTCTGTGCCTCCTCAGCCTCGGCGCGTCTGCGTTTCCGCTCTGCCTTCTGTGCCGCCTTAAGTGCCTTCCTCTCAGCAATTTTCTTCTCGACTGCTTCCTTTTTTGCCTGCTTTTCGGCTTCTTCGGCAGCCAGCCGTTCTGCATCAGGCTGTTCCTGCACAAAAGCTTCCTGAGCATCCGCCCCGCTTACTTGTGTGCCTGCTTCCTTTGCTGATTCCTTTAACGCCGCTGGGGCTACCGCTTTATCCCACGCAGCCTGAATCCTGCCGATATTATTGGATTCCGTCATCTTCTCCGGAAGCTCTCTGCTGCCCTGTTCCTCCCCGTCTAATTGATACAGGACTGCTGCCATATGCTCACATTTTCTTCCGCTTTTCGCTTTAGGACACTGACATCTCATAATAGCCGGCACATTCTGCCTGTAAATAATGCTGACCTCTGTCCGCTCTGTTCCCAAAATCGCCGCGTCGACGCGTGCAGAATCCCGGCGTGTAAAAACAACTCTGCTGCTGTCAACTGACCTCGCCCTTGCCAGCGCAACGCTGTCAAATAATTTTTCCCATTCCTTCATCTCATATTCGTTCTCTTTCTTTTCTTAAGTTCCTGCATCATTTCCCGACCAAAACTGCGCATTCAATTTTATTATATGTTTCAGAAGGTCTTTTAGCAATCGTTTTTTGTACCCGTCAGCGTTTCCAGTGTAACAATTGTCTGTTATAAATAGCCTTATTTGCTTCCTGAATGTTCCTGTTTGTTCTGCTCCCCTCAAAAATATGCTTCTGACATTCGATTTCCACATCAAAATGTTCTGTTTCGTTCACCGGATAATAAGCCATCATATATACTTTTGTTTCCGGCAGCCTCTCCCGAATCTGATGCAGCAACACTCTGTAATTTTCTACCAGACTCTCCGGCGTATATCCCTCAGAAGCAATATCATTCGTTCCGATATTGATAAAAATCTTTTCAGGACACAAATCAAAAATTCATTGATCGGGAACCCTTCCATCAGCGAAGAACCCACAAACAGGGTGGCGCCTTTTTTTGCATACTGATTCAGGATACGGAATTTGTCAACCTTCTCCTGTTTGTCTGGAGCTAATTTTTGTTTTTCTTTCATTTCCAAACTTCTCCCTTCATCATACTTCGTTTCTTCGATTATGTATTTTCAAACTTTCCTTTCTTCCTTTCCTATTATATAATTATGAAAAGGAATCCTCTTATCCCAATTCTTCCGCAAAGGAGCTATATATGGAATTGGGCGTACATCTGCCGGCAAATTATCCGGATATTCTTGTAATCCTGGTGCCAAAATCGGAATACTTCCGTCCTTAGTATTAACTCCATAAAACATTTCCCTGTATGTTTATAATGCATATCATCAACTGCAGGAGTACGACTTTTACAAGATAAAGTATTTGAATTGGCTACAAAGATAATTTTGTTGTATTATTAGTAATAGCCTTAAATGGAGCATGTCCAGTATCCGCATTCCTCAGAAGTGATGGTTTGCGCAGGCGCAGGCTCGTTTCAAAATCAAAAATAATTTTCCCCTCTTCTTTTCTATTGAATGAAACATTAATCCATATAGGAACAAATGGCGAATTCCATGCTGCTAACTTTACGGTTTCATCAAGCGTAAATAATTTATTTCCTACGTTTTTTTCACTTAACAGAACCAAACGCATGATATCGTCTAAACTGTTAAATGCTTTGTCTTTCTCATAAACTGGTATAATATTAAATCTAATATCATTTTCATCTACACTTCTTTCCCCCATTACTTCACAAATTGTCATTAACAGATTATCACGAAAAATCGTTTTATTCATTTCCCTTACTTTTTCCATATATTTCTCTTTCTTTATTTAGGTATGATTATCACGATGCACAGGAACGATATTTCCACCACCCAACAGGTCTGCTATAAGCATTCGGGATAATTTCGTGAGCATCGTATTTCTATCCCTTCTTAAATACCTATCCTTTACCACTTGTTCTTGCTCAGTTCGTCTCCCCCTACCAAACCTACTTGCCTATCCGTCCATCTGCGGCGTTGGATTTTCTAACCGTAGCCACCGCTGCGCCGTCGAAAATCCGCCTTGCAGATGAACAAATATTCTGCGTAGTTTTGCCAAATATCAACGAGACAAGACACCAGGTTTATATCCTAAGACAAACAATTATTTATGATAATCTCAACAATTTGTTTCTCACAACTTTTTTTAATGTTAAAATTAGAAATAATAAGCCCAACGATTTCTCTGAATTTTGTTTCCTCATACTCTTTGACTTCTACCATAGGTAATAAAAACAATTTATTTTCATAACATAAATCCTTTGTTAACTCGATGTATTCGTCAATAGGGATTACTCTGATACTATAGTGCGGTCCTGTACATCCTATTTTTAAGTTATTCATAAAAAAGATAACATCTCCGGGATGAAATTCAATAATCAATTCATGATGATTATTCAATGGCACTATAATTGAATTTGGATTATCTACATATCCATCATTTTCTTCAAATACACCATCATAATAATTAGTAAATTGATTGAACCAGTCCATATCAAAAGAATAATTTTCTTCTATTACATCGTAGATAGACATATCATTCTCTTCATCAAGTCCCTCCGGGAAACAATTCATTATAAACCATACAAAAAAATCTTTTTTACATATTACTTCCCCAATATTCACTATATTTCTCATCATTGCCTCCAAACCCCAAGCGTGAGTCCATCTGCTTCTAAAAGTGGTTGACAAATATCCTTAGTGGTACTATTTCTGCACATTACGACCGTGAGACAGTAACTTTACCTCGATACCTTATATTATTTCAGGAATATTTTTTATAAATATTTCATTTCCCTGACAGAAAACTGCCATTTTTTCTTGCTGATTTTTATCGCTACATTCTTCCAAAATCCATGAATAATCTGAATCACTCCAGTATGCAATTGACAATATTCTATCATCATCTAATGAGATGCATAAATATTTTTCCAAAAACTCCACTTTATGAACTTGGATGAAATTATTATATCTAATATTAACCAATTCATAAGCTAACATATTATCATCCATTGCAATTATACCATTATCATCTTTTATGTACTCCTCCCATTTACTTTTTTTCCCTACCCAAAAAGGTGCATCTATAATTAAGTTCATTTTTCTGACTGTCCAATTATGAGCATCGCCCTCTAAATTATTTATATATTTATAAAATATTAAATTAAATGTTTCTGAATATGTTATTTCAAGCATTCTGGATTCAATAAGCAGCTTTGTAAAAGCCTGTTTTTCGGAAATATACTTACTCTCTAATATCATATTCACTACAAATCACTCCTTAATTTATGTTTATTAACCATAAAATTTTTTTGCAGGCACTTTTTGAAGAAAAATGCAAAATATTTTTGGAGAATGTTGCATCTCCAAATTGGAGAAAGTTCGCCAAATCCGCTTCGGTAATTCCTCGCTCTTTTTAGAGGTCCTTGTACACTTTTTCTTTCCGGTCACACCAGTGTCCACTCGGGTCCACATCATACACCGGATTATTTGCACAGTACGCATACAGGTTCAGTCCGTCACCCCGGTAGGTATCTACCTGTGTAAAACGCGCTATGACCAGGTTATAAAAGCTTGTCCTTAAATAATACTGCCGGGTGACTGGGGCATACTTTAATTTTTCAATCATCTGATTGTGGTTGAATTATGTTCCCTCCTCCATACTTGTCAATCTAAATTTGGAATGTTCCTATTAATTTCTTCTTTCAGATTCTTCCATTCTTCAGGATTTGAGTCCATTCCCCGTCCTAACATATCCCGAATCGGATCATCCGGGCAGTCAAAATGGGTTATTTTTTTCCTCGCTCTATTATTTCAGCAGAAACATTATAACCATCTGTCTTGCCTGATAAACCACTGTCTTCCTTAATTTCTATACCGTTCCCATCCAACTGATCATCAACATGAGCAGGTAATTCATTTCCATCCCCCTTGCAAAACTGAATGAAAAATCAATCATGCAAGTCATAAAAATCTTTTTGATATTATATTGCCTGCTATTTGCATGAAATCCGCAAAACTTTTGCTCTAATCATCAAACCGTCTTACTAATCTCCCAAAATCACTTTTACTATAAACTATGGCAGAATTCTTTCCGCCAATACTCTTTTCCTACTTCATACTCAAATATCTTAAAACATGACTCAGGATAATCTCTGAATTCAGCATATGTTTTAAAACTCTAATTAAAGACTCACATTCCTCTTTTGTATCAAAATAACCTATTCTTTTAACCTCTTTATAGGTAATTTGATCAACTGTCTCATCATAAATATGATACAAAGCATATATTTTCATATCAATGCTAAACAAATACATTCCCTTCCCACTGTCATTTCCTGATTTTAGTTAAGCTGGCATAATCTCTTAAATGTTCTTCAAAGATTACTTTTACTTATATATCAGTTGATCAATCCAGGAATCGTTATCAAAATGCTTTTTTCACTTCCTGATCTTGTCTTATTCGTATCGTATTCTCCCAATTCTTTCATATGTCTTTACAGCAGTACATATCGTTGTATACATATGTGGTATATTTGTGCCAATTGGTTCAGGCAGAGAAATACCTTCACATTTCTGCAAGCTTTCATTGTGTTTTGTTTTTAGACTCAACTAACCACCATCCTATAAAAGTACAATACAAATCAAAGATTTTACTATGAAAGGTAAAAATGAAGCTGCCGCTTTACAAATTTTCATCCATTAAAGCAACAGCTGCAAAATAGAAATGATATTTTTTAGCCACAGGTGTTACAAAAATGCCTGACCACAACAATTATAGCTGTGTGGGCGTACATGGTTATATGTAACATATGCAAATTCCTCTACTGTCTGGTAAAGCGATTCTTCCGTCGTAAATTCATATAGATTTGTACACTCGTTTTTCAGAGTGTTGAAATAACGTTCCATCGGCGCATTATCATAGGGACAGCCTGCTTTACTCATACTTTGTGTCACATTTACGGACTCACAGAATTCCACAAAGGCTTTTGATGTGTACTGTGTCCCCTGATCGCTGTGCAGTATCAGTTCCCCTTTGATGGCCGGCTGCGAATCCAGTGCTTTCTGCAGGGTCCTGACAGCCAGACCGCTGGTAATGTGACGGTCTGTGATACTTGCAATGACGCTCCGGTCATACAGGTCGATGATGCTGCAGTTATATCGTACATCGTGGTTCTTCAGGAACAGGTATGTAAAATCGGTACACCATTTCTGGCTGGGCCGGTCAGCACGGAACTCCTGCTGCAGCCGGTTTTCAAATACTTTGTGTGCCTCCCCGCGCCGGTAATCCGGTTTTTTAGGGCGGACAACAGAGCATAGTCCTAATTCCGTATTCATGTATTTATGGATGGTTGCCGGACTGTACCTGTAACCTTTCCGCTCAAGGTAAATGGTCATGCTCCGGTATCCGTCTACGCCATTATGTTCATGGTAAATTTCCCGGATTTGCTCCTGTATCTCCTTTTTTTGCGCATAATAATCCGCCTTCCGGTGTTTCCGGTAGTTGTAATAAGCATTTGGGAAGATATCCAGCCGGCGCAGGAGCCAGCGGACACCAAATTCTTCTTTATGTTGGTCGATAAACCGATAAGCCT
>JAGAQJ010000006.1 GCA_017622845.1 Lachnospiraceae bacterium | reverse complement strand
GGTTATTGAGGTCTGAAAAGATAGATTCTTTACTGACTCTGGTAATTCCGGTCATGATAGCACGCTCCAGCCATGGATTCGTTTTAAAGGCCGCATTAAACAGACTTCTCGTAAACGCAACCAGCTCCTTCCAATAGCCATCCACATATGCCTCCTGCATAGGCGTATCGTACTCATCCAACAGGATAATCACTTTTTTGCCATAATAACGATTCAGAAAATCGGACAGCTGGTATAATGCCAGTGTTGCATCACTGTCGTCCATGTCCTCTGAGATGCGCTTAAAATATCTTTTGTCTGCATCATGAAGCAGGCCGCTGTCCAATAAAAAGGAATTGTCCGCATAAAGCTTTGTCAATATCTGACATATTTTCTTTCTGGTTAGCTCGTAGGACACCTCTTTAACGTTTGCAAAAGACAGACTGATTACCGGATAAGTTCCCTGAATCTTCCTGTATTCCTCCTGCTGCCAGATAGAAAGCCCTTCGAACAAATCTCCTCTTTGGGCATATTTCAGCGAGAAAAACTGTTCCACCATACTCATATTCAACGTCTTTCCGAAACGCCTCGGACGGGTTATCAGTGTCACATCATCTCCACTGCTCCACCATTCGCGGATAAAATCTGTCTTGTCGATATAAAAGTACTTGTTTTCTATAATTTTTCCAAAGTCCTGTATCCCAATGCCTACTGTTCTTGCCATAAATACCCTCCTTCGCCTTCCCATTAGATGCCATATACAATCGGTCCACGATAAGTGTGCACAAAAATCCGCCATACCAAGTCTCTTTCCTTAGTATAGCGGATTTGTACATTAATTACAATGCTGTGTGTTTGCTTTTATTCCTTTACTTCCACGTAAATCGTCTTTGCAACCGGTTTGCCCAGTTCATTGTCTTTTTCTTCCTGTGCGCCCTTGAAGTAAACATTGACCGTCAGCTTATACTTGCCTGATTTTAAGGTTTTATCCGAAAGCGTCACAAATAAATGTCCGTTGCTGTCCTGAACCTTGATGCCGTCGGGGACACTTGACGCCAGAATCCTGCTGATGCGGACGCCATTTTCCAGGTTTTCGTTAAAGTTAAAATCAACTGTCTGTGTTGATGCAGATTTATAAATCTTCTGCACCTCAGGCGTAATGACCTTTGGAGTGCTCTGCTTCGGAGTAAAGGCAATCTCTTTTGTCAGCACAGTTCCATCGCTCATCGTAATCTGTATGCTGCCCTTTGTTTGTGCTGCCTTTAACACTGCTGTGCTTCTTGCATAAATCTTAAAGGTATTATCCTTTCTTACGCAATAAAACTTATTGGCAAATCCGTCATTTCCATTGTTTATCAGCTTGATGCCGGTAATCGTGCTGTTGACATTGGACACTGTAACAGTTCCCTGCAGGGTTGACTGTGTACGGCTGACAAGGTCAAGGGAGCCTGACATTTTCACATTGACTGCCGGCGCTGCATTCTTCACAACAACGGTCAGCTCTGATGTCTTCAGGGGTTGTTTTAAACCTTCATCATTTGAAGCATCCCATATTTTTGTCATTGTGAGCTTGTATGTTCCATTCGGCATGCTGTCCGGATTCTTTAATTCTACCTTGAGCCTGCCATTTTCATAGGTTGTGCGGAAAGCTTCTGAACACTGATGCCAAACTGTCTGTTTATTCTCTGTTGTCTTATATCTGCAGCTATCCAAAATCTGCCATTCACCCTGTGTCAGTTCGACATTTGCAAGGCTGACAACAACTCCTGTTTCCACACTCTTTTCATTTACATTTCTGTTAATTGTCACTGTCGACTTATCAAATTTCACCGTTGGTACTGCTGTGCCGTTGTATGCTTTTGCTGACAAAGACATTTCAATCGGGGAACGCCACTCCGGCTTGCTTACCAAAACCTTCTCCGTATAGGTTGCTCCCTGACTTGATAGCTTCATATTCGCATCCATGAATACGATACGGGTTTTATTATCTGCCTGTGCCTCTGCCTGAAACCTCAGCTTGGATTCCGGATTCTTGCATACAATGCTGTAGTCTGTCCAAACATTCTGCTTGTTATCCACCAAAACAGTCGTCGCAGATACGCCGTGATTTAACTGTACAGAAGGAA
The DNA here is from genome assembly GCA_017622845.1 of Lachnospiraceae bacterium. Lineage (GTDB taxonomy): Bacteria > Bacillota > Clostridia > Lachnospirales > Lachnospiraceae > COE1. Next base: position 91,061 of record JAGAQJ010000006.1, on the reverse strand, counting down.
CAGAAAGCTGCTTCACAACCGGCTTCGTTTCCTTTGTTGTCACTGCAAGGTTCACAGCTACCGGCGTCGCGTATCCTTTCAGATAGACATTCAGCTTACCGGAAGTCGAACTTTTCTTCCAGGTATCAAATTTTTCTTCCTTAATTTTTGCATACCAGATGCCATTCTGACGATAGATATCCAATTCATTTGCAAGATTCATTCCCGGCGCTATGGATACATTCTCGATCGTTTCATTGGTCTTTATCGGAATTTCAACGGCCTCACCTCTGATAAAGCTGTTGATTGTAATCCTGACAGCATCTATTTTCGGGAGGCTGCTCACGACCTTATATGTTGTCTTAATGCTCTTGGTAACAGCTTCCGTTCCGCCAAAACCGGGCTTTTCCTGAAGCGCTACGTTCAAAACAATTGTATATGTACCGTCTACTGCATTCGCAAGCTGGTCCTGTTCCATGATCAGGCGGTATTTGCTGCCGCCCAGATTCTCTACCTTAAAGTTATTAAGCAGCCTTACATTCTGCGTTTTTCCATCTTTTTTGACCTTCAGGTCAGCATACTGGACAGATACCTCCTTGATCTGCTTGCCGTCTGCAGGCAGCACCGTAAAGGTCTGATCGCTTGCAATGCCGTCTTTTCCATTATCTCCTGACGCATTGAGAATATCAGCATTTTTGTTAATCGTTCCCAATCCGTCCGATATTAAAATAGGATTTCCGGAGCAGGCAGCAAACGAAATCTTCCTGCTGTATTTTTTCTGGTCCTTAGCAGATACGCTCACAGAAAACCTTCCTGCGGATTTTACCGTAACAACAGCTTCCCAGACCTCATATTTATTCTCGCCGGAGCCAAAGGTTTTCTTTGTCTGGCTCTTTATCACTGCAATGTTCGTATCGGAGCTTGCAAAGGAAAGCTGAGGATTCTGAATTGTATTATTTCCTGCGCCATACGCTCTTACACGCAGAACAATACTCTGGCTTGATGAGGACCAGTCAAAACTTGTTCCGTTATCTGTCAGGGTCTTTCCCTGCGTATTGTTCTTATCCGCATCTGCCTTTGTTGTACTCTCATAATAAGAGACGAGCATCTGTTCAACCTGCTCTGTCTGGCACACTGTAACCTTCGTTGTTGCTTTTCTCTTATCCGGATCATCCTTCAAGGTTGCCGTAATTGTAACCTGATTGTTTTTCGATGTTATTTTTCCGTCAGATTTCGGATTTGCATAGGCAACTCCGTTTTCATCGACAGACACGACATCCGGGTCAGAACTCTTGTAGCTGAAAAGCGTCGGATCAATCGTTATCTTCTTCGTCTTGGAATCGACAAAAACAAGCTCAACTCTGTCTGTTCCGTCGTACTGTGCCTGCTGAATCAGATAATTGCTCTGCTGCGGTACGATAGAGCCTTTTTCAACAGGATAGATTGTCACCTTACAGTTTGCTGTAACCATATTGTCGGCACACAGGGTGATTGTAACAGTTCCATAGCGGTGTGCTTTCATTTTGACAACTCCGGCTTCTACCGCTGCTACCTCAGCAATGGTTGTATCTGAGCTGGAAGCTGCATATTCCGCACTGGTGTTTCCCTTTGTAAATACGGTTGTAAATGCAAGCTCATGTTCCCTGAGTCCTACTACCTGAACATTGCTGCTGGTAAACTTTACAGAAGATACCTTCTTTGACTGCACCAAAACTGTTGCTTCTCCGTACACTGCCTGTTCATTGGCGCCAAATTCTTTGCTCGTACACCGGAAAACTGCTTTCATACCATCTGAAGCAGGTTTCTTGACGGTCACGGTTCCGGAATTATTGACTGCAAAATAGTCGGATATCAAATCATCTGATATCTTTGTATCATCTGCATTCCTTACTTCTGAAATATACCAGTTGACACCTTTGCAGCTTCCTGATGTGGCTGTCGGCATGAATATCGGCTTTAATGTGACGGTCGCTGTTGCATTCGCAGCCTTTGCCACACCGTAAACCGCTCTGTCGAAGCCAATGGAATCCGGTCTTTGCTCAACTGTTATGTTAAAGGAAGCACGCTTATTGCTTCCGTCCATCACATATGCTGTGATGACTGCCTTTCCGCCCTTCAATGCCGCTACTTTACCATTATGGTCTACAACGGCTACCGTTTCATCTGACGAAGCAAATCCTATCGGCAGCTCTGATAGAATCAGGTCATTTCCGCTTTTATCCCGTACGGAAAGTTCAAGCTGCTGTTCTATACCGCTCTTCATCTTTGAATTTCCGGTTAATTTCACAGATGAAACTAAATCAATATCAGATACGACTTTAATCGTAATCTCTTTCTTTACACTGGTAACATTTATTTTTTTACCAGCGCTATTCGTATAGGTATCTCCTGCCGTGATAATCAGCTTCGCTGTACCTGCATTATCAGCAGTAAATTTCACGCTTCCGCTTGTCTTACCCTTTGTCCAGTTCTCATCAATCGTAATCGGTGAGGACTCTTTATCCTTCGTAAACAGAAGTGTTGAAAGACAATCTTTTGAAACCTCCTGCGGTGCAACCGTAAAGAATATTTCAGATTTTGTGCCCTTGAGTACTGTGATTTCCTCTCTTGCAACCTTAACATCTTCAACAATGTTCTTTACTGTTACGGACATGCTGTCATAATTGCCGCTTGCTTTATCCAATACCGTGATAACCGCAGTTCCCGGAGCTTGTGCAGTTACAAGCCCTGTGTCATCTACTGTTGCCACCTCTGCATTTGATGAACGGTATTCATACTGCAGATAGCTTGCTGACAGTGTAATCTTGTGTGTTCTTTCCACTCCTGATGCATCAGGCAGCTTGTCGTTGCAGTACAATGTTACCGAGGACTGGCTTGTAATCTCAAAATCCTCCTCCAAAGGCAGCACTACAACCGCTACACTATCTGAAACGCCATTGTCGGCAGTTGCCGTAATGGTCGCCCTTCCGATTCCTGTGGCTGTAACTACCCCCTCCGGCGTCACTGCTGCCACCTTCACATTAGAGCTTTTCCATATAACTTCCTTGTTGGTTGCATCCTCCGGTTCTATATCCACACTAAGCTCAGCAGCAGACTTCTGTGCATCACCTATGATCAGATTAATCGTTCCCTTTACGCCGCTTTCCGCATCATCACCCAGCAGGTCTGCCTTTATCTTTACCGCATTAACCGGAATAAGGTCTGCATTAAAATCATCTGTTTCCTTTTCTATGGCTACCTCAACCGGCAATGTTACCTTTTTATCTCCGGCTGCTATCGTAATTACGGTATCGCCTAATATTCCTTTGGACTTGATTGTCAGTACGGTTCCATTCAGCTCACAGTCCACAAGCGCTGCATCTGCTGCCTCCCATACAATTGCTGTATCAGTCGTGTCTTCCGGCAGTAATGAAATCGTTACATCGACACGGTCATCGTTCTCCAGCAGAACAACCTTCTTCTCACTCAGCTTAATATCTGTTACCGGTGTTGATACCCTGATATGGCATATTGCTGTTTTGTCACCTGACTTGGCAGTAATATCTGCCTCTCCTGCTGCGACAGCCTCTATCACAGCCTGTTTGCTGTCTTCTGTAAGCGATGCAATTTTTACGACCTCCGGATTGCTGCTTGTCCAGCTAATCGTCGGAGTATCTGTCGTTACCTCAGGGATAAAACTTGCCATTAAAGCCGCAGTCTTTCCCTTCTCCATCGCCGCTTCCGTCCGGTCAAGCTCAATTCCCTGAAGAGACTGAATGACTGTAACAGTGCAGGACGCGCTCTTGTCGCCTACCGTCGCCGTAATATGCGCCGTTCCTACATTTAACGCAGTTACTTTACCGTTTTCTACTGCGGCAATGCCCTCATTGTCACTGCTCCACTCCACATCATTGACAGCCTGGGCATATTCCGGAACAACAATTACCTTTAAAAGCTCCTGTGTACCCTTTTCCAGAGTTATTTTTGATTTATTCAGTGCAGCTTCTTCAATATCAACTACATTTGTGACTGTATCAGAAAGTGGTCCTTCTTTCTCCGTCCCATCCTCATACTCTGCCAGAGCACACACCTTATAGTAATAGGTCTGCCCTGCCTCACAGCCAGTATCCACATAGGCCGCCTGATTGCTGTCTGTATGTATCAGCGCCAAAGGCGAATAGCCCGAACCCTGTGATGTACTTCGGTATATCTGGTAGCCTTCAACTCCTGTAACCGTATTCCACTGAAGTGTGACACTTCCCGACGAAACCTTCGTAACTGCAAGACCTGACGGAGCTGTCAAAACGGCATCTTTATCCGTTGCAAAAAAGACTGCCAGAGCCGGAAACATTTCCTCTGTCTCCGTTACAGTTTCTGTTTCTTCCTCGGTTGTTTCTTCTGTCAAATCTTCTTCTGCAGAAAGCTCCTCTGAGGAAGACTCCTCCTCTGTAGTGCTTTCAGTTGAAGTCTCTTCTTTCGAAGACTCCTCCTCAGAAGACTCTTCCTTTGAACTCTCCTCTGCCTTGGAGTCTTCCTGTGAGCTTTGTTCTGTCTTGGATTCTTCCTTCGAACTTTCCTCTGTCTTGGAGTCTTCCTGTGAATTCTGCTCTGTTTTCCCGACCTCACCGGATTCCTGCCCTTTCTGATCAGAGCTGTTATCCTTGTCTTGATCGTTCTTCGAGGTTGATGTTCCCTCCGGACTCTCCGGCTGTTCCACCGAACTGGTCGTTTCAGAATCTTGTGATTCATCTGTGTTTTTCGTCTCCCTGGCATCAATGTCGACAACTGCAGTTGCCTGCTCTGTCGCTACTGTCGGCATGCAGTTTTCCATAATCAGCATGCCGGCAAGCACCACACCCAGCGCCTTGGGTAAGAAATAACGCTTCATCCTTAACTCCTCCCTTAGAATTTATATTTTGTAAATATTGTAATATCATTGTACAGCGCATGTATCTTATTGGATAAGACCCTATATTTTTCCTCTGACTGTAATAAAAGTTTTGGAATTAAACTTTACAGTCCACAGAATCAATCCATTCCATATTTTTGATATATCTTTCAACAATATCAAATCTTCTGAATGCAGCCGCCATGGTTCTTCCGTCAATTTCATATAAATCTTCCATATTAAAGTATTTCTGCAGAAATATTACCAAAGTTTTCTCTGCTTTTTTATACATATCCTCCCTGGAATCTTCCAAGCACTTCATTGCACTTGAGAAATTTACAGCGCCGCATTTAAATCCTTAAATATTTCAAAGGCATTATCAATATGATTTTGTGCATCCTGATTCCATGTCAGCCCATTGTTCAGCATCACAAATGTGACATACGGAATATACCCGTCTAAGATAAAAGAACGGATTTCTTCAACCTTTTCCCTGCTTTTTTCATTCAGTACAATGCCAGCCTCCGGATCGAAAATATTTTTCACAGTATTCACAGCTTTTTCCACTGCATTAGCAGGAAAATTGCTGTCTCCCTCCAAGTTCCGCGAGTACTTTGACTGAAACAGCACAACATTTAGCTGTGAATCCTGTGCCTCAGCAATATATGCTGCATCAACCCCTCCGTCATTTCCTCCATCTGTAATGTATTGTTCTGCTTCCTCAATATCAATATCCAAATATGCGGACACCCCTAACAGCAAAAAAGCCTTGGAACGGCTTTTCTCTCTGTCCGCATCTTCAAAAAGCTGCGTATTTTCTGCTATTATCTTATTCACTCTCTGATCAACTATCTGTTTTGCTATATCCGTATCCATACACCGCCTTTCTATCCTTATTTTTCAATAGTAGCACACTTTGATTGCATTTACAATCCTAAAGGTTATACGTGCAATTCTGCAGTTTTTTGAAAGAATCATCTATAACCAGGTATATGTCCCAGAAAATTATACTTTAAAATAAAGCAGATATCAATTAAAACTTCTTTATTCCCCTATCAGCACTGTCTTCCCTTGAAAGCCGAACCCATATCGGCGGATTTTCTCTGCCGGAATGCCTTCTGCTATTAACTGCGCTTCGTACTTCTTCTCCTGTATCTGCGCAAGCGCTGCTGCCACGGTATCCTCAAGCGTTTTGTCCCTCCTCGGATTATATACCTTAAACTCAATAATGATTGCGTCATCTTCCTGCTTTCTTGGTTTCAGCATCACATCATATCTGCAAAAGCCGCTCTCACGGTTAGAGGTCAGCACATATCTTCCTTCAAGCTCCACCAAAAGCCCTATCACAAAACCGTGGTAAAAACGCTCCGGCTGTATGCCTGACGGTCTGTTGCCCGTATCAAAGCTGCTGAAGCAGTTGAGCGATACACGATTCATATACTCGTTCATCGCATCCAAATCCCCACTAAGGAGCGCTTTGACGAAGCTGTTATAGTCAGAGCGGCTGCTCCCAAACCAGTCAGATATCATCCGGTCGAACATCATTCTTACCTCAAGGTTGGTCAGGACAAGCTCGTATTCCGGACGCTGTCCCTCCATCACCAGGACATCCTTATAGCTTTGCGCCTTCTCCACCTTCAGGTATCCGCTCGCAAGCAGCAGGCTCCATATGGAAGTTTCATTATGGTCAAGCTGGTTGTATACGATCTGCTCATCAATTCTGCTCTGCACAGGACAGCCTTTTAAAAGCCCGTCAAATGCTGCTTTAATGTCGGAGCTTCCTTCACGTATCAGTTTGCCTGCCAGAACATTCGAACTACTGTTTGCCCAATAAGTCTCATACCTCCGCCTTTTCCCTACTCAGATTTGATTCCTCTAATGTAGAAAACACTTCCTGCTCCGTAAAGCCAAAAGCTGTGGCATATTCATCTGACGTTGTTGTTACCACTTTCAGGTTATTTAAATCAGAAAAAACGGATTCCTTGCTGACTCTGGTAATCCCTGTCATGATGCCCCTCTCCAGCCACGGATTTGTCTTGAAGGCTGCATGAAAAAGACTTCTTGTAAATGCCGCCAGTTCATCCCAGTATCCGTTGACATACGCCTCCTGCATCGGTGTGTCATACTCATCAAGAAGGACGATTACCTTTTTGCCGTAGTAACGGCTCAAAAAATCAGACAGTTGGTATATTGCAAGCGCTGCATCTCTTTTATCCACATCCTTCACCATACGTTGAAAATACTCTTTTTCCGATTGCAGCAGAACCTCCGTTTCCAAAAGAAATGCGTTCTGTTCGAACAGCTTCATAAGGATATTGCAAATACGATAAACTGTCATATCAAAATTTGTTTCCTTCACATTCGCAAAGGACAGACTGATTACCGGATATGTCCCCTGCAGCCTTCTGTATTTCTCGTCCTTCCAGATAGAAAGTCCCTCAAACAGTTCTCCTCTTCCGGCGTATTTCAGGGAAAAGAACTGCTCCACCATACTCATGGTCAGCGTCTTTCCGAAACGGCACGGACGCGTTATCAGCGTCACACTGTCACCGCTGCCCCACCATTCCCTGATAAATTCTGTCTTGTCTATCTAGAAATAACCGTTTGTGATTACCGTTTCAAAATCCTGTATTCCGATTGCCACTGTTCTCACTATAGATGCCTCCTTTGCTGCTGCACAATGCTGCAGAAATAACAAAACAAAAATCCGCCATGCGAAGTTCTGTATTTAGTATAGAGGATTTCTGTTTAAATTGCAATGTTGATGCAATATACTTTAATGATTGCTGCATCGTAACTGAATCGTTACGCTGCATCCTACTTTTTATGATTTTCTGCATTAGAAACGATTCTCCTTAGCATTATTAATTCGCCTTTCTTCATACAGTTTTCACAAAACAATGATTTTAATTTTTTATTTCCTTTCAGGACAACCCCTGTTCTGCATTTACGACAAATATATTCTTCCATTTCTGTTTACTTCCCCTCAAATAATTTACTGTAAGATAAATTGTGCATTACGCTTTTATACCCTATGACGGCTAGAAATAATCGTTTGCGATTATCGTTTCATAATCCTGTATTCCCGCCATTCTTGCCATAGCTGCCTCCTTTGCCGCTGCACAATACAAAATCCGCCATGCTAAATTTCTATTTTAGTATGGCGGATTTCTGCGCAGAACACAATGTTGTGACGGAGACTTTCATATTGATTTATGACAACCAGTCCGTCATCTTTTATAAGCATCTAAACATCTCGATCATCATCTTCCATAGTGCTGATCCCTTCGCCGATTCCACCGGCAGTCACACCAGCCCCTATCGTTATGCCGGCAACTGCACCAATCGGTCCGCCAACGGCAAACCCTATCACACAACCGCCGACACCTCCGGCAATAGTTGCAATTGCACCCATCAGAGTTCCTGCTTTCATAAAATCACCCCCATAATATTTATGGCAGTGTCAAATACTGCCATTTTTAAACACCAAACTTCCCCTTTACTATTATTCTTATATAGTTAATTATACTCTGAAATCAGGAAAAGTAAACAGAGCTATAGTTCCCATTATGGCAGGTTATTTGTTAAATTTACTTTGCAACCGGATTTTTACTGCTAATTTCCGGCTGAACAGCAACAGTTATTTCGATTAAAGCATACTTCATATACAAAAACATGGCAAAACGCCATTAACAAAATCACACGGAAGAAAATCTTCTTCATTCGCCCAATATCTCAATTGTTCATCAAAAGCCTTCTCCTTATCAAAGTGAACTCCACGATAGTAATAGAAATAACCTGTTCTCCTACTCCGGTCAACTCTTTGAGGAGTTCGAAGCCACCATGAATGACAGCCATAATTTGTATCAAATATTTCATATTGCTTTTTTCCAAAGACCTCGTAAAAACCAGGAATCCATATTTTATCAAGCGTGAAATTTTGATACGCGCCATCTATTTTATCAAATTTTAAAACTGAAGCGATATTATTTTTAAGGCATGGCAGAAGTCGTTCAAAAACATTACTATTCAAAAATTTTCTTAAACTGCTTTCTTCCCACGAATCAGCTTCATTTCCCATAGGTTGGGGCTTATCCAAAGGTCCCACCCCTACCCATGTGATAGCAGCTTTTCCTCCATCAGCTTTTTTATCTCTGTCAAAGGCTGCTATTTGCATTACTACAGAACCTTCCGATGCAAAATCGCAGGTCTTCTTATCTCCTATTTTGTACCTGTCCCTATATGTACCATTTTTTACATTTGCAATTATTTCCTCCCAGCTATCTGCTAATTCATCATCATTATAAACAGCTTTTTCAGGCAGCTCAATCATGACATGAATATTATTAACAAGATATCTGGCCTCCTTCAGCCTGAAACAGACCTCCGTATGACCTGAGGGGGACAAAAATATGCTTTCAGCAGGCTTTTTTTAATGGTCCTATGCCAACCTGTAAATCCTTCATAAAGGCATGCAAAACAAATATTGATCAAAACTCAGCTTTTTATCCAATAATTCGTGTTCTACATTATAGGCATCATATAAATGATGAATTGCCGCCCGTATTTTTGTACGGGCATCATTCCCCATTCGAATATTATTAAGACTGCCCAGTGCAGAAAGAAAATGGGCATTGGCCACTTTATCACCTAACCTGACTGCCTCAGTCTGAATTTCCTGTATTCTGGCTTCCATTCGTTTCAGGTCATCATTCAATTGAACTTTATTCATGCAGTTGGCTGCCTGCAATCCCAATTTCGCTGCCTGCACCATAGTGTAAATTTCAGTCATGATAGAATACCTCATTTGTTTTTGACATCAACACAGCCCTCCTGATTCCCCTATCAGCGCTGTCTTCCCCTGAAAGCCAAACCCATATCGGCGGATTTTTCCTGCCGGAATACCTTCTGCTATTAATCTTCGGATGAATTCCACAGGCAACATTATTGGCTGAAACCAGACAGATTTTCAGATAGATAATGTAAAGCCGGGATAGAAGTATGCCTTGAATGAACGCGAGACAAAGGGTTCGCAGACAATTATCTGTTTCGCAAGCAAAGGCTTATATTTCATGGATTGTCACAAATTACGAATATATTTATTAAGCAATGGATTTGACTTGCTGTTTCGTAAACTGTTTATACGCCCCAATTGTTACCAAAACTGTATATGGCACCAGTGAAATATCTGTAGCTAATGCAGCTCCTTTGGCACCATATATCGGTATTAACAAACAATTTAATATCAAATTAACAACTATAATACTGACATAACAAATGCTGCGGAAACCTGCCTTTCCCCTAAAATCAAGAAACGATGAATAAAAATTAGAAATACTATACAACGCATAATACGGCACCAAAAAACGCATAATAATTCCTGCAGTTCGATATGTCTCTCCATATAATATTTTTATAGCTATCGTACTAAAGACTAACATAATAGTTGATATGCATAATGTTATTAATAGGTTCAACTTACTGACTTTACTGAATTGTTTTCTTTTTTCTTTGATATTCTCAGCCGTGAGCACGGAAAATGTTGTCATCGTTCCCACCGTCAAAGCATAATTCACTTGTGTTGCTTTTGAACACAGGTTCTTTGCAATACTGTAATTCGCTACTTCTGCTTTTGTGCTAAGCAATCCCAGCATAACAGTATCCATTTCCACTAATACTAATGCCCCAAAGCTAATTACAACTATCGGTAAAGCATACTTCATAACAGGTGCAATATAATCTTTATAATTACCGTCTGTATTTTTATATTGAAACCCTATTTTATACCTTAGCAAAAAGAATCCCAAAAAAAAGATACACATACCACTGGCTGCATACCCCAGTACAATAGACTGAACTTCAGAAATACATAGAAGCATAATGACAGAAAACAAAAAGTACCCACCGTATTCACAGGCTGTAATCATAAACAAAATCTTATATTTCAGCAATCCAATAGCTATTTCTTTAAAATATTCGGTAAAAGAATTAAAAAATACAAGCACTGCTGCCATACCTAATAAAGCTTTTAGTTCCGGATATTTATCTGGATAACCTAAATTTCCTGCCACTCCCGGCATAATGATAATTATGAATACCGCAACAATGATACTTACTGCCATTCGCAGCTTTAAGGAGGCTCGAATACAATTATCACGTTCTCTTATCTCAATACACTTCGACACATATACCTTGGCTGACGTGTTGATTCCCATTCGTCCAACATAAAACAAAATAGTTAATATAGAAAAGAAAAATACCCACTCCGCATAATTTTCAACAGAAAGCAGCCGTGTAGCCGTTATGTCCAAAAGTACCTGAAATAACATGGCTACCAGCTTTCCCATAAAACTCCATAAAGTATTTTGAGTCATTCGATTTTTCTTAAGCTTCTCTCTCATATATTCTATCCCTCCAACCTATGGCAAAATCAAAATAACTTTCAATTTTATCCAAAGGTCTGTTACCACGAGCAACCCATACCCCTCCTACAAAATATATTCTTCATCTGTTCTTCTTTTGGAAACATCACATCAACAGTACTCAAACATTTATGCTGAATATTCTCACACAAATAAGATATGCTGCAGCCCCTGAAATGCATAAATGCAGCGTACACAATATTATATACTATACTCTTACCTTTCTATATACTCAACCACCGCATTTGCATATTCCCTTGACAAATCAGACTTTTCTATCTTTTCAATCCATTTATTATCTTCTTTTACATAATATTGCTGCGAATGAATTAATGTATATGGTCCAAAATGTAATCCCTGGAATTCAATTAAATACACCTGCTTTTTATCATTCATGCACAAATCTAATGACAAAAACGGCACCTGCATTTTTTCAAACACAGCCATTGCAAAATCAAGAATCTGTACCGGGGGCTTTACATATTTAAATTTGCCGCTTCCACTCGCCCTGAAATCATTATCCCGAATGCCTCGATACAGGCAATACACCTTTTTGCCAAATATCAATACTTTCCAATCATTTTGTAAATCAGGTACAAATTCCTGTACTAAAATACGCCCCAGATATGGATCATCTTTTGTATATTCGCTATCCAGATTTTTCTTCAGACACTTAACTAACAGCCTCGCATAATATAAATAATATTCTGAATTTCGATTCATCTTTCGTGCAATCTTTAAGAGCTGTTTTTTATTGTCTGCCTTGTAGACGGAGATCGAACCTGCACCACTGTATTTTTTTAATATTACCGGATATGTGAACGTATCGCTCCTTTGCCTCAATTCACTAACACTTCCAAAGCATTCGGCCTCCAGAGACGTGATGCCTCTCGACTTTTTATAGATTTCTTGATAACACTTGTCCTCATGGCACATCAGCATATCATATCCCGGTATTAATCTATTTCTTTTCCCCAGCTCATACATGATGTCTTTAATATATTCCTTATATTCAAGGCTCTCTGAACTCGTATAAAAAATGTATGCATTTTGGATTTTATTAATATCGCCGTTAATTATTTCCGAATATGAAGTCAAAGCTACTTCATAGCCGTTTTTTGCAAAGATTTCCTTTATTACATTGATATTAATTCCTCTGCATCTGCTGATGCCTTGTCGATACAAACCTCTATAGTCTGTAATAATATATATCTTTTTCATACTCTAAATCCTTTTCTCATCAAGCAATTCTATGTATTGCTCTGTCGATCGATTCCAAGTAAACTTTCTATTTACAAGTTCTCTGCTATGCGCACCCATTTTTTTCCTTTTTTCACTATCAACAATCAATCGAACGATATATTTTTGAAATTCATTTGTTTGTACAATATAGCCATTATCTTCCACCAATTCTTTACTCCCCTCACACGGCGTCATGATAATCGGCAAGCCGCAAGCCATTGCTTCCAGCACCACATTGGGCATCCCTTCTCTTGCTGAAGGGAGAATGAATAAATCCGCATCTTGATAATATGGTACTATCTCACTCTTATCTTTCTGACCTACAAATTGAACCAATTTTTGAACATGATTTTCTTCTGCAAGTTGTTCTAACGTTTCACGATAAGGACCATCACCTACAATTAAAAGTTTAATTTTTTTATCCACATGATTTTGTATATCGTTCAACTGCGGTATGATATACTGTAATCCTTTCCTTTCGATCAGCCTTGAGACAAACAATATATGAATTTCATCCCGCTCTGCTTTCTCCAACGGATAAAACACTTCTGTATCTACACCATTATAAATAATCCCGATCTCTTTTTTGTCAAAAAATTTTAAAGCCATATCTTTGAGTCCCTGACTATTCGCAACCAATGCAGCAGCATTTTTCCAAATTGTTTTTATCGCCGGTCCAATTAACTTATAGACTATCGTAAAACGTTCTTGAAATCCTGGTATATCCCCGCCGCCAAATCGAATTACATAAGGTAATTTATATTTCTTTTTCAAAAACCATCCGATTAAGCCGCTCGGGATACCAAAAAACACTTGGCAAACTTCAAATTTTTTTTCCTTTTGCAATCTATCAGCAATTGGCAATGCCTTCAAAATATAGCTAAGCATTTCTAAAAAGCTGCAGTGTTCCTTCTGTGCCCGTTTGCTCCTTACCCGAAAAATTTCTACGCCATCCACTACCTCGTATTCCTTTAGTCCGGAATACCAGACTGTCACAATTGTAACCTTATGTCCTTTTTGCACATACCCTTTCGTTAGAAACAAACAAGCATTGGCACCGCCTCCGCCCACTGGCGGATACTCATGGGAAACAACTAAGATATTCATACTTACACCTCATGGTAATCAGTTATTTCTTTAATACTATATGAGTTGTCAACATGTGTTCCGTAATAGGTCTTTATCAAAATCTCACTCATTAAACCAAAAACAAACAGCAGCATTCCGATAATAACAAAGAATATTGTCAGTAAGGGCGGAAAAATATTATTTGACATTTTTCTTCCCATGCAGAACAGCACAACGGACCATATACCACATCCGCCGCCTGCCAGGAGAAAGACAAATCCAATGCCTCCGAGTAAGTGCAGCGGTCTGGTAGAATACTTATTCCAAAACCAGACAGATATCATGTCTACAAATCCCTTAATAGTACGTTTCCAATTGTATTTTGTTTTACCTGCTGTGCGCGGTCTATGATTTACAACGACTTCTCCAACGCGGAAGCCCTTAATTTTTAAGATTGCCGGAATAAAACGATGCTGCTCTCCATACAGATTCACATGTTCAAAACATTCTTTCCGGTATACCTTTAAGGAACATCCACTATCATGTATTCCATCGTGAATTAAAATATGACGCAGAAAGTTGGCGCCGCGGGAAGTAAATTTCTTCATTACAGTATCTTTTCGATGCTTTCTCCAGCCTGATACAACGTCCAAATCATTCTCTTCGAGATACGTTATCATCATAGGAATATCTGCCGGATCATTCTGCCTGTCGCCATCCATTGTCACAATATAATCAAATTGTGCTGCCTTAATGCCTGCATCCATAGCAGCAGTCTGTCCAAAGTTTCTACGAAGTCTGATATATTTTAAAGGTTTTAATGTCCTGCATATCTCCTCTGTACGGTCAGAAGAACCGTCATTCACAAAAATAATTTCATATTCGTAGTGATTTTCCTCACATACACTTTTAATTTCTCTATGTAACTCAGCGACATTGCCTTCTTCGTTATATACAGGCACTACAACAGACACTCTTGTCATTTTATCTTCTCCTTAATGAACAATTGGTTAATTTTACTTAAATATTCGTGCATATAAATAATACTTGTATAAGTATATCGCAAAAAAAATAAATACGCAATAGTCCCACATTTCAATCTTTTGCATAATTCAATGCTTAGTTACTATTCACTTCGTTCCAGTAACATGTAAAACTCCATGCAAAATTTGCTTCGCAAATGGATTTTAAGTTATTAAAGTAAAAATATGTGCAGTCAATTATGAAAAACTTTCCACTAATTGACTGCACATATTCGATTAAAGCTTATCCAACTATTTACTTCCTATGGCTCTTAATCTTTTGTTGATTTTCTCTAAAAACTTTCCGGCTTTGCTCCTTTTCAACCTTAATTCCCCAATTGTGCCCACATTCATTCTATGTGAATCAATAATTTGAGGATATGTGCTTCTTTTTTCAACAACATCCTCATAATGATTCATCATTCCAAATTGTGAGGGATCGCGAAAACGTTTCAGGTTGTATTTTTTGGACATTAAAGACCACACAGACTGGTCATGGCGATGTGCAACAAATTCAGGATAATCAGGAAGTCCTTGGGTATTCTCTATTTCTGCAATAATCCTTGGGTCCTGTGCATACTGTAAATCCTCAGCAAGAAACTTTTCCACAAACGGCGACTTCTTCAATACTACATATCCACCAATGGATTGCGGTGTATCTGCATACTCACTTGTATCACATCCCATTAGTACAAAAGCATCTCTTTTGGTGTATTTTTTCTCTAGCATTTCCTGTTCTAGCGAAAATACCATGATATCAACCTGTTCTTTTTCCATGCAGTCAATAAGAAGCTGAATTTGATTGACATAGATAGAACCAGAGTCCGTATAAATAAGATAATCCCCCTCATGAAGCTCTTTGTATGCCTTATTCAGGAAATACGGCTTCCATAAATAATATCCGTTTCCCTTTTTCGCAGACAATATTTCCTTATTTCTATCTGCAAAATCCGCATCAATATCCTCATACGTATATCCTATAACTTTATCTGCTCCCCACTTCAACGCTGTTTCTAAGTTTAACTGCTGTGCCTTCTTAAATTCATGATTTGCATAATTTATTGCGATTATCATTTACTACTCCATTCTAATTACTTCCAATAGCAGCCTTGTTCCACAGTTCCTCCATTTTTAGGCTTTTCCGACTCTAAAGGATATGTCCAATTCTCATTAAAACATGTTGCAATTTTAGAAGGATAATTTTCTTCCCATCTCCTGCCTTTGATGCCAAATAAAAGCTGTGTCGCTCCACCCAGATGAATCACGCCTTTTCCTGCTTGCTTTAGTTTGGCAGCCAGCGGCATACCATAAGCTCCACATCCGATAATCGCCACGTCAAAATCGATCTTTACCGCCTCCTGATACATATATTCCAATGCCTCAAACCAAGTTTGAAACCGATCATCCCTTTCACCACATAAAGTCTGCACCGCTTTCAATGTCTTTAATTCAAATTCCGGAAGAATTTCTGTTCCTGGAAATAGTTTATCACGTTTTTGGTATTGTGCCTGTATGGTATCTTCAAATGGATGAATCACTAATACTTTTTTTCCTTTTAGTGCAGCAGACCATGGTCTGCCGTTAGCAAGCCACGGCTCTATCCGAAATAAGTAGGTCAATTTTACTGCTGGATTATATTCTTCAATAACAAAATCTTCCATATTCAAATGCCACATAGCAAGCAAATCCGCCTGCCTGCAGGAATCAAGAATGCAATCCGTAAATGAATCAAGATATTGATAATCTACCGGAAAAAAACCGGAATCCTTGCCTAACCTTGTAAACCACTTATCCAAATATGCATCTGCCTCAGCAGAGTGTCCCATAATCCTTATTTTTAAATTTCCGACCACCGTTTGCAGCTCCGTATTTCCAAAACGGCATACCATAAATGGTTTATCAGACATAATTAACTGATAAATATAATCGTTTGTTTTTTGCTTTGTCATCACCCACTTATGCGCATAATGAGGCATCACAGGTTCTCTATGAAAATATTTTACAATGCCATGCCTTCTTAAACATTTATTAAAATAAAAATCACGAAATTTCCATCTTTTTTCATACTTTTTCCATTTCTTCTGCAATCCCTGCTTATCCATCTATTTACTCCCTGTGCCTCTTAATTTTTTATTGATTTTTTAAAAAGTTTTTCCTCATTAAGCTACGTTATCTGCATATTCATTTGCTAAGCTTCACATTACAATAAATATCTGAACCATACTCCGGCATGTATTTTGTCATTGCATTTAACCCGTCCAACATTTGTTCTGTAATTATACTTTCATTCATACAAGCCATCATTTGGTCATGTGTAAATGGCTTTACAAAATAGGATCCTTTCTTTATCGCTTCAAATCCGCTTCTGTTTAACGCCAATTCTAACTGTTCAAGATCAAACACTTTTGTATGCTGCCTTAAATTATCTCTTTGAGAAAAATCATGCACATCCTCAATTAAGTGCATCTCCTTTGCCAAAAGCCTGTGAAAAGAATTTGCATTAGGTACATTAATATGCACAATTGTCTTTTCACTGCAAAACTTCTTAATCTGCTCCAATAAAGCATCCTGACTGTTAACTTCATGTAATAAGCTACTGCAGATAATTAAGTCATATTCTATGTTTTCTTCATTTACATAATTTTCCATATAATCATTAATAATTTTCACTTTTTCATGATTATTCGCTCCAGAAGCTAACTCGCAAAAATGTTTTACAGGTTCAATAACGACATATTGTTCGATATCTGTCATATCAAGAAAAGAGAAAAGCGGCTCCATCCCACACCCTATTTCTAAGACATTCTTATGATGATACTCCTTAAATAAATCCATTAACATTCTTCTTCGATATAATACCTGATATTTTTCAAACCCTTCATCATCACTTATATAAAATTCTTCATATTTTTTTATATTGTTCACTATTATAATCCCCTTTCCTCTCAGTTAAACAACTTTGAACCTTCAAAGTTTCCAAAAACATTCGCATATTGAAACAACCAATACTTACTCATAATTTCTTTTTCCATTAAGCTGTCTTTTTCCAGACTATTATAGCTATTATTCTCGATATAACCATATGCATGAACCGCCGGTATTTCCTGATAGGCTTCATTTAAAAATTGATAATACGCCGGCATAGGCAATCCCGCTTCTTGCATCATAATTGTTGAGAGATAATTTATACTTGTTATACCAATATCTTTCGCATTATCTTCTTCTGTCGAAAAGTTTTTCCATATAAAAAATGGTATCAGGTATTTGGAATATTCCGAGTTTCCTCCATCCATTTCTTCGTAAAACCCACTATTCAGATTAGGCTGATGATCTCCAAAAAATACAATTACAACATCATCTTGATAGTCTCTAAAATAATCAATTAATACAGACAGCGATTCATCTGTCGTATGAATAAGAGAAAGATACTGATTCACATCTTCATACTCACGGCTCAGGTTCGTAGTCTTCACATCGCTCTCAAAATCTTCATATACATATCCCCCATGATTCTGCATGGAAATTCCAAAGACAAACAATGGTTCATCTGTATCCTTCTTCTCAAACTGAGAAATAATTGTATCATAAAATTCTTCATCCGACACATAACTTCTAACTAATTTTTCTTGAGCAAAATCATCTATAAACAAGCTTTCATCAAATCCAAAATCCTGAAAAACTTTACTGCGATTCCATCCGTTTGGCAAATATGGATGCATTGCAATTGTATAGTACCCTTCATTTTTGAAATAGCTTACAAGCGAATTATCTCCATTTTTTACATATTGTTGATAAGCAACTGAACCAGCAGGCATAAACGCCATAGAAGAACCTGTTAGAAATTCCCACTCTGATACAGCAGTATTTCCTCCAAAAACAGAAGATAATGCATATCCATGTACACTTTCTTTATATAATTCATCAAAATTGGGCATCACCTCTTTTGAAGTTTCTATATCACCTAATACTGTTAAATCGCTATAAGCTTCACTCATTACAACGACAATATGGGGGGGGGAGGTATTTTCTCTTCTCTCTGAATATTCCCCAAGGATATTTTCTATATATTCTACAGAATAATTTTCAGGTTCTTTAATCTGTAAATCACGAACCTCCAAAACCCATTCCAAAAATACACCATTAGTAGTACACCCTTTATTCTCCCATGTAGAAACATGATATGACTGCATGTTCATAATTGTAATGATAACAAGCAGTATGATAACAGGTATACCAATAAATCTCGTCTTACCTGTTTTTTCTGCAGCAAACTCTACCTTATTTAAGCACATAAAATATCCTGCAAAAATTACAATTGCCAAAATAAACATAGGGTTTAACGACAACTTATAATTTCCTACCACACTTAATGCCGTACGAATAGAATATATGTCATTAACAGAAATCTGATTACCTCTAAACGCTATTACCAGTGCATCTGCAAACCCCAGAATAAACAATACAATTGATCCGATTTTGCATGCTGTGCTAATCTTTTTACAAAATAAAAGAATGAATACAAATATGCATAATGCCAGGAACCAATTTAATATCATCTTTTTTATTCCAAGGTCATTAATAACACTTCCTGTTTCCAGCTGAAGTATTGTTAATGAAACAAACGAAGATGCCATAAAAGCAACTATATCCAACCATTTCCATATTAATTTAATTCTAATAAAAAATCCCAAAAACAGCATAACAGGCAGCGCTACTGCAAATTTTATTGATAAATCCGTACTGATAGCATACAGTATACTTGCTATCATCAATATACCTGCTATAATCCCTTTTTTAACTGATAGTTCAATTTTTATTTTCATTCCCAAGCTTCTCCATCTGTTTCTGTCAAACGTTATTATTTCAATAAGTAAACATAATAGCACTCGTTGTGTCTGCTTCTATCCAGCAACAATTCTGACTGTTTATAACTTGAATGCTCAACAAAATAATTTACAGTATCCTTATAATCTTCATTTACTGCACTTACCCACACTAATATTTCATCGGGTACTTGCTCCTCTGCATCAAAAATAGTATTTTCATCAAAAGTGCTTTTCTCCGTTATAAATACTCTGGTGTTCGGTGCATAAATATAAGAATTAAGATATAATCTTCCCTCATTCCCATCATACACAAAAATACTATCTACATCTGCATACCCAGTTGCAAGTGTCATCGCCTCACTCCTTGCACCCAGATGTAATTCTTTAATAACATTCACATTATAAGATAAGCACAAAGATATGAAAAAATAAATACTTACAGCAATCCATGCTTTTTTTTCATCAAAACATCTTTCTATAATACTGCTGACAATCATATATACACCAAGCACCACCATGGGAAATATGTTACTAACATACCGCCAGCTCACCCATGGACAAATTCTACCAATAATCAATATATACATGGCAACACATACAATTACAATCATGCCAAATTTTTCTTTTATTGTTATTGTTTCATATATTTTTTTTCTTTTTCGTAAAAAAAGATAGATAAATGCAATTACAAAAACAGCAATACAAAAATATTTATTGCCTAAAACCTGCTCTACTATAGTAGCTATATAGCTTGCAATATCCTTAATCGTATTAACAATAGGTTTATGAAACAAATTTTCTACAGCAGCTTCTCCTTGTTTTCCAGACAGCATGTCCGAAATGCTATTTTTTGACAAATATCCTATTCCGGCTACTATAAATATTCCCATATAGGCTGTCAGCTTCTTCCATTCTCTCTTAGATATTAATGCGCATACATATACGAGACATAAAACAGCACTCCATACCAATATATATTGATGTACTCTATATCCAAGATAGATTACAGCCAACAATAAAAATATTTCTGCAATCTCTTTCTTTATATTATCTTTATTGTTCCATAACAGGTACAGTACATATGCTGTTATGATTGTCATAAGTACGCTAAGCATATAAAATCTGACAAAAATTGCTGTTGAAATCGCACCGGCTGAAAACCCATAAAGCATATTCACCATGAAGGCATCTTTTTTAGAATTTGATACTTTCAGAATCAACTGATGTAAAATGATTTGCGCAAGCACAAATAAAAATATATTGAATCCAATTGCATACCATTTTGAAAAATTTCCAAAATTAGCACACGACACAATATTAATTAATACATAGTATGGATTACTTAAAAATTTCTTTATTCCTTGCACAAATGGTCCATAAAATACCCAATCACTTTTATGTACTGTAACGTGCTCTATAAATTCATCCGACTCATGCCATGTCTCAAAAAAATCCGGCTCAGTCTGCCATTTATAGCCGTCCATATTTAAGCCTATGTCATATCCACTTTTCTGTGCTCCTTCTAATGTATACAACTCATCAATGAAAAAGCCTTCCTTTACATTACCCCAGAAGATTATAACAAACACCTGCAATAGAATCATTGCGCACCATATCATTCTGCATGAGTTACCAATTTTCTACTTTTCAATTTGTTCACCTTCCCTCCCTAATAAAAATTATTTTCCACTCCCAGCCAAAATCCTTTTGGAGCGCAGACAATTTTTTTTGTCCTCTTACTTAAATAATACCCCCACCAGCTAAAAGAACTGATTGCCAAAATATTGTGCTTGGCATAAGTCATGAGCTGCATATCCCGAAAGCTTTCCATACCGTGATTCCAATCAACAAAAAATACTTTATCTGATTCCTGCAGACCTAATTCGCCAATATGATTATTACACCACTCGAGTTCATCTGAAAAAATATAAAAAACCGGATTGGATACATTTTCTTTTATGTATTCAACCGCCTTTTGATAGTAATTATCCTCATATAAAAAACCATTATCATACATGTGATCACTTCTTCTTACATGCAGTACAACAGATTCTTCAGAAAGCATTTTTTCTTTATAAAATTGATTGACTTCATCCGTAAAATTAGGAAATTTAAAAGCATTAACAATTTCATCTTTTATTTCTCTAAAATATTTATCTGAAGTATAATTAAACTCATCATAATAAACATTTGCGTTCAAATGATACCAGTTATTCTTATATCGATCATTAATGTAACCATACTTCTTTGTCACAAATCTTGTCATATATTCATATCTTAACTTAAATAGCACTTTATCCCTTATCTTCTTAACAGAAGCCAAAGAAGAATTATAGTAGGTATATTCACCCCTGCTTACACGTATAATTTCTTCTTCCGGCTGTTCCTTGATAAAAAACTCGGCTGCTTTTTTAAAGTAGTCGTGCACTAAGGGTGCATCTGCATCATACAATTTAGATATATCCGGTGCCTCTATTCCAAAAATTCTATTCAATTCATATCCGTTCCAAGCTTCCTGATACTGATAAAAATAGGTATCAATCATATTAATTGTATTTTTACTTTTTTTATTTAGCAACAAGTAGAATGCATACTTTGCCATCTGGCTTCCCAATCCACCAGCTATTGTAACAACATAATAATGCTTCTTTTCGTGATATTCCATCTGATTATCCTTTCCTTATCAGCTTAGATAAATATGGTTTTAATATAACTTCATACGCCTTTTTCATATTTTTGCTGCTTCCAAAGCATATCAAAATTGCAGCTGCAATAATAGATTCTGCGAGAAATCCTCTACAAATAAACTGAACAATCGCATTACCGATTACCAATTTCGTAACCACAAATTTAGCAAAAACTGCAATAACGACAAAAGCAATAATGTAAATCGCGTTCATCAGCCAATACTTTCCATAAATAGATTTACTGTTTTCAAAACACTTTTTATTTACGACATAGCTCCTTCCAATCCAATAAATACAAAGAGCAAGAAGTGTGCCTATCAATACACCCTCAATACCTAAGAACTGTACTAAAATAATAGAAGAAACCAGATTTACGATTGCCGCCGCTGCTGAAATCCATTTATCTTCTTTAAACATACCATATCCCCTCATTATCATACAATTCGGTTCATGTACTGTATTCATATAAATATCCAAAATAATTAACCACAAAAGTCTCGCACTGATAAGGTAATCTTTTCCTATCCACATGATCACAAATTCATCAGCCAAGCAAATAATGGGGATAAGCATAATGGAGCATATAACAAACTGAAGAAATACAAACATATCAAACATTTCTTTGATACGTCCTTTATTCTTATCCTCACTTAAAAAATTCCCCCATGTTGGATTCAAAGAACTATTCACAATATTTATTAATTGGCGAATAGATTGTGTAATCGTCTTATAGTTAGAAAGTAAACCTACTAATAAAGACCCACAAAATGCAGAAATAACCATACTATCTGTTGACCGATATACATATCCTGAAATATTGCCAAGAACAATTTCCTTCAAATCGGCTATGAGATTTGTCTTTTCTTCCTTACTTGTTTCATACTTTTTTAATACCAGTGGGTACTTCTTTTTGCAATGATGTGAAATAATGTAATTAGAGCCAAATAGTTGCACAAACTGCAATAATAAATACAAGATATAACTCCTTGTATATATGATTACAATAAATTTTAATGCATAAATCACTATATTAAAAACAATATCAACGGCTGTACAAAAATATTGATTCTGATAAGCCCCTAACAGTGTACGGTAATAATTAACATAGTATGATGCCGCTGTTGCTGTCAACTGAATAATATAGACTAAATAAACAATTTTCATATCAATTGTCGTATTTACAATCAGATGAATAAACGGTATCGCAATAATTCCACCAATCAAAATAATTGTACCAACAATACGGTAGGCTTTCTTAAATAAAGTAAAGATTTCTCCTATCTTGTCTTCATCTCCATCTGCGATGGGTTTATATAACCGATAAGAAATAGAGTATTGGATTCCCAACTCGCTTAAGGCAAGCATATTGATTACTTCTACAATAGTCGCATTCACACCCAAGATTTCTACACCAAGGTAATGAATCAAATATCTTCTGACTACCATTGCCAAAACAATGCAAATTAACTGATTCATTAAATTAACGATTGAATTTCTAACTGCTAACTTACTTCTCATTTATTTTCTCTTTCTATCCATTTATAAATACTTTCAGCCAATATTTAACTTGTTTAACTGCCTCCCAACCCATTCCGTTTTGAAGCATGTACCAAAACCTCTGCCTAAAGAATAACTTCATTTCTGTTTTTTTGAGTTCTTTCATACGTGAGCCTGTAATAGAGCCTCCTGAAATGCGATATCCCATCAATTCTTCATTAATCAGTCTAAATTGATATCCGTTTTTCAACAACTTGATACTCATTGGATAGTCTTCCATTAGTCTATAATGTTCATCATATCCCCCCATCTTAATCAGAACTGCTTTCTCATAAAAATCTGCTGCCGGAGATACTAACCAATTAGTACGCAACATTTTTTCATATTGCGTCTCTCTTGATTCCATAGCGATAGCGTAGCATCGTTCACAATAGCTTTGAACAGCGACTATGTCTGTGCCTGCCTCAGCCAATAGCTTTACTTTTCCTATTGGTATTACCTTATCATTTGCATGGGAAAATGTAACATATCTTTCAATTGCATTGGGCAGCAGCAAATCATCTGCTGCCAAGAATTTTACATACCGCCCCTGAGCTTCTTTTAACCCTTTGTTCATATTACCTGATAATCCAAGGTTCACCTCACCATATATCCTTTTTAAGCCATAAAAATTTTTTTCATTTACTTTAATCCAATCTTCTACAATACTTTTTGTCTCATCTTTCGAACAGTCATCAGAAATAATCACTTCCAATGGGCTATAGGTCTGTGATTTTACACTATTTAACGTTTCAACAATCGTATCAGCAGAATTATAAGTTAAAATAATTACACTCACCAAACTATCCATGTTATTTCATTTTTCCTTTATGCATCATTATTATTGCCACTATTTTTAGATTTTTAAGAATCAAATGGAGAATTTTTACAAAATGTATAATTTACATACTGTTTTGTTCCGAATCCTTCCTTAAATTGCGCCAATGATTTGTTTAAGACTTTGCCATGCTCCAAAGTCGCAGTTCCAAAGGAAATATATGGATACTTATCCATAATCGCCTTCTCAATCAAAGAATAATATAAAAACTCGTTTGGATATAATTGTAATTTTTCCTGATTAGATGCTAAATATTGGGTATGAAATACCTTTTGATGAAAGTCAAATACCATCGAACCTGCAACTATTTCTTTCTGTTCAAAAACACCGAAAAATCTTATAGATTCAGAAATTCTATTTTGATATAAGTCCAATAATTCCTTACAAGTATGAATGGGTTTCGTATTAAACTTCGTCATATTATTCAATAATATCTGATAAAAACTTCGAATTTCCTCCTCTGACTTTAATTCTCGAAACGATAACGAATTCTTTAGGGAGCTTTTATAATGTCTCCGCCTTGATTCACTAAAGGACTTTTCAATTGCATCAGGAATTATTTTCTTAAGGTCAATATAATATCCAACCTCCAGCATTGACTGATATCCTCTTGTAAAAAGCATATAGTAAAGCATTTCAAACTCATCATCGGAATAAAGCTCGCTTGTCTGCTTCAGTATAATTTCATTAAATGATTGGTTTTCCAAATACTGCTCAAATAAATCAATAATTACCTCTATATCGGATATCTTTTTATATTGTCTACCGACAATAATCCCCCCAAATGTACTCCCTTGGTGAGAGTAAAATATTTTTTTTCCTTCCTCTATCACACAGTTTCCTGGAATTACTGCCACAATATTGCTCCCTTTCATAACCAAAAGAGAATAATCTTCAAACCTGCCTTCCTCATGATAATTCAGAAACCTTCTCGTTTGTAATAAAGTACCATTAATGCTGTCCTTATCTATAAATCGATCCCATGCTTTTTCAAAAGAATCCTGATATCTTACTATTTCCATTCCCTGCTCCCACTTTTTCTTCTCGTTGTGAATATCTGCATAGTTTATTCTACTCTATAATTTCAATCCTAACAAGGCTTTTGTACATACCTTAAAGCTATCGCTTGCCCATAATCTCAAGATATGTAGCATAATCTCTAATATATTCCTTCGCATCATAGTGCTCGCTTGCAAGGCACAAAAGCACAGAGTCATCTGAAAAATCATACATATCCTTCCACACAAGCTTAGGAAGATAGATTCCGATATGTGGTCTGTCAAGGTTAAATATCTTTTGATTCGTTCCATCATCTACCTTAACTTTCGAGGTTCCTGCAACATTAATTAAGACAAATTCTGAATTATAGTTTGCATGTCTGCCGCGGATTACATCCTTATTAGATCCATAGATATAAAAAACACGCTTTATTTCAAACGGTATATCCTGATTTCCTTCCACGATTACAAGATGTCCTCTCTCATCTCCATTTTGAGGAAATTCTATAAGTTTGCACTGATCTATCATATTATTCACCTCGCATTATTCTTTTCATATACCATAGAACTGATTCAGCCACTCCATCACATAATCCTGTTCTTCCCACGTCATTCCTGTGTAAATCGGCAGGCTTAGGACTTCGTTCGCGTATGCCTCCGTAATCGGATACTCTCCAGCCTTGTGCCCTAAACGTCTGTAGCATTCTGCCAGATGCGGCGGTACCGGGTAATGTATCTGTGTCTGGATTTCATGCTCCGCCAGAAATTTTTGAAGCCTGTCTCTGTCCTTGCACCGAATGACATATTGATGGAAGATGCTGTCCGCTCCTTCCCTGGTTTGAGGCTTCACTATCTTGTCGTTCGTAATCCCTTTTGTATATCGTTCTGCCAGTACAACTCTTTCCTGATTCAGCTCGCCCAAATGCGACAGCTTCACGCGAAGCAGGGCTGCCTGCATCTCGTCGAGTCTGGAATTGATTCCCTCTATCTCATTATGATACTTGATTCTGCTTCCGTAATTGCGCATCATGCGAATCTTGTCTGCAAATTCCTTATCATCTGTCACAACTGCCCCTGCGTCGCCAAAAGCGCCGAGATTTTTGGTCGGGTAAAAGCTGAAGCACCCTGATATTCCAAAGCTTCCTGTCATTTTTCCATGAAAGCAGGCTCCATGCGACTGTGCACAGTCTTCAATTACCGCAAGCTTATGTCTATCGGCAATTTCTGCTATCTGTCCCATATTGCTTGCCTGTCCATATAAATGCGTAACCATAATAGCCTTTGTTTTATCTGTAATCGCTTCTTCAAGCTGATCCGCATCCGTATTAAAATACATATCCGGCTCGACAAAGACAGGCGTTGCGCCGTTTTCCGTAATGCCAAGCACCGTAGCAATGTACGTATTCGCCTGCACGATGACCTCGTCGCCTGCGCCGATGCCAAGTGCACGCACCGACATAATCAGTGCGTCCAGACCGGAATTTAAGCCTACGCAATACTTCCTTCCTGTATATGCTGCAAATTCTTCTTCAAACTGCTCTACTTCCTTCCCCAGCACATACCAGCCGGAGCGAAGCACACGAAGCGCTGCCTCCTCGTATTCCCTTTGATACATCTGAAACTGCCTGTCCAGGACATTACATTTTATCTGCATTTCTATACCTCTTTTATTATTTTTCCAAATCTGAAATAAAATCGTGTTACTGCTGTATCTCCCTATTCATAATCGGCATAATCTGCAATCTGCCAGCTCTCTTTATTTCTCGCATCACCTTTAATTTCAAATATAGGTCCGGCACCGCTCTCATATCTTCTGGCTCTGTCTTCCTGTAAGCCTATTTCCTCAAAGGTTCTTCCGTAATCTGTATAATCAACTCCCATTGCAGACAAAAGGGTCGGTATCAATTCCTCCTGAGACACCGGAGCTTCGTTTACTCTGATTTCATCATGCGTATCATCGGCATATTTTACGAAAAGAACCGGAATCGTCGTTCTGTCCACAATTCCGTTTTCCAGATAATAATCTGATGAAAGCTGTTTTCCATGATCGGCTGTTATAATAATCGTTGCATCATTATATTTCTCTAACTGCTTCATATCTGCAATGTATTCATAAAGCATTTGAAATGCAGCCTTTGTCTGCTCTGCCTCTGAAACACTGTCCGATTTCACAGGCTTCATATCAGACGACCAGTTCGTCGGACTGTGTGAGCCCCAGAAATGATAAAAGTAAAATGTTCCTTTCCCTTTATATGTTTCGCTGACGGAAAGTCCCTGTTCCTTCAGGGAACAATAATACGGATAATCATCATTAATTGTCCATGTGCCGTTATCATCAATCAGATTATCGATATCACGCCCATTATACTGATACCTGTTTTTTATGATAATTGGCGCTATCCTGTACTTCGAGCATGCCATTAGCTGATGAAAGGTATCTATTCCCTTACATTTTTGTTTCACATCCGCGTCATAATTGAGGATATTTCCACGGTAAGGCTCTTCTACGTAATCTTCATCTGTATACATGGCAATATTGTACCCGCTGTCATAAACCAGCTGCAGAAAGCTGCTGTTGTCCCAAGCATATACAGGATACCCTGACATTTTTCCGCCATTGTATTTTGTTCCTGTAAGCATATAAGGAACTGCATTTCGCGTATTTGCAAACTCACAGGTATTATTGGGATAAAAGGTAAAATCCTTCAAGGGTTCAAAGAAGTCAGGGGTTTCCTCTGCAATCTCATAGATATATGAAGTATCACACCTGTCTAAAACAAATACAATAATATTATCATTCTCATTCAGCTCCAAAGAACCTTCTTTTGTAAATGTTTTAAATGCCGCTTCATTATTCGTGTCTCCTGTAACAACCAAAACAGCTGACGTGATTATCTGAATAAAGCAGATATATACGCTTACAATCAAATACAGCTTTTTCACTTTCTTATATTTTATGGAGAAAAAGAAAATTGCCGCAATGCCGATTACCCATATTAATGTGTTGATAATCACGGTCTGCCTGTCCCACACCTGTTTGTCTCCGTTTAATACATTCAGACCTCTGTTTAAAATCATTTCCTGCAGATATCCCATAAACGAGAAGGCAAATATCATAACTGCCGCAAACTCTGCCTGTCTTTTACTAAGTAAAAATACACTTAGGATATCGATGCATGCCAAAACCATCACACTGCACAATATAAGCACTGCGGCATAATACCAAAACATAAACTGGAAGTCGCCTAAATTATTCATATAAAGTTCAAACGGTATCCGTATTGCCGTTAAAACGAACCATAATAAAAAATACGGAAGCAGCTCTTTCCAATCCTTCCAGCCAAAATCCGCGCTCTTTGTAAGTTTTCCTCTCTTTTCCATGAAAAATGGCAATATTGATACAAGGTCACACAAAAGAATCGTAATAAAAAGCTGCGTGTTATCAATTTTGCCCCATATAATGTATTCAAAAAGCAAAAGGAGAAAAAAGTATGCTGATGCGTATCTTATATAATCGCCGGCTTGATGCTTCTTTAATTTCACTGCTATCATGCTTCCGGCTATGATGGAAATTACTGCAATCAATATATAAGCTGCAATATTTCCGCTTCTGGCGATAGTAAAACCGGAAAATAGTGTTTCATCTCCTATACCAATTAAAATATTATATACAGATAACAACGCCAGTACCAGACTGAATATATAAAATATCCCCTTTATTTTTTCATATCTCCTCATTTTTTACACTCCTTCAGCAGCTCTGTCCTTCATTATCCCAGGAATAATCTTCATAAATTTTTCGATTGATTTATCCCATGTAAAGGTCTCCATGACGCGCCGCTTTGCCTCAGCTCCTATCAGTGATTTATGGGGATTGCTTATCCTGCAAAGCAACTCCTCGTCTGAATAACAGATATAGCCAGATTTCTTATCTTCAATAATCAGAGCCGGTCCCGGCGCATCAAGCGCCACTACCGTATTTTCATAATACATCGCCTCAAGAATCGCCATACCGAAAATCTCATGCGTATTCAGATTCACAAAGCAGTCTGACAGGCGGTACAGCTCCCACATTTTGTCATTGGGTACTTTTTCATGAATTGTGACTGCCTGTTCCAGACAACAGTTTTTTATCTCCTGCCGGACGCTTTCGAGCAGTTCCCCTTGTCCGACCATCAGCAGACGATAGTGTTTATCCTTTTCATACAGCCTTCCAAAAAGCTGTATCATTTTCACAGGCTGCTTTTCCGCGGTCATGCGTCCTACATAAAGGAGGACTTTATCCTCATCAGAATATCCCCATGTTCTCTTAAGTTCCTGCTTGTCATACTCTGCATAATCCTGCCGCAGAAGCTCTGTGTCAAGCCCCACCGGTATGACATGGATATTATGTGAAGCGCCCTGACTTTTTAGATACTCTGCAAGTGCAGGTGTCTTGACAATTGTTGGTATCTTCTTATAATACCGCACATTATTGCACAGCATATCAACGATTCTTTTCTTCCATGCTGAGGCATTGTTGCTTCGCACCACGCCAATATATGGAAGGCACACGATATGGTTCTTCGTACACCATCTGTAAAAGCTGCCAAATGCAAGATAATTGTCCGACGCAGTGATGTAACAGTCCCTTTCTTTATCCAGCTTTTCAAAATCAGGAAGGGCATGCTTTCCGATATGCCTGCAGCGGCGGTATTCTACGGTGATGCCGCTCCTCTGCGCACGCTCAAACTCCTGCTCTAAATCAGGAACCAGATGATATACGATTGCGTCATGACCTGCTTTTGCAAATGCCTTTGCAAGCCCTTCTGCCTGTGAATTATAATAACGGCTTAAATTTTTCGGTTCTGTGTTTAATGAAATGATTCCTATCTTCAATTTCCTATTGCTCTTTCATACTTATTTTCTATGAAGCCATTGATATATATGGCTTTTTATCATGACAAAATAATATCTCTTTTTTGACATATAACCGCGCCGGCAGCGTATGACTGCATTTTCCCTGACTCCAACCTGGCTGCCTGACATACCGCCAAGCTGAAAATTTGAAAGCACTCTAAGTACTGGTGTAAATACGACCTTTCCCGATTCGTAAAAACGCAGCATCAAATCATAATCTGCCGCCGAGCGGTACTGTATGTCAAAAACACCCAGTAACTCATACGCTGTCCTTGTCACAAAGCATGTCGGGTGTGTAATCATCTGCTCATGCAGGAAATCATGATGATAGATAAAGACTGCCTTTTCCTTGCCATTCTGGTAGGTTCTCTGCATTCCATAGATGACCTCACAGGCATTTCCCTGATAGTGTTTCACAACCTGTTCGATTGTGTCCTCCTCATACCAGTCATCACTGTTGACAATCCCGATTAACGCCCCCTTGGCAGTCCGGATTCCTTTGTTCATGGCATCATAGATACCATTATCCTTCTCGGAAATCAGTGTAAACCGCTTGGGCAGCTTCTCCCGGTGCTGCTCAATCAGCTCCAGCGTTCCGTCTGTGGAGCCGCCGTCAATGATGATATATTCAATATTTTTGTATGTCTGATTTTCGATGCATCTGAGCGTTTTTTCTATTGTTTTTACACTGTTATAACATGGTGTTAATACGGATACGAATAATTCCTGCATAATCTCCTCATTTTTTTGAAATTCCTTATCCATTATGCTCCACCCCATGATTTTCTCTGTTCAATCACTGTCTTATAAACTTCCTCCAATTGCCCTGCAATCGCCTGATAAGAAAATTTCTCTTTCACATAAGCTGCTATCCGGTCCGGCTGGTATGGTGAGTTCTGCTGCCCGGCTGCTTCTATCATCTTCTCCAACGCCTGTACCAATTCTTCCTCATGCTCCGGTTCAACCAATATTCCGTTAAATGCATGGACGAAATCGTCCGGTCCGCCGTTTGCAGCAGCAATGACCGGCTTTCCGCATGCCATCGCCTCAATATATACAACCCCAAAGGTTTCATACCGGCTTGGAAGCACGAAGCAGTCACATAACTGCATCTGCTCCACAACCTCAGAACGCTCCAACGCGCCCGGAAGCCTTACGCTTTCCGTAACCTGATATTCCTTTATCCATTCTACTACTTTTTCCTTTGCTTTTCCACCCCCTCCGATGATAAGTTCGGATTTGGGATGCTTAGGCGCTACCTGCGCCCATGCTCTGATAAGAACATCTATCCCTTTTTTATAGAGCTGTGCTTCCTCCTCCATATAGCAGACAGTCAAAAACCTGCAGCCTTCATGAACGCCTGCATTGTTTTTGGAGGTTTGAAACTGTTCGCAGTCCACTACATTACCAATCACTTCGATATGATTTGCATATTCTCCCAACAGCTTTGCAAATGCCCTGCTGACGCAGATAACCTTTGCCGCCTTTTGAAAAACTTCTCTCATCACGTCATTGTTTGAACTGCTGATTTCATTTCTGTGAAGCTGAAACATCGTAGCATGCTCGGTAATCACATATGGAAGCTTCGTCTTTTCTGACAGCTTCATGGCAGCATAGCCTGCCCACACACAGCAATGTGCATGAATTATCTCCACGCTTTGATTTTTGATATATTTTCCCCAGAGGTGTGCAATTCCTTTGGCAAATGCCTCCTTATACCCTTCCATGCCATGCTTGAAGGGGCAGAAGCATCTTTCACGATAAATCTGGACTCCCTGTATTTGAGAAGCCGGCTCCTCCTGATAGGCAAGCCATTCTTTGACACATTTTACGGAATACGTATCACAATACAGAATTGTCACCTGATTGCCCGCTTTTTTGAGCGCTATCGCCTGTTCCAGAAAAAAGCTTCCCAGGGTCGGCCTGTTCTTTGATTGAAAAAATGCGGGAATGATTACTATATTCATCGCTTACACATTTCCTTTCCGCTTACTTTTCTCTCATAATTTTCTCTCATAAAGAGAACTTTAATCCAGCTTCGGGACTGCTTCACCGCTTCCCACCCCATTCCGGCGCCAAGCATATACCAGAATTTCTGCCGGAAGAAGAACTTCATCTCCGTTTTTTTCAACCGAAGCTGACTGGAGGCAGTAATGGATCCTGACGACATGCGGTAAAATACAAGCTCTTTATCAATCAGTCCGCAGCGATAGCCCTTATGCATGACCTTCAGATTCATCGGATAATCCTCAAACCAACGATAATGTTCGTCGTATCCCCCACATTCCCGAATAACCTGCATCGGGTAAAAGGAACCTGAAGGCGCCGCAATGCAGTTCTGTTTTAATAACATATGATATTGTTTCTTATAATCCCGTACCTGTGCAAATTCATAGCATCTGCTGCAATACTGCTGCACTTCCGGAAAAGCTGTTTCCTTCTCTGAAAAAAGGTGTACCTTTGCAATCGGAATTGTCTTAGGATTCTTCTCACAAAAATCCACATATTCCTTAATTGCCTCCGGTGCCATATAATCATCTGCTGCTATCAGCTTTACATATTCGCCTGATGCCTGTTTTAGCGCCCTGTTGATATTTCCGGGTATGCCTGTATTCTGCTTTGCTGTTACAAGCTTTAATGCTCTCAGGCTTCCCTGATTTCTCTCAATCCAGTCTTTTGCTGCCTCCACAGAATTGTCCGGCGAACAATCATCTGTGACAATAAGCTCTATATTCTGATAAGTTTGGTTCTTAATACTGTCCAATGTCTCTATTATCGTTTCTGCCGAACGATAGGACAATACCACTACACTTACTAATTTCATATCCTATGCCTTTCCTATCAGCTTCTTTACCTGCCAGAAGTGAAACTCCTTCTGATGTCTTTCCGCAAATGGCTGATACCAATAATATCCAAACCATATCAGCAGATAATTTCGAAGCAGATATACGGATACAAGATGCGCTTCCATCAATGAATACACTGCATATGCGACGACAATCACCAGCAGACAGTCGTCCTTTTTTCGATATGCCTGCCAAATCAGGTATAGATTTCCAAACAGATAAACCAACGACGGAATAATTCCATACCAGTAAAACAGCCGGATAAATCCCTGATCGAAATACTCCTGATTCGCCACATCCGCAAAAAGGCTCCAGTTCTGCAGACGTGCCTGTTCTATTGTATAAGCATATTGGAATCTGCCGTTTAACAGCTTATCCAGCTTATGCATGAAAGCATTCTGCGTTCCGGCAGAAGCCCCGTATAATGAAAATAACACAATGATGATAAAGCAGACCGCGCCTGCAATATAAATTCCCTTGCTTCCGCTAAACGGTTTACAGTATTTCATAAACAAAACGCCTAATATGGCTGCTGTCATCACCAATATCGCCGTATTGGAATCCGTAAAGAAAAAGAAAACCAGATTCACTCCCATAAGCGCCGCAAAATGCGCCAGCCGCATCTTTTCCGCATAGAGATACAGCGCCAGCGTGCTCATCATAAACAGCATTCCCTGAAATGCATTAGGATGTCCCATGCCAAAACAGTATCTTGTCTCCACAATCCCCGGAGAAGGTCCTCTGCCGAAATTTGCCGTGACGGAAATGCTTCCAAATATCCCTGTCACTGACAGCACAAACAAGACAACGCTCCCTAATGCTGTGATGCCAAGAATGGTTGTGAGTAATTTCTTCAAATCAATGTCCTTGCATGCCGCTACAAGCGCCACAGCGCGCACCGCCTCATCTCGTTCATTGATAAAATAAGATATGGCTGCGATACCGCCTACTGCTATCATGCATAGCCATTCGCTGCGTGAATATTTTGTCATAGCAATCTTAATGCAGAACAACACAAAGGTCAGTCGGAACAGCATGCTTTCATAAGGATTTATATATGCACTTTTGTCAATGATAACAATAAGCAGTTCAATGAATATGCCTGTCCAAAAGCATATTTG
The DNA here is from genome assembly GCA_017622845.1 of Lachnospiraceae bacterium. Classification (GTDB taxonomy): domain Bacteria; phylum Bacillota; class Clostridia; order Lachnospirales; family Lachnospiraceae; genus COE1. The sequence goes on along the minus strand of JAGAQJ010000006.1, from coordinate 56,710 downwards.
ACCTGCTTTTGCAGGCGTACTTCTTTTCTCCATCATATCAGCCCCAACAACTGTCTTATTTTCTTGAAACGTCTGGGGCGGTTCTCCCACTTATACCGGATATAAGCGCTGCACTCCGGCAGCTTCTCCTCAAACGCTTTTTCATCGTCCATCCACTCGTTCACTTCACCAAATGAGGTAAACAGAATCGGCAGGATTCGCTCTATCTGATGTGCCTCGGAAGGAAAACTTGGATTCATTCCATAGTTCATAATTTTATTTAAATTGCTGTAAAATGCTTTGCTATGTCTTAAAACCTGCTCGCGGCGCACGATAAAGCATGCACCCGGCGAAAACATAAAGTACTGCGGTATCATTGGTTTTTTATAGATAAACCTAAGCAAATCGTCCGCATCATTAAAGTACCTCTTAGGGTGGTTGGGCGATTCGACATACCACGAATCATTTTTTTCTACATATACATTTTCCATCGCAAGAAATGTCGTTCCGGCTTCATTCCTCTGATTATTGCTGTCATACTTGGAAAACCTGTCCCAATACTGCTTCTCATCATATAAAAAGGTGAAGGACTGGTTGTCATAAACCTGCTCAAAAAATTCCCTCGAGCAGTGCCTTCCTATCATATTTCCTTTCAGCAGGCACATCACTTCAGGAAGGTTCTCGTAATTTTGGACAAAATACGTAAAATATGATGTAATATTATGTCCGGTATTCTCTACCTCTACCAGATTCAGATTCATACTGCGAAGCTGCTGCTTCACGGCTTCATCTGATGAGCAGTCATAAATCACATAACCCTCGCACAGCTCGATTAAATCGGTCGGTACGGTATTAAAATTGTGTATAACAAAAAAATTTTTCGTTTTATTCATAACATTCCTCACATTTTATTTCATCCTGCTTCGCACAAAGCACTGCACACTTGCGCGAACCTCCGCTGTCCATTTTTTCAGATACAGACTGGTTTCGATGCCAAGCGCTTTTGCCTCTTTCACACCTTGGTGATATTTTACAAGAAATTTCTCTGCAAAATACTCCCGACACTCCGGGCACTCCTGCAAATGGTATTTGGTATACAGATAGCGGTAATCGTTGTAGATGCGCATATCCTTGTCGGAAAAGCTCTCCGTGTACTGATGCTCATGGACGCCGATGGATACGAGCGGCTCCTTTGTATACGCAAACGCATTGCTTTTCTGCAATAAATCAAAATACAAAAACATATCTGACGCCCAGTTGCTCTTTTCATCAAAAAGAGCAGCACTGCTGCCGCGACGGTAAATCACTGCGCTTGGCGCCCCAATCTGATTGCCCAGAAACAACCGTCTGTAATCTTTCCTTAAGCCTTCTATATATTCCGTTGATGCACAGCGGTCATAGGAGGACCTTTGATGCTCCTTTGCCACATGCTGCATTGCATCAATGTTCTGCCCGTCAAGCATCACCTGCCTGCTGCCGGAGAATGCAAGCATCGCTTTCTCATCAGCATCTAAAAGCGCCGCAAAGTTTCCAAGGCTCTGTGCATCCGTAAACCAGTCATCACTGAACATGATTTTGATGTATTCACCCTTTGCCATCCGGATTGCCGCATTCCAGTTAAAGATATGTCCCATCGGCTTTTTGTTGTGAATATAATTTACCTTTTCATATTTCCTGATAAGGTTCTCAATCTCGTCATTTGTCGAATCATCGGAAATATTTACTTCATAATCTTTGTATTCCTGCCCGTCGATTGACTGCAGCAGACGCTCTACCTCGTCAACATTGTTATAGGTTGGAATACAAATAGAAACCTTTGGACTTGCTGCCATTTCCTGCTCCTATCTACTACAATATATTTATGGTTAATATTCCTTTCAGCCAATAAGGAATTATCCATCTTGTTGCTTAAGGTTTTGATAACATATCTTTTTACTTCCGCAGCACTTTTTTACCGAATCGTTTGATACTTACCAAAATAGTATAACATATGTTTTTTACTGTAACCTTTATTTTACGCATAATTTTAGGAAGTGCCTTTTCTTCGTGCATAATCAAAAAATCAAACTCATCCTGATGGGTACGGATATATTCCGGAAAGCTCTCATCAATCTCGCAGCGCACAAACTGCGCATTTCTTCCGAAGATATCCTTGCCATCCTTAATTTGGTCCGTAACCTGAGACAGCACATGCTTGGAATTATATTCCTGATGCGCGGCGGAAACCACCTTCTCCTGCACGCGCTTTTTGATATCCTTTTCCCCCTTGCCGCCCATGTAGCCAAAATGCCATCCGCCGTCCTCCACGCGGATTCCGATTTCCTTCCGTTCCGGGAACCGAAGCTCGCCAAGCAGCAGATTTTGCTCCCGAAGGAGCTTATAGCTGAGCATCTTTGTGCCAATCCATTTTTTGCGTGCGACGCCCTCAAATTCTCCTGCATAGGAAAGCAGATTACCTGACACTTCTTCCATGTTCAGATAACAGTAAAAAAGTCTCTGGGCAAAGTGATAAATCTTATCATCCTGAAAATTTTGTAGGATTTCGCGTATTTTGTCAGGGTTTGGGATTTCATCAAGGTCGCTGAATATAATGATATCCTCATCCGTACAATCCTTTAATCCTCTGGTTACGGCATTTTTCTGAAAGGTATCTCTGTAGTGCGTATCTCCTTCCGGCGTGTCCTCAACAACCACATGAATGATTTTATCTGCAAATTCCGCAAACAGCTCCTTGTTTTCCTCGTAATACAACGGCTTTTTTAAACCGGAAAAGGTTTCTGTTGCCTCACTGATTACAAATTTATCCACCACAGGGCTTAGCACATTTAATCTGATTTTCAAGATATCCAGTTCATTAAAAAATTGAAAGCAGTCGTATACCATTTACATATCCATACCTTTCTAAAATCTAGTGTCTTGTCTCGTTGATATTTGGCAAAACAAGGCACCAGTACAACATTTCGTAAATAACCAGACCAATAACTTGCCTGAATTTCTATCTGCTGCGTTGTCGTCAATCGACGCCTCCACCGCATCGTCTCATTCCTCCGCCTTGCAAACTGCTTCGCGGCAGGCTTGACGCAAGGCTGTTTCCGGCAACTTATTTCATGTCGGGCGTCTGCGCAGCAGCTTCCTTGCAGCAGCTTTCGCACGCTGCTTTACTGTCGGTTTGATAAAATTCGGATACTGCGCGTTCGTTCCCTCCCACTTATGAAAAGCGAAGGGTGTGATTCCCTGGACCTCCGGTATCATCTTCTCATGGCTGTAATATTTTGCTACCTCAAGCGGTGCAATCCGCATTCCCTCTGCCTCAAGCAAATGCCTGATTTTGCAGCAGATAAATCCATCTTCATAATACCACATTTTTCCATAAGCGTACTCCCCCTCCCATGGAACATTTGCTTTTTTCGGGAAATCCATCAGACGCTTGCTTCGGATACCGGCACTGTTTCCCACGCGGCATATTTTTCCATTGATATCGCGGTATGTGGTGGTATCGCCCTCAGGCGGCAGCGGCCATGGCGCCCCGATGTAATCATAATCAAGAAACTCATCGCGCCACAGCTCCGGATGCACGACAAAGCCGTCTGCATGCACAATCAGTGCAAAATCCGTGTGGATATGCTCTCCCAGCTCATACACCATCTTATAATTAAAGGCGTCTATATTGTCCAGCCTGCTTGTATGGCTGTAACGTATGCTCTTAGGCAGCCCAAAGGGCTTCCTGTGGGTAATCAGTACAGCGTCGCCGAACGTGATTCCCCTCATGCTGTATTCCATTGCTTTGATTGTCGCTTTCACATTTACGCTTGTCATTGCCACAAGCGTTACCTGCGGTAAGCTCAGCTTTTCTGTTTGCTTCTTCATTCCGCTGACTCATTCCTCTATCTCTCTATTTTCTGTCTTTTTCTATTCTGTCTCTGTCTATTTATTCTCTGCCAGATTCTTTAGATACTGCATCCTTTTTTGCAGCATATCATAATCTTCCCTGCGTCCTGCAAACCATTCTTCCCGTATCTTGGCGTTCTGATTCCAGCCGATTTGCAGAACCGCTTGTGCCGCCGCTTCCTGCTGGCTGATATTCTGGCATGCCGCCGTTGTCTGACAGCCTGCACCCTCTATTGTGTCATAGGACAAAAAGGACTGGTTAAAATCCATCAAATCGTAAAGACGTATTGGCTGATTGCATTGATTATCTATCAGAAACCCCCAGTTGCCCCAATGCCTGTCTGTATTGCCGATCAAATAATCCAATATATTCATCATATAATAGGAATAAGCATCCAGCTTCAAAATATACTCCATAGGCTGTATTCCTTGATTCTGTGCATAGATTTCAAAAGCCTCCCGGGTAGCAAGACTGTATTCCCTGCTTGTAATCAGCTTACTTCTTGATACAAGCACATCCTCCCATAGATACGGTTCATATACAACCTGACGGCAGTCAAAGCACTGACAGATACGGCTTGCAAGAAGCTCATTCTGCACTGCCTGCTCTCCGCCATCCTTTAACAGCCAAAAGCCATCTTGTCCCCGAATCCACGCCTTCGGAAACACTCCCGGCGTTGAAGCGTTATCTGCAACCAAATGTGCGTTCTGAACGGTCATCTGTTTACCGCGAAGTGAAATGTCTACAAATGCATTTTCCAAATGATTATCGTACAGATTGATTTCCGCAAAAGTAATCGCTTCCCCTTCTCTGCGCACCCAATAGATGTCTGTCAGGGTCAGGCAATGATAGGATAATGCAATCGCCGCTCTATCTTTGTCCGTGACTGCCTGCACAGCTCCGATGCTGTTTAATATCTGTTTTGCAAACTGTCTGTCTAATGTCAGAACACGTGTAGCGCACCAATAATAAAAATTGGTAATATTATTCACTCTGGTGTCAATATCTTCGCCCTCCTCCAGATAAAGCTGGTAGGGCAGGAAGGCTTCGTTATAAATGGTACAGCTTCCCTGTGTCGATATTTTACAGACCGGATTTTCCCCGTGCATGACCTCATAGGTAATACACTCCTGCATCAGGCATCACCTCCCTTACTCATCAATCATACTACCACTTCCAATATAGTCTTATCTTCAATCCGAACTTCCCTTACACCGGTTTTCTTGCCCTGATGGAAAGCAAAGCTTAGCAGATAGCCTCTTTTTTGATGATATGCATTCAGATAATTTACCAACTGCATCTCACCTTTCTGTTGATATTCCTCACCATGCCATATCTTCAGCTCAATAATATACTGCTGCCCTCTATAATCTACTACAATATCTGTTCTGTATCTATTTCTGCTTTGGTCTTCCACATAATAATTGCCTGTTCCGTTAATAATCGGTCTAAGAAACATAAGAAACAGCTTTCTTCCCTGATGCTCTGCAAAGCGAATATCATCTTCACTGATTAGGCTTGTATAATACTCATAAAATTTCTGCATCACCTTATCCATATTTAAAAAGCCATTCTCAATAAACTGATTTTTATCCGGAAGCGCTTCTCTCTGCTTATTATTTTTCTGCAGTTCAACCATAATAAAATAATTATAAAGCTGTGTTTCAAAGATTCTGTTTGCTATCGCAACTGCACCGTTTCGTTCCACAACAAATCCAAACATTCTGCCAATATCCACGGATTTATCATATACCTGATACGGATAGTTCTCACCCTTGAACAATATATTGTTCAGCATCGTATACAGCTCCGGATATTCCAATACATGCTTAATCATATCGTCATACAGCATATTGGGTCCTTTTACAATAATCTTTACTGCCTCTGACAATCCATCATATGTCCATTCGGAGTTTCCTGCTATATCCTCGTCCATCAGCTTGCATATATACGAAACTAAATAAGGATAACCTGATGTATAATCATATATGATTTGTGCAATCTCTGAAACACTCATGCCTGTGTTGTGTTCCTTCTCATATTGCCCTAACATCCCTGCTATATCCTTAACAAAAAAGCTCATATCGATTCGAAAATCAGATGCAATATTCCATGGACTATTATACATGTGCTGTTCTTCCAGTCTGATTTTATATTTCAGATTTTTAATGTCATATACGCCTGCCAATATTACTGACTGAAACGTAAAAATTTCGTCCCTATGAAGATATCCGTTTCTTAATTGACTAAGAAAGTCTAAAAAGACCTGATTATTCGAAGCGCTATCTACCTCATCTATCATCAGTACGACCGGTTTTACTGCTGTCTCACACATTGAACCCAGCAGTGAAAAAAGTCTTGATAAGCTAAAATCCTGATGAAGTGCTGCTTCTAGCCGTGATGTATCAAAAACGGTATTATTTTTCTTTTTGTTTTTTAACAATAATAACAGTTCTTCTATAAAAGCATTGCAAAAGGCAGCTTCTTTTTCAAAGTCTGCTGAACTAAATCGCTGGAAATCCATGGATATGATGCTGTAATCATTCTCTAAATAACCTTTTAGCTGCTTTAAGGTTGTCGTTTTGCCGTATTGACGTGCCCGATTTATAATGAAATATTCTCCGTTATCCACCAACTCCTTCATTTCTTCCAGCTTCGAACTGATGTCAACCATATAATGTCTGTCCGGATAGCAGCACCCTGTAATATTAAATTTCTTCTTCATATGCACCGTCCTCCCGGCTCATGCTGATACTTTTCCTTATTCAGCCTTTGTGATAATTTCCTATTGCATGAAAATATTTGATTAACGCCGCACTGCATCTGAAATTCTGCGCTTTAAGGAACGCAGCATTCTGACAAATAAATCCTTATATATCAGGTATCCTGCATGAAGCTTCGCCCCAATCAGCCTTGCACCCTGCAAGGGCTTTCCTATCTGCTGATATTTCTTAGCGTTCTTTTTATATTCTGCAAGCTCTCTGCGGCATTCCTCCGCTGTAAAAAGTCTGCCCTTTCTGTCCAAATATACAAAATCCGAGTAAATATTCTGCTCTGATGCCCAATAGCCGTCCGACACATTATGTCTTGCCCAGTATTTCGGCGCTATGATATATTTTGCTGTCTCACTTGTAAATGCCGGAAAAAATGCAAAGGTTGAATTGGATAAAATCAGATAGTGTGCATTTTTAATCACAGTGTAGTCGCCTGCAAGGTCGAAGTGAAACGCCTCTGCCTCCGGCAGAATCCTCTTTGCTGCTGCCAAATCATCCGTTACAACCATAAATTCCATATCGCTTCTTTTCTCACGCATAATCTCCATTGCGTCCAGCCAGTATTTCCGCCGCAGAAACAGCTCGGGATTGCTGGTGTACTCGCCGCCGCGGATATTGATGATACAGAGGTTTTCTCTGGAATACTTGTTGTTGTCATATTCGGGCTTAACACGCATCCATTCCCGAATCTGTTCCCGGTATTTTCCAAAATAAGCTTCCGCCTGAAGATTTCCATAAATCAGCGTCGACTCCTTAAAATGCCAAAGCGCTTCGTCGACTCCTGTAATATAACAGCCATGCTCAATATCATGCATGGAATTGCCAAGATAAATCTTGTCTTCCTTTTCATGGTAAACCTTCACGAAATCTTCTTTTTGAAGCTCCAGACCGCAGTCCAGGTCCATAAAATACATGCCCTTATTGCTGTGGATATTGTTGGCAAGAATTTCCCTGTTCAAGATGCTAAAATCCCAGCCCAGCTCCAGTGCAAGGCAGCGGGTTGCAATATAACAAAACAGCTGGTTGCCAAGCCCCTGTCCCTTTAATAATTCGGTTGCAATGATTTGCTTACTCACCTTGTTCTCCTACATTTTTAAAAATCATTTCAATTATCTCTTTATCTGCATTTTCGTCAAACTTTCGGGCAAACATGCAAGGAGAAGCCATTAACGCTCTACAATGTCGTCTGCATAATCTTCCCTTCATCTACCTTATAAATAATATCACATTTTTCAATCGTATTTAACCGATGTGCGATAATAACCATTGTTTTCTTTCCGTGGAAGCTGTTGATTGCTTCCATCACCGCCTGCTCCGTTTCGTTGTCAAGCGCGGAGGTCGCCTCGTCAAACACAAGAATTTCAGGATTATGGTACAACGCCCTTGCAATGCCAAGTCTCTGCCTTTGTCCGCCGGATAAGCGCACACCGCGGTCGCCGATTGCTGTGTCAAGTTCCTCCGGAAGCGTCTTGATAAAGTCCTTTAGCTGTGCTTCCTCTAAAACCTGCCATATTCTGTCATCATCAATCTCCGCATCTGCAATACCAAATGCAATATTATTTCGAATCGGTTCATCCACCAGATAAATCGACTGCGGAATATAGCCAATCTGTGAAAGCCATGCCGGATAATTGTCAAATACATTCACACCGTCACACAAAATCCTCCCCTCCTGCACCTTCAGCAGGCCCAGTAAAATATCCACAATCGTCGATTTTCCGGCGCCGGACGGTCCCATAATACCAATTGACTTTGCATAAGGAATGACCATATCGGCATGGTCAAAAATGAGCTTGTCCGTGTTTGGATAAGCATAGACAATGTCCTTTAACTCGATTTTGTCATGAAGCTGCATCGTCTTTGACTCGTCTACAGGCAGGAGCGTCTGGTTTGACTGTTTGCTGATTTCTGTCATGTTCATGTTCTCATATACATAATCAAGGCAGGGCTTAAAGAAGGAAATATCTGCTACATAGGTGTTAATTCTGTTTACACTCGGCATCATTCGGACTGCGGCGGCAGCAAAAGCTGTCAGCATTGACACTAAGGTGGAAGTCTCATGACCTGTCATGATATATACAATAATATACCCTAAGATACTTGCGATAAAAACAGTCTCTATCAGCGGTCTTGGGATATTCGTAATGACAGCGTGACTGTTGCTGTAGCCTGCGCCGATTTTTCCGCTGCTCTCATAATTATCCGCAAAAAATGCCTCTCTGTGCAGAACCTTTACATCTTTAATGCCGTAGATTGCCTGAATTCTCCACTTTGCAATTTTTGACTGGATTGCCTGATTCTTCGCGCCGATTACATTCATACGCGGCTTTAACACCTTCATTATCAGCAGCGAAACCGTACCAAACACAACGACCATAAAAAGCACCAGCTTCCAGTCGACAGCAATCAGCACTGCGCAAAGCAGCACAAATACAACCACCTCAGATACCAGGGAAATCAACGCTGTCAAAATGCTAAACACATTCGGGATATCGCTGTCTGTCAGGCGGAACACGGTCGGAATGTCCGCATCCAGATAAAATTCATAGGGCCTGTTTAAAAATTCACGAAGCACCTGACTAATCAGCTTATTTTTGTTATATGATATAAATTTATTCTGTACATATACAATAAACAGCAGAAATGCATTTTTCAGTGTATACATGACAATCAGCAGAATGAGCATCGGAACCATAAAACGCTGTATATCCTGAATACCCAGAAGCTCCATTGCAAGCTGGAAATATTTATTCTCCTGTGCCTTTTGCGGGTCGAGAAGCACCCATACAACCGGAAGAAGTGCAGAGACACTGACTGTTTCCAGTAATCCGCCTATAAAAATGAGAACCCCCAGAAAGCAGACCTGAATCTTTTGCTTTCTGTCCAAAATATACCGCAGTTTCTTAATAATATCCATGCTACACCATGCCTTTCCTATGTCCTGTAAGCCTTTTTTAAGCTTACATGCTTTGCTGTTCCCAGACTGTACTTTTTATCATGCAAATCTTTACCTATTATTTTCTACCCGTAACGATTCCATACCCTCCTAGTGTACTGACACGTTCATATTCAGACTAACAGTATTGCCTATTTTGCCATCTGCTGCGTTGTCATCAATCGACGATGCCACCGCATCGCCTCATTCCTCCGCCTTGCAGAGTAACAAAATATCCAACACTGTTAGTTCGGAAATGAGCGTGTCAGTACACTAGTTACGAGCATCAAGTCATGAAAAACCACTTCGTGGTGGCTTGATGCCTAACGCAATTTACGCATTCTCACGCACTCCGCAGCAAGTGCATTGTACTGTATTGAACAATTACTTCTACTCAAATATACTTTCATAATCATAATTCAGATAATACTGCTTTTCTTTTTCCAAAAGCTCCTGATAATTCTCCTTTGTCACAAGTCCTTGTCCGGCGGCCATCCACTCAAGAATCCTGGTATTGATTTCTGCTGAATAATGCTCTTTATCTCTGTAATTGTCCAGATTTGTAATGATGTCGTACCGGTCATTAAAATGATACAGCTTTACGTTGGGACACTCAAGCAGCAGCTCTGTGGCAATCCGCTCTGCGTCAAACTGCATCTGCATCATTCCCTCCTGATTCATAAAATCCCACCAGCATATACTATAGGGCGTATAGAATACATAAAAGGTCGTATCCGGATATTGATTTACAAGCTTTACGAAATTCTGCTCGACATTCTGATACACCATTTCCTTTTCTTCAGCGGTCAGTCCCGGAATCATTGGCGCTTTTTCTTCCCAACGGTCATAATTTTGCATCACATACTCATAGCCTGTCTCCTTGTCCCATGAGGAATACTCGTCAAAGGTCATGCTGGGCCGACCTGTCAGCGTCCTTGTGATATTGGGCAGCACGCCATGATACCATACAGACTTGTTAAACACATAAGATACATCATTCCAGACATTATCATCATAGAGATACAATGGATAATCCGTGTACTGGTCGTAATCCTTGTCACGTATCAGTGAGTTAAAATCCATTGTCCAGATAACAGTTTTCAGGTCTTGATTGCGCTGCAGCGCCCTCTCAAGGTTTTGTGACAGCTCTTTATATCCAGCTCCGGAAAAGGTTTCCTTTACCGAGTGAATCCCAAACAGCGCATCCGCCTCGCTTGTCTTAAAATTTTGTGCCATTGACGTTCCTGTGATAATGGCATCATACTCAAAATGGCGCGATATTCCGTCGTTCGTATAACGTTCATCATAAAGCCGATAGGAAACAAACGAGTAGGGCTTATGAAAATGAAAATACGGATCAAATATCCACAAAACCACAAATGCAAGCAATAAAGCTCCCAGCAATGCCAATATACATTTTATAAACCATTTTCGGGCATCAAACTCCTTCTGCCTCATTCCTGCCTCCACTGAATCAAAAAATCCCATTGCCTTACACACTTATCAGAAATTAAAATACAAAAATTCGCTGACATCTGACAGGGATAAGATACTCCAAAGCATCAAAACCACAATCCATACAATTCTTTTATTGCCATAGCTGTTGTCAGCAGCCTTTTCCTGTGTGTTCTTGAGGAAAAAGCAGGCAAGCAGCACCAGAACCATAAACGCGGTTAAAGGCAGCCACGGACAACTTTCCATGATACTGCCGCCTGCCAGTCTGCTGATTATTTTTACTTCTATTAAGTCATTTACCGTCTCCGTTATCGGTGCATAGATGGTACCATCGCCAAAGTTTCCAAGCTGCCCCCAAAGCTGCCTCGCCTGTCTGATAGAATCTGCCCGAAAAAGACTCCATGCAAAAGTCGTAAAGCAAAAAGTTACGATAACGCCCACCGTCCGCGGAACCCAGCGGAAGAAGCGTCCCAAAAGCTTTGTCAGCACATTTCCAATGCCGTTTATCACGCCCCACAGAATAAAGGTCCAGTTCGCTCCATGCCAAATACCGCTGACCAAAAATACAAACATCACATTGATATAAGTCCGGACCTTTCCACGTCTGCTGCCGCCAAGCGGAATATAAATATATTTCGTAAAAAAACGCGTCAGCGTCATATGCCAGCGGTCCCAAAACTCAACGATAGAGGCTGCCTTATACGGTGAGTTAAAGTTAATCGGAAGCTTTACATTAAACAAATAGCCGATTCCATACGCCATGTCGCAATATCCGCTGAAATCAAAGTAAATCTGCAGCGAATAGCACACCATCACAACCAAAACGCTGATTGTGTTCAGCTCCCCGATATTGTCATATCCGATAATAACCACCTTCGAAAAGGTATCTGCTATCAGGACCTTTTTGGCAAGTCCCAGTGCAAAGGCGTAAATTCCCCTGCTGGCATTCTCAAACCGAAAGTGATGGTTCTGCTCCCTGCGAAGCTGCGGTATCAGTTCATCATGGTACACAATCGGTCCTGCAATCAATTGCGGAAAGAACGATACATACGCTGCATACTCCAAAAGTCCGTATTTCTCACTGTCACGGCGATAGGAATCAATCACATAGGAAAGCTGCTGGAATGTATAGAAGCTGATTCCAAGCGGAAGCATCAGATGAAGCAGTGCAAAATCCGTCTTCAGCGCGCTATTTACATTTTCAATAAAAAAGTCATAATATTTAAAATAAAACAGGATTCCGAGGTTCACTGCAAGTCCTGTCAGAAAAAGGCAAAATCTTGCAGTTTGCTTCCCCAGCCTATCCATTCCTTCTACAATCAGATAGTTCAGGACAATGCTTGCCATCAGGATAAACAGATACTCGATATTGTCATTTCCGTAAAACCACATGGACATCATGACAAGAAAGCCTATGGCAGGCTTTTTCTGCCCAAAATGCTGCAGTCCGTAATATCCCAATAGAACAAGCGGAAAAAATACAAAAATAAATAAATACGAATTAAAAAGCATAGCTGCTCCTCTTATGAATCTGGTGTACTGACCGTTTGGACAAGCCAAGGTGTCAGCAGCTTATTATTCAGGATACTTGCCTCAGCGGAATCACAAGCCGTTCATACAGCCTCACCAAAAGCGCATATGCGGACGGACAAAACAAAAAAAGCTTCATTCGCGCCCTGTCCCCCTTTGATACCATTCCACTGCCATAAATGCGTACAATTTCAGTCTTATCCGACCGAATCTCAGATACAAGCCGCTTCGCATAAGACCTGCCAGTATCTCCTGCATTTCGCATATCAACATAATAAAACAGCAGTCTTCGATAAAAATAATACGCCGCCAAATCTCCCATCTGCTCTGACACCTGCTCTCTGATACATGCAATGTGCTCTCTCCAAAAGGGAATTTCATCGCGAAACATACGCTCACCGCGTCCCACGTTCATAATGCTTCCCTCACGGTCAAGCACATAATGATACAGACAGGCGTCAAGATAAACAGCCTTGTCAAGCTTGCAGAACGCTCTTGTCGTATACATGATATCCTCGGAATTTCGTCCCTTCGGGAACAAGACTCCTTCTACCAGATCGCGGTGGAAAAGCTTGCTCCACACAGAATTATAAATCACATAATCTTCATGACCGCTGATATAGATACGGAGCAATTCATCCCTGGAAAGCGGAACCACTTCTCCGTCTCCTCCATAAACGGTTTTATCCTGATATTCCTGCGCATAACGGCAGACTGCAAGCTGTGCCTGATGCTCTGCACATGCCTGATACATCCGCTCATACATATCCGGTTCAATCCAGTCATCGCTGTCTACATACCCGATATAAGTCCCTGTCGCCACTGCAAGACCCGCATTTCTGGCATCGGACAGACCGCCGTTCTCCTTATGGACGACCTTGACTCTGCTATCCTTTTCCGCATACAGGTCACACTGCTGTGCCGAGCCGTCTGTTGAGCCGTCATCAACCAATATAATTTCAAGCCGTGTATAGGTTTGTGTCAATATGGAATTCATGCATCGTTCCAAATATTTTTCTACATTGTAAACCGGAACGATTATTGAAATTAAATCCTTCATCAAATGTTACAATACCTTTCCATCGGAATCCATCAAAATCCAATCCTGCCAGTTTCTTTTTATTTCCATAACAGATGTTGTTTCATAATTATCATGATGCAGCGGACGAATCATCAGCTTACGCGGATATCGGTTCAGGCGCGCTCCCCATATGCTGAAGGTGCTGTTTGCACAGATATTATATTTGCACCGGCTCATCAACTCCATATCATACATGCTTTCCCTGCCTGTATTCCAGTCAACGATATGCATGTTTTCATCTGCAAAATGTGCCCTTGCATAAGCAATATCATCCGAAAAAATGTAAAAGACCGGATTTTCAATATGATTTCTAATGTAATGAACAGCACTCGCATAATATGCATCGGTGCAGATGCCCATATAGCGCCTGCCGTCAGCCACCGTCAGATAATCCTTCCTGCGGATATGAATACTGACCGACTGCTCCTGCTCCATGTGGGCAATTGTGCGTTCATTGAGCGGATTGCTGCTCTTTGGAAACCGTATCTTTTCCTGCAAAAGCGGCAGAATATCCACATAGTACCTGTCACAGCCCCAAAAGCCATATAAGTACACATCGTCCATCTCATAAAGCTCAGGCATATAGTCCTTTGTCTCCTCAACAGTACGGTTCTTCCGTCCGAAAAGCTTCCGCCGCACCCTGTCGGGCAGCTTCATGCTGTTATCTAAAAAGTCTGTGCGCTCCTGCATGGTACAGACCTCGTATTCCGGTCCCTCCAGCCACGCAAGCTCCAGCTCGCGCCACTCTCGTTCCTCTCCCTGTGCCTGTCTGTATGCGTACAGGTCAAGCTTCACTGTTTTTCCAAGTGACTTTAATTTTTCTGAAAGGGCATATTGATACAGCTGATTGCCAAGACCACCCATTACATGTATGATAATCATTTCAATCTCCTATCCTGCTTCCCATTACTCCACATTGTCAGGTGCCGTCAGCAGGAACAGCTTTGCTGTCGTGTCCACGACCGGCTCTACCTGATACCCATAATCCTGCAGTGCACTTGCAATCGTATCAAGCTGTCCGGATACGACATACAGCTTCCCGGGCAGCCCTTCGGGATAAACCTCTGTCTGCAAAAATTCCAGCCACTCCTCGTCCGAATAATCCAGCGATTCCAGATTTTGACTGCAATATATATGCTCCCATTTCTGCTCGTCATACTCCTCATCAAGCGTCAGATAATACACAAACGGATATCTCTGGTGGAAATTTACATAAGTCGGTATCTCATAGCCTTCTTCGTCATACCATGCAGCTACCACCGTCCTTAGGTCCATCTTCGCCCAATGATTGTGAATCCGCTTTACGCCATAGCAGCAAAACAGCACCATTGCAGCGATAACAGCATATTTCATAACAGGTTGTATTTTTCTTATCCACGCCCTCTTATTTTCCCTTAAAACCTGCAGAAATTCATACAATATCACGGCAATCAGGACAAACCACACCGGAAAGATGAAAAGATTATACCGGTTTCCAAACCAGCCGTATGCATAGATATTTAATGTGGTCAGCACATAATAAATCAGGTAAATACCGATGTTGCAGCGGATAAACATCTTAACTTCCTTACGTTTTGTACAGCGGTAACACCAGACAGCAGCTATAATCAAAAGAAATAAAATAATCCATATCGCCCATGTCAGCTTATCCCAATCCCTGTCATAATCAAGCATGCACCAGCGAAGCACCCACATCATACTGTCAAAAAAATCAAGAATAATATTGTTGCCTGTAATTTCGATTGGCTTATCCACACCCATCGTAGACACCGGATTAGCCGACTGCGGAATCAAAAACAGCACCACCAGGGGAATCCCTGCGCCAACCACTGCAATCGCTGATGAAATAAACGCTGCCCAAAAAGCCTTCCACTCTTTCCTTCCTGCATAGTAAATCAAGAGCTGAACCGCCATAGGCACAATGACAAAAGCTGCGCCATAATGCGTGTAAACATCTGCAACACACAACAGCGTAAAGCCGATTGCCCTTTTTACTGTTATCTTTTCCAATATATTGAGATATAAATAAATAGTCCAAAACAGAAGCATAATCAGCAGGGAATATTCTGATGCTTCTTTCATATAATACATCAGAATATAGATGCTCGAATAGATAACAACACAAAAAGCCGCTAAATAGCGGTTGCATAATTTTCGTATTACCATGTAAAGTCCAACTGCCGCAACAAAGCCAAACACCACGCTGGATAGACGATACCACCATTCCCCGTGGCTCACCTGAAGCCATAGGCACATCACCCAGTTGTACAACGGCGGCTGCTGCTGAATATGCGCCATGCGCTCATACATCGTCGCATACTCCGTGACACCGCGGATAGCCCCTTTCACAGGAATCGAGCAGTAAAACTCCATCGCCTCGTCCTGCCATATCGGAGCTTCTGTGAGCTTATACAATGCCATAATCCAATAATAAATCAATGCCGCACCGGCGGTTATCCACTCCGGCAGACGGATTTTTTGTATTAATTTCATATATCCATGCTTCCTTTGATGATTTCTTTGTCATTTTTCTGCATATCGCTTCCGTACTTTTCGTAACAGTTCAGCCTTGAGTACCGTGTTTCTTTTCTTAGTTATTTATTTCTAAAAATAATCGCTTTTATGCCTGATATCCGGTTACGATTCCATATCTGCTGAATCGCTACATATTATTTTACATAATAACACAATCTTTTTAACAGGTAAACCTCTTTATCACAAATCATTCTACAGCAGTAACACATCACCCATTAGAAAATTCGCATTCGGAGTCCAATTGCCTGTCCCGACATATGACTGTCTCCCTTCGTTCTGCTTGAAACCAATTGCATGGCTGAACTGTTACCTACAGCAAATTTCTATATTCTCGCCTGCCATCCACAACCGCATATATGGTAACAGCCTTTTCGCACTCATTCACTTTATAAAATATCAGATGTTTTTCTGCTATGAGAACTCTATAGCCTTGTTTTCGCAAAATCGAGTACCTTGGAACAGTTCCGGACATAGGAAACTCCCCTAAACGATTTATGGCAGTTTCAATCTTATCCAAATCACCCAACGCTATGTCAATGCTTCCCGAATCATCAGCAATATAAAAGATGATTTCTCTTAACTGCTCATCCGCCTTATTCGTTCTGATAATCCTATACTTCATCAGATTTCCTCTCTAAAAGCGACTTACGTATATCATCAAATGTATCTTGCATTGGTGCCACTCTGCCATTAACAGCATCTTCTTCCGCTTCTGCTAATGTCCGTAACAATTCAAGTTCTGATTTCATCTGGTAATAGTCCTGTAATCCCAATATTGCAGTATCACCATGCCCATTGACTGTAATGATGACCGGGGTCCTTTCTTCATGGCATTGCTTGGATATTTCGCTATAATGATTTCTTAAATCTGAAGATGGTCTGATTGCCTCCATATGTGTCCCTCCTGACATTGATATAGTCACATTATATCATAATATGTATATATATTCAAGAAAGGGTAACAGCCGCCCTTCGTCCTATTACAATATCCTCACCGCTGACCCTCTGCATCCATAAACCCTTCCCTGATATCTTCTCCGCGGAACACAATCTCCATCTTCCGCGGTATCGCCGGAAAGCACTGATAGCCGACACGGTCCCCGCTAACAGGATAATAAAAGCTTACCTCATTTACCTCATAACATTCCAGCTCATAGCTGCCGTAGTCCTGCTGGCAAAGCGCATACGGCTGTTCTGACACACTAACGATGTAATCTGCAAGCGACCAAAGCTTGACTGCACTAAACACGAACAGCAGCGCCGCAAATCCCCATTTAAAAGGCTTTAATGCTCTTTTAAAGACCTTCTCCTGCCATAAAGTTATCATAAAACCGACAGTCAGCAATGCCGTCAGCAGCACATACGCGTAGCCATACCGCAGCAGAGGAGCGGAAAGCTGCCAAAACAGATAAGAAGCAAGCACTGCAGCAAGCACAAGTACATATTCGCCGAAAATACATAACTGGTCTTCTTCAGGTTCTTGTTTCAGGCAGGCGCCAAAATTCTTTTTCGTAATTGATGTGACAAGAATCCTGAGCAGAAACCATACCATCATTGCCGCAAATATAACAAGGCAAAGGATATCTGCGATAATCAACAGCTTTCCTATCGTTGGCAGCATCGTGGAAAACCACCCCGGAAACCATTCCCGGATTGGCAAATCCACAAGCGCCGCATTGTTCAGTCCACGCCCCCATGTCTGAATCTCAGCGGCATCCAACGCTGCAGCGGACGCATTCATTTTCCAGTCCACATCAAACAAATCAAGCGACGGAAACGGATAAATCAGATAGCCGGAAATAACAACCGTCCGTATCAGCCACGGCGCCAATATGACAGCACCCATCAAAAGATAAATCCAAATATCCTTCCATCGTTTCCGTTGTATCAGCATTTTTGCAGGTTTGATCAGGAGCAGCAAAATCAGCCCTGCCGTAAGCTTCAGCGAGACTGCATATACACCTCCCACGCACAAAAGCGCAAACGGCGCGATTTCGTCCCTGTCTGTCTCCAGCAAATCCAGCCACTTGATGACAAGGTAAAATATAACACACATAATGGCATAATCAGAAGCAGGCGCGACAATGTCTCTGTAAATAATTGTCAGATAATAAAAAGCGCCAAGTCTTGCAAAGTCTGCCATAATGATTTTCCGGCGTTCTCTGATATCAAAAAGCCTCAGAACTTCAGCGCTTAATAAAAGCGCCAAAAATCCGTTCACTGTATGAAGGGACTGCCCTGTCAGAAATTTCATGCTATAAAGTGCAGACAACGCGAAAAAGGAGCTGTTGTACGCAAACCGCACATGGATATTTCCAAGCCCCTTAACAACTCCGTATTCCTCAATCCACCGGATACTCTGCGCATGATATAAATCCGAATCATAATGCATATATCCGCGTGAGGTACAGTAGGACCATATCAAAATCAGCCCCGCTAAAATTATCCCCTTTATCACGCCAGTAGTGATTAATGCTCTTTTTATCCGTTCTGCAATCTCCCGGTGCCATACGATGACAATGCACAGACATGCAAGCAGCATCATTGCATTTGCTGCAAGTCCCACCTTGTAAAAAAGGCTGAAAAACTGCGCATATACGGCAGCAAGCATAATTCCTGCCGCAAGAATGCTGTCCATTGTCTTCATATGCCATCCAAATCGTTTTTCAATTGCCTTTGACGCTGCAAAACCGACAAGAAAAACTGTGATAAAAATATAAAACCAATTTAATAAAACTGAAACCATTTCTTATACTAAAATCCTCTTTTGTTCCAGCAGCCAGCTCTGAAACATTAAAAGATACCATATCTGAATCCGCCAGTTACCGTTGTCAATAAAATCTCTCCAAATCCGCTGTACTTCATCGGCATTTAAAATTCCCTGCTGTTCAATCAGGTTCCTGTCCAGAAGGGATTCTGCCCAGTCTCTAAGTCCTGATTCCCTGAGCCATTGTGTGACAGGAATGGAAAAGCCTTTTTTGGGTCTGTCCATCATCTCCTTGGGAACATACTTGTAAAGCACATCCTTTAAGACAAGCTTGCCCTCGTCTCCCTGCTTCTTATATTCCATCGGAATCGTCCATGCAAATTCAACCACATCCTTGTCAAGCATCGGCACTCTCGTCTCCAAGGATACTGCCATGGCAGTCCGGTCGACCTTGACCAGAATGTCATCCGGATGATACACCTCCATATCCATCAGCATAATGCTGTTCTGAGTGTCCTTAAGTGCGCCATAGGGATAGCTGTTATGCTTATAGGGATAGGTCTCCCGTTCCAGTGCAATGTGAAGGTTGGATGCCTCCTGTGCATTGGACAGCTCGTATAAGTGCTCAGCGCTCTTTGCCCCCAAAAGGTATGCTTTTGTCTGTAGGAGCTGATTGTTTTTGATCAGCGGATTCCCTGTCAGAAGCTTACTGCACAGCTTCCGTACACCGTATGGATACCCCTTCATCTTTCCCCAAATCCGGTTAATGGAAGAATATGTCGTATAGCCGCAGAACAGTTCATCTCCGGCATCGCCGCTCAAGGAGACGGTCACATGCTCTCTTGTCATTTTGCTTACAAGGTATGTCGGAATCTGTGAGGAATCCGCAAACGGCTCCCCGAATATCCATGAAAGCTTCGGAATCACTTCCTTAGCATCTTCTGCTGTAATATAAAGTTCTGTATGCTCTGTTCCCAGATGCTTTGCAATCTCCTTGGCGTAGACGGCCTCATTGTACTCCGGGTTGTCCATTCCTATCGTAAAGCTTCGCACCTTACGGCTTGACTGTGCCTGCATCAGCGCGACAATCGTACTGCTGTCAATACCTGCTGATAAAAATGCCCCTACCGGAACATCTGCCACCATCTGCTCACGGATGGAAGCCTTCAGCAGCCGCTCCAGCTCATCAGCAGCCTCCTGCCTGCTCCCCTTGAAAGGGTGCTCCTGACCATACTTTGCTGCCTCGCGCACAGACCAGTAGGCACTCACCCTTGGTTCCTGATAAGGTGCATCAATTTCAAGCATACATCCTGCATCAAGCTTGTATATATTCTGATAGATGGAATACGGAGCCGGAATATAACCGTGTATAAAATATAATTGCAGAACCTTCGTGTCTATCGCATTGTTGAAGTCGTCAAGCACGCTGATGCTGCCGATATCCGAAGCAAACACAAAATGCCCGTTCACAAAGCCATAATACAAGGGCTTTTCACCGATTCTGTCCCGAATCAGCGTAAGTCTTCCTGTTTTTTTGTCAAGCAGTGCGATAGCAAACATTCCCTTACACAGTGCAATCGTCTCGCGGACGCCATATGCCTCAAATGCCTCCAGCAATACCTCCGTATCTGATGTTCCGCGAAAAGCCGTAACCTTTTTTTCTGCTAACAGCTTCTCTCTAAGCTTTTTATAATTATAAATCTCTCCATTAAATACACACACATATCTTCCCGATGACGAGTGCATTGGCTGTGCGCCGTTCTCTGACAAATCCACAATAGAAAGCCTTCTGTGTCCAAGCACCACATTGGCGTCCTCGCTCGCCCATGCACCGCCTGCATCAGGTCCTCTGTGGTACATTCTTTTGTTCATCTTTTCTATATTTTCTCTCCAGTTCGTAGGATTACCGCAAAATCCTGCTATTCCACACATATTCCGCACCAAGCCTCAAGCGAACGAATTTATTTGTTCAGTTGATTTCCTTTCTTCAATTTTTCTTTCACTCCTTCGATAAGCCTACCATAACGATATTGAGCAAGTCAAGCTTTCCTGACCACTCATGTCTTCCAAGCAGGTCAGCCTTTGTCAGGTATATATGAGACAGGGTATTTTCTTTCATGTTCATGCATATCCATATAGAGTATACGCGTTTCATATCGCTGTAATTCGTGTTTTGAAAATCGCGCCCCTTCTGTGATGATATCAGTCTCCATGTCTATTAACATTATACCTTAACTCCACAATTTAAGCAATCCATATCAGCCTTCGCAGCCGGACTATGGTAACAGTTCGTTACTGTTCATTCCACATCAGAGCAACGGGAATCGTGCGCCAAAATGCAATAGGGGTGTGAACAGCAACGAGAAAACAGCGTATTCCGATTGTGAAATCACCGGAATACGCTGTTAATACGTCATTTTCAATTCTCTTTTTTACATCTCTCCATTGTCAGCTTTGTCATGCTTCTTCTTTGCCTGCCGCTGCTGTCTGCGGGAATGTACTTTTTTTATCAATGCAATCACCAGTATGAGTACAACTGCTGCCGCCGCTGCCGATAAGACGATCAGCATCAGCTTTGACGGATTTTCCACAACGCAGAAATACTCTTGTGTCCCTGTCATGGCAACCTGCAGATACCGGCCTCTGGCTTTGCTCTCAAGCTCTGTCCATGCGCCGTCATGATATCCGTAGACTATGGCATCTTCATAGGGATTGAGCACACGCAGCGCAAACGAATCTGTTTCCTGAATGCCGCTGTCCGCAAGCGTAACCTCATACACGACATTCTGTCTGCCTTCTGCCTCCGCCGGAGGTGTCATATCGCTGATAACGGCATTTAAAACAGTATCCTCCGTGAAGATGTTCTCTACAAGGGCATATGGCTTTTGCCCGGTGCCTTCTCCTGTGCTGTTTTCCTCTATGCTGCTTTGGACAACCGTGACATTATCCTTATACTCAGCCTCCACAACAACCGTTCCGCTCATCTTTTTGCCTGACATATCCTGCCATACGCCATAAAAGCCTTCCTTCTCCGGAATCTGGGGATAATTGAGATTATCCAGTGCGGCGCCGTATTTGATTTCCTCTGAGCCAAGATAGGTATCTTCTATCTTATAAATGACTTTCAGATGCCAAAACTGCGTAGGAAGCTGCTCGACCGTCAGCAAATCATTGTAGCTGATGGGTTCTGCAACTCCAATATAGCTGATATTATCAATACCGCCTATATCATCGCCTACATAATAATTCTGCGACACCTTCACTTCTCCCTCGTTTTCCTGTGTATCAGCTATTTCATAGGAAGCAGTCTGACCTGCAATCGCACCCACACGTCCATTCTCGGCATGTACATCTGACATGGAATAGCAGTTTTTCAGGCTGTCCGCATATCCTGCAATACCTCCTACATTTTGATTTCCCGATACCGAACACAGGGCATAGCATCTCTTGATAATGGTAAAGGACTCGCCGCAAATGCCGCCTGCATAGCCGCCTTCTGTACTTTCAATGCTGCCATAGCTTTCTGAGTCAGCAATGATGCCATGATCCATATATCCGCAGATGCCGCCTGCTCCGTCTTTCTTAGCAGTGACATAACCCTCATTGACGCTGCCCATAATCAGGCATTTTGTGATAAAGCGCCTTCCTATTACATATTCTACCGAGCCTGCCGCGCTATCCTCAAGGTCCTCATCGTCAATAGCCATGGAGCCTGCAATGCCTCCTACATTAATATCACCTTTGATGACACCCTTGTTGCTGCATGCATCTACCCTTCCTGTCGTGATGGACTCAAGCTCCTCGTCGTCCACTTCCTCATATAAGTCCTCCATGCTGAGCTGTTCCGTGTCCGTTATACGGTCTGCCAGAAGGTTCAGGACGACATTAATCTGATCATTCACTTCCCTGAGGTCCTGGTTAATGACATCTGAATAGGCGGAGGCATTGTCCGAGAGACTCTTAATACTGTCTGACAATCCCTTTAACTGATCGTGAAAGCTCTCCTTGGCGCTGTCAAATTCATCTCCAAGCTTGGAAAACCGGATGTCCTCCTGCGCATTCATATAGTTTACAATTCCTCTGACACCATTGTTTGCTGCTTTCAGCGCATCTGACATGCTCTGGATATGGTTCCCTGCATCATCCAAATCATTTCCTGCATCATCAGCAGCTTCGGAAAGATAAGGAGAGAGAATATTGTATATTGTTGCGAAGCTGCTCAGCACAGATGCGGCGGACAAGGACATATCTCCAAGCGCTCCTGCAAGATTTAAGCATTCCTCCTTCATCTGATCCCTCTCCTCATCGGAAAGACCATTCCAGTCCTCATAGGAGCCGTCCGGCATCATAATTTTCCTGATGCTGTCTATGGAATTCTTAGCGCTTTGAGATGCATCATTCAGTGCATCAATATCGCTGTCTATATTTTCCTTTGCCTTATTGACTGCCTGCTTTTTATCCTGTTTTTTGAATTGAATCGTAACCGTATATTTTGTACTTGTACTGTCTGCAATATCAAGTTCATAGATATATGCTCCGCTCTGCTTTTTGGATACTGCCGCCTTATTTCCGGACTCGTCTGCTGCCTCCAGACCGGAAACCGTGTAGACAGCGCTTGGAATGACATTGATTGTAACCTTTTGCTCATCCTTATCAATGGAATACTTAGCATCACCGCTTAAATTGGATTGAAATATAATCGCCGGCTCCTGTGCTGTAGGTGTCTGCCCCGCCGGTTCTATATATACAAAGCCAGCTTCCACCCTGACATTTTTCTCAGGCATAATGAATGTGTACTGATCCGTATTGTCTGCCGACTGTTCAACCTCCACAAGCTGACCGCCTGCATCGGTAACTGTCACAGTGCTAACCAGCTGATAATTGCCTTCCGGTTTAACAGTAATCGTTACCTTTCTGCCTTTCTCCGGATTTAAACTGTCTGCCAGAAGCGTTCCTCCCACTGTAGATAAAAGCGTGATACGATTATAATCCGTCTCATTGTATGCAGAACCATCAACCCTGTCAAGAATCTCCAGGTCATCTCCTAACTCCTTCATTGCATCACTAAAGTCAGAGACAGCTTCATCTGCATCTGAGATACGGTCCATAATATCCGGCAGCAAGTCCATTACATGCTCCATTCGCTCTGCTATCGAATTTCCCTCGTCAATATTGTCATCAACAAAGTCTGTAAGGCTGCTCACAAGCTCATCTCCCGTGTCTATGGCACTGTCAGCATAAGACTGCATCTTGTCAGCATCGCCCTGTACCGCATTCTTGGCAGCGTCCATATCATTGATGGTCTTTTCAATGTCATCATGAAGCTTATTGATGGCATCTCTTAGGGATTCCGCCTCATTAATCTCAATAAAAGGCTCCATCTGCCCCACAATGCCGCCTACATCCTTACGTCCATATACAATACCATTGTTCGTGCTGAGCGAGATAACACCGGACTGGCGTCCGGCGATACCGCCGATATTGTAGCCTGTGTGTTCATATCCAACTGTTCCCGAATTGGTGCATCTTGATATCACGCCATCGGAAAAGCCGGTGATACCGCCTGTATCAACTCCGCTGTACAGTTCATTTTCTTCATCGGTTGTGAGATTTTTAATAATTCCCATACCGCCCATCTCGTCATCTTCCTCAACCCACGCACTGTCATCATTGATTCCGGCACGATTGGTACAGTAATTCAGCACGCCATGATTGATTCCTGCGATGCCCCCGGTTGAATAATAGCCGGTAATTCTCCCCCTGACGGAGCAGCCTGACAACGTTCCCGTGCTTTCATTGATGCCGACAATGCCGCCTACCGTATCACGTCCGCTTACCGTCCCCTGGAATGTACAATTTCTAATCATGCCGTAGTTGACACCGCAGATGCTTCCGATACACTCTTTTTCATTTTCAGCAGTGATGTTTCCCTTCACTGTAAGGTTTTCGACCACGCCGTCTCTTTCTATGTAGCGAAATAAGCCTGCAACATACCCGTCGCCCGTATAATCAAACCCTGAAATCGTATGACCAATCCCATCAAAAATCCCATTAAATACAGGAATCGTCTGAAACTCCACTCCTGTCAGGTCAATATCTGCTTTAAGGCTTACATATTTATTTTTTGACCAGGAATCAATATCACACTGCTGTGCAAATTTTACAAAATCCTCTGCAGTATGAATATCAATTCTCTCATACTTAGCTTCCCCCGCATTTTCTTCCGCCGAGACAGCTGTATTCCGGGTCTGATTTGCTGCGCTAAGCGTCTCTGCCGGACACAGGCTGATGCCCATGGAAAGCGCCAGCGCAAAAGCCAGCCCCTTTTTCAAACCTTCCTTATGCATTCGTCTCACCTTCTTCCTTCTGCAAAAGCTCCTCGAGTCCGCTTCCGTCATCTTCCTTTTCCACAAGCTTGCCCATGTTGATAAACAGGTTTGCATCACCGCGCACAAGTCCGTGAATCTCACCAATCACCGTACCGTTAATCTGCCCCTGAACCCTTCCGTCAATCCGCATCAGTCCGCTGACTCTTTCCATCTTAAGCGGAATCGATACTGCAAAGGAAGTTCTATCAATAATCTTCTCACCAAGCAGAAGTATCTGCGGAAGCACAAACATAACCGTAAAGATGGAAAGAATCGTACCTCTGCCCAAGCACTGTCCGATACCGCACACCGCTCCGTCTGAGGACATCTGTCCGATAAAGATTCCTGCAAGCGCAAGCATCGTTCCGGAAGTGACAATCGTCGGAAATGCGAAGTTCATCGTCTCTATGATCGCATCGCGCTTCGGCATTTTGTCCTTCAGCTCCAGAAATCTTCCCGAAATGACAATGGCATAGTCAATATTCGCACCCATCTGAATAGAGGATACAATCATACCGCTTAGGAAAAAGACATTTTTCTGCTGCATTGCCGGAACCGAAAAATTCACCCAGATAACGCCCTGAATTACCGCAATCAAAAGTACCGGCATTCCTGCCGACATAAAAGTAAACAGCAGTACCACTAAAACGGCAAGAATGGACACCACATTGACAACCATATTATCTCTCTGGAAGGTCTTGTAAAGATCATACTGGCTGGTTGATTCGCCGGGGATAAGCACCTCATTTACATCATAATATTTTCCTGCAATCTCATGCATCTCATCAAGAAAGGCAAAGGTTTCATCGCCCTCCTCGGGCAGTGTCAGGTAAATCAGCATACGGCTGTATTCCTCACCCTGAAGCTGGTCGAGCGCTATCTGCATCTTGGTATGCGCTTCCTCAAGCGTATCCATCAAATCGTCATCAAGCGTGACATAGCCTTCATCGACCTCCTCATACAGGAACATAAACATATCAATCAGAGGGACGCTGTAATTGGAAAAGCCGTTTACAATCTTGGCATAATTTTCATCATTTACCGCATATGCCATATACAGCAGCTCCGCCACCTCATAATCAAGCTCCAAAAGCTCCGAAAAATCCCTCGCCGTCAGCTTGTCGGTCAACATATAGCCGTCCATTGCCTCAGTGTTTGCAAGCCCCTGTGAATGGTCCACTTCCGGCCGTGCATCCAGCTCCTTCAAAAGCTTCTTTTCCTTTTCATAGTTTCCCGCAGGAACAATAAGCGCCACATAGTTCTCACTGCCGAAGCTTTCCTCAATCATCTCATCTACAACCATGGCATCACTTTGAACCGGGGTTTCCAGCTGCGTATATCCGTACACATACGGACAATGGGACTGTATGATGTAGGCTGCCACCAATACAACAACAAATAAAGGAGGAATGATGTATCTTGTCTTGTATGCGAATTTTCCTACAAACGGAATATCCGGAACATAGCTTTTATGCTTTGTCTTATCCATCGCTTTGCCAAAAAGCATGATCAGTCCCGGCATCAGCAGGAATACTGCAAGCAGGCTTAGCAGAATCGCCCTGATCAGACACAGCGCCATGTCCCTGCCAATACCAAACTGCATGAACATCATCGCAATCAGACCGCCGATTGTCGTAAGCGAGCTGGATGAAATTTCAGGAATTGCCTTACTGAGCGCCACGATATCCGCCTCTCTGATGCCAAGCGTCTGATGCTCCTCCTTGTACCGGTTGCAGAAAATAACCGCATAGTCAACTGACAAGGCAAGCTGCAGTACGATGGTAACCGAATCTGACACGAAAGATATCGTTCCCATCAGGAAGTTTGTACCCTTGGTAATCAGCGCTGCCGAGCAGAAGGTAAGCAGCAAAACCGGAACCTCTGCCCATGTCTGTGAAGTAAACAGCAGTACGGAGACAACAACAATTGCTACCAAAACACTAATGACCGACATTTCCTTTGCAAGCTGCTCTGCCGAAGCGTCACCCATCGCTGTTGACACATAAATATCATAGCCCTCAAGCATCGCCTCTACCTCTGCGAGCGCTTCAAGCGCACGTTCATCTGTCTCCTCATATCCAAAGGTAATGCTGTACAGCGCGGAGAAATTATTATAATGGTCCTTGGAATTATCAAAATCCAGCATGATGATGCTGTCAAGCTCCTCCAGCTCCTGATAAATCCTGTCTGCCTCCTCATAGGGGATATTGGTTACCATCACCTTGGCCGTACCATAGGTAATGAACTGCTCCTCCATGCGGTCAAGACCCTGACTTGTCTCCGTGGTATCAGGCAGATATGCAGAAAGCGCATTTTCCACTCCTACCCAGTTCATTGATACCACCGAAAAAATCAGCGCAATGCCAAACAGCAGGAAAAATAAATTGCGCCTGTCAACGATAAAGGTGGCGACTTTAATCATTGCTCCCCCATCTTCACCGTTCTTCTTGGGTTTTTCGTCCATATTGATTTCCTCTCCTTTACACAGCAAAAACAGTAAACATGCCCTCACTGTCTCAAAATAATATCATTATGGCGTCTAGTATAGTACACTGCCGTCATTTTTTCAACAATGACTCTTGGTCATTTTTACTGTTTAATAATTAGTTTATAAAATTATAACACTTTTTTAGTATGATATCAAATAATAGTGGGGCATCAGCCATTCATCAATTGCTTCAAATACTCCTCCCACTCCTTATTCACCTTCTCCGGTGCTAAATCCTTTGTAATCTGCCGTGCATTTTCCCCTAACTTTTTCTCAAAATCCTTATCCTCCAAAATCCTGCGGAAGGCATCTGCCAAAGCATATGCATCTCCGACCGGAACAAGCAGTCCGTTCACGCCGTCCTCAATAAGCTCTGCCGGTCCGCCGCAGGGACAGTCTGTCGCAACGACAGGAAGCCCCAGCGCCATCGCCTCCATGACAGAGTTTGGCATTCCTTCTGTGTTAGAAGTCAGTGCAAAGATTCTTGCCTTACAAATCTTGTCTGCCACATCATCAATACTGCCCGGCATGGAGATTCTGTCCTCAAGCCCTTTTTCCCTGATAAGCTCTTCAAGACTTGTACGAAGCTCTCCCTCACCATATATCACAAGCTTCATAACAGGATATTCCTCCGCAATTTTGGCAAAGGCGTGAATCAGCATTGCATGATTTTTATTGTTGTCAAGCCTTCCTGCTGCCACGATGAGGTTTTCCCTGTCCTCACAAGGTTCCCTGTCCAAAAACTGCGAATTTAAAGGGTTTGAAAGAATCCTGCTTTTTTTCCTGACTGCCTTTGGAAAGAAGGCGCATGCTCTCTTTGTCTGAAGCACCACGCCGTCAGCAAAACGAAATACCAGCTTTGCGATAAGCTGCATCATTTTTCCTTCGTACTCCATGGTCGGCTCTCCTCTTACGGACACGGCAACCCGTGAGGGCAGAAATGCCGCTGTCGCCACAGCCATCAGATTGTTTTTTCCCAGAAATGACAGAATGATATCCGGCTTGTACGCCTTCCAGATATTTCTGAGTGTGCGAAATCTGACACAGAAATTTTTGATTCTTCCCCCTTGAAGCTCATGCTCATCCGGCTCAGAATATACCCTGCGTATCTCAGGCGGAATGCTGTATTCGTTTTCCTTTTTATACTGGGTCACAAGAATCACATCATAGTTCTTCTCACGGAAATACGATGCAAGATTCACCATAACTCTCTCAGAACCGCCCTTTTGAAGGGAGCTGATAAATAATGCTATTCTTTTCATAAAAAATTCCTTTACATATAGTAATCGTACCATTGCTGGAATACAAAGAGCGACCATGCAACCTTGGAATAATTGGCTCCCGAAGCCGGTCCCTTATCCCCTGTCCGGAGATATTCATTGACAAACCCGTTTACATACTGCGCATCAAAGATTCCCTGCTTTTTGAGATAGTCGATGCTGCAAAAATCCTGCAGCGCATCCTTGAGCGGTCCCCGCATCCATTTGTCCAGAGGCACGCCAAATCCCACCTTGGGTCTGTCCAAAAGCTCTTTCGGAATATAATCATATGCGATATCCTTCAAAATACGCTTTTTCACACCGTTGGCATATTTATATTCGTGCGGCAGACGATATGAATATTCCATCACATTGACATCAAGAATCGGACATCTTGACTCAATGGAATACTTCATCGACGCCCTGTCTACCTTGCATAAGATATCTCCCGGAAGATAAGTCTCCTCGTCCAACAGCATTCTGCGTTCCTGCCAGTTGCTTTCCTGATATTTGGATTCGATAGGAAACTTAAACGGTACGCCGCTATCGGGGAGCATCTTGTCAATCACCTTGATATAAGTTCTTCCGCCGAGCTGTGTCTTTGTCTCTGTATCGTGGTTGCCTGCGACCACTTGTACGCGAAACGGCAGCTTATCCATCAAACCAAGCTTTTTCAACGGCGGAAGCTGACATACGCCATATGTCATGCGCCCAAGGAAATCCAGCTTCTGCGCCTGCGCAACATTATCATAGATGTTGTACCCGCAGAAAAACTCATCTCCTCCGTCACCCGAAAGAACAACGGTCACGTCCTTCGATGCCAGTCCCGATACAAGCATGGAAGGTATCTGGGAGCTGTCCGCAAAAGGCTCATCATAGTATTTCGGAATGCTTTCCACCATGTCAAACATGGCTTTCTCATCAATATAAAGCTCTGTATGCTCTGTTCCAAGGTGTCTTGCGACTTCCTTTGCATATTTTGCCTCGTTGTACCGCTCCTCCTGAAAACCGATAGAATAAGTCTTAACAGGTTCCGGACTTAATTCCTGTGCGATGGCTGTCACAAGAGAGGAATCATAGCCTCCGCTTAGAAAAGTTCCAAGCGGCACATCTGCAATCATACGCTTCTTTACGGAATCTCTCAGGATATCCTTAAGCTCTGACTTTGCCTCCTCATAGGAACCGACCTTTTCCCGTTTTTTCTTCTGATAGACCTTGGCGATATCCCAGTATTTCCATTTATCTGTTTTACCGGCGCGGAATCGGATAATCTGTCCCGGTTCTACCTTATATACATTCTCAAAGACTGCATCCGGCTCATTGACACACTGCTGGTACAGATATCTTTTGATAACATCTTTCCTGATATTCTTGTGAAAGCCCGGGTATTCCATAATCGGTTTCAGCTCTGAAGCAAATACAAGCTGCTCATTCTCAAGCCAGTAATACAGCGGTTTTTTACCGATTCTGTCTCTCACAAGGTAGAGTTCTCCGCTTTCTTTATCATACAAGGCGATAGCAAACATTCCCTGAAATCTGTCAATGCACGAAATTCCCCATTTCAGATATGCGGCAAGAATAACCTCCGTATCACATTTTGATTGAAAGGGGTAATCCTTTAGTTCCTCTCTCAGCTCAAGAAAGTTATAAATTTCCCCATTGTAGGAAATCACAAGCCTGTCATTGCAGGAGTGCATGGGTTGATGGCCCAGCATGGATAAATCCAGTATGGAAAGGCGTCTCTGTGCCAAGCCCACGTCATATCCGTCTTTTCCCTGAAAAATTTCCTCGCCGCTGTCATTGGGTCCTCTGTGATACATCGTATCGTTCATCGTCTTAAGCTGTTCCAGAGTTATCCTTTTTTTTGATATAAAACCACATATTCCGCACATATCCTGTTCCTCCTGTATTCGGGCACACTCCTGTGTACCCTCTGCAATCAGCTGATGTAACCATTTCTATATTATGTTTCCTCAATATCACAGCTATTCAGCCATGTCCATTCATAAGTTGTTGGATTGTACAGTCATTTCTGCATGCCTGAACTGCTGTTCCATATCTCCTCAACATAGCTTCTCCATTCTTCAAAAATAACCTCCGAAGAAGCCTTTTGTCCTATTTGAGACGCATTTTTTCCAAGCGCTTCGGCAAAATCCCTGTCCTCAATCAACCTGTTGATTGCTGCTGCTAAAGCGTCCTCATCCCGAACCGGAACAAGCAGTCCGTTTTTCTCATGCGCAATCACCATACGGGGACCTCCCGGCGGACAATCCGTCGCAACAACAGGAAGCCCCAGCGCCATCGCCTCCAGAAGCGCATTGGGCATTCCCTCATAATCAGATGAATAGGCTGCCACTGCCGCATTGCGCATATCCTTCTCCAGCGCGGCGCTTCCTCCCATCAGCTTAACATACGTATCGGCATGAAGCTCTGCTATGAGCGCCTCAAGCTTCTCCTTTGTGCCGTCAAACGAATCGGGTCCATATATTTTCAGGATATAGTCGGGGTGCTTTTGATGCACCTTCTCAAACGCACGAATCAACAGCAATTGGTTCTTAAAATCCACCAGGCGCCCTGAATGAACGACGACCTTTTCCCTCTTTTCCGGTATCGGATTTCCTATAAATTTATCATTAATAGGATTGAGGATAATTCTTGAATTTTTACGCACATAGGGCGGAAAAAAGTCTCTTTGGTCCGGTGTCTGAAACACACAGCCTGCCGCCCTCCTGAAAAGCAGCGGAATCTGTATCTTGTCCGACAAAAAATCATAGTAGCCAATCGGATTGATGCGCACGGAAATCAGCACCGGAAGCTTCATTCCGATTGCTGCCGTAAGCGCTCTGTAATTTGCCTTTCTTGCAAATGCAATCACAATATCCGGCTTTGTCTCTTTTAAAAATCTTCTAAGGTTCACAATCCGGTCCGCATATTTTCGAATACGGTTGTGCCGCTCCTGCTTTTGGGTAAATCCGACATGCACACGCTTCACGCGCGGGTCTGTCTCATATTCATCTTCTCCCTGCCACTCTGTCGCAATATAAACCTCATAGCCATGTGCCGCAAACTGTCCGGAGAGAGTTGTTACCACACGCTCCGCTCCGCCTCGTTCCAGACAATTTAAGTGAAATACGATTTTTTTCATATGAAATCAGAGTCACCTCCCTAATGTGCCGTCTCAAAAATTCTTACAAATTCCTGTTAACAGGCTCAAGCCATGAAAGACACTCCGTGGTGTCAAAGCCATGTACCGTGGCTTTCGTCTTTCAGCCGCTACGCTTTTTTACGAGTTTTGCCGTAAGCGCAAACCTCCGGGTTGGACTATCATTATCCACCACGCCTGATAAAACAGGCTTGTATTGTAGAGCATATACCGCATCTGGCAGTAAATGGTGAGTGACGTAAAGCAAACATTTACTGCAATCGAAAATAAAACGAGCCATGCAAGAGGAACGGCGCTGACAGCAGAAGCCTCCATGCTTTGACGTCTTTGCCGCATCAGATAACTAAGCGTTCCCAGATACAGCAGATAGAGCAGCAATGCCGCCCAGTTCAATACCGGGTGTACCTTTAGTATGGTTGTGATAAAACCATGGAGCACATTGCAGAAATACAGCTTTATCAGTCTGGGAATACATGGTATGAGAAGCTCTTTCATCATGGTGCCGGCTATCAGGTTATAATCTGCCTCCCTGTCTGCTTCGGCAAGTCCGCGCGCTTCCTGATTCTCTCTGATTACCACCATCACAATATCAAATTTAATTCTGTCATAGGAGCTGCTGTAGTGGTCCTCAATTGCCTGCCATCCCTTCCCGGCATATGCAATATTATACTGCTTTTCATCGGCTCTTTTCATGATTTCCCTGAAAAGCTCCCGATGCTCATCATCCTGGATATACCGTTCCATATCGCTGTCTGCAAGATACAGCTCTGTTCCAAGGATAAAGCTCGAATCGCCCGTATGAGGAGCAAATTCGCCCCGCATCAGCCAGTTATAGCTGCAGTCTACAAGCTTGGTGCCTGCAAATCCTATGATGCAGGCAAGCAGGGCAATGCCAAACGTCCTAATCCAGCCCTTTTCCTTCCGATATGCCGCTAAAATCACGAAAAAGAGGATAATCAGTGTAATCAGCATATGTTTTCTGATAGAAATGAGCACAACAGACCATACGACAGCGCCAATCAGACTTTTTTTATCCCTTTTATAAAGGATTCCAAGAATACACAAGAAATAGAATACCCACAATGAATATGCCAGCCCTTCTGTTTCGATGCTGTTAAAATAACTGTACCGTCTCTGCGCTACAAATCGGTTTAACAGCGTCACCCCGTACTGACCTGCCAGAATCCCTGCACTTCCAAGCCAGTTGAGTGAAAACAGCTCCCTGAGCTTCAGCGTAATGGCACAGGCAGCTATCGCTGCTATGATGCACTGTCCGATTACGGCTATGTGAAGATAGATTTCCGTTCCAAAAAGCTGTCGAAGCAGCATCAGATACAGACAATATCCCGGTTCACGGTCACTTTGCATATTGATATAGGAGGCGGCATCTTCCGTAAGGATAATACCGTCCAAGACATACCATAACAAATAAAATAACAGGCTGACCGAAAATAATATGATGCCTGTGAGCTTCTGCTTCTGCGTTTTCTTCAATCTAAATCCTCCATTTCCGACCCCACTGCAGACAGGCTTCTGTCCATGCCGGCATAAATGACTGCTCCTTTGCAGGCGCCATCCTGTCCTTTACTGTGCGGTATCTGTCTCAATGAGCTTTTTCAGCTCTTTCAGATAATTTTCCATGCTAAACTGCTGTGCACGCCCCTTGGCAGCGTCTTTGCAGCATTGATACTGTTTGTCGTCCGTCAAAAGCTTTTTTAACTCCTGTGCGAAGCTTTTTTCCTCTTCCGTAATATTGGCAGGATTCATGTCCTTGCTTCCATGAAAAATTCCTGTCAGCACTCCATAGTCTGCATAATAGGTCTTATTTCTGTCAGCACACTGTTGATATTCGTTATGCAGTATCTCTGCCGGTCCCGTCAGACAATTGACGCTGATGCAGGGAAGTCCTGCTGCCATCGCTTCAATCAACGCATTGGGAAATCCTTCGCTCTCGGAAGTCAAAGCATATACATCGGACCTTGCCAATAGCGCGAAAGGATTTGTCTGTACGCCTGTAAAAAGCACATCCTCACCCATGCCAAGCTGCTCTGCAAGCGTTTTGTATTCACTGTAATCTCCTGCCCCGATAATCATAAGCTTTAATGACGAAAGTTCCTTTTTTACAAGAGAAACTGCCTTGAGCAGATGCCAGAAGCCTTTCACCTCATGTGCCCTTCCCATGGAGACAACGATTTTGCCCTCACGCTCAAAAAAGCTGTCAAACTCCTTACTCGTCTCTTGTGCGGCAAGTGTCTGAATCTGTGCAAGGTCACAGGGATTATACAGCACTGCCGACTGTCTTGGTGCAAACTGCATGCAAATCTCCTGTTCCATAACCTTCGTACAGCTTATCACCCGGTCAGCCAGCCTGCACACCAGCTTCATAGACCTTTTGTCGCTTAGGGCGCCATAGCCTCTGATGCCTGCCCATATAAAATCATGGTACTTTGACAAAACATTCACAAGATTGGCTGTGGGACCAAAGCTATAACTAAGCTGTATGTCCCATTTCTTTTTTAATTGCCTGACACGCCTTACTCTTTTTTGTACATTGATCAGTTTGCCGATTTTGCCCTCCACGGCGCCAAGATTGAGGTCTGTCAGGTCTACCCCTGAGACATCATAAATCATGCCTGCCGTGTTGAACACAACCAAATGTACTTCATATTCCGTTTTTAACAGCTGTGCGGTCGCGGCGCACACGCGCTCAAGTCCTCCCTGGTCAAGCATGGGAACGATGAGCATCACTCGCTTTCTGCCCTGATTCTCTGCCAAATTAGTTCACTCTTTTCATCTTTTTCATCGCTGTAACTGCCAGCTTTCCAAGTACCGTATTTCCGACAAAGATGTTGTAATACGTCAGCTTGTCTCCGCCAAACTTTAATTTAAACTCATCAATTCCATTGGGATTGTCAAAGTCGGAGATTCCTCCCCAGTCATACCGTAGAAGTCCTTTTTTCTTAAAATAAAGAATGTCTTCCCAGTGAAGGCGTTTATTGGCCCTTCCAATCATAGACTGGTCGGCGCTCTCCTCGCGAAAGCAGGAGGCAGAATGCAGCAGCCTTGCATCTTTATCATCACAGATATACGAATGGAAAACGATCATTTCCCCCTCATGCCATACTGCGGAGAACAAGATGCCGTCCGCCTCAAGGTATTTGTGAATAGCCGTCACATTCAGCTTGGTATCGGAGCCTTTTGACCGATACATTCTCTCATAGATATCTGCAAAGGTATCAAGCAGCTCCGGAGACTTTCCTATGTCTTCTTTTGTATAAAAGCGCACTTCAATATGGTCTTTTTCACTTCTCCGAAACTGATATCTGACCGCTTTATTGACAGCAGCAAGCATATCCTCCTCGGCTGTGGTAAGGTCATTCATGCAGGTATGATATTCCTGCCAGCCCCGAAAGCTCCCCTTGGTTTCCTCTATGGGCGCACCATGTACAAACAGGATATCAGCCTTTCGCTTCTGTCTTAACAATTCCGGTATCGTAACCTTGTCGGGATACCAAATCTGATTCACTTTTAAAAACTTCTTTTTGTATGAGATGTCAATCATATGTTTCCTGCCCTTCCTTCAAACCTGCTCCTTGCTGTCGAAATCCGTTTACAGGCTCAATTCCGCTTCGCCTGACTCTTTCGTGTTTGCCTGCTTATGTTGTCTGTTTCTCTGCAGTTATTTCCAGCTTTTCCTCTTTGCCGGCATATGCTGTCTGTTTCTCCTCAGTTCTGCCTGACTTTTTTGTGTTTATCAGCCTGTGCTATCTGTTTATCTGCTTTGTGACAAAGCCGGGCGGATTGCCTCCGCCAGTATAAAACTCCTCCATCAAAGCCGCCTGCTGCCTGACATCAAAGCCCTTCGCCGCAATTTCGCCGCTTCTGTCCTTACGCTCTAACGCCTTCGCTGCATTTTTTTGGATTTCTTGTGCCCAAAGGCTGGCAGGCTCCTCAATACTTCGATAAGCTGCCAAATCAGTCAATGCTGCCTCTCTTGTCACCTTATCAGAAACCAGACAGGGCAGACCAGATGCCTGCGCCTCCGCCACGCTTCCCGGGAAGCCCTCAAAGGTCGACGGAAAGACAAAATAGTCAAATGCCTGATAATACCGCTCCACATCAAAATGGTTTCCGAGAAAATATACTTTATCTGCAAGATTCAGTGCCTTTACCTTCTCTTTGATTTCCTGCTCAAGCTCGCCTTTCCCGATGAGCACCAGCGCTGCATCCTCTCTCACTTTGCAAAGCTCAGCAAAAATATCTACAAGATACTGATGATTTTTCATAAATCCGAACCTGCCGACATGACCGATAATAAACCGGTCAGAAAGTCC
The DNA here is from genome assembly GCA_017622845.1 of Lachnospiraceae bacterium. Taxonomy (GTDB): domain Bacteria; phylum Bacillota; class Clostridia; order Lachnospirales; family Lachnospiraceae; genus COE1. The sequence continues at coordinate 20,213 of JAGAQJ010000006.1, read as the reverse complement.
AAGCTCATCTCTTACCTGTGCGCGGACTGCACGGTTGTATGCAAAACGCTGTGCATCAATCGCATTCGGGATTGTCCGCACCTTTCCTTTTTTGATCCAATTTTTCCCGTACACTGCCTTGCCTGCCTCATAAGAACAGGTAAAGCAGTAGTCCGCCCGGTATTTTAACGGGTATCGAACAACTCTTGTCACAAATCCTTTAAATCCTTTGTCCACTCCGGCGCTTCTTGCATGTGCAATGGTCATCGGTATTCCTGCCTTTTTTGCAATCGGCAGATAGAAAGAGGCTGTGCTTGTCATATGACCGTGTACGGCAGCATAATCGCCATGCTCACGGAAAAAATGCTCCAATGCTTTCTTATACTCAGGCAGATTAACGCCGCGAAAACGCGGAACACCGTATATTCTGCCGCCTAAGCTTCGTATTTCCTCACTATACTGCCCCTCCTTGTCGGTGTGTATGAGAAAGTCAAACTGTACCTTGCTCTTATCCATTGCGCGATACAGCTCCATCACTCTGCTCTCTGCACCTCCGAGGTTTGTCGTACCTAACACATTCAATACTCTTACCGGATTTTTCTGCATTTCGATTCCATTCCTTGTTTTGTGTACTTGTATACTGTCTGACTGATATCCAGGCAAACCTCCTTGCCGAATTTTCCATTTGACAGCATTGTCGTCAGTCAACGGTGCCTCTCATCGCTTCCTTCTCCTTACCAATGAAAATGATTCTACGGAGTTTTTCCAGATATCAGCAGACAGCACATACGTGTAAAGATAACTGCTGCTTTTCATAAAAGCCTGCCGCCAATCCTTATATACAGTCTGCTTTTCTGTACATCTGATAATTATGGTTTTAACCTGCCTTTCAGCGTTACAAGCATCCATTTTGTGAGCGCCATGCTGTATTCCTTGATATTCCCAAATATACTGCGCTTCTTAGGCTGTATTTCCAAAAGTTCTGCATAGGAAATCAGCCTGTCCTGATACTGCGTAAAGAGCTGTTCATACCGCGCAAAGTCCTTGTCATTCATTGTGTTTGTGTGCACAACAAAGGTTGTGAAACCCTTTGTCTTTTTCAATGCACTGCTCTGGCGATACGAGATCGGATAAAAGGTCATACCCCATCTGGTATACGGTCTGTCCCCAAAACCATCGGTAAGCCTGCAAAAGCCTGATTTTTTCAACGCTTTTATGGTATTGCGGTCAAAGGAGTGGGCAGGCGCCATAAACATATCTGTATGAATGTCATGCTCTGCCAGTATGCTTTTTCCCTTCTGCAAAGACTTATACTGTCTTTCATATCCTGTGCCTGCAAATTCCGAGAGGCGGTTCAGCGGAAAGCAGCCCATCTTTTTGGTAGCATAAATATGTGTCACACCATGCTGTGCCACGCACCATCCTTCCTCCTGAAGGGTCTTGATATACTGCCAGAAATCCCCGACAGGAGCCGTATCCGGCTCATTGATATGGAGGTTTTCGTCCATATTTTGAGGCACCACCCCTATAAGCGGCTTAACCTGATACAGATCACAAAGCTCCTTAAACCGAAGGAACTTTGCCCAATCCATATCAGGTGTGATGTCATCCATTCTTATCGAAATATTCATATTGGATTTCCTAATCTTATCTAAGATTTCTATTCAAAGATTTTTATGCTTCCTTTGTCTGCCCGTGTGCATCAAAGATTCGCCTTATACCAGTCGATAGCCAGCGCGATTCCCTTCTCAAAATCATATTCAGGATCGTAGCCTAACAGCTCTTTTGCTTTTGAGATATCGGCGTTAGAGTGCTTTATGTCGCCTGCGCGGTCTGGTCCGAAGTTTGGCTCAACATTCTTTCCAAGCGCTTTGCACAAGTCATAATAAATGTCAATCAGATATTCTCTGCCGCCATAAGCAACATTAAATGCCTGTCCTGCTGCCTCACTTGGCGCCAGACATGCCTTGAGGTTTGCCTCAATTACGTTGTCGATATAAGTAAAGTCTCTTGACTGCTTACCGTCTCCGTTGATGGTAGGCACTTCTCCGTCAAGAAGCTGCTTGATAAACTTCGGAATTACTGCCGCATAGGCGCCGTTCGGGTCCTGTCTGCGTCCGAATACATTAAAATAACGCAAACCGTAGGTATCCAGATTGTAGAGACGCTTGTATAGCTTTCCATACTCCTCGTTTGTGCGCTTTGTGAGTGCATAGGGTGACAGCAGATTTCCCTCCTGTCCCTCTTTTTTGGGAAGTACAGGGTGGTCGCCGTACACAGAGGAGCTTGACGCGTACACAAACTTCCTGACGCCGTTCTGCCTTGCTGCCTCCATCATATTAAGCGTTCCCATGATGTTATTCTGCTCGTAGAATAAAGGCATCTCGATGCTTCGCGGCACAGAACCCCATGCTGCCTGATTCAGAACATAATCAACACCCTCGCATGCCTTCATGCAGGTATCCAAATCCTTGATATCGCCCTTGATAAAGGTGTAATTGGGTCTGTCCAGAAACATCTTAACGTTTTCTTCCCTGCCTGTAGACAAATCGTCCAGACATCTTACCTGATATCCCATATCGGTAAGCGCCTCACAGAGATTAGAGCCGATAAAGCCTGCTCCGCCTGTCACCAAAAATACGCTGTCCTTGTCAAATTTCAAATCCTTATATCCCATGCTAATCCTCTTTTCCAAATAACTGTCCGGCACTCTTACAGTTCTGCAATTGCTGTTTCGAACAATTATTTATATTTTTTGTACCCCCAGTTTACAAAAGCACAAAATTTACTCTGCTCTGACCGTGTGTGCTCTTGTAAACTGAGGGTATCTATTCCGTATCTTCATAATTACGAGCAAAAATCCATGCAGTTACTATTTTTTAATAAACTCTTTAAGCTCCAGCAAGCCTGCCATATAAAACATCGGGAGATTATAAATCATATACCTTGAAATACACTGAATCATCAGCGCTGTAGCGCATACATTTCCTGCAATTGTCAAGAGCACAACTGCCATAAAGGCAGCCGCCATACTCGCATGATTTTTTCTCCACAGCAGTATGGTCAGAACAATTGCCGCAATGTAGAGAAACAGCGCATACCATGCCAGTACCGGATACTCATAAGCCACTGTCCTTACAAATCCCAAAGCAATCACATTGATATAATTCAATGCATATCTGCCGATTACCTGCGGCATAAGCTCTGCCATAAGCTCTGCAGCAACCTTGTCAATGGCAATCATAAGCTCCTGATAGCGGTCTGTATAAATGCCTTGCTTTTCTCCCACATACCGCTTTGCCGGTTCCGCAAAATAGGTGAAATTCAGCTCATCATGGCATTTCTCATGATATGCCGCTTTCTTCAATATTCCGTCAGGTGCATACTGATAGTTCATCTTGTCTGCGTCCGCAGTATCATACATCTCATAGAAAAGCGCCCTCAGCTCCTCGTCGCGAATTGCCTCCCCGTCTTCTCTGTCAGCCACATACAGGACATTGGCAAATGACATTGCTTTTCCTGATGCCGTGTCCACAAAAAGTCCGTTTTCAAAGTAATTATATGCCCTTACCAGATTTGTCCTTGCCACAAAGGCAGCTGTAAACAGCAAAAGCAGAACCATGCATTTTCCGATAATTGTTACAGCCTTTTTATTCCGTGAAGACTGTTTATCCCTGCATGCATTCATCACCGCGATACCGCCCATAACGATAAGCCATACCACAAACAGCACCATCATCTGACCGCGAATCAGCGATAGTATCAGAAATAAAACAATGGTCCGTATGCTCGCCTTTCCCAAAAACTCCATACTCTGCATGGCATCAAGCAGACTCATGACTGCGAAAGGATAAAGAGAAAACAAGATGCCCTCTGTCATCAGGGAATTGGTCAGCACTAAATGCGAGCTGGAAAGCAGTGGCGTCATAATATGCGGCGACAGAAGGATTGCGGTAAACAGCAGGGACATCGGCAGTCTTAATTGAAAGCGTCTTCGCATAAATGCAAGAAATGCTGTATTTGCCGCCACCGCCAGTATATTTTGCAGAATGATAATGAGCTGATAGTGATGCTCAGGAGATAAAAAACGCAAAAACTGTATCAACAGCGCATACCCCGGCTCGCGCATGACCATCTGATTCTCATACTGGAAGGTATCGTTGGTATAGAGTGGCTCGCCTGTAACGAGCAGGAAACCAAAGAATACCGTAAATATACCTGCAAAAATCAGATTCGCTCTGTCAAATTTCAAATGCTTATCGCTCAATTTCTTTTCCTTCCAATTGTATTGAAGAATCCGCAAGCGGATTCTTCGAAACGAGATTTAGATTTTATTAGACATTGTTTTTGAATGTCTTAGAAAATCTTCTCGTTTTATAGTCTCCAATAAATATAGCCTGCATCAACATATGCCTTTTTATCCAGAATTCCCTTTAAGTCCGTGAGAACCTTTGCCTTGCCATTGTCTGCATAAAGCGCATCCAAATCAGCCATGCCAAGAGATTTATAGGACTCATGCGCCACTGCAAGAATCACAGCGTCACAATCACGAATCTCCTTCATCGGTGTAAACTCAATGCCGTATAAACGCTTTGCTTCGGCTGCATCTGCATTGTCGTCAGTCACCTGAGCAGTAATGCCATACTCCTTTAATTCATTATAGATATCGATAATCTTTGTATTTCTCGTATCAGGGCAGTTTTCCTTAAAGGTAAATCCGAGGATTGCTACCTTTGCGCTCTTTACAGGGATATCCGCTTTAATCAGATTCTTGACAAGATTCTCTGCTACATACTTGCCCATGTCATCATTGATACGGCGTCCGGAAAGGATAATCTGTGAATGGTAACCAAGCTGTTCTGCCTTGTAAGTAAGATAATACGGGTCTACGCCAATACAGTGACCGCCTACCAGTCCCGGCTGGAACTTCAAGAAATTCCACTTTGTACCTGCTGCCTCCAGCACAGACTTTGTGTCAATTCCCATCTTATTGAAGATTATGGAAAGCTCGTTCATAAATGCGATGTTGATATCACGCTGGCTGTTCTCGATAACCTTCGCAGCCTCTGCTACCTTGATGGACTCGGCTCTGTATACACCGGCTTCCACAACAAGCTCATAAACCTTTGCCACCTCATCAAGCGTCTCAGCGTCCATACCGGAAACAATCTTTGTAATTGTCTCTAAACGGTGCACCTTGTCACCGGGATTGATACGCTCAGGAGAGTAACCAATCTTGAAATCAACGCCGCACTTTAAGCCGGATTCCTTCTCAAGAATCGGCACACAAATATCCTCTGTAACACCGGGATAAACGGTTGACTCAAATACAACGATGGAACCCTTTGTCAGATTTTGTCCTAAGATACGGCTTGCACCCTCAACCGGAGTCAAATCCGGCGTATGGTCGTCATTAACCGGTGTGGGAACTGCCACGATATGAAACTTTGCTTCTTTCAGTCTGGAAGGATCAGCGGTAAATTCTACCTTTGTATTTTTGATGACCTCATCGCCCACCTCGTTTGTAGGGTCCACGCCGGACTTGTACAGCTCAATCTTAGCCGCATTTAAGTCAAAGCCTACTACCTGAATCTTTCTGGCAAATGCCACGGCAATCGGCATTCCGACGTAGCCTAATCCAACCAGTGACAATTTTTCTTTTCCACTTAAAATCTCATCATATAAACTCATTTTGGTATCTCCTATTCTTATTTATCTGGCAGAGATAAGCTTTGACAACCTTTTCCCTGTCAAACTCAGCCTTCATCTTTTCTCTGGCAGCCTGTCCCATAGCCGCCTTTTTCTCATATGGAAGCTCCATAAACCGCTCTAACGCCTGATAAAGCGACTCCTTATTTCCTGCCTCCGCGCCAAATCCGGTACGCCCTTCCTCAAAGCCCTCGCGGCAGCCCGGAATATCGGAAGCAATCACAGGTCTTCCTGTTGCCGCCGCTTCCAGAATCACATTGGACATTCCCTCATGATAGCTTGGCATCAGTACCGCCCACGCGGAACGATAATAAGGGTGCATATCCTTTTGATATTCTATCAGACGTATGATGCCCTTCTGCTCATATTCCTCTATCGTGCTCTTGTAATCATCCTCGTACTTGCCGATAATTTCAAACACGACATCAGGATACTGCTGCTTTAACCGCCCGGCTGCATACAGAAGCTCATCAATCCCTTTTTCCTTCATAATCCTTCCTGCGTAGAGAAATATGACAGGCTCCTCAATAGAAGGATATTCCTCAAAACGGTGTCTGTCAAGATTTACACCGGAACCGGGCACAAGCTGCGCCGATTTTCCTTTGATTCGAAAATTTTCAAATATCTGCTTATTGCTTTGATTTTGGAAAAAAATGCATGCCGCCTTTTTTAATGCCATTCGGTATAAGCACACAACGATTTTCTGTATGATTCCGCCGTTTTCAAACACAGACCCAAGTCCGGTAATATTGGTAATATAAGGCACTTTTCGAAACCGGCAGCAGATTCCTCCATAAATATTGGGCTTTATGGTATAGGTCAGAACCACTTCCGGTTTGATTTCCTTCATCAGTCTATGATACGACCGGATAAGACCGATATCTTTTATCGGATTAATCCCTCTCCGGTCTATGTCCGTATGATGCACAATACAGCCCTCGTCTGATAATTCGGGACACCGCTGCTCATCAGGAAGGCTCACATGCACTTCATTTTCTTTTAAAAGCTCTAACAGCAGCTCATTTCTAAAATCATACAGCCCGCTTGCAGAATTTGCAAGTATCAGTATCTTTTTTTTCATTTCTTAAGTCCTTCCTTGCTGCCGGAACGTAACCTTTCCTTTGCCAGGCTGCCGCATTATACAGTATCAATAAGCATAATCTCATTGTATTTCATCATTACCTTATCGACTGCATAATTTCCGATATTTCTAGTATTTGCGATTCCTGCAAGATTATTTCTGATAAGCGTCATATGGTCTGCTCCGCAGGCGTATGCATGCGGATACCCTCCTCCAAATCTTGGATTGACCTCGGAGAAATAATACACGCCATTGTTCTCAAAGATATCAATATCAATCTGGCCTCTAAATCCGTTTTCCTTTACGAATCGTTCTACCTGTTCGAATAACTGCTCATCGGCAAAGGAAATTGCTTTATCTGTTTCGCCTGCACGCATTACAAGCTTTTTCTTGGCAAAGACAGACACCAGCTCGCCGGATATCAAATCAATATAGCAGTCTACTCCTATCTCCTGACCCTGCATCAATTCCTGAATCATCATGTCGTCACCATGATGGTACAAAAGCTCTACCGTTTCCATATCCTCTGCTTTCGCGATCTGAAGGCTTGCGCTTCCCTTTGACGGTTTCACAAATACAGGAAAGCTTACCTCTCCTGCATTGACTGCTGCCTGAAAATCTTCAAGCCGGATATAGGATTTGGCACAAGGATAGCCATGCTCTTTCATCCAAAGATACATTTCCCACTTGTTCAGCGTCCGCTCGCACAGCTCATAGGAGGACTCAATCACGGTAACGCCCAGTTCTTCGAACTCTTTATGATGTTTTGCAATCAGCGACAGCTCCGGGTCTATCAGTGACAGCACACCCTTTATATTTTCTTTCCTGCAGATATCAAAAATAACATCCATGTACCCCGGCTCTGTTATCCTTGGTACGATATAATGTCTGTCAGCCTCATACAGTGCCGGAGCATACGGGCTGCAGTCCGTTGCGATAATGTCGCCGTATCCTTCGAAAGCTTTTTTGAAATACTGTACCACCTTGTCTCTGGTTCCACAGCTTAAAATAAGAAGATTCATCCATATCCTTACCTTTCTTTCGGCTTCCCGTTACAAGCCTTTTGATTCTCTAATCTTGCCTTTCGAATCTCAGCAAAATTCCCCTCCGCCTTGTTCGTGTCCACTTCAATGTTTTCACGCACAAAGACCTTTTTCACTGTCAGGAAGAAAATCTTTAAATCCATGACAAATGACATATTCCTGACGTATTCCACATCAAGTGCGATTCGTTTGTCCCAGTCGACATGATTGCGCCCATTGACCTGCGCCCATCCGGTAAGTCCGGGCCTGACTGTATGGCGAAGCTGCTCCTCCCTGGTGTAATACGGAAGATAGCTTACGAGCAGTGGTCTTGGTCCGATGAGACTCATATCGCCCTTTAAAATATTCCACAGCTCGGGAAGCTCATCTAAGCTTGTGGACCTTAGCAGTCTTCCGAATTTGGTAAGCCGTACCTCGTCCGGCAGCAGATTGCCGTTCCCGTCCCTCTCATCTGTCATGGAACGGAATTTGCATAAGCCAAAAATTTTCTCATGATACCCCGGTCTGTCCTGATGAAAGATTACCGGCGAACCAAGCCTGACACGCACAAGAATTGCCACAACCAGCAGTATGGGGCTTAATAACACCAATGCTGTCAGTGATATCACAATATCCAGCAATCTTTTTATATATTTGGGGTAAATACCTTGTCTGTGTCTCTCCACACTACTCCTCCATTCTTGATGCACCTGCGAATTTGGGCGCAAGCACAAATTTGCCGTGTGAAAAATTTATGTTTCACACTACTCCTCCATGCCCCGGCGGCTCAAATAGCGGAAATCCTGCTTTAATCGAAACAGCTTCTTATCAGTTCTATGATAAGTTCCTGCTGTTCCTTTGTCATCTTGATATCGGAAGGCAGGCACAAGCCTCTGTGGAAAATGTCCATGCCGACGTCAAGCGGCATTCCATCGCGCCCTAATGAACCTCCGCTTATGTAAGCGTTTGTTTTCGCCCTTCCGTCGCCCTCGCGTGTGACAAAACCGTTCATTCTGTAAAGAGGCTGCATATGCATCGGTTTCCAGATAGGTCTGCCCTCGGCATTGTATTTCGCAATCGTTTCCAATATCTCTGTCGGGCAGCTCTTACCATGCTCCGGCTGATAAAGCACGTCACACTCACCGCGCACCTGCCTGCACATTGCCGTTTCATCAATTATCATGCAGGAAAGCCAGAAGTTTGGCTCGGAATTATCTGCGTCAAACGGATTCATCGATACCGGAAGCTCCTTTAGCCCATCGCGGTAACGCTCATAAATTGCCTTTTTCGCCGAGATGTGCTCCTCAAGATGGGGCATCTGACCGCGCACAATGCCCGCGATAACATTACTCATGCGATAATTATAGCCAAGCTCCTCATGCTGATACCACGGTGCATTCTCTCTTGCCTGTGTCGACCACTTACGGACCTTGTTTGCCGCCTCGCTATCGTCCGTGAGGAACATTCCGCCCGAAGACCCTGTGATAATCTTGTTGCCGTTAAAGGAAATGGCATTGTATGCGCCGAAAGTTCCTGTCTGCTTTCCTTTATAGGACGCGCCAAAGGATTCCGCCGCATCTTCCACAATTACAGCACCATGTCTGTCGCAGATGTCCTTTATCTCGTCTATCTTGCCCGGCGTGCCATATAAATGCGCCGCTACGACTGCCTTTACCTCCGGATATAATGCAAATGCCTTTTCCAATGCAGCAGGGTCCATGTTCCAGGTGTCGTATTCCGTGTCGATAAACACAGGCACACCTCCCTCATAAACCACCGGATTTACCGTAGCGTCAAAGGTCATGTCGGAACAGAACACCTTATCGCCCGGCTTCACGCCTGCAAGCTTTACAGCCAGGTGAAGCGCCGCCGTTCCTGACGAAAGCGCGACTGCATAACCGCAGCCTGCTTTTTCACAGACAAGACGCTCCAGTTCATTGATATTTTCGCCCACTGTCGACAGCCAGTTTGTCTCATATGCCTTCTTGACATAGTCAAGCTCCTCACCATGCATGGTCGGACTGGCAAGCCAGACTTTATCTTCAAATGCGGTCAAATTCTCCTGTGGATTAAACATCGCTATCACTCCTTTTCTAATCATGTAACCTCAAGCGCTGCATCTCACCGGTTTCTTCCGGCGCCAATCAGCGTGTCCTTTGCTGATTGTGTGCATTTGATACCAAACTCCACCCACTTTTTTCATATGCTAAAATTTAGCATGGGAGTTTGGTATATATGTCGGTACAATTTCCTGTATCAGTGGGCGGACATCTTCGCACTCATTCTCAACTGCATGCTTCAGATTGTTCAGCTGCACATAAAACCGGGATTCGTCAAACTCAATCGGCTTACCGATATGAATCAGCTTATTCTCCGTGTCCGTAAGTCCTTCCTCACTCATCAAAAGCTCCTCATAAAGCTTTTCACCGGGTCTTAAGCCGGTAAACTCAATCTTGATATCCTCATCAACCTTGTAACCCGACAGACGAATCAGGTTCTTTGCAAGGTCAAGGATTCTGACAGGTTCACCCATATCAAGGACAAAGATTTCTCCCCCCTTTGCATATACGCCCGCCTGCAATACAAGCGATACCGCCTCCGGTATCGTCATAAAATACCGGATAATATCGGGGTGTGTTACCGTCACAGGACCGCCTGCCGCTATCTGCTTTTTGAAAAGCGGAATGACGCTTCCGTTGCTTCCGAGCACATTTCCGAAACGGACTGCAACAAATTCCGTATCATAGTGGCGGTTGTAGGTCTGTATAATCATCTCACAGATACGCTTGCTCGCCCCCATTATATTCGTGGGGTTGACTGCCTTATCTGTTGATATCAGCACAAATTTTTTCACACCGTTCTGCACTGCCGCCTGCGCCGTTTTCCATGTGCCAAAGACATTATTTTTAATCGCCTCATTGGGGCTGACCTCCATAAGCGGTACATGCTTGTGCGCCGCGGCGTGGTAAATAATATCCGGATGATATTCCTTCATGATACTATTTATGCGGTTTGTGTTTCTGACAGAAGCAATCAGCACCACCAAATCAAGATTAGGATACTTATATTTCAACTCCTGCTGTATCTCATAAGCATTATTCTCATAAATATCGACAATAATCAGTCTTGCCGGCTGATGCCCTGCAATCTGGCGGCACAGCTCGCTTCCAATAGAACCGCCTCCTCCTGTGACAAGGATTATCCGACCCTTGACATAATTTAAGATAGAATCCAAATCAACCTTAATCGGGTCGCGTCCAAGCAAATCCTCCACATCAACATCCCTAAGCTTGCTGACATTGACCTCTCCGTTTACCAGCTGATAGATTCCCGGAAGGGTACGAAGCTTGCAGCTTGTCTCCTTGCAGATTTCAACCAAAGCCTTCATTGTGGCACGGTTTGCCGACGGTATGGCAATGATAATCTCATCAATCCCGTACAAAGCGGCGTACTCCACGATTTTATCACGTCCCCCGACAATCTTGATGCCCTGAATAAATCTGCCCCATTTGCTCTCATTGTCATCAATAATGCACTTAATCGTCATGGTGCTGTAATTGCTGTTGGTGATTTCCTTGATTACGGTATTTCCGGCATCTCCGGCACCGATGATCATGACTCTTGTACCGTTTTTCCTGTTCTGTGCCTTGTGGTGCATGCCTCGTATAATCCGGTAAGAAAATCTGCTCATAACGGTCAAGGCCGTAAGCACCATCGCATACAGAAAGTAGTAGCTTCGCGGAATCGGATAGTCAAGAAGCCTCATTCCGCCAAAATTCAGCACTGCACTCAAAAAACATGCTGCAAGGATATTCTGTGCCTCAGCCATGCCTGCAAACGTCCAAAGACTGTGGTACAGCTTGAACACATAGAAAACCACAAGCGTCATAATTACATTTATAATCATAAAATTCCATGCCGAGCTAAGATATACCTCGGGAATATCTGTGTAACTCAGTTCAAAACGAAACCACAGCGGCGCAATGCTTGCGACGCATACCGTCATAATATCAATGACAACAAGCACGACCCGTCTCTGTAAAAGCTGTGTGTTGATACGATTTAACACTTTCATAATATCACTCCCGCCTTCCTGTGTGAAATTTAGAGATTCGGCTTCCTCTCGGTGCCCGTGTGCAATCAAGCAGGGGAGCGTCCTTCTCCTCTACTTGCGCGCCGGGCACCCGTCAGCTCTGCTGACATTCTTCTTCTCGGTGCCCGTGTGCATGATGAGCGCCTGCATCAGCATAAAGCTGAATCCGGCAGGGATGCATGGATGAAACGCCCATTCCGTAAGGCTTACAAATCCGAATACAACAACCAGTGCAAACGGCACGAGAAAGATACTGTATCTGGCGCTGTTCTCCATATAAAGCCTGATTGCCCTCCATAAAGTCATTCCACATAAAATGAGAAAGATTCCTCCTGCTATCATACCAAAATTATACGCTATCTGCAAATAGGAATTATGTGCATGGGGATACTCCTCTCCATCTTCTTTTTCCGGTCCCATCTTCGGGTGTCCCTTTAATCCGCTCGCCTTGAGGTACGCCTGAAAAATCGCAAATCTGCCATTAGAAATATCAGAGTCTTCCTCCGTATCCTCCGGCGCTCCTTCATTTTCACCCTCAATCGTCCTCATATCAATCCCGGCAAAGTCATAGCCTGCATAAGCAAGCAGACCTTTTTCCTGTACTGCAAGCCTCGCGTCCGCCGCCTGCTCCTCTTCCTGTGTCTGAAATCTCCCAAAAAATGTAGCAAAAAAGCGCCCGACAGTCATATATTTGTCCGAATCAATCGGGTCCCCTTCATAAATCATAAAGCTGCTGTCCTGAAATTCAATATCATAGCGTACCGGATCATTGACAACAGCCGGCACCATTCTGACTGCCGTAAATATCATCGGAAAGCTAAGCAGGCACACGCCTGCAAGGATTCCAAGCTCCGACACAATCCGTCTGATATCTTTATGAAATGTAACAGCTGTCAGCAGGACAATCGCAAGAACCGTCACAACGGTTGTAAGCATCGCCGTTCTTGACATGGTAAGCAAAATAAACCCTGTCGCACATGCCGCTGCAAAATATTCAAGGTAACAGCTGAAAAATATCTGCTTTTTATTCTTGAGCTTACCATACAGCTTTGCAAGCGCCGCGCCAAGCACAACGGCGAGATACATGCCGGTGCAGGCAACCGTGTGAAAAATACCGCCATATCTGTAGAGCATCCAGTAATGATGCGGTCTGTGTGCCAGACAAAATACTATCACCATTGCAAAGCTCAGGAGGATTCCGTTGGTAAAATTCTTAAGGAACCTGCTTTTAAAAGCGATTGTATTTTTGGTAAAAAACATGGCAGTAAACGGCAGCGTCGCCGTAAAAACCCACACCTTTTCATATCGGTAAACATACATTAAGATACAGAACAGAAGCCACAATCCAATATACACAGTCCGCTGCTTATTCTGCTGAATGTTCTGCCTGACTGCTGCAATGTCCAAGCGCTGATATCGAAGCTGATAAAGAATGATGTTTCCGATCAAAAGTCCCCATGCCACAACAACGCCACATGTAAGCCGGGCAAGGAGTACTGCATTGTCATCTCCCTCTGCTGTACTGCAATAAAGCACAGACCCTGCAGCGCCAAGTACAAGCCATACTGCACTGAACTTATTTACAAACTGTTTTTCGTTATAATTCATAAGAAATGCAATAGCCAGAAAAATCAGCATCCAACGGGTATTGGTGTAATGATAAAAGTTTCTGTCTGCATTGACATACTGACACAATGCATAAAACAGCAGTCCAAAGCTCACTGTCTGTATGTAATTTCTCCACACAAGGCAAATCTTACTTCCTGCCGACAATGAGAACTGCTTCTTGGAACTTACTGACCTCCCGGCAGACCGCAATGCACCGAGTATCCAGAGCTGTGATACAATAATTCCTGCTGCAAAAAACAGCCTGTCCCATAATTCTCCGCCGAATTTATTGAGTATTACAGAATAGACAAATAACACAACTGCTGACGCAATACTTGCCGCACCTGTGCCTATTTTCAGATATTTGACGAGCGCCGCAGAATACTGTGACAGACGATGGTCATACTCCCATATCAGAATCGCCAAAAAAAGATAAATCAGGCCTGCTGACGCCAATATCAAAATATCATATGCAAAAATGCCTGCTATCGAAAGCGGCCTGGAATAGTCAAAATCTGCAATCAAACTAACCTCATCATTGATAATTCCATCAATGTAGAGCGTGCTGTTTTCCGTCTGCGCCAATGCACCTCTGTCCGCAATCGGAAGCATATAAACCGCCTGACTGTCCTCTGGTATCAGAATTTCATAATAATATGGTTTTCCGGTCTCCACATCAATATCCGGCGTTGCGGCAAGGAAGCCCCTTTTTTCTATCTGTTTACTGTCAATATCCTCCTCATAAATACAGGAGAAGGCGTCATCATACAGGCGGAACAATATCCGCTGTGCATCGCCTTCAACCGTGCATTGTAAATACAATTTTATCTGATAGATGTGTTCTTTTTCAAAATAAACGGTCTGCAGCTTTTTATCCTTAGAGGTAAACACATCGCCTGTCAGCTCGTCCCTTGCAGACACATCAAATGCCTGCTGCTTTGAAATAGTATGGCTTTGTACCATGCCCATCGGATATATGCGCACCAGCAGCACAAAAGCAGCCGTTGCCGCCAAAATCTGAATCACAGCGTTTCTTTTCGCACACCTTCTTGCTTGCTCACTGTCAGAAAATATGCAGGCCATCACATCACCGATATATGCAATCACTCGATTTTGCCTGATCTGTCTAAAAAAATACAATCCAATAACCTGCCCTTTCCCGTTATTTCTATAAAAAAGAACTGCTCAATCCATTTGTAATCAGGACTGCCCGCAACGCTATGAAAACCACGCATGCGCTATGCTGCATGCATGTATACAGTATGCATTGTCCTCAAGCTGCCTCAATATACGCGTTTAGAGTATAGCACAATCTATATATGAATACAAGTAATGAACCGTTCAGCCTTCGCTTCCTTCTTCCTTTTCAGCAGCTTTGGCTGCCCCGATTTCCTCACGGATTACATATTGCGGGGAATTATTAATGCTGATATAAATTCTTCCGATATATTCTCCAATCAGTCCAAGCATAATCATAAGCATGCCGCCGATAAAGACAATGGCTGCCATCAGAGAGCTGAATCCGAGCGGCACTGCAGGATTTATCAGCTTTTTGATAATTGTATAGATACCATAAAGAAATCCTGCCCCTGCAAAAACAACACCTGTTACTGTAGCAACGCGCAGCGGCAGTATGGAAAATGCCGTAAAACCGTTAAACCACAGCCCCAGCAGCTTTTTCATAGTATAGCCGGAAGTTCCTACCTCACGGCTCCTGTGCCTGACAGGAACATTGGTGATATTTCTGGTTGCGCGGAGCACAAGACCGATAATATAAGGATAGCTGTTCTCGTACTCAAGCATGCTGTCCACAACAAATCTCTTTGCTGCAAAGTAACTTGTAATATGAAGCTCTTTGGGTTTTCCGAGCATGGCTCTCGTCATAAGGTCGTTCATCCATGTTCCGAAATTACGAAATGCGCTGTGCTTTTTGCGCTCATAGCTTGCATAGACCACATCGCTTCCGTTATGAATCTCCTCAAGCAGCTTCCCCACCTCGTCAGCCGGCGTCTGCCCATCATCGTCAAGACATACGACAATATCACCGTCAGACCTGCGCAGTCCTGCCATTAATGCCGCGTGCTGTCCAAAATTTTTTGCAAGACTGATTCCTGAAATATTGTCATATTTTTCACAAAGCGATGCAATCACTTCAAATGTATTATCCGGCGAACAGTCATTCACCAGAAAGATATCGTACTCATATTCCGGAAGTGTCTGCATGGTATTTCTTATTTCCGCCACGACCCCTTTGAGTGTTCTTTCACTTCTGTAGCAGGGGATAACAAAGCTTACTTTACTCATCGTTCCCTATCCCTTTCAACTTTCTGACTGTAACGATTCAGTACCCTCATAATTACGTCCTCAAGTCATGCAAAACCACTTCCTGGTGACTTGATGCCAAATGCAATTTACGCATTCTCACGCACTCCGCAGCATGTGCGCAGTGCTGTACTGAACAATTTGGCTTTCCTGTTACGCAACCTGATTGATTGCTCCGAGAAAGATTAAATCTTCATATTTTCCGTTCAGAAAAAGCTCCTGCCTAAAATATGCCTCCTGCACATAGCCTGCCTTCTCATGCATGCGTATGCTCGCTTTATTGTACGCTAAGACTCTTGCAGAAACCTTATGCAGTCCAAGCTCTCCAAACGCATAGTCCAGCATCAGTTTTGCCGCTTCTGTTCCGATTCCTTTTCCATGCGCCTGCTCTCCACCGAGGAAAATCCCCTCCTCAGCCTTGCTATGCTCCTCCTCAAAATTCTGAAGATAAACAGAGCCAAGCGGCATGCCGTCTTCTCTGCGGCATATGATAAACTGGTGTACCAGTCCCTTCAAAACCTTATTTTCAAACCATTCCATATGCTCCTTGGCGCTGATTGGCTTTCTGTATATAAAATTCTCCACCACCGATGCACTGTTGCGCCACTGTACGACAAGCTCCGTGTCCTGCGCGGTAATCGGTCTTAGATAAATCTGCTGTCCCTTGATAATATCGTTGCTCATCGGTCTCATAGAAACCTCCCCTATTTCATCGTTATTGCTTCTTTGTCGTAACAGCTCAGGCTTACGGATTCCCGTTACTCTTTGTCCGGGGTGTCAGCGCATAAATATCAAATACTGCGGTCTGCTCCACCCGTTCCGGCTCTATTAAAATGCCGCGCTTTTGATAGTATTGCACGAGCCATTCCAAATCTTTTCCTGTATTTGCGGCAAAATAAGCCTTAGCGGATTTTTTCCCTTGTGTGCTGACAAGCGCACTCTGAATGTCCTTAAAGCCGCAGCGTGCTAATTTCTGCCTTGCAAGCGGACTTTTTGCTGCCCACCCTCCACAAATATCAAAATTTTTGAAGGAGTTATCCACATGTTGAAATATTTTTTCAGAATAAGGGGCACCTTGATAGGAAGTGGAGGAATATACATCAATTACATAATAATTATTTCCATTTTCTCTGCAATAATCCATCAAACGATTCCAATTTGCATCGGCTGCCGCTCTGCTGTCATACTCTGCCTGTACTGTACGCATATTTGCATGGAATCCTGCCAGCGCGCCGGCTATGCACAGCAAATACAACGCTGCTGCCATGATACGGACTTTTCTGCCTTTTTCTTTACAAGCACCCTCCTCATAAAGCGGAAGACTCTGCACATCGCATATCATAAATCCTGCAAGCATCGTCAGCTCCATCATAAGCAGCGGCACTGTCACTCTGTCAAGCACCCTGTCCACCATATACAGATACAGCCACAATATCCCCCGGATAATCATAAGGCATACTATCTTCATAACTGCCCGGGCGCGCATCTTACCCCTTGCAGGCACAATACAAAGTCCTGCATACAAAAGATATGCCGCCATCACTGCAAGGCGGACAAGCGTTCCGGAAGAAATCCCATTTATAAAAACACCTTTTATGGCTTTCATATCCGACACAAGCTGATTCTTATAACACCATACTGCCTCTGCCGCACTGTTTTTGCTGACAAATCCAAAGGTATTATTTAACCCCTTTCCTTCTGCTGCAAGCTGCTCCTGATAATCAACAATTGCCTCCAGACTCCATGTATCAATCGATTCGTCCAACGCGAAATTGTAATTCTCAAGAAGCGTATAGGACTCCTTTGACAAGCCTATGGACTCATAAAACGCCTGATGCTCCTCGTATTGCGGCAGCCCGTAAAAATCATAGAGCTTCGTCCTTGCATCAAAAAAAGCGCGAAAGCTCCTCCAATCACTTCCCTGGTATGCTACGGTATCTATAGAATACACGGCTGTCATGAAGAGAAATGCCGTAGCGATAAGCGTCAGGTATTTTTTCATATTTGTTCCGGTAAAAAATTTCTCCTCAGCGCACCATTTCACCATTCCTGCAAGCAGCAGAAAAGGCATCAGCATCAGGCAGACTTCCGTTCGAATCAGAAAGGATAACACGACCAGCATCAGCGGTACGAGATTTCTTTTGAGAAATACGGACGCCCTCTGTGTCTGCGGCGTCGTCAGAAAGAGAAATACGGCTCCTGTCATACAGATTCCCGACGTAACACTGTATTGGAGGATGACAAGCTCTCTCAAAAACAAGCCGGGCACTAAGCTTCCTACAGCAACAAGCGCCATCAGTTTTGTCCCTCTGCTGCGCATGATACAAAGCAGCCGCAGTGTTATCAATGCAAAGACGCCGAACTGACACAGACACAAAAACAAGCCATACCACGGAACTGCCGGAATGGCTCTGTAAAAAAGCGCAATAACCCATGCTAAAGGATACAGCATCTGAATGCAGTAGCCGCTTGGCGTACCGGTATAGGCTCCTGATAAGATGTCCTTTATCATGGTATCGTCATTCAAATCATAATAGTAATCATACTCAACTGCCAAAAACAGCACAAGCAAAAGTGTGAGGGCTGCCGCACCGCACACTTTGTATGCTTTTCTCTCTGTGCGGTCATCCATCATACGTGATAGAACTCCTTCACCTTATCTGCAATATAATCAACATCAGACTCCTTTAAGCTGTAATACATCGGAAGTCTGAACAGTCTTTCACTTTCCTTTGTCGTATAGACATCTTCTCCATAAAATACGCCGAATTTTTCTCCTGCCGGGGCTGTGTGAAGCGGAATATAGTGGAATACGGACCATACTCCGTTTTCCTTAAGGAAATCCAGAAGCCTTGTCCGCTCCTCAATATCCTTTGCTTTGGCATAATACATATGCGCATTGTGCACGCAGCCCTCCGGTATCGTCGGAAGCTCAAGGATTCCTCTGTCCTTTAGCGGCTGCAGCAGTGTATTGTACTGCTCCCATCTGGCAAGTCTTGCCTGCGTGATTTCTTCTGCAAGCTCAAGCTGCGCCCACAGATAAGCAGCATTCATATCACTTGGCAGATAAGAGGAACCATAGTTCACCCATGTGTACTTGTCAATTTGTCCGCGATAGAATTTCGAGCGGTTTGTTCCCTTCTCCCGGATAATCTCAGCTTCCTCAATGTATTTCTCATCCTGAATCAGGAGTGCGCCTCCCTCCCCCATGCTGAGGTTCTTTGTTTCATGGAAGGAAAAGCAGCCGAAATCACCGATTGCGCCAAGTGCCTGTCCCTTATAAGAAGCCATGATTCCCTGTGCGGCATCCTCAATCACAAAAAGCTTATGCTTTCTTGCAATCGCCATAATCTCATCCATCTCACAGCCGACTCCCGCATAATGCACCGGAGCAATCGCCTTTGTCCGCGGAGTGATGGCAGCTTCTATCTTCTTTTCATCAATGTTCATCGTATCAGGTCTGATATCGACAAACACCGCCTTCGCTCCTCTTAAGACAAAAGCGTTTGCAGTAGACACAAAGGTAAACGCCGGCATGATGACCTCATCGCCTTCCTGAATCCCTGCAAGAAATGCCGCAAGCTCTGTGGCATGTGTGCAGGAAGGGGTCAGCAGGCATTTCTTCGTGCCTGTCTGCTGCTCAATCCATTCGCTGCACTTTTTCGTGAAAGGACCGTCTCCGCATATTTTCTGATTCTCGACAGCCTGCTTTATATATTCGAGTTCCCGCCCTGTGTACGGCGGTACGTTAAAATTAATCATAGAATCCTCCTTTAATACTGCCTGCGCGCCAAAATACACGGCACTACGCAGCAGATTGGATATCTGCACATAACAGTTCTGTCTTACGGCTTCCTTGTTGTAACTGTCAGTAACAGTTCAGCCTTCGGCTTCCTGTTACCGGACTCAAGGCATGCAGAGCCACTTCGTGGTGCCTTGAGTCCTTCAGCCGCGACGTTTTCTCACGAGGTTTGCAGCAAGTGCAAACCTCTGGGCTGAACTGTTACAACGGTCAATACCATTTTATCTTACACACTTGACAAGTATTTTGCAAGGTTTTGACAGTAAATTCCTGACAAAGTGTAATAGTTCAGCCTTTCAGATATTGACAACCGGACGAAAACGGCAGATAGTATCCCTCCGGCTGCCATGGATTCCGAATGGGAATTTCCTAATACGATGAGGAAGACTTTCTAATGAGGACGGAGCCGACTCGAGTCGGCGTCCATGCCTCCGTCTCGCCTAAATTTGCCTCCATGCAAATTTACTCCTGTGTATTTATCATCGTATAAGAAAATATCACCATTCTTCACCGGGCAGTCTACGGGATACTATCTGCCATTTTCTGTTCAGTGAAACCATAAAATGGAACAGTTGTCAGTACACAGAAGGGCGGCAG